>NZ_FPBI01000001.1:0-581357 GCF_900116595.1 Mesorhizobium sp. YR577 | reverse complement strand
CGGCGCGCCGCCCTCGTTGTTGAGGCGTATATAGTCGCCACCTTCCCAACCTGTCAACAACCATTTCCATCTTTCATGAAGTTTTTGAGACAGAAAATGCGCGCGCCTTGCGGACGCTGCGTCAGCCCCTTTGCCAGGCAAAGCGTTTTGCCGGCGCAGCCACATTGGAGCCCTATTGCGGCCTCAATGCCCGTCAATGTCTCTGCCCTCGCAACGAAATTACGACCTTCGCGCGCGCGTTCTATATATGGAAATCCATCAGAGCGGGCGCGAGACCAGGAGCCTTCGTTTGACTTCGGCCGCCGCGACAGGCAATTGTCGGAGCAATCAAGATAAAACGCCGGCTGCCGATCGGGAAACGCCACCGCTCTGAATGCACGACACGGATCAGACCATAGCTGAACTCGGCAACGAGCCGCCACTGATCGCCGACGGGCGCAGCGGGCCACCGGACAGGCGTGAGGTATCGGCGCGCTGGCTTTCCGGCACATTCCTGACAGGGGTCACTTCCAGCGTACTCATGGGCGTTGCCCTTTTCGCCGCGCTCGACGGGCGCGAGCAATTGGCGACACCGCCGGAAATCGCGCAGAACACCGGCACAGCGCAGAACAAGGACGGCGGCGGCCAGGACGCCAAGGCATCAAGACTGGTGCAGCTGCGCCAGATTTCGCGGGCAAAGGACAAGCGGCGCATGGAGGTTTCCATGTCCAGCCGCGTCGGCGACCGCGACGTTGTCCGCACCGTTCCTTTCGTCCAGATCAAGATGGCGCTGGCTGCCGGCTATAAGACTACGCGCGCCTATCCCGCATTCGATCCGCTCGACGTCTTTGCCGAAGATGGCGCGGCCCAGATCGCCGCCGCCCCCGCCGGCCAGATCTACGGCGTCAAGGTCGAAAGCGAGATGAGCCTGAAGACGGTCGACTTCCCGATGGATACCGCCGCCTTCGACGAGAAGAGCGACCTGTCGGCCGACGAGGTTGAACAGGTGGTGCGAACGACGGGAGCGATCCTGACCGATGGGGACGTGCAGGTGGCTGCACTCCATTATGTCGACCCTGAACGCTTCGGAAGTTCATTCGCGACGCAGACGCTCGCCGGCTCTTATGGCGTTCGCATCGTGCCGGAGAATGTTTCCGTCTCGCCGCGAATCGGCAGCGATGATTCGGCACTGACCTATGCCGAAGACATCATCCCTTTCACGGCTGACAACGACATCACCGAAGCCTTCAACGATTCGGGCTACACGGGCGATGACGCCGCCAGCATGGCGGAGGCCATCACCAAGATACTGAACGGCTCGACGCTCAAGGCCGGCACGGTACTGCGGGTCGGGCTGGAGATACGCGGCGACAAGGCACAGGTCGTGCGCACCAGCGTCTATGACCGCACCCAGCACCTGCTGACCATCGCGCTCAACGACCGCAAGCAATATGTGACGACGAACGAACCCGAGCCCAATCCCGAGCTTTTGACGGCTTTCGACGATTCGCCGTCGCCGGTCGCGCGCGGCAGCCTGCCAAGCATCTATGACGGCATCTATCGCGCGGCCTATTCCTACGGCATGTCCAAGGACATGACCAAGCAGCTCATCAAGCTGCTCGCCTCGGATGTCGATTTCCAGTCGCGCCTCAATTCGTCCGACCACCTCGAGGTTCTGTTCTCGCAGCCCGACAGCGACGACCAGATGTCGGACGAGTCGCAGCTCCTCTATGTTTCGGCGACCTTTGGCGGGGCAACGCGCAATTTCTATCGCTTCCAGCTACAGGATGGCACATTCGATTATTTCGACGGGGACGGCCGCAGCGCCAAACAATTCCTCCTGCGCAATCCGCTGCCGAACGGCGTGTTCCGTTCCGGCTTCGGCGGACGCCGCCATCCGATCCTCGGCTATGTCCGGATGCACACTGGCGTCGACTGGGCAGCACCCACCGGTTCGCCGATAATCGCCGCGGGCAACGGCACCGTCGAAAAGGCCGGATGGGCTGGCGGCTACGGCAAGCAGACGATCATCCGCCATGCCAACGGCTACGAGACATCCTACAATCACCAGAGCGGATTTGCCTCGGGTATCGTGCCTGGCGCACGCGTCCGCCAGGGCCAGGTCATCGGCTATCTCGGATCGACGGGCCTGGCGACCGGCCCCCACCTTCACTACGAGCTCATCGTCAACGGCACCAAGGTCGACCCGATGCGCGTGCGCCTGCCGGTTGGCCGCATCCTGAACGGCGACGAACTCGTTTCCTTCAAGCGCGAGCGCGAGCGGATCGACGATCTGCTCAAGGAAGAAAATGCGGGAACGCTGAAGGTGGCGAGCGCCAAGGAAAGTGCCGCCCGCTGATCGGCTCCGCCTAGCTTGGCAAATCAGATCTTTTCTCGCGCCATGCCGGCTGAGTGACCCAGGCTATGATGCCCGCAAGCGCGCACATCGCCGCTGATATCCCGGCAATGGCCTGAAACGCCCGGTTCGTTGCCTCGACGCGCAGGGCCTCCATCGCCGGCATCAAAGGTGTCGGCGAAAATGCACCGAATTCGACGCCCGGCGCGCCCTCCCCAAGAACTTTCGCGAAGACCAGGCCGGCGACGGCACCGAGTGCCGCAACCGCCATCAATCCCGCCGCCCGTGCAACCGCGTTGTTCACACCGGAAGCCAGCCCGGTATCCTCGTCAGGCGTCGCCAGCATTACGGCCGCCGAGAGCGGCGATACCAGGATTGCCATGCCGAGACCGTTCAGCAACAGCAGGGGAAGCGTTACCGTCCATATCTGCATCAAGGGCATGGTGAGCGCCAAGCCGGTATAGGACACGGTCACGATGGCGGCGCCCAGGGTAAGCGGCAGGCGCGGCCCGCGCCGATCCGCAAGCCTGCCGGCGGAACCGGAAAGCAGCGCGATGAACAGTGACAGCGGAATGAACAGCAGACTGACCTGCCATTCCTTGGTGCCCCAGGCCGAAACGAGCGTCATCGGCAGGAAGAACAGCACGGCACTGAAGGCAAAGAACAGGATCAGCGTATAGAGATTGGCGCCTGAAAAAGCGCGCGAGCGGAACAGCTCCAGCTTCACCATCGGCGAACGGGTATGGCTCTCCCAGAGAATGAAGGCGGCAAACAGCGCAACGCCGATCACGACCCATATGATCGGTGCGACAAGCTGACCTTCGGCGGGCAGGCCGAAACTGGTCAGGCCCCAGGCAATGACGCCTAGCCCCACCGTCGCCAGAACTGCGCCCGGAATATCGAGGCGGCGCGTCTCCGACGGCCGATCCGCCGGCACTTTGCCGAAGATCATGACCAGCGCCAGAACGCCGATCGGCACGTTGATGGCAAATATCAGCCGCCACATCCATGGATCGCCGAACGACAGAACCATGCCGCCCAGAAACGGCCCCAGCGCCATCGTCAGCGAAGAGAAAGCCGCCCATTGGCCGATCGCCTTGCCGCGCATGTCAGCCGGAAAGGATTTGGCGATGATGGCAAGGCTGCCCGGAACCATGAAGGCCGCACCCACGCCTTGCAACGCGCGCATGACGATCAGCATGTCGGCATCCGTCGAGATGGCGCAAAGCAGCGACGTCACCATGAACACCGCTATGCCACCGGCGAAGATGTTGCGCACGCCGAAGACATCGCCGGCCGCACCGCCAAGCAGCACGAGCGCGGAGAGAAACAGCATGTAGCCATTGCTGATCCACTGGGCGTCGATCAGCGACGCTCCAAGATCGGCGCGGATCGCCGGCATTGCGAGTGACACGACCGAACCGTCGATGAAGCCCATACTGGAGGCGAGTATTGCCGAGAACATGACGAAGCGGCGGCTCGCCGGCGGACAGAACGTCCGGGCCGCCTTCGGCGGCAATTCGTTGTTCAGGACTGCTGATTCGGGCGCGCTCATGCAGCGACATTATGCGCGTGCCCGAACGCTGGTTAGCGACCTGCCGACAAGAAACGGCAGTCCAACGACTATTCTATCAATCCGTGAACTCGACCGTGACGCCAGGGCTCACCAGTTTCGCCAGTTCCTGCGCATCCCAGTTCGTCAGGCGCACGCAGCCATGGCTTTCGGTCTTGCCGATCTTGGAGGGGTCCGGCGTGCCGTGGATGCCGTAGGTCGGCTTGTCGAGCGCGATCCACACCGAACCGACCGGGCCGTTAGGACCGGGCGGAATGGTCAGGATCTTGTCGTTGTCGCCCTGCTTGAAGTTGAGCTTGGGGTTGTAGGTGTAGTTCGGATTGAGCGCGACGCGCGACACGGCATGCGTACCCGTCGGCGACGGCGTATCCGACGAGCCGATCGTCGCCGGGTAGGCAGCGACAAGCTTGCCCTCGGCATCATAGGCGCGGACCTGCTTGAGCCCCTTGTCGGCTATGATGCGCTGAACCTTTGTCGTGGCCGGCTTGCCGACGTTGGCGACACGGACGATCGTGCCCGGCCGCGAGAAATTGGCCTGCGGGTTGAGCGACCTGAGATAGGTTTCGTCCATATGGAACCGTTCGGCCAGCATCTCTGGAACCGAGGTGTAGCTCATGTGATCGAGCTGCGCCTTCTGGCTGTAGTCGGCAGGCACCGAAGCCACGAACGGCCCGGCCGCATCTTCCGGCGTGATGGTGTAGTTGATGAACGGATCGCCACCGGACGCAGCGAGCGCCTCCTTGATGGCGGCCGTATCCGTGGATTTGAGGTTGGTTCCCGTCAGTTGCCGATAGGCCTCGAATGCCTTGTCGACATTCGAGCCGAACTTTCCGTCGATGACGCCAGGCGAAGCGCCGGCGCGATCCATCAGGATCTGCATGCCGGCAACATCTTCGCGCGCAGTGAAGGTCGTCGGCGGTTCGACCGTTGCGCCACCGATGGCTGGCGGTTCGGAGATCGATGGCGACGTCTGTGGTGTTTCAACTCCCGGAGTGTTCAGCGGAGACCGCTCGACCGGCTCGCGCCGGACGATCTGCGGCTCGGGCTCGTAGCCGCCGTTGGGATCGGCCTGTTCATCGGGAAACGCCCGGCCCGGAGCGGGCGGGAATTCTTCGCGCGGCACATTGCGCGAATAGCCGCCATTGTTCGGATATTCGTCATAGCCTTCGTCAGCCGGGCCGAGCAATTCGTCGCGCCGCGAGCGTTCGCCATAGCCGGGATCGCCCTGATAATAGCGATCGCTACGGCGCACCTCGCGCTGACGCAAGGCTCTCCTGTCGCGCTGGCCGACAACACCACGGGGCGGCTGAATGGCGATCACCTGACCCGTGTAGGAATCGACGATCACCCTGTTGCCGTTGCCGTCGAAATAGACTTCGACATCGCCGGCCTGGGCGAGCAGCACGTCGCCGCCATTCACGGTGATTCGCCGGGAATTCTCCTCCGAACGCGTATCCGACGCTACGGAAGCCTGCGCACTGAGGGTGCAAAAACCTGCTGCAAAAGCCGAAACAACAAAGAGTTTGCCGACCATTCTAGCCAAAATCCCCGATTCGTCCTTGCCGCCGCGAACCGGCAGCATCCCGCGCTCAATCATACGGATACCCGCAAATGCGTTGATACGGTTAGAAGTTCCAATATGAACCCGGCATGAAGATGGCCGCGCTATGGCTATAATCCGAGTTCCTTGCGCGCAGCCTTCGGAAGCTTCTGCACGATGAGCCGGTAGCTTTCGCGCAAATAGTCCTTCAGCGCGTCGGCATCCATGCTTTCGCCGGTCTGCCGCTGGATCCATTTCATGCCGCGCGAGGCGAGATAGGGAGCAGGCCGCAGGCCCGGCTGCTCCTTCAGGATATCGTAGGCCATTTCGGAACACTTGAAGGTGACGAACAGGCCATCGCCGTCATTCCACCCGCCAATGGCAAAAACCTTGCCACCGACCTTCCACACATGCGCCCCACCCCACTGCACCACATGGGTGGTGGAAGGCAGCGAGGCGCAGAAGCCGTTGTATTCGTCCAACGTCATCTGCGCCTCGCTTCGTCTGATCATGCCGCCTTTTCGGCCTCGACCTTTACCGGCTTCGAACGGAAGTTCAACCGATCCGAACCGGCGGTGACCTTCACCTTCGAGCCGTCGAGGATTTCGCCGAGCAGGATCTTCTCAGCCAGCGGGTCCTGCAGTTCCTTCTGCATGACACGCTTCAACGGGCGTGCGCCATAGGCCGGGTCGTAGCCCTTGTTGGCCAGCCAGTCGATGGCCTCGGCATCCAGCTCCAGCCTGATCTTGCGATCGGCAAGCAGGCTTTCCAGCCGCTTCAACTGGATCTCGACGATCTTGCCCATGTCCTGACGGCGCAGCCTGTGGAACAGGATGACTTCGTCGACACGGTTCAGGAACTCCGGCCGGAACGACGCCTTGACCACGGCCATGACTTCATCGCGAACGATGTCGACGTCCTGATCCTCGCCGAGATTGACGAGATATTCCGCGCCGAGGTTCGACGTCATGATGATCAGCGTGTTGCGGAAATCGACAGTGCGCCCCTGACCGTCGGTCAGGCGGCCATCGTCGAGCACCTGCAGCAACACGTTGAAGACATCAGGATGCGCCTTCTCGATCTCGTCGAACAGGATGACCTGATAGGGCCGGCGCCGCACCGCTTCGGTCAGCGCACCGCCCTCCTCATAGCCGACATAGCCGGGAGGCGCGCCGATGAGCCGCGACACCGAGTGCTTCTCCATGAACTCAGACATGTCGATGCGCACCATGGCGCTCTCGTCGTCGAACAGGAAGCTCGCCAGCGCCTTGGTCAGTTCGGTCTTGCCGACACCCGTCGGGCCTAGGAACATGAACGAGCCGATCGGCCGGTTCGGGTCCTGAAGCCCGGCGCGCGCACGACGCACCGCCTTGGAAACGGCCTGCACCGCTTCGCCCTGGCCGATGACGCGCTTGGCGATCTCGTCTTCCATGCGCAACAGCTTGTCGCGCTCGCCCTGCAGCATCTTGTCGACCGGAATTCCGGTCCAGCGCGAGACGATATGGGCGACGTGGTCGGGCGTGACCACTTCCTCGACCATGCCGACCTTACCGTCCTGGGCTTCCGCCTCCTGCAGGCGCTTTTCCAATTCAGGGATGCGGCCATAGGCAAGCTCGCCCGCCTTCTGGAACTCGCCCTTGCGCTGAGCAATGGCGAGTTCGTTGCGGGCTTCTTCAAGCTCTTTCTTGAGGTCGGCGGCGAGGCCAAGCTTCTGCTTTTCCGCCTGCCATTTCGAGGTGATCTCCGTCGATTCCTCTTCCAGATTGGCGAGCTCGTTTTCAAGCCGGACAAGCCGGTCCTTTGAAGCTTCGTCCGTCTCGACCTTCAGTGCCTCGCGCTCGATCTTGAGCTGCATGATGCGGCGGTCGACCTCGTCCAGCGCTTCCGGCTTGGAATCGACCTGCATCCGCAGCCGCGATGCGGCCTCGTCGACAAGATCGATTGCCTTGTCAGGCAGGAAACGGTCGGCAATGTAGCGGTTCGACAGCGTTGCAGCCGAAACCAGCGCAGAGTCGGAAATGCGCACCTTGTGGTGCTGCTCGTATTTCTCCTTCAGGCCGCGCAGGATCGACACCGTGTCTTCGACGGTCGGTTCCTCGACGAACACCGGCTGGAAACGCCGCGCAAGTGCTGCATCCTTTTCGACATGCTTGCGATACTCTTCCAGCGTGGTCGCGCCGACGCAGTGAAGCTCGCCGCGTGCAAGCGCCGGCTTGAGCAGGTTCGAAGCATCCATCGCGCCATCGGCCTTGCCGGCGCCGACCAGCGTGTGCATCTCGTCAATGAACAGGATGATGTTGCCATTGGCAGCCGTCACCTCGGACAGGACAGCCTTCAGCCGCTCCTCGAACTCGCCGCGATATTTCGCACCGGCAATCAGGGAGCCCATGTCGAGCGCCATCAACTGCTTGTCCTTGAGCGATTCCGGCACGTCACCATTGACGATGCGCAGCGCCAGCCCTTCGGCGATCGCCGTCTTGCCGACGCCGGGCTCACCGATCAGCACGGGGTTGTTCTTGGTGCGCCGCGACAGGACCTGGATGGTGCGGCGGATCTCATCGTCACGGCCAATGACCGGATCGAGCTTGCCGGCGCGGGCATCGGCGGTCAGGTCGCGCGCATATTTCTTCAGCGCGTCATAGCCCTGCTCCGCAGAAGCCGAGTCGGCGGTGCGCCCCTTGCGGACATCGTTGATGACCTGGTTCAGCGCCTGGGGAGTTACGCCGGCCTTGGCCAGGATGTCGGCGGTCTTGGCCGACTTTTCCATGGCAAGCGCCTGCAGCAGACGCTCGACGGTGACAAAGCTGTCACCGGCCTTCTTCGCCAGTTCTTCCGCAGTGGAAAACACCTTCGCCAGCGGCTGCGCCAGATAGAGCTGGCCGTTGCCGCCTTCGACCTTCGGCATCGCCTCGAGTGCCGCCTCCACGCCGAGCTTGACGTCGCGCGGACGACCGCCGGCGCGCTCGATCAGCGACGCAGCAAGGCCTTCATCGTCGTCGACGAGAACCTTCAGGATATGTTCGGGCGTGAACTGCTGATGATTTCTGGATAGTGCGAGCGTTTGCGCGGACTGGATGAAGCCCCGAACGCGCTCGGAGTATTTCTCTAAATTCATACCTGTCTCCTTTCATCACCGGCCCGCTTTGCGGCACCGGATCAGCTTATGGTGACGAACCCCCTCTATCGAGCCGGGTCCATTTCAAACCAGATATGGGAATGCGCGAAAATTCCTCAAGACGGCATCAACCAACCGTACAAACAAAAACGGCGGAGACAAAGTCCCCGCCGCATATTCCTGTCGATAGAAAGGTCGATCAGCCGTTGACGGCTGCCAGAACCGTATTGCCATCGGCATCCGGTGCGGCCTCGGCAGATGCTTCGCCGGAAGCCTCGGCCTTCGCTTCATCGGGAAGGCGCTCGCCACGGCGCGGACGGCGGCCGCGACGCGGTGCCGGAGCAGCTTCTTCGCCAGCAGCCTCAGCCGCCGGGGTAGCTTCAGCGACCGGAGCAGCTTCGGCTGCCGGGGCAGCTTCCGCAACCGGTTCCGGCGCAGGTGCTGCCTGGGGCGGCCTCGGACGGCGGCCACGGCCACGACCAGCCGTAGGCTCGGTTGCCGTTTCGGTGTTCAGTGCGACTTCGGCGGGCGTGCCTTCAATGACCGGCTGTGGTCCCGAACCATCGCTTGCATCCTGAGACGCCTCGGGCTCCTGGCCACCGGACTGCTGTCCATTGCCGTGCTGCGCAGCGTTGACCACGTTGCCGACATTGTCGAATTCCTGATCCGAATCGTCGTCCATGTCGTCGCGGTTCTGCTGCTGCACGTGCTGGATCGGCATCTGCGCCTGGGCGGCGGCAATGATGCGATTGTAATGCTCGGCATGCTGCAGGTAGTTTTCCGCCATCACGCGGTCGCCGGCACTTTGTGCATCGCGGGCAAGCGTGGCGTATTTTTCGGCGATCTGTTGCGCCGAGCCGCGGATTTTCACATCCGGACCGTTGCTTTCGTAATTGCGCGTCAGCGGGTTTGGTCCCTTGCGGTTGTTATTATTGTTGTTGTTATTGTTATTATTGCTACCGCCACCGCCATTGTTGTTGCGGCCGCGCATGCGCCTGTTCTGCTGTTGTGGCCTCATCCGACTCTCTTCATTATTTAGAAAAAATTGCGCAAACGGGGCGCCTCGGCGGCCAGCCGTTTCGTGTACTTACGATGGTGTTCGCCCGCATCAATTGCGTTGGCGTCACGTGCCATTCCGTTTGGTCTCTTGTCACTTGCCGGGCGATCCCCACACGAAGCAAAAGCGTCGTTTACGCAAGAAGGCAGTTTGTTTCCAAGGGAACCGAATCGATAACAGCACTGCCTGCTTCGTCTCATCCGGTAATTCGAACCTAGCGGCATTCCCAGGAGTTGCCAAGTATTTTTTCGATTCAATACAACACTTTGATTCAACGTTGGAAAAACAGCGCACGGTCGTTTCCGGCAAGATCATGTCTTGCGACTGCGAGCTCATATCCCGCCTCGCGGAAAATGCCTGTAACGTCTATCCTCTGATCGAATCCGATTTCCAGGGCGATCTTGCCGCCTCGTTCCAGATGGGGTGCCGCTCCTGCGGCTATGATGCGATAGGGATCGAGACCATCGTCTCCGCCATCGAGCGCAAGATGCGGATCAAAGTCTCGCACGTCTTGCTCAAGGCCATCAATGTCTTTGGAAGGTATATAGGGCGGATTTGAGACGATTAAATGGAAGCGCCCGGAAATTTTTGCAAACCAGTCGGATTTTTTTGCAGTGAACCGGTTGGCAAGCCCCAGTTCCTCGGCATTTCGCCGAGCAGTGGTCAACGCACCTTGCGAAATATCGGCGCCAACCGCGACCGCCTTTTCCACCTGGCTCAGCAGGGCGAGCGGGATCGCACCGGTGCCCGTGCCAAGATCGAGGATGCGGCACTCCCCTTCCCGTTCGGCTGTCTCGCGCACGAAAGGCAGCACCATGTCGACAAGCGTTTCGGTGTCTGGGCGCGGCTCCAGCGTCTCTGGCGAGAGATAAAGCTTCAGGCCATAGAATTCGCGAAACCCGAGAATGCGATGAACCGGCTCGCCTGTGGTTCGCCTGGTTATCGCAGCATCGATCGCAGCGATCACATCTGCGCCGAGCACGTGATCCGGCATCAATATGGCGTCCTTGCGCGTCGTGCCGGAAAAGTGCTCGACGATCAGCCGCGCATCCAGTGCCGGATTATCGACGCCGGCTCCCGCAAGCCTGTCGCGCGCGGCGCGGAAAGCGCCTGACAGCGTGGCGGTTTTCGCGGTCTCAGCCATCCAGCCCGATGTCGGCGAGAAGCTTCGACTGGTGATCGGAAATCAGCGCCGAGATGATCTCGTCGAGTTCGCCCATCATCACCCGGTCGAGCTTGTAGAGCGTGAGGTTGATGCGGTGGTCGGTCACGCGGCCCTGCGGGAAATTGTAGGTGCGAATGCGTTCCGAGCGGTCGCCCGAGCCGACCTGCGATTTGCGCGATTCCGAGCGCTCTTCATCCGCCTTCGACCGCTCCATGTCGAACAGCCGCGCCCGCAGGATCTGCATGGCGCGCGCTCTGTTCTGGTGCTGCGATTTTTCCGCCTGCACCACCATGATGCCGGTCGGCAGATGCGTGATGCGGACAGCGGAATCGGTGGTGTTGACGTGCTGGCCGCCCGAGCCCGAGGCGCGCATCGTGTCTATGCGGATGTCTTCGGAGCGTATCTCGATATCGACTTCTTCGGCCTCCGGCAGCACCGCGACGGTGGCTGCCGATGTGTGGATGCGCCCGCTGCCTTCGGTCGCCGGCACGCGCTGGACGCGGTGCACGCCGGATTCAAATTTCAGCTTGGCAAAGACACCTTTGCCCGACACCGTGGCGATGATTTCCTTGTAGCCGCCAACCTCGCCCTCGCTTGCCGAAGCGACCTCGAAACGCCAGCCCTGCTCGGCGGCGTAGCGCTCATACATGCGAAACAGGTCGCCGGCGAAAAGTGCAGCTTCATCGCCGCCAGTGCCGGCGCGGATTTCGAGGATCGCGTTCTTCTCGTCGGCTGCATCCTTGGGCAGCAGCAGGATCTGGATATCCTTCTGCAAGGATTCGATCTTTTCCTCGACCCCCGGCAGCTCGCCTTCGGCCAGCGCCCGCATCTCGGCATCGGTGCCCTTGTCGGCCAGCATGGTTTCGAGATCGGCAAGTTCCTGCTCGGCGGCACGAAGCTCCCTGATCCTCGCGACCATGTCCTGGATGTCAGAGTATTCCGAAGCCATCTTCACATAGGCTTCGGGGTCGGGACCGGCCGCCATCTGCGCTTCGAGCATGTCGAAGCGCTTCACTACCTGGTCCATGCGGTCGCGGGGCAAGCTGATCATCGTTATTTGTACTCGACGAGATACACGTCAGGCCGCCCTCACCTGAATTTCAAAGCGGAATGGAGCGGTCGTCGGCAAAGGTCTGCAGCAGCGCGCGCATAGGCAGGCCGACGGTTGGACCGGACATATTGTCGTGCAGGAACGACGTCAACTCCGCAACCGGCAATTCGGCCAGCATCGCCTTGACCGGACCGATGGAGGCGGGCGACATCGAGATCGAGCGATAGCCGAGGCCGACCAGCGCCATAGCCGAAATCGGCTTGCCGGCGAGCTCTCCGCAAAGCGTCACCGGCGTGTGATTGCGATGGCCGGCGTCCGCAATGTGCTTGAGCACGCGCAGGAACGGCACCGACAGGGCGTCGAAACGATCCGAAAGCTGCGTATTGCCGCGATCGGTCGCCATGACGAACTGGAACAGGTCGTTGGAGCCGACGGAAACGAAATCCACCGTCTGCATCAATTCGTCGATCTGCCACAGCAGCGACGGCACTTCGAGCATCGCGCCAAGCTTGAGGCTGGTCGGCAGATGATGGGCAAAGCGCGACAGATGCCGCACCTCGCGCTCTATGAGTTCACGGGCCTGTGCAATCTCGCCAAGCTCGGTCACCATCGGCAGCATCAACTTCAGTTCGCGTCCGCCGGCAGCCTTCAGCAGCGCCCTGACCTGCGCGCGCAGGAGGCCCGGCCGATCGAGCGTCAGGCGAATGGCGCGCCAGCCAAGCGCCGGGTTTTCTTCATGCACCGAGCCCTTGAAATAGGGCAGCACCTTGTCGCCGCCGATATCGATGGTGCGGAAGGTGACGGGCTTGCCCTGCGCAGCGTCGAGCACATCGCGATAGAGCCGCTCCTGCGCTTCGGCGCGCGGGAATGTCGAGGCAACCATGAACTGCAGCTCGGTGCGGAACAGGCCGATGCCGCTTGCACCCGCCTCAGCCAGTTGCGGCAGGTCTACGGCGAGCCCGGCATTCATCAGCAGATCGATATGAATGCCGTCCCTGGAAACAGACGGCTTGCTGCGCAGTTCGCGGTAAAGTTCCTGCCGGCGCGCCCGGAACCGGACTTTTTCGGCGTAAGCCGCTTCGAGGTCGGGCTGAGGCCGCAGGTGAATGGTGCCGTCCTCGCCGTCGACGATGATCGCATCGCCGTTTTCCGCCATCGAGACGGCGCCCTTCATCTGGCCGGCGACGGGAATGCCCATGGCGCGTGCGACGATGACGACGTGGCTGGTAGCGGCGCCATCTTCCAGCACGAGACCGCGCAGTTTCTCGCGCGGATAGTCGAGCAGTTCGGCAGCACCCATCGAGCGGGCAACGACGATCGCATCCTTCGGCAGCGAGGCCGCAACATCTTCCGGCGCACGGCCCATCAACTGGCGCAGCAGGCGGTTGGCGAGATCGTCGAAATCGCTCATCCGCTCGCGCAGATAGGGGTCGGTCATGTGCAGCATGCGCGCACGCATGTCGCTCTGCACCTTTTCGACGGCGGCTTCCGCAGTCAGGCCGTTGCTGACCGCCTCTTCCAGCCGGCGCACCCAGCCGCGATCATTGGCGAACATACGGTAGGCTTCCAGCACCTCGCGGTGCTCGCCTTCGAATGCGACCTCGCGGCGCGACAGCATGTCGTCGATGGAAAGCCGCAGCGAACCGAGCGCCGATTCGAGCCGGCGCATTTCCTGCTCGCTGTCCTCGTTGAACAGGTTGGTGACGACGATGCGCGGCTCATGCAGCACGACATGCCCGAGCCCGACGCCTTCGTTGAAGGACAGGCCCTTGAAGCTTGCCGGGCGGCGCAGATCGAGCTCCAGCCCGTCATGGCGCGTCAGCCGGGCAAGATCGCCGGTGGCGATCATCTCGGCGATGACCATGGCGGTGGTTTCCAGCGCCTCGACCTCGTCTTCGCGATAGTGCCGCTGGGTGCGATTCTGGACAACCAGCACGCCCAGCGTGCGCCCTGCCCGCAGTACCGGCACGCCGAGGAAGGAGTTGTAGATTTCTTCGCCCGTTTCCGGGAGATAGGCGAAGGCCGGATGCTCCTGCGCGTTGGACAGGTTCAGCGCACGCGCGCTGGCCGCGATGGTGCCGACCAGACCCTGGCCGAGCCGCAACTGGGCCAAGTGGACCGAGCCCGGGTTCAGACCTTCGGTGGCGTAGAGTTCGAGAACAGAGTCTGCGCGCAGCACATAGAGCGAGCAGACCTCGGCCACCATGTTCTGGGCGATGTCGTGCACGATCCGGTCAAGCCGCTCCTGCGCTTCAAGCGGCTCCGCCATCAGCTCACGAAGCCGTTTCAAGAGAACGCGTGGACCGCCGGCCGTGTCACGCATCAGGTGCCGTCTCCAACTATCATTGGCCGGCGTGCATCATGCCACACGCCGGCTAATGGGGGACCGAAAAAGTCTATCTGTCTACTGCTTATCCAGACCGTAGACGGAATGCAAAGTGCGAACCGCAAGTTCCGTGTAGGGACCGTCAATCAAGATCGAAATCTTGATCTCGGAGGTGGTTATCGCACGGATATTGATGCTTTTTTCGGCAAGTGCCTTGAATGCGGTCGCAGCGACGCCGGCGTGGCTGCGCATGCCGATGCCGATGACCGACACCTTGGACATGCCGTCGTCGTGCTGGACGGCGTCGAAGCCGATCGTCTGGCGAATCGTTTCAAGCACGGCCAGCGCCTTGTCGACATCGCCGGACGGCACGGTGAAGGTCATGTCGGTCGATTTGCCGTCCTCGGAGATGTTCTGGACGATCATGTCGACATTGATGTTTGCCTCGGCCAGCGGGCCGAAGATGCCGGCGGCGACGCCCGGCCGGTCGGAGACGCGGCGCAGCGATATCTGGGCCTCATCCTTGGCGTAGGCAATTCCGGTGACGACCTGCTGTTCCACGATTTCTTCCTCGTCGCAAATAAGCGTTCCGGGCGGATTGAGAAGATCGCCCATTCCCGGCGCGTCCGGATCGTCGAAGGACGAGCGGACGAAGGTGCGCACCCGGTGCACCATGGCGAGCTCGACCGAACGCACCTGCAAGACCTTGGCGCCGAGCGACGCCATTTCAAGCATTTCCTCGAAGGAAATCTTGGAAAGCCGCCGCGCCTTCGGCTCGATGCGCGGGTCGGTTGTGTAGACGCCGTCGACATCGGTGTAGATGTCACAGCGGTCCGCCTTGACGGCTGCAGCAATGGCGACGGCACTCGTATCCGAGCCGCCGCGCCCGAGCGTGGCGATGCGATTGTCCGGGCCGATGCCCTGGAAACCGGCGATGACGGCCACCTGGCCCTCGCCGAAGCGCTGGATCAGGAACGAGCCGTCGATGTCCATGATACGCGCCGCGCCATGGGCGTTGTCGGTCTTGATCGGGATCTGCCAGCCCTGCCACGAGCGGGCATGGACGCCGATATTCTGCAGCGCGATGGCCAAGAGGCCGGCGGTGACCTGTTCGCCGGAGGCGACGACGGCGTCATATTCGCGGGCATCGTGCATCGGCGAGGCTTCGCGGGTCCAGGCAACCAGTTCGTTGGTCTTGCCGGACATGGCGGAGACGACGACGGCGACGTCGTGGCCGGCATCGACCTCGCGTTTGACATGGCGTGCCACATTGCGAATGCGGCTGATGTCGGCGACGGAAGTTCCGCCGAATTTCATCACGATGCGCGCCATGGAAGCCGGATGCCCTTTGCTATGCCCAGGGCCTGTCACTGCCGCCGGAAAGTCGAAACGATGGCCTGAGCGAAACCGCATCTGCCAAGTCGCGGCCTCCTTATCCAAAACAATGGGGTTAGGCAAGGTGGGAGCGGCCTCTCACTCTTCCTTCGCCCCGTTCACGGGGAGAAGGTGGCCCGAAGGGCCGGATGAGGGGCGGCGCCAGCGTTTGTGATTGCTGTGCAACGTCTGCGCTGCCCCTCACCCTGCTCCGCCCGGTAAACCCGGCTCCGCCTTCCCTCTCCCCGTAAACGGGGAGAGGGCAAGAGGGCGCGCTTCATCATCGCCACGCCCGGTTTTCACCGTCTGGCCATTGTCAAAGATCGGGAAGCGGGGCGCATGGCCGTGCCTTCCTAATGTTTAGTACGTGGCGCAGCTTCCGCGCCCCGCTCGGTGTCTGTCCCGAAGTCGGCCGGTCACAACGCCCGCTCCATGTACATTCCATGGACAAGACGCCGCGGCTTCTCCGCATGGTTTTGGGCAGTGGCATTTGCGCCGTGCTCGTTCCACGCCGGCCTGTGTCGGGCCCTCGGGTCCCTGGCTACCACACCAGGGCGGGAGGTCACCGCCACTCCCCCTTGATCCCGGTTCCAGACCCGGTCCCGCAGGAGCGATGGGGGGATTATGGATGGTCGCGAAAGGGTGGGGATAAATCAGGCCTAAAAAAATGCTCGGCCTGAACGAAAACAAACGCTTAGGTTGAAAACACCCAAAAATCTTTCCACAGCCGATCCACTCTTTCTCCAATGTCGATAAAAATTGTTGCCTTGACATTTTTCGCCCCAAACCCGACTTCCTTGCGTCGAAGGAGACAAATCTATGCCCGAGGCCCGACGATCGACGATCGACGCCGGAGAAGTGGAACGCTTCTCCGCGCTTGCAGCCGAATGGTGGAACCCCAACGGGAAATTCCGCCCGCTGCACAAATTCAATCCCGTGCGTCTCGCCTATATCCGCGACCAGGTGGCGGCCCGCTTCGGCCGCGATTCGCATGCCGCAAAGCCCTTCGAGGGCCTGCGCATCCTCGATATCGGCTGCGGCGGCGGCCTTCTGTGCGAGCCGATGTCGCGCCTGGGCGCCGAAGTGGTGGGCGCGGATGCTTCGGAAACCAACATCGAGGTGGCGAAGCTCCATGCAGCGGAAGCCGGCGTGACGGTGGATTATCGCGCCACGACCGCCGAAGCTCTGGCCGAGGCCGGTGAGAAATTCGACGTCGTGCTGAACATGGAAGTGGTCGAGCATGTCGCCGACATCGACCTGTTCATCGCCAAATGCTCGGAGATGGTGAAGCCGGACGGCATCATGTTCGTCGCCACCATCAACCGCACGCTGAAGGCATTGGGACTGGCGATCGTTGGCGCGGAATATCTGCTGCGCTGGCTGCCGCGCGGCACGCACCAATATGGCAAGCTGGTGCGGCCGGAAGAGCTGGAAGGCTCGCTCGGCAAGGCCGGCATGCGCATCATCGACCGCACCGGCGTCGTCTACAGCCCGCTTGCCGATCGCTGGCAGAAATCCAAGGACATGGACGTCAACTACATGGTCCTGACGGAACACGCGCCGACGAACTAGAGCAATTCCAGGAAAAGTGCGTAGCGGTTTTCCTGGAATTGCGGAGGCGGAACCGCTCAAGCCTTTCCGTTCTGCGCGCGCGTCGTCATGAAGACGCCGACGGTTACGATCGCAGCACCGATCCAGGTCAGCGCCTGATAGCGCTCGCCGAGAAAGAACGTGCCTGAAATCAGGCCGACGGCGGCGGCGACATAGCCGATCTGGCTGAGATAGACCGGCCCGCCGACCGCCTGCAGCCGGAAGAAGACCGCAAACATCGTCGAGGCGGCAGCCACCTGCGCCAGCACCAGAACGGGCGCACCGGCCAGAGTGCCGAAAGACGCGACGCCGCCACCAACCGTCACGATCGCAATCAGGAGCATCGCCGCCGAGGCGAGGTGACTGCCGGCGGCAAGCTCGATCGGGCCGGCGTCGGCCGGCCAGTCATAGCTGCGGTAGATGTTGCCGGCGGCGAGACTGACGGGAACCAACAGCCCCATGATCACCCAGAACAATTCCGCCGGCTGGCCCGCCTCACCGCGCGTCAGCGCCACCATTGCCGCCCCGACGAAGCCGACGGCTATGCCGGCAATGCCGAGCCCGTTCGGGCGGCGCACGCCGAGCAGAATGGAAAGCACCAGCGTGATGACAGGCGACAGGGTGAACATGATGCCGGTGTAGCCCGCGCCGAGATGCGGGATGGCCGATAGCAGCAGCAGGTTGGGAATGGCGTAGGAGATCGTCGCCGTGATGACGAAATAGCGCAGCTTGTGGGCATTGAGCGCAATGCGCTGCCCCCGCGCCAGAAGCACGCAGAGAAGAACGCCGCCCGCGCCAAACGAAATGACGAAGGCCCACAGCATCGGCGCGATGCCCGCCTGCCCTGCCATCTTGCCGAAGGGCAGCGTCAGCCCCAGCAGAGCACCATTGACCAGCAGCAGGCCGATGGCCGAGTTCCAGATCGACCGCATCATGTCGCCTTCAATTGATTCGAAAGTATGACCTGATCAGAACCGCGAACGGATGGAATGGGCCACGAAGATCATTTCAGCGACGCAGCGTGCACACCGATAGGCTGCATGCAATGCCCCTAGGTCTGCCCGCCTTGTCTAGCCGCTTACCGGCGTGACTTTCTAAAGCTTCGCCACCGGTGCAAGAGCCGGCCGAAAGCGACGAGAACCTTCGTCAACCAGCCAGGGCAGCCGAGAGCGAGGAGAGTTTTATCGAGATTCGAAGCCGTTCGCTCAAGCACAGCCGCGTCACTATAATCGGGCAGCGTTGCAAGGCTCGCCTCAGCCCATTGGCCGGGGATTCCCCCAGGAACCTTGGCCGCAAATGCAATCTCTCGACGCAGACAGATGCGCTCGACCTTTTCTGTTATGGGCTCGTCATAACCAAAGCCCATACGCCAGAGTCGGGCGTGTGTCGCCTCGTGCACGATCACGGAGGCGAGAAGAGCCGGCGTGGTGGACGGGTCTGATACAAACTTCCGGCTGAGCTTGCATAGCCAGCCTATTTCGTTGAATCGTCCGACTGCCCCTTCGATCTCAAGAACGAGTATATGGTCAAGATCCCGAATGAGCCGGTTGTACCGAATGGGATCGTGTTGCCGGATACTCCGAAGTGCGGCGGCGACGCGATCAAGCTCCTCCTCATTTGACGCGCCAACAATCACGCCGTCTATAACCCGCTGCTCTAGGGTCGACAGTAGGAGACGATTAAGGACGCGCATTATGCTGGTGGAGATTTTGCGCTTGCGGCCCGTTTGCCGCGACTTTGGTATCAGCGCTATATCGCCACTACTCAATTCTGGTCGTCGGGGAATGTCGGAATCGGCATGAATTCGACGCCGTCTTCGGCAAGGCTCTTGGCTTCGTCGAGCGTCGCTTCGCCGTAGATGCCGCGCGCGTCGGATTCGCCGAAGTGGATTTTTCGGGCCTCCTCGGCGAATTTATCGCCGACATAGTCCGAATTCTCGCGGATCTTTTCCGACAGCGCTTTCAGCTGCGCCATGGCGGCGCGCTGCTGCTCGTTCATGGCGAGCGCGATCTTTTCCTTCTTGCGGCCGGTTGAGACGGCAGGCGCCATCAGCGCCTTCTCGATCTTGTGCGAGCCGCAGGTCGGGCAATCGACGAGGCCGCGCTTCTGCTGCTTCTCGAAGTCCTCATTGTTGCGGAACCAGCCTTCGAAATCATGCGAACGCTCGCAGGTGAGCGAGAACTTGATCAAGATGCCGCTCCCCGGAGCGAAACGCCCTCCGCGGCGATGGTGTTCACGGCAAATTCGCGCGCGTTCTTGAGGTTCGGGATTTTCTTGCGCGCAGCCGCCGAAAGCGCCGTGTCGATCTCGGCTACGATGACGCCGGGCTCTTCATGGTCGGCCTCGGCGATGATCTTGCCCCATGGGTCGACGATCAGCGAATGGCCATAGGTCTCGCGGCCGTCCTCATGCTTGCCGCCTTGTGCAGCCGAGATCATGAAGGCGCCGTTTTCGATGGCGCGGGCACGCTGGAGTATATGCCAATGCGCCTCGCCGGTCTGGCGCGTGAAGGCGGCAGGCGCGGTCAGCACGTCGGCGCCGGCCAGCGCCTCGGCGCGGAAAAGCTGCGGAAAGCGCACGTCGTAGCAGATGGCAAAGCCGAGCTTGGCAAAGGGAAGCTCGGCGACAACCGCCTCGGTTCCGGCCTCATAGGCATTCGATTCGCGCCAGCTTTCGCCATTGTCGAGATCGACGTCGAACATGTGGATCTTGTCGTAGAGCGCAATCGACGTGCCCTGCGGCGAATAAAGCAGCGCCCGGTTGGCGAGCTTGCCGTCGGCGCGCACGATGGCCGTCGAACCGATATGCAGGAAGACGCCGAGCTCGCGCGAAAGCCTTGCCGACGCTGCCGCGATGATGTCGCGATCCTGCGTGGTGAAGGCCGATTGCCGGGCCTGGCTGTCGCTTACGATGGCGCCGGTCATTTCCGGCGTCTGGATGTAGGTAGCGCCCTGCCCTGCCGCTTCGCGCACCAAGGCTTCAAAAGTTTCGACATTGCGCTTCGGATCGATGCCGGAGCGCATCTGGACGGCGGCGGCCTTGAATTTGCTCATCGTTTCCTCCTCAGCCCAAACGGCCGGTAGCAAGCAGGCCGTCGAGCTGGCCGCGCGCATCGAGTTCATGAAGATCGTCGCAACCGCCGACATGGACGTCGCCGACGAAAATCTGCGGGAAGGTCGAGCCGCCATTGGCGCGCGCGATCATCTCCTGCCGCAATTCCGGCGAAAACGAGGCGTCGTGCTCCTTGTAGGCCACGCCCTTCTTGTCGAGCAGGCGCTTGGCAGCTACGCAAAAACCGCACATGGCGCGGGTATAGATCGTCACATCGACCATATCGTAATCCTGACGTTGTGAATCCTATATAGTGGCTGCCTCGTCGGGCCGGAAGTCCCCCGGCAGCACGCGGGCGAAGGTCAGCACGTCGACGGCGCTGGCACCGTTCTTTTTCAACGCCTTGGCAACCGCAAAAACGGTTGCGCCAGTGGTGTAGACGTCGTCCACGACCAGCACGCGGCGGCCGCGAACCTCGATGTCCTGCTCCGGCGGCACGCGGAAGGCTGCGCGCACATTGTCCTCGCGCTCGGCCCGGGGAAGCCCGACCTGCTGGCGCGTGACCTTCACGCGCACCACCGCCATCGGCGCGAAAGGCAGGCCGGAAAGCGTGGCTACGACGCGGGCAAGCTCGGCCGACTGGTTGAAGCGGCGTTGCAGGAAGCGCCGCCAATGCAGCGGCACCGGCACGACGACATCGGCGTCGGTGACGAGCTCGGCCCCTGCCCGCAGCATCCAGCGCGCCATCCAGGGCGCAAGGTCGGTCTTGTCGGAATATTTCAGGCCCTGCACCATGCGCCGGGCAACACCGGAATAGGAAACGGCAGCGCGCGAACGCTCGAAAGGCGGCGGGTTGGCGATGGCTTCGGCGGAGAGAAACCCCTCGCCCATGTCGTGCAGAAACGGCGTGCCCATGACCTGGCACCACGGCTTTTCGAGAAAGCGCAGTTGCGGCCAGCAATGCGGGCACAGCGAGCCCGGCTGCGACACCTGACGGCGGCAGCCGGCGCAGACCGGCGGAAACAGCACACGGGCCGGCCAATCCAGCGCCGCGCGGGCAAGGGTCTTGAATTGCGGCATCGGATCGGCCACGACGTAGCAAGCGTTGTCCCGACCATAGGGTGGATGGCGCGGAAACATCAAGGACATCTGGATTTGCAGCCGATTTTCGACACCAGCCTCATGATCGAACGCAAGCGCCGCGCGCTGGCGAAAGGCGTCGAGGGCGCGGACTTCCTGATGGCGCGGGTGGCCGAGGATCTTTCCGAGCGGCTCGCGGCGGTCGAAAGGCGCTTCAAGAATGCGATAACCGTTTTCTGCGTCACGCCTGCTGCGAAGGATGCGGTGCTTGCGAGCGGCAAGGCAGAAACTGTGCTGCGGATCGAGGCCGACAATGCCTTTCTCGGGGGCGACACAGGGATGATCGCCGAGCCGGAAACCCTGCCGCTCGAGCCGGAAAGCGTCGATCTGGCCGTTTCCCTGCTAGCCCTGCAGGAAGTGAACGACATTCCGGGTATGCTGATCCAGATTCGCCGCGCCTTGAGGCCGGACGGCTTGTTTCTGGGCGCGATGGTAGGCTCGGACACGCTGACGGAGTTGCGTGAAAGCCTGCTGGCAGCCGAAAGCGAAATTTTGGGCGGCGTCAGCCCGCACGTTATTCCATTCACCGATGTACGCGACGCCGGCGCCCTGCTCCAGCGTTCGGGCTTTGCGCTGCCAGTCACCGATGTCGAGACGGTGACGGTGCGCTACGACCATATGTTTGCGCTGATCGCCGACCTGCGCGCCATGGGTGCTGCCAATGCACTGATCGCACGTTCGCGCAGGCCGGCGACACGCGAACTGTTCCGCCGCGCCGCCGAAATCTATGCCGAGCGCTTTTCCGACCCGGACGGGCGCATCCGGGCGACGTTCTCGTTCATCTGGCTGTCTGGATGGGCACCGGACGCTTCGCAGCAGAAGCCGCTCAAGCCGGGCTCGGCGCAGGTTTCGCTGGCGAAGATTCTGGGAGAAGCGAAAGACGATTAGGCGCTGGCGATGCCGGTGTCGGCTACTTTCCAAGCACTTTCACAAGTTCGCTGTCGGTGCTGCTGAAGAGATACTGGAGCGCGTTGCTGGCCTGGCCGACGCCTCCGACGATAACCAGCGACAACACGGTGACGATCACCGCATACTCGATAACGGTTGCGCCACTTTCATCCCTGAAAAACCGCTGAAACAGCTGTCGCATCCGTGTGTTCATCCCTTTGCCGGCAGCATAGGGCCGACCCGTTAAGAAAGGTTAACGCAACAGCCTTAACGGCTGATGAAATGCTGTGTGGAAATCAGCAATCGCCGCTGCGGGCGCCGTTGGCGCGGATGACACAGACGGCAGTGGGCGATGACTGGAGCACGCTGCGGCGAACCGTATAGCTGTGGCCCTGGCCGATCGATCCAGTGCTCATCATGTCGAGGTTTGCCCGCGCGCTGTCGAGCCGCGTGCGCTGGTCGAGAAGCGGCGTTGCCAGCAGCGCGAAGGCGATGGCCGCCGAGCCGAACAGCAGGCTGATGCGCAGGACGCCTATGCCCGCACTTCCGAGGCGCCAGGCGCGTTCGCCACGAACGGCTTCCCACTGGTCTTCAGGTGACATTCGCACTTCCCCTCGCGCAAAACCCAACCCGACCGATAACGGCCGGCAACCCTCGTTCAATTTTTCACGATTGCATAAAGGATTGATTAACGTTGATCGTCCCGCGGAAAGGCCTTCGGTTCACGCATGATCGTGTCCAAAAAGTCTGCAACTTTTGGCATCATGCTTTTGGTCTCGCCAGCCAGTTGTAGACGGCCCCGCCGGCCATCAGCACCGCCGTGCCGAGGAAGACGGCGCGCATGCCGATATGGCCGCCGACGAAGCCGCCGGCGAGCGGCCCGATGACCTGCCCGGCATATTGCGACGAGGTCGAAATGCCGAGGATGTTGCCGGCGATACGGTCCGGAACATTGTGACGGATAACGGCAGCGATGCAGGGCAAAAGCCCGCCCAGCGCCAGCCCCATGAGGAAGCGCAGGAAGACCAGCTGCCAGCTTGCCGTGACGAAGGCCTGCGGGACGAGCAGGACCGCCGAAACGGCGAGGCAGCCGGTGATGACCGTCCAATGTCCGATGCGGTCTGCGAGCTTGCCCAGCTGCGAGGCAGACACGATGCTGCCAAGGGCCGCCGCCGACATGGTGAGGCCGGAGATCATGGTCACCTTGCCGGCGTCAGCCACAAGCTGCGCGACATAGACGGTGATGATCGGCTCGATCGACATGATGGCGATCATCAGCAGGAGGC
Source organism: Mesorhizobium sp. YR577 (assembly GCF_900116595.1). Lineage (NCBI taxonomy): Bacteria > Pseudomonadati > Pseudomonadota > Alphaproteobacteria > Hyphomicrobiales > Phyllobacteriaceae > Mesorhizobium > Mesorhizobium sp. YR577. Next base: position 557,866 of record NZ_FPBI01000001.1, on the reverse strand, counting down.
CGGTCACGATCATGGCCAGCACCGGCCGCTTGTCGGGCACGGCCGACCAGCCGGCGCTTTCCTTCGCCGCTTTCTTGCGTTGCGGGCGCTTTTCCTCGCGGATGAGGAAGGTCGTCGCCAGGAAGGTTATGAAGATGATGCCGCCGGCGAGGAAAAACGTCTGGCGTATGCCGATCAGCGGCGGCAACGCACCGCCGATCAACGGGCCGACGAGATTGCCGGCCATGATGCCGGACGACAGCGTGCCGAGCGCCCAGCCCGACCTGTTCTTCGGCGTCTGCGTGGCGACGAGGATCATCGAGCCGGAGGTGTAGCCGCCGGCAATGCCGGCAAAGAGGCGCAAGCCCAACAGCTGCCAGATATTTTCGGCCATGCCCATCAGCGACATCGACACGGCCATGCCGAGGCTGGCGCGGATCAGCATCGATTTGCGGCCATAGCGGTCGCCGAGACGCCCCCAGAGCGGCGCCACCAGCGCGGCCGAAAAGAAGGTCGCGCCGTAGGCGATGCCGGACCATTGCACGATCGCTGCGTGATCGGTGACGCCGAGCTGCTCGACATAGAGAGGCAGGAACGGCAGCAGCAGCGTCATGGCGACGATGGTGGTGAAGGAGCCGATCAGGCAGACGAACAGGTTCTTCCGCCAATGTGCGGAATGGCCTTCGTCAATGGCGGGTTCGGAAGACTTGTCGGTGCGGGCATCCATGGTCAGGCCGCCCCGATGATGGCAAAGCCCCGCGCCCGGAGGCCGCGCCGGTCATCCTCCAGCGAGCGCAGCAGCCGGTCGCGCGTATCGCGGATATGCCCGCAAATCGCCTGCGTCGCAGCCTCGGCGTCGCGCCGCCGGATGAGGTCGAGCAGGTGGCGATGCTCGGCAAAGGCATTGCCGCGCGCCTCTTCGGTGCGAACCTCCAGCCAGCGCGCCCGCGACAGCTTGATCATCGCGGCAGAGATCGCCTTGACCAGAAATTCGTTGCCGGAAAGCCGCGCCACTTCGACGTGAAAATCGGTGCCGACGCGGTGCCACTCTTCGCGCGGCGCATCCGGCTCGCAGGCGTTCAACAGGTCCTCGACGGCATCGATGTCGGCATCGGTCGCCCGCGCGCAGGCATGGCGCACGGCAGCCGTCTCGAGCGCCTCGCGGAACTCGGTCAATGCCGTGATCTCGCCGAGGTCGATCGGCGCGACGATCCAGTTGCGGCCGTCGCGCTGCACCAGCTCCTCGGCCTCCAGCCGCACGAGGGTAGCCCGCACCGGCGTGCGCGAGCCTCCGAAGCGGCTCTCCAGCCAGCGCTCGGTCAGCCGTTCGCCTGGTCCCAGGTCGAGCGAAAGGATCATTTCGCGCAACTGGTCGTGGATCTGTAGCATCTGGGACATGGGAACCTGCCGCGCCGGCTTTGACGCTCGGCTATCAAGATTTTGAGGGATGCCAGTTTGGTATCCCAATTTGGCATCCCATAATCAGAGCCTCTGGTTTTGGCAAGGATGATTTCCGGCAGCTGATGGAAAAGCAGTTGTGCCAGGCATCATTGCTGCCAGAATATGGCACCATCGTTCGCTATGATGGGAACCGCCATGTCGCGATCCGAACGCCTGCTCGACCTCATCCAGACCTTGCGCCGCTACCGCCAGCCGGTGAGCGGGCAGACGCTGGCCGCCGAACTCGGCATCAGCATCCGCACGCTCTACCGCGATATCGCCACGCTTCAGGCGCAGGGCGCGCATATCGAGGGCGAGCCGGGCCTCGGCTACATCCTGCGCCCCGGCTTCATGCTGCCGCCGCTGATGTTTTCGGAAGACGAGATCGAAGCGCTGGTGCTCGGCTCGCGCTGGGTGGCCAAGCAGGCGGACGCCCGCCTGTCGGCTGCCGCAAGCGATGCGTTGGCGAAAGTCGCGGCGGTGCTCCCAGTCGACCTGCGCGAAAGCCTCGATGCCTCGACCTTGCTCGTCGGCCCGCACGCGACCGCAGCCGACAGCGTCGATCTCGGCGTGCTTCGCAAGGCGATCCGCGCCGAGCGTAAGCTGGAGCTTACCTATCAGGACGGCGGCGGTGCGGGCACGCGGCGCACCGTCTGGCCCTTCGCGCTCGGCTATTTCGACCGGGTGCGGGTGCTGGTGGCATGGTGCGAGCTGCGGCAGGACTTCCGCCATTTCCGCACCGACCGCATGTCCGATCTTGCCGCGACCGATATGCGCTACCCGCGCCGGCGCCCGGTGTTGCTGAAGGAATGGCGCGACATACAGGGCATTCCGCAGCCGCAGTGATCGCTACTGCCAGAATCTGACAGTGTCGGCTTCTATGCTCTCCTCATCGCCAACAGGAGACCACACAATGTCCCACACTTTCATGCTGCTCTACGTCACCGACGCGGAAAAGAGCGCGCTTTTCTATCAGGACCTGCTTGGGCGCGAGCCGAAGCGCTCGTCGCCCGGTTTCATCACGCTGACACTGGAAAACGGCTTCACCATCGCGCTCTGGTCGAAGGACGGCGCGGTACCTGCCGCCGATTTCACCGGCAGCAGCACTGAACTGGTGTTCGCCGTCGACGGCGCAGCCAAGCTGGACGCTGACTATGCCGACTGGGCCGGACGCGGGCTGAAGATCGTCATGGCACCGACCGACCTGCATTTCGGCCGCACTTTTGTCGCGCTCGATCCGGACGGCCATCGGATACGGGTGGTTGCGCCGAACTGACGGCCAAGTGGGAAGGCCCCCTCTCCGTCTCGGCTTCGCCGAGCCACCTCTCCCCCATTTCATGGGGGCGAGGAACCCAAGTCCTGCAGGGGCGTGGCCTCGATGGGTGCCGGTTCCTCGCCCCCGCAACGCGGGGGAGAAGTGGCACGCGAAGCGTGACGGATAGGGGGAACCCCGACAAGCACCACCCCAACCACAGGAGCACTCCCATGCCCAACAACTGGATCGCAATCGCCTCTGCCGAACATGTGCGGCTCGGGCGCAAACAAGGCTTCATGCAGGTCTGCCACGGCAAGGCCGGACCGCTGAGGCGCATCGCGCCGGGAGACGGCATTGCCTATTACTCGCCCTCGGAAACATTCGGCGGCAATGACAGATTGCAGTCCTTCACCGCTATCGGCAGGGCTCGCGGCGGCGATCCCTATCTGTTCGACACGGGCGGCGGCTTCCGCCCCTATCGCCGCGACGTGGATTGGCTTGCGGCCTCCGAAGCACCGATCAGGCCGCTGCTGGATGCGCTGCATTTCACCGCCGGGCACCGCAACTGGGGCTACCAGTTCCGCTTCGGGCTGTTTTCGGTGACCGAACATGATTTCGACCTGATCGCCGGTGCGATGGGCGCAAGATTGCCCGAACCGGCGTGAACCGGCTCAGCCGCTTACAAAAGATCGATCAGGAACGGGATCAGCGGCTCGTCGGCCGGCGGCATGGGATAGTCGCGCATCTGCTTGGGCCGCACCCATTTCAGCACCTGCCCCTCGCGCGGGTGCGGGGTGCCTTCGAACCGCCGGCAGATATAGAGCGGCATCAGGAGATGAAAAGTCTCGTAAGAATGGCTGGCGAAGGTGAGCGGCGCAAGGCACGCAACCTTGGTCTCGATGCCGATCTCCTCGCGCAATTCGCGGATCAGCGTTTCCTCCGGCGTTTCGCCGGGCTCGACCTTGCCGCCGGGAAACTCCCAAAGGCCGGCCAGCGTCTTGCCCTCCGGGCGCTGCGCCAGAAGCACGCGGCCATCGGTGTCGACCAGCGCGCAGGCCGCAACCAGAAGAATGCGCTTTCCCGCCTCGCTGCTCATACTCAGGCTTCCGGCGGGCGGCGGTAGTGGTAGCGGTAGACTTCCCTGAAGCCGAGCGTCTCATAGACATGGCGGGCGGCTTCGTTGTCGGCCTCGACCTGCAACCATGCTTCGCGTGCGCCGCGCGAGCGCGCCCATTTCAGCGCCGAAAGAACGATGCGGCGGCCATGGCCCTTGCCGCGCTCGGCGGCATCCGTCGCGATCTCGAACAGGCCGGCAAGATCGCCCTCCTGCACGCAGATGGCGGTGGCCAGCGGCTTGTCGTTTTCCAGCACGAACAGGCCGGCCTCCGGCTGGATCGAGCCGATGATTTCGGAAAGGCCGGGCCGCAGCGAGGAAGGCAGGCCGTGGACCTTGAGGGCAGCGCCGATGAAGCGGCCGATATCCTTCAGCGGGATCTGGTCCAGCGCGCTCTCCACGCCTGCACCTTCCAGCGGCAGGCGCATGACCAGCGATTCGGAGAAAACATCCCAGCCCAGATCGTCGAGATGGCTGGACAGCACCGGCCCGGACAGCGGCGACATGCGGAAAGTGAGCGGACGGCCGTAGGAATCGAAGCGGCGGGCAGCACGCGCGATGCGCTCCGTAAGATTGCCGACATCGCCCGGATCGAGCGGGTTGACCGAATTCAGCCGCTTGGCCGGGTGGCCGGCTGTGAGCCGCACCACCCATGTGCCGTCATAGTGAACGGTCGCCGCCGGCCAGGCACGAAAACCCGCCGCCTCGTAGCGGCGAACTTTCGCCAGTTCGGGTGTCGGCCGTTGGTCGTCCACGCCCGCCATCAGCTCCGGTAATCGCCGTTGATGGCGACATATTCCTTGGTGAGGTCGCAGGTCCACACCGTCGCCTTGCCGCGGCCGATACCGATATCGGCGCGGATGCGAACCTCGTCGCGCTTCATATAGGCCGAGGTCGCTTCCTCGGAATAATCCGGGTCGCGCTCGCCATTGTGAGCAAGCCGATTGTCGCCGAACCAGATCGACAGCAGGTCGCGGTCTGCGGGCTCGCCGGACTTGCCGACGGCCATGACGACACGGCCCCAATTGGCGTCCTCGCCGGCAACGGCCGTCTTGACCAGCGGCGAATTGGCGATGGAAAGCGCGATGCGCTTGGCCGAACGTGCAGACTTGGCGCCGGTGACGGTGACTTCCACCTGCTTGCGCGCACCCTCGCCGTCGCGAACCACCTGCAGCGCGAGGTTCTTCAGGATCTTGTTCAGCGCCCGCTTGAACTGGCCGAGCCGCGCATCCTTGATGTCGGTGATAGCGGGCGCGCCACGCTTGGCAGCGGCTCCGGTGGCAAACAGCAGCAGCGTGTCGCTGGTCGAGGTATCGCTGTCGACCGTGACGGCGTTGAAAGTCGGCGCCACGCCCTTCGACAGCAGCGCCTGCAGCACGGGGGCTGCGATCGGCGCGTCGGTGGCAACGAAGGACAGCATCGTCGCCATATCGGGCGCGATCATGCCGGCGCCCTTGGCGATGCCGTTGATGGTGACGTCGGTGTCGCCGAGCTTGACCGTGGCGGTGGCGACCTTGGGATAGGTGTCCGTGGTCATGATCGCCTTGGCGGCTTCGGTCCACAGATCAGGCTTGCCGTCCTTGACCAGACCGGCGAGCAGATGGCTGAAACGGCCGGAATCGAGCGGCTCGCCGATGACGCCGGTGGACGCCTGGAACACTTCGCCCGGCGTGCAGCCGGCAGCAGTGGCGGCAGCCTTGCCGGTCAGCGCCGTCGATTCGCGGCCCTTCTTGCCGGTGAAGGCGTTGGCGTTGCCCGAATTGACCACGAGAATGCGCGCCTTGCCGCCGGCAAGGTTGTCGCGACAAAAATCGACTGGCGCCGAAGGGCATTTCGAGCGGGTGAAGACACCGGCAACGGCCGTCCCGGCATCGAACACCATGGCCAGAAGATCGGTGCGGCCCTTGTATTTGATGCCCGCCTCGGCAGTGGCGATACGCACGCCCTCGATGGCTGGCATCTTCGGGTATTTTTTGGGCGCGAGAGGGGAAATGGCGGTCGACATGGGCACCTCTGCCGGCAAAAGCGCAAGAAAACGTGTGCCCGTTTGCCCGATAGTGCGTGCCGACGCAAGGCGTTTTCACTGGCCCAAGCGATACTGATGCCGCCTGATGGCATCATCCAGGAACCTCAAGATCGGCCTCTCATCCCAAACCTGAACCTCGATGAAGCGATCAAAGCGCCGTGGCCCGTCGGCTTTCCACTGATCCTCTGGCATTCCGAATTCCGCCACCACAGACCTTATTTCCGGAAGCATGAACACCTGCCCATGGTAGGGCATTCGCTCAGCTTCGTGATCCTTACGCGTCCCGATGGCGAAACTGGCCATGCTGTCAGGGTAGGTGAATGTAAGAATGCCCGGCGGGAAATCGGCCAGTGGCATGACAAGCGAACAAGGCCGCGAAGGGTCCTTTCCGTCCGCGAAGTTGCCGAGGAAGAAATAGATCGGCCTTTCCCGCGGCGTTTGACCCAAAAGCCTTTGCCGCTCGCCAATCAGCCATGCCTCCGTTTCGAACCGCCTGCGGAGGTAATTTGCTTTGACGGCCCGCTTTCCGGACTGATGGATACGTTGAAGAACGTTTTCGGCTTCGGCGGAAGACAAGTCGCACAAATTCGAGAGAAAAACCCCTTCGGGATCGTAATTGTGGGTCAACACCTCGGGTATCGTCATCGCCGGCTGAGCTCGAATCGCTTTCCCGGCATTTTGCACGGTGACAACGACACCGCACAGAGAAGCCTTACCGACCGGCAGGATTTATGAAGCCGCGAAACAGTTTCTGCACGCCGGGAATGAGCACCCAGATCATGGTCGAGACCATCACCGGCACGACGATGAGCGTGCGTTGCCAGATGGTCCAGCCATCGGTCAGCGGGAAGACGACATAGAGCAGCGTGGTGAGCAGCGGATAGGCGCCGAGCAGGACGAGCAGCGCAAAGCGCGGACGGGAAAAGCGGTTGGGACTGGTGGTGGCGGACATGCGCCTCTCCTATATAATCGAAACGGAACGTTCCGTTATATAAAACGGACCGTTTCGTTTCGTCAAGACCTCATGCTAAGGAAATATGAGGAGCGAGGTGGAAACGATGTCAGACAGCCCCGAAGAAGCGCGCCGTTCGATCGGCGCCAAGCGCAACCCGGCAAGCGCGGACGCGATTCGCGAGGCGGCGCAGGCGGTATTGCTGGAAGCAGGCTATGCCGGCTTTTCCATCGAGGCGGTTGCGCGCCGGGCGCGGGCCGGCAAGCCGACGATCTATCGCTGGTGGCCAAGCAAGGCTGCCCTGCTGATTGACGTCTACCAGCGCCAGAAGCGCGTCGACAATCCGGACACGGGCAGCATCGAGGAAGACCTCGTGCTGTTTCTGAAGTCGCTCTTTCGGCACTGGCGCGAAACGCCGTCGGGCAGCATTTTCCGCTCCATCATCGCCGAGGCGCAATCGGACGAAGCCGCAGCGGCGGCCCTTGCCGACTACAGCCGCAGCCGTCGCGAGCACACCGGGCTGATGATCGAGCGCGCAAGGGAACGGGGTGAAGTCGCCGCCGATGTCGAGCCGACGCTGGTTGCCGATCTCGTTGCTTCCTATGCCTGGGTGCACCTGTTGACGGGGCGAACCGACGAGGACGAGGCGACGATCCGCAAGGCTGTCGGGGTCATTTTGCGTGGGGTGAGGAACCTAGCCCAAGGCGGGAAAGCCCCCTCCTGACGCCGCGCAAGGCTTTGTCGGCTAAGACGCTTGCCCGGTTCGCGCGGCTGGACGACCCGTTTTGGCCAGCTTGAGTCATTGTGACGCCGGCAATGCCGGGATAGGCCGGTCTCCATAAGTGGAGGCTACAAAACGATGGAAGCACCGGCACCGGCAAATACCGGCTGGGCTGACCTGTTCGCTGAAGGCAGGCTGCCGCGCTTCGCGCTGATCTGCCTCGGCGTCTGGCTGAATGCCGCCGACGCGCTTGTCACCGCCACGATCATGCCAAGCGTCGGCGCCGAACTCGGCGGCTACGCCTATTTCAGCTGGGCGGTCGCCGGCTTTCTCGTCGGCGCCATCCTGGCGGGCGCGAGCGCCGGGCGGCTTTCCGAGATCTTCGGCCTGCGCCTTGCGACCGCCATTGCCGGCCTTGTGCTGGCGGCGGGCTGCGTGCTCAGCGCTGCAGCGCCGACCATCGGCGTCTTCCTTGCCGGGCGGCTTCTGCAAGGCATAGGCTGCGGCTGGACCGCCGGCTTTGCCATGGTCGCCATCGCGGTGCTCTTTCCGGAGCGGCATCTGGCGCGGGTGTTCGCAGCGGTTTCCGGCGTATGGGGCGTCGCCACCATACTCGGGCCGCTGGTCGGCGGGCTGTTTGCCGAGACCGGCAACTGGCGATCGGTGTTCTGGATGTTCGCCATCCAGGCGGTGATCTTCAGCGCCGCGACACCCTTCCTGCTCATGGGCACCGTCCGTTCCCAGGAGGAAAGCGGCATTCCCTGGCTGCAGCTCGGCACGCTGGGGCTGGGTGTGGCCGCCATTTCGCTGGCCGACACGATGGGCCAACCATTGGCCGCGCTCGGCCTCGTAGCAGTCGGGCTGGCGATCCTCGCCCTTGTGCTGCGGATCGACGCCAAAGCCAAGGTGCGCCTGCTGCCGCATCGCGCCGGCGACCTTCGAACCATCAGCGGCGCCGGATATGCCGCCATGTTCGCGCTGATGGCGTCATCCATGGGGCTGACCGTCTACGGCCCGGCCATCCTCCAGACCCTGCATGGCCTTTCGCCGCTGTTCGCCGGTTATGTGGTGGGCGTGCAGGCGCTTTCCTGGACTTTTGCCGCCGTTGCGGTGGCAGGCGTCACCGGCATAGCCGGCGAGCGGCGTTGGATACGCATCGGAGGCGGCTGCATCCTGGCCGGCGTGGCGCTGCTGGCGGTGGTGCTGCATCAGCCGCCGCTAGTGTTCGTAATCCTCGCCGCAGCCACTTTAGGGGCAGGCTTCGGCTTCTCATCGAGCTTGATGAACCGGCGGATTCTGGGCGCGCTCTCGAACGAGGATCGCGCCATCGGCGCTTCGGCCTTCATCGCCGTGCGCCAGACGGGCGGCGCGGTCGGTGCGGCAATCGCCGGCGCAACGGCAAATCTCGTCGGGTTCGGCGCCGGCGTGACGGTCGAGACGGCGCAGGCGACCGCATTCTGGGTATTCATAACCGCGCTGCCGATGGCACTGGCCGGTTTTCTGGCAGCCTGGCGGCTAAGCGGCTCGGCGGTAAAGGCTTGAACGGCCGGTTACCCACATAAAAACAGGGGCCGCGAAAACTCGCGGCCCCTGCCCTGATAACGTCCTGCCGCCCAACATTAGTCAGGCGCGGGATAAAAATTACTTCTGCTGTTCCATCGCATCGACGGCCTTCTTCAGCTCGGGATCGGCAACGTCGACCTTGGCCGCGCCGCGCAGCGACTTGACCAGGGCAAAATAATTGTCGCGCACGAGAAGCGAGCGGACCTGATCCTTGACCTGCTCGAAAGCCGGCGGCTGCTGGGTGCGCTTGTCCTCTACCTTGATGACGTGCCAGCCGAACTGGCTCTGCACCGGCTGCTCGGTATATTTGCCGACGTCGAGCGCGAAGGCCGCCTTCTCGAATTCCGGCACCATCTGGCCGGGGCCGAAGAAGCCGAGATCGCCGCCATTGGTGCCGGAGCCGGCATCCGTGGACTTTTCCTTCGCGATATCTTCGAACTTGGCGCCGCCGTCGAGCTGCTTGATGACGGCTTCGGCCTCTTCCTTGGTCTTCACGAGGATGTGACGGGCATGAACCTCGTTGACCGGCGGGGTATCGGCCATTTCCTTGTCGTAGCGGGCGCGGATCTGCTCATCGGTGATCTTCTTCGACACTTCCGATTCCACCACGGCGCTGTGCAGTGCGCGTTCCTGCAGGAACTTCATGCGGCGCTGGAATTCGGGATCCTTGTCGAGACCCTTGGCCTGGGCTTCGGCTGCCAGCAACTGGATTTCGATCGTCGCGGAAAGCGCTGCAGCGCGGCGCTGCTCGGCCGGAAGCCGGGCGAACTGCTGGTCGAGATCGCCCAGGGCCAGTTCGAGATCGGCCTCGGTGATCGGCTGGCCGTTGACGGTGGCGATGACCGTCTTGGGATCGACTGGCTTTGCAGCCTCTGGTGCTGGCGCGGCTGCGGCCGGCTTGGTTTCCTGCGCGACGGCCTGCGTGGCCGCCGGAACTGCAAGCGCGATAAGGGCGCCCAGGCCGGCATAAGAGGCGCGTCGGAACGAAAAGGGCATCAGAAACACTCCGGTGGGGATTGGAAGAACTTTCAAATCAGCACAATTGTGGCCGAATTTGGCGCGGCAGACAGCAACGCTGCCACGTTGACATCGCTTCGGCCCCCTCTTATCTGTCCTTCGACTTTGCGTCCAGAACCGTTTTCCCGGGCGCTTTTCGTTGTTTCAACCTGATCCGGTTAGTAGGATAGCGGGTTAAGTCGGCACACCGCCGGCAAGATTCGAATTGAAAGGCCCTTTGATGGTCAGTCTCGGCGGCATCGCCCGTAAGATTTTCGGCTCCTCCAATGATCGCCGCGTCAAGTCGACGCGCCCCAGGGTGGAGGCGATCAATGCGATGGAAAATGAACTGCGCGCGCTCAGCGATGACGAGCTGCGCGCCCGCACCGACCAGTTCCGCCAGGATCTGGCCAATGGCGCCGACATCGACGACCTGCTGGTCCCGGCATTTGCGACGGCGCGCGAAGGCGCACGGCGCGTGCTCGGCCTGCGTCCCTTCGACGTCCAGCTCATCGGCGGCATGGTGCTGCATGGCGGCGGCATTGCCGAGATGCGCACCGGCGAAGGCAAGACGCTGGTCGCCACCCTGCCCGTCTACCTGAACGCGCTGACCGGCAAGGGCGTCCATGTCGTCACCGTCAACGACTATCTCGCCAAGCGCGACTCCGAATGGATGGGCCGCATCTACAAGTTCCTCGGCCTCACCGTCGGCGTCATCGTCCACGGCATGAGCGACGAGGAGCGCCGCGAGGCCTATGCCTGCGACGTGACCTACGCCACGAACAACGAGCTCGGCTTCGACTATCTGCGCGACAACATGAAATATGAGCGCGCCCAGATGGTGCAGCGCAATCACAATTACGCGATCGTCGACGAGGTCGACTCCATCCTGGTCGACGAGGCGCGCACGCCGCTGATCATCTCCGGTCCGCTCGAGGACCGTTCGGAGATGTACAACACCGTCGACGCCTTCATGCTGCAGCTGACGCCTGAAGACTATGAGGTCGACGAGAAGCAGAAGACCGCGATCTTCACCGAGGACGGCACCGAGAAGCTGGAGAACCTGCTGCGCGACGCCGGCCATCTGAAGGGCGAGTCGCTCTATGACGTCGAGAACGTCGCCATCGTTCACCACGTCAACAACGCTCTGAAGGCCCACCGCCTGTTCCAGCGCGACAAGGATTACATCGTCAAGGACGGCGAAATCGTCATCATCGACGAGTTCACCGGCCGCATGATGCCGGGCCGCCGCTTCTCGGAAGGCCTGCACCAGGCGCTGGAAGCCAAGGAACACGTGGCCATCCAGCCGGAAAACCAGACGCTGGCCTCCGTCACCTTCCAGAACTATTTCCGCATGTACTCCAAGCTCGCCGGCATGACTGGCACGGCTTCGACGGAAGCGGAAGAATTCGGCAATATCTACGGTCTCGAAGTGACCGAAGTGCCGACGAACCAGGCCGTGCTCCGCATCGACGAGGACGACGAGGTCTACCGGACGGTCGAGGAAAAATACAAGGCGATCGTCAAGGAAATCCGGGAAGCAAGCTCCAAGGGCCAGCCGACGCTGGTCGGCACGACCTCCATCGAAAAGTCCGAGCAGCTCGCCGAGCGCCTGCGCAAGGACGGGTTCAAGGACTTCCAGGTCCTGAACGCCCGCCACCATGAGCGCGAAGCCTCGATCGTCGCCCAGGCCGGCAAGCCGGGCGCCATCACCATCGCCACCAACATGGCCGGCCGCGGCACCGACATCCAGCTCGGCGGCAACGCCGAGATGCGCATCGAGGAAGAGCTCGGCGACATGCCGGAAGGTCCGGAGCGCGAGGCCAAGGAAAAGGCGATCCGCGACGACATCGCCGTGCTGAAGGAAAAGGCGCTCGCCGCCGGCGGCCTCTACGTTCTGGCCACCGAACGCCACGAAAGCCGCCGCATCGACAACCAGCTTCGCGGCCGTTCAGGCCGTCAGGGCGACCCCGGTCGCTCGAAATTCTTCCTGTCGCTGCAGGACGATTTGATGCGCATCTTCGGCTCCGAGCGCATGGACGGCATGCTCCAGAAGCTCGGCCTCAAGGAAGATGAAGCCATCATCCATCCCTGGATCAACAAGGCTCTGGAAAAGGCGCAGAAGAAGGTCGAGGCGCGCAACTTCGACATCCGCAAGAACCTGCTGAAATACGACGATGTCATGAACGATCAGCGCAAGGTCGTCTTCGGCCAGCGCATCGATCTGATGGACGGTGAGAGCCTGACCGAGACGGTCGCCGAGATGCGCCAGGACGTGATCGACGATCTCGTCGCCAAGCACATTCCCGAAAATGCCTATTCCGAACAATGGGATGCGGCCGGCCTGAAGGAAGGCGTCATCCAGTATCTCAACCTCGATCTGCCGATCGAGGACTGGGTGCAGGAAGAGGGCATCGCCGAGGAAGACATCCGCCAGCGCATCACCGAGCAGGCCAACGCCGTTGCCAAGGACCGCGCCGACCGCTTCGGCCCCGAGGTCATGGCCTATGTCGAGCGCTCGGTCGTGTTGCAGACGCTGGACCACCTGTGGCGAGAGCATCTGGTCAATCTCGACCATCTGCGCTCGGTCGTCGGCTTCCGCGGCTACGCCCAGCGCGATCCGCTGAACGAATACAAGTCGGAAGGTTTCGAGCTGTTCCAGGCCATGCTCGGCAATCTGCGCCAGGCGGTGACGGCACAGCTGATGCGCGTCGAGCTGGTGCGCGAGGCGGCAGACGCCCCGCCCCCGCAGGCGCCGCAGACCTTCGGCCAGCACATCGACGCCTCAACCGGCGAGGACGATTTCGGCGACACCATGACCGCGGTCATGGAAGACAGCCGCGTCGTCGCCGCCGAAGACCGCGACCCGACCGACCAGCGCACCTGGGGCAAAGTCGGCCGCAACGAGGCCTGCCCTTGCGGTTCGGGCAAGAAATACAAGCACTGCCACGGTGCTTTCGCCTGACGTGAAGCCAGCAAACGAAGCCGCCTGACTGTTCAGGCGGCTTGCCGGTTGGCTGGCCGTCCGGTGGCGCGATGTGGCTGACCGATCAGGCTCACAATGGCGCAGAATATCTACGACAAGTCCGAGTTCTTTGCCGGCTACAGCCAGCTCAATCGTTCGGTCCACGGGCTTGACGGCGCGCCGGAATGGCCGTCGATCCGCGCCGTGCTTCCGGACCTTTTGGGCAAGCGCGTTGTCGATCTCGGCTGCGGTTTCGGCTGGTTCTCCCGCTGGGCACGCGAACATGGAGCCGCTCATGTCCTCGGGCTTGACCTGTCAGAGAACATGATCGCCCGCGCCAGGGCCGATACCGCCGACCCGAACATCGAATACGCGATCGCCGATCTGGAAAAACTCGAACTGCCGCAGGCGTCCTTCGATTTCGCCTACAGTTCGCTCGCCTTCCACTACATCGAGGATTTCGGCAGGCTGGTGCAGACGGTGCACCGCGCGCTTGTGCCGGGCTCGCATTTCGTCTTCACCATCGAGCATCCGATCTTCATGGCCCCGGCGCATCCCGGCTGGTCGCTGGACGACGACGGCAACAGGACGTGGCCGGTCAACCGCTATGCCGTGGAGGGACCGCGTGAAACGGACTGGTTCGCCAAGGGCGTCATCAAGCAGCACCGCACCATCGGCACGACGCTCAACACGCTGATCGGCGCAGGTTTCGCGATCCGGCATGTCGAGGAGTGGAGCCCGGCCTCCGGGCAGCTTGCCGCCAATCCAGATCTGACTGATGAAATGGAACGGCCGATGATGCTGCTGGTGGCCGCTCAGCGCTAGACGCTTCGGCTAAAACCCCAAAGCCGAACCGTTTCTTAAAGACTTTTGCGTAAGCGTCTTTTTGGAAATCGGAGTGTTTGGGGTGCGTTTTTCCGCGGCAACGACTGCCGAGCGACTGCTGCCCGCGCGCCTTGCGCTGCGCGCGAAGCCGCTGCTTGACCAGATCGATGCAGCACTTTTCTCCGCCGACGAGCGCGGCGAAGCCGGCCGCATGTCGCTGATCGCCTTTTCCATCCGCATCGTCAGCGCCCTTATCGCCTTCGTCAGCCAGGTGCTTCTGGCGCGCTGGATGGGCAGTTTCGAATACGGCATCTTCGTGCTGGTCTGGGTGACGATGATCATCGTCGGCAATCTGTCCTGCTTCGGCTTCCACACCTCCGTCATCCGCTTTATCCCCGAATACCGCGAAAAGGGCCGCATGGCCGAACTGCGCGGCGTGCTGGTCACCAGCCGCGTCTTTTCGCTGGTCGCCTCCACGGTGATGGCCGGCCTCGGCGCACTCGCCATCTGGCTGTTCGAGGCGCATATCGAGAACTACTACGTCGTGCCCTTCCTGCTCGGCGTCATCTGCATGCCGATGATCGCGCTGTCGGATGTGCTGCAGGGCATTTCGCGGGCGCATTCCTGGGCGATTTCAGCGCTGTCGCCAACCTATCTGACCCGGCCGGTGCTGATCCTCGTCTTCATGGTCGGGGCGCTTCTGCTCGGCTATCCGCCGACGGCGACAACGGCGGTGATCGCCGCGATCATGGCGACCTATGCGACGACCATCCTGCAACTGGTCAGCGTCACGCGCCGCGTCGACGCCAAGGTGCCAGCCGGCCCGAAAAAGGTGCATTTCCGTGAGTGGTTCATGGTTTCGGTGCCGATCTTCCTGGTCGAGAGCTTCTTCTTCATCCTGACCAATGCCGACGTTCTGATGGTCGGCGCCTACATGAACCCGGAAGACGTCGCCGTCTATTTTGCCACGGTGAAGACGCTGGCGCTGGTGCACTTCGTCTATTTCGCGGTCAAGGCCGGCGTAGCGCAGCGCTACGCGCAGTTCACCCATGGCGATCCCAGCCGGCTGGCAGCCTTCGCCCGCGAGACGGTGTCATGGACCTTCTGGCCTTCGGTCGCCATGGCGCTGGCCGTGCTTGCGCTCGGCGAGCCCATGCTGAAACTGTTCGGCCCCGGCTTCGATGCCGGCTATCCGCTGCTGTTCGTGCTGGTGTTCGGCGTGGTGGCGCGCGCGGCGGTCGGCCCCTGCGAAAGCCTGCTCACCATGAGCGGCAACCAGAACATCTGCGCCCTCGTCTACGCGCTGACGCTGGCAATCAACATCGGCCTCAACGTCGTGTTCATCCCGCAATTCGGGCTGTGGGGCGCAGCGATCGCGACGGCTGTGGCGATGATATTCGAAGCCGGCGCCCTTTCCTTCACCGTCTGGCGAAAGCTCGGCATCGTCATGGCAATCTTCATTCCGGCAACGGCCATGCAGGGAGGCCGCTGATGGCAGCAATCCCCCTTCTCGAGGAAACCAGCGGCGGACCCGCCGGCACGATGATTTCCGGCTTCGCCGGGCTGCCGGCCAAGGCCGTCGACCCGGCGCATGTCGAGCTTCTGGCAAGCACGCGGCCACCGCGCCGGCTGGCGATCTACCCCGCTTCCGCCGGCTTCGACCTGATCGAGGAACTCGACCATCTGTGCAGCCGCACGATCGAGCCGAATGTCTTCTTCAATCCGCGCTTTCTGGCGCCGGCCATGCCGCGCCTCGAGGACCGGGAGGTGCGGCTCGCCGTCATCCGCGACGGCGACGAATACCGCAACCGATTGCGCCTGCTGGTGCCGTTCTCGGTGGAAAGGCCCGGCGTGCCGCTCGGCATTCCTGTCATGCGGACATGGTCGAGCCCGTTTGGCCCGCTCGGCATGCCGCTCGTCGACCGCGACGATCCGCAGGGCGTGCTGGAGGATTTCTTCGCCATCCTGGCGCGTCCGCACCTGAAGCTGCCCAAGGTCTTCGTGCTGCCCGACATGCGGCTGGAAGGGGCCGCGGCCGGCGTCCTGCGCTCGGTTTCGGAGGCGCGCGGCCTGCCGCTGGTCATCACCAGCGAAGCCGAACGGCCCGTGCTCGAGAGCGAGCTTGAAGGCGACGACTATCTGAAGGCGTCGCTGCGCTCGCATCACTATCGCGAATTCCGCCGGCTCAAGCGCCGGCTGGCCGAGCACGGCAAGCTGGAGCATGTCGTGGCACGCGGCCAGGACGACATTCGCCACGGCCTCGAAGCCTTCCTGACGCTCGAGGCCGCCGGCTGGAAGGGCCGCCAGCGCACGGCAATGGCGATCGACCGCTACCGCGCCGCCTTCGCCCGCGAAGCCGTGCACCGGCTGTCCGAGCAGGATATGTGCAGGGTGCATTCGCTGCTGCTCAACGGCGAGGTGATCGCCTCGCTGATCGTCTTCGTCGAGGCCGGCGTCGCTTACACGTGGAAGACGGCCTATGACGAGAAATATGCCGCCTATTCGCCCGGCACGCTGCTGATGATCGAGGTGACGAGGCAGCATCTCGACGACCCCAACATCATGATGACCGATTCCTGCGCCGTGCCCGACCATCCGGTGATGAGCCGGCTGTGGTCGGAGCGCAAGAAGACGGGCACGATCGTGATCGGCCTGACACCCGACGCCGACCGCGCCGCGCGGCAGGCGGCCTCGCAGCTTCACCTCTACCGCGAGACGCGCAACATAGCCCGCATCCTGCGCAACCGGGTGCGCAGCCTGCTCAAGCGGCGGTGATTGCCGCAGACAATTGCCGGTGATACAAAATCGCCGTCGAAAAGGACCTGGAGCGGCAGAGGTAAGTCCGCTCCCTTCCGCAACCCCGGAAGCTCCGTTTCCGCCCCATGCGGAACCCACGGCAAGCAGAGGCGCGCTTTTGCGCCCCGGCTTGGCGTGTCAGGGGCTCTGCTCGAACAGCACTCCTTCGCGCCGGGCGTTACCGAAGGAGAAACCAATGCCCATCATTCGCACCGACAGCGGCATCATCACCCAGATCAATGTCTTCACCGTACCGGAAGGCGGCCAGCAGGCGCTGATCGACCTACTGCAGGAAGCAGCCATGAGTTGCCGGACCGTCCCCGGCTGGCTCTCGGCCAGCCTTCACCGCGGTCTCGATGGCCGGCGCGTGGTCAATTATGCCCAGGCCCGTGACCAGACCGCGATGCGGCGCGTCTTCGAGCATCTGCAGTCGAACGGCTTCCTCGAGCGCAACAAGGCGCTCGGGGAGGCGCATCCCGGCCTCTACGAAGTGGCCTGCACGGTGGAATGAAGGTTCGCAAGCTGGCGGGCCGGAGATTCCGGCCTGCCCGTTCAGCCTCCCGTTTCGCGCTTGGCCCTGTCGCGGAAGATGCGGCGGATGACCTTGCCGGTGGTGGTCAGCGGCATGGAATCGACGAATTCCACCTCGCGCGGATATTCATGCGCGGAGAGCCTTTCGCGCACCCACAGCTTGATCTCGTCACCAAGTGCTGCATCGCCAACGAAGCCGTCCTTCAGGACGACATAGGCCTTGACGATCTCGGTGCGCAGCGCGTCCGGCTTGCCGACGGCAGCCGCCAGCGCAACGGCCGGATGGCCGGTCAGGCAGTCCTCGATCTCGCCAGGGCCGATGCGGAAGCCGGCAGACGTGATGACGTCGTCGTCGCGGCCGAAGAACTGGAAATAGCCGTCTTCGTCCTCGATACCCTGGTCGCCGGTGGTCATCCAGTCACCGATGAATTTCTTCGCGGTCGCCTCCGGGCTGCGCCAATATTCGAGGAACATCACCGGGTCGGGGCGCCGGATCGCGATCTGGCCGACCTCACCGGGCTTCATGCGCTGCCCCTCGGCGTCGATGATCGCGACCTCATGCCCCGGAACCGGCCTGCCGATCGCCCCGCCCCGGCTGACGCCAAGTGCCGCGCAGGAGGAGAGCACAAGATTGCACTCGGTCTGGCCGTAGAATTCATTAACGGTCAGCCCGAATTCCGCCCGCGCCCAGTCATAGGTCTCGCGGCCGAGCGATTCTCCCGCCGAACCGACGCTGCGAAGCTTCAGATGGAAGCGTTTGCGGATATCCTCCACGCTCTTCAGCATGCGAAGTGCCGTTGGCGGTATGAATGCGGTGCGCACGCCCATCTTCTCGACGAGGCCGAGGGCGGCTTCGGGATCGAACTTTTCAAAGCGGGCGGAAACAACGGGCACGCCGAAATAGAGCGAAGGCAAGAGCGCGTTGAGCAGGCCACCGGCCCAGGCCCAGTCCGCCGGGGTCCACATCAGGTCGCCGGGCTGCGGCAGGAATTCATAGGCCGTTTGCACGCCCGGCAGATGGCCGAGCAGCACGCGGTGCCCGTGCAACGCGCCTTTTGGCGGTCCGGTCGTGCCGGAGGTAAAGATCATCATCGCCGGATCGTCCGGCGTGGTGTCTTCGGCAACGAAGGACGACGGGTGGCCGGCAACGATGCGGTGAAAGTCGCGAACGCCGCTTTCCGCACCGTCGATGGAGACGATCGCCTCCAGATCGGTCAGGCGGCTGCCGATCCTTGCGAGTTTTGCAGCGCCGCTCGAATTGGTCACCACGGCCTTCACGCCGGCGGTCTGCAGGCGGTATTCCAGCGCCTCGACGCCGAACAGCAGCGCCAGCGGCACGGCGATGGCGCCGAGCTTGTAGATGGCGACATGGGCAATCACCGTCTCGAAAGACTGCGGCAGAAGCAGCGCCACCCGGTCGCCGCGCCTGACGCCCAGCGCGCGCAGGCCGTTGGCGAAGCTGTTGGATCTCGCGGCGAGTTCACCATAGGTGAGCTTTTCGGCTTCGCCCTCGGCGCGATAATCGAGAAGTGCCACGCGATCAGGCTCGCGCGCCGCCCAATGATCGGAGACGGCGGTGCCGATGTTGAAGTGTTGCGGAATCCGCCAGCGAAAATCGCGGTAGAGACTTTGATAGTCGTCGCGCCGTTCGAGCATGGACCGTGGATTGAACCCTGAAATCATCGCCGGAGGGAGCGACTGGTGGCAGATACCGCGCCGGGAGCAGCGCCGTCAATCGACGCCGGCGATCATGCCATGTTGCGCGCGGTGCCTGTGCCCATTACTGGGACGCTGACATATAAAGCGCGGAAGGGAAATTTCATGGCCGACGTGGTGAAGGACAGCAACGGCAATGTGCTGAAGGATGGCGATTCGGTTACGCTGATCAAGGACCTGAAGGTCAAAGGCACGTCGGTGACGCTGAAGCGCGGGACGATGGTCCGCAACATCCGGCTGACGGACGATGCCGAAGAAATCGAATGCAACGCCGAGAAGGTCAAGGGACTGGTGCTGAAGACGGCTTTTCTCAAGAAGGCCTGACCGGCCGCAGCCTGAACCGCTTCTTACTTTGCTGCTTGCCTGGCGGTCTGCTTGGCCGCCGCGCGATTTGCCCGGTCGGCGGCACGGTCCGCGCGCTTGGCGGCCTGCTCGCATTTCAGCCGAAAGTCCTCGACCTCTTCCTCGGTAAGATGCTCGATGCCGATGAACTTGTTTTCGCCTTCGCTGACGCGGATGAGTTCGTCGAGCTTGGCCTGGATCGCAGCGCCGTCACGGTTCTGCGTGTTCTGGATGAGGAACACCATCAGGAACGTCACGATGGTCGTTCCGGTGTTGATGACCAGCTGCCATGTGTCGGAGAAGCCGAGAAACGGGCCACTGGCCGCCCAGACGACGATGATGGCGCAACAGCCGACAAAGGTCGCTGGCATGCCCGCTGCATGCGCAACCTTGTTGGCAACGCTGGTGAACATCTTGTTGAACGACATGGCTTGAACGTCCTGATCATGAAGCTCCGACCGGCTAGTCTGTTGCCGGCGAGCAGGTCAGAAACGACGATGCGATCAGGATTGTTCCATTGGAACGGCGACGAGCCTTACGCTGGCGGTCGGTATCAGGAAATGCATCGCTCCCTGTGCGACCGAATTACCGGAAGGGAACGGTAATCCACCGCTTGTCGGTCAGAACATTCGAGGCTGTTCTTCGCGCGGAATTGGCGAGTTGCAGGACGGGCCGCTTGATCTCGCGCCAGGCCTTGCGCAGCCCGGTGGGCTTCACGACCCGCTCATCATGCAGGTCGCTGCCAAGGCCGATGGGGGAAGTTGCTCGCCTGTCGAGGAAAAAGTCCTGGACGCAGATGGCCGGGGAAAGCTGATACGTTACGAAGGAACCGGCCCAGGGCAGCTGAAAATTGAACAGGAAATGATCCACGGGATTGTCAAAGCTCTTGCTTTTCTCGAGGAGTTTTTCCGCGCCCTTCCGGGTCAGGATATAACCTCCGGCACCCATATGAGTGTCCCTCAACCGATGAAGCTTGCGGCCGCCGACAAGCGCAGCCATCGACTTGTCGATCTTCGTCGGGCGGTTCATCGTTTCAACTTTGATGATATCCGCGTCAGCAGGTATCCAGTCGCTGCTGCTGAGAAGCCTGGCGGCGTCATCGGCTATGTGCAGGTCGTCCTCAAAAATCGCTGCACAGGGCAGATCGTCTTCGACAATGCGGCGCCAGCATTCCCGATGGCTGAGGAAACAGGCCGTTTCGCCGGCACGCGCCTGGTCGTTGCCGCGCAGCCTGATCAGGTCGTCACGCGACAATTGCGTGCCATCCACGGCGCTGACGCGATCGAACTGGAGCCCCAGTTTGTCGAAAATCGCCGACATGCGAGCCAGCCGGTCCGGCCTGCGATCCAGATTGATAACGAACGATTTCATGTATCTGCCGCGCCTGCTGCCGTTCGTCGAAATCACGTTATTTCTTTCGACTGTACCTGTCTTTTTTCGCGTATTTCGGTTTCCAGTCTTCCCCGGCCGGCCAGATCTTGATGTTGCGTTCCCTAGCCTTGCGCTGAACCCATTCCCGCTCCTGGTCCCAGGTGTGGTTTTTCCAGCCCTGCCAGCCGAACCCGGCTATTTCCACATCCCATGTCTCCGCAGGCATGCGCTCCAGCGCGTAGCGGATCCCGAAATATCCGGTCGTGGGGAAGGTGCGATCGTCGAGCAGGACTGAAAGGTCCAGCCCCAGTTCAAGGCAACCGGCCTCGTAATTGTCGGGGGGCAGGATCGCGACGGTCTTGCCGGCATCGCCATACATCGTCAGCGAAGCCCAAGTCCACTCCGCTCGCCGTCCTTTGATCCGGGCCCAAAGGCTCGGTTTCAGGGAATATTTCTGAACGGCCGTCGGATGCGAGACGAGAAACACGAACTCCGCAGCCTGGACGATCGGCGATGTCGGATACTTTGGATCCTTGAGCCGCCGCTCCATGGGCTTGCCCGTATTGCAGACGAAAAGCCAGTTGGTCTTCGTGCCGCTCATGCCGATCGATGCTTTCGGCTCGTTGAAGCGGATCACATGATCCGCCGCATCGACCTGCTCCGACATGTCGGAGAGCAGTGGACCATTACCGACAATAAAGAGTTTCTTCTTCGCCACAGAAATCAGCCAGATGTTGGGTTAACGACGCGAATTGCTGCAATATGTGGCAGCTCGTTATCTCGTTCAACGCGTGTCGCCTAACATAGGGTGATTGCCGCCGCAATCCGCAACGGCTCTCGGGCATTGGCGCCCCTTGCAGTGATCGAACCAATGCGTCGCGCGGGGCGGACGCGGAGCCGCCGCTGCAGGAACTGCAACAACGGCTCCGGCAGGCCCCCGCCCGCATCAGACGATGAAGAAGTCGGCGTTCGTGAGCGTAAGGTTGGCAGAGACGGTCGCGAACTGAACCGCAGCGGCACCGCCCAGCCCATCCTTGTCGAACAGCAAGGCGCCGGTCGTCTTGTTGTAGATGATCCGGTCACTGGCATCGGCCGCCGCAGAACCGGTATGGAAGGCAGCAGCCGTCAGCGTACCGGCAGCCAGGCCGGTGAAGATAGCATTTTCCAGCCGGATCGTGTCTGCCACCACGTTGAAGTCGGTGATCGTGTCCTTGTTGGTCGACGCGTTCAGCGCAGTGTTGAAGAAGAATGTATCGTTGCCGGCACCGCCGGTCAGCGTGTCGTTGCCGAGGCCGCCATTGATCAGGTCGTTGCCGGCAGCGCCGTTCAGCGCGTTGTTGCCGCCATTGCCGTTGATGGTGTTGTTGCCGGCGTTGCCGGTGCCGGAGATCGCACCCGTCCCCGACAAGTTCAGGTTTTCGACAGTGCCTTTCACCTGTGTAGTGTTCGCGAGGTTGAAACTGATCGCCGACACCACCGTATCGGTGCCGCTGCCGCCGTCGGAAAGTTCGTCGACGATATCGCCGGCATTGTCGACATAATAGGTGTCGTTGCCCGTTCCGCCCTTCATCGTGTCGGCACCCGCCATGCCGTTGAGCGAATCGTTGCCGGCCTCGCCCCGAAGCACATTGCTGACCGCACTGCCAACGAGCACGTCGTTGGAGGCGGTACCCCGAACGTTCTCGATGTTGAGAAGCGTGTCCTGCTTGCCGAAGCCATCGATGGCAACGCCGGTCGTCAGATTGACATTCACGCCGGCATTGCCGCCCCAATTGGCGTCGCGATGGTAACGGACCTCATCGATGCCAGCGCCGCCATCGATGCGGTCGCGCCCGTTCATGCCCATGAACTGTTCATTGGCCGCCGAGCCGAGCATGACGTCGGCGAACTGGCTTCCGCGGAAGGACTCGATGCTGGTGAAGCTCTCGCTATTGCCCCATTGGTCAATCGCAATACGCGTCACCGCGTTGATATTGACCCCACGCAGTGCCGTCGGCTCGTATTCGGCGAAGCTGATCTGATCGTAGCCGTTGCCGCCGTTGTACGTATCCTTGCCGGCACCGCCAACGAGAAAGTCGTCGCCATCGCCGCCATTCAGCGTGTCGTTTCCGGCATGACCGTAAAGATCGTCGGCCCCGGACGAGCCGTTGATCGTGTCGTTGCCGCTCATCAACCAGGCATTGAGATCCCAGCCGCTGAAAGTGTCGGCGGCGTCCGAGACGTCCGTAAATGGACGGTTGATCCCGGCCAGTGTCTGGAGGACCGTCGTGCCATTGCTCTGCAGCAACTGCACCGAAGCCAGCGTGCCGCCGGTGACATAGCCCTTGGCATCGTAAGTGAAGCCGGTGCCGATGAGCTTCAGCTTGAGGCCGTTTTCCATTTGCAGCACGCGCTGCGTGGCCGATGATGACACGACCGTGGCGTTATTCAGATTGACCAGCTCGCCTATGCTGGGATTGTAGTCGAGGCCCAGCGGATAGATCCCGCCTGGAAAACTCACCGTCAACGTCGCCATAAAAATCTCCCGCGCTGTGCCACCAACGTGGGAAGTCCATTCCGCCAGTAAGGCCGCGAGGGAAGGCGCCGCCGGCGAACGACGTCGCAATCCTTCTCAGTGTTTCAGGCAGACGCTCCCCGCGCTTGCATATGCCGAGAATGCCGCAAGGCGCAGGTGCCCGATACTCCCAAATGGGGTGGACGCCGGCACCAGCTCAGGTTGAAATCGGAGTATGAAAGACTACCGCTTTAGGAGGATGCGGCGACGGCAGCGGAGCGAAGTCAAAGCTGCGTGATGGGTTGGCGAGCGGCGTCGGCCAATAAATTTGGTGCCCCCTGCCGGGATCGAACCAGCACTCCTCTCGGAACCTGATTTTGAGTCAGGCGCGTCTACCAATTCCGCCAAGGGGGCCCGGCCCTTTCGGGCGGACGGCTGCGGACTATACGGTGCGACCCCGTGTCGTCAACTGCCCCCTGTCGATTTCGTGAAGGAACCGCCATTGTGCGGCCATACAAATCTTTCTAGACAGAGCCACCCACCAACGGAATTTTTCATGCTTCGCAGACTCTACGACTGGACCCTGTCGCTGGCCGCGCGCAAATCCGCCGAATGGTGGCTCGCCTTCATCGCCTTCGTCGAAAGCTCGATCTTCCTGGTTCCGGCAGACGTGCTTTATTTGCCGATGGCGCTTTCGCGGCCCGAACGCGCCTACCGCTATGCCATGATCGCCACCGTCGCATCGGTGCTTGGCGGTATCGCTGGATGGTTCATCGGCTACTTCGCCTATGAAAGCATCGCCAAGCCGGTGCTGGAATTCTACGGCAAGTTCGATGAGTTCGAGGCGCTGCGCACCGGTTCGGGCATGGGCTTCATCCTGCTCATGCTGGTCACTTCGGGATTGGCCCACCTGCCGCCGATCAAGGTGGTTACGATCCTCGCCGGCGTGATGCATGTCGACATCTGGCTGTTCATCGTCTCGGCGATCATCGCGCGCGGCGCGCGCTTCTTCTTCCTCGCTTGGCTGCTGCGCCGCTATGGCGAGCCGATCCGCGAGTTCATCGAAAAGCGGCTGGGGCTCATCGCCGGTGCTGGTGCCGGCGCCGTCATCCTGCTCTATATCGTGATCAAATACGTTCTCTGACGCCGAAACGGACACAGACCCTCATGTCGCGCACCCTCACCCAGCCAACCAGCAGCGTCCAGACAGCGACCGCGCTCATCCTTCTCGTCGGCATGGCTGCGGTTGTCGGCTCGGCACTCGGCTTCGAGCATCTCGGCGGCTACATGCCCTGCAAGCTCTGCCTCGAACAGCGCACGCCCTATTATGTCGGCGTGCCGCTGATGGCGATTGCGGCGCTGTCTTCCGCGCTGCATCTGCCGGCGGTGATCACGCGCGGCCTGCTGCTCATCGGCGGCTTGCTGATGGCCTATGGGCTCTACCTCGGCGTGTTTCATTCCGGCGTCGAATGGGCCTGGTGGGCCGGCCCGACCGATTGCGGCGCGGTTTCGGCGCCCGCTACCGGAGGAACCGGCGGCGTGCTCGATTCGCTCAACACCGTCATCCCGCCATCCTGCGACAAGGCTGCGCTGCGCATCCTCGGCCTGTCGCTCGCCGGCTGGAACGCCATCGCCAGCCTGATCCTGACGATCATCGCGTTTCGCGGCGCGACCGGGAAAGCGTGAGATCGCCGGAAGCGCAGAAAACCGCGTCAGATGGCCGGCAGGGTGAGTTAGCGAGCGACCTCTTACGGCTCCAGCTCGACATCCCAGTACAGATAATCCATCCAGCTTTCGTGCAGATAGTTGGGTGGGAACATCCGGCCATTGTTGTGCAGGTCGTGCACGGTCGGGTGGTATGGCTTCTGCATCGGCCACATCTTGGCGTGGGCCGGCATCATGCCGCCCTTGCGCAGATTGCAGGGCGAGCAGGCCGCAACGACGTTCTCCCAGGTCGTGGCGCCGCCGCGATGGCGGGGGATGACGTGGTCGAAGGTCAGGTCCTCGGGCGTGCCGCAATACTGGCACTGGAAGCGGTCGCGCAGGAAAACGTTGAAGCGCGTGAACGCCGGGTGGCGCGACGGCTTGACGTAGCTTTTTAGGCTGACGACGCTCGGCAGTTTCATCGAGAAGGATGGCGAGGACACCGAATGTTCGTATTCGGCAACGATGTTCACCCGGTCGAGGAAGACGGCCTTGATGGCGTCCTGCCACGACCAGAGCGACAGGGGGTAATAGCTGAGCGGGCGGTAATCCGCGTTCAGCACCAGCGCTGGAAGCCCATCCGGAGATACGGCAACCGTCACTTCTAAACCTCCTTGCTCATCGAACCGTTCGGCGCGGATACTGTAAGCCCGAGATGACAGGGATGTGAAGCGGTTTCACCATCATCCGAGGGGCCAAAAAACCATATATTTCAGGCTTTTTTTGGCATATCGACCGGCGGTGCGGCGTCACGACCTCGTGTTTCGCGGTAGTAGGACCAAAAAAGCCGTGCCGCGACCCCTCTCCAGGGCGCCCATGATTCGGCCAGCGCGATGAGCGCTTTCTCGCCCGGACGGGGGTCGACGCCTAGCGCCTGCCCCACTGCCGTCTGCAGCGCGACGTCGCGCGCCGGGAAGATGTCGGGGTGCCCGGCCGAGAACAGGAGATAGACTTCCGCCGTCCAGGGGCCGATGCCGGACACTGCCGTCATGTGGCCGATCGCCACCTCTGCGTCGAGCCCGCAGAGGTGGTGCAGGTCGAGCCCGTCGCGCACGGCCTGCGAGACCGCGAGCAGCGTGCGCTGCTTTGGCCGCGACAGGCCGGCCTCGCGAAACATGTCCTCGCCGGCATCGAGCAGCGCCTGCGGCGTCAGCGGATCGACCAGCTTCACCAGCCGCCCGAAGATGGCGTCGGCGCTTGCCCGGGACACCTGCTGCGAAACGATGATCGACGCGAGGCTGACGAAGCCCGGCTCCGACAGCCGCAACGGCACCTCTCCGGCCATCGCGCGCACCGCCGTCAGACGTGGGTCGATGATGCAAAGCGCGTCGAGCCCGTCGGCAATGTCGTCAAGCGAGGTGATGCGGCGCATGGTTTTTCTTGTTCCTTATGGCGCGGCAAAGTAGCAATCGGGCGATGAACCGTTCAATCCGAATTCGGCTGCCGTGACCAACACTCCTGCCATACCGGTCTTTCGCTTTGCGCCGAGCCCGAATGGCGAGCTTCATCTCGGCCATGCCTATTCGGCACTGCTCAATGCGAAGCTCGCCCGGGCCCAAGGCGGGCGCCTGCTGTTGCGCATAGAGGACATCGACACGATCCGCTGCACGCCGGAATTCGAGGCCGGCATTTTTCGCGATCTGGCGTGGCTTGGTCTGACATGGGAGGAACCCGTTCGCCGCCAGTCAGACCATTTCGCGGAATACGAGGCCATGCTGCAAAGGCTGATCCGCGAGGAACTCGTCTATCCGGCTTTCATGAGCCGGGGCGAAATCCGCGCCCATATCGCCGAGAGCGAGAAGCGCGGACGCGACTGGCCACGCGACCCGGACGGCGCGCCGCTCTATCCGGCCACCGACAAGGCCCTTTCGCCATCCGAGCGCAGGCGACGCATCGACGATGGCGCGCCTTTCGCCTGGCGGCTCGACACCGAGGCGGCAATCGCCCGTCTGGCCAAACCCCTGTCGTGGACCGAATTCACCGACGAGACGCTGAGCGCCACGAACGACATCGAAGCCCGTCCTCAGGACTGGGGCGACGTCATCGTCGCACGCAAGGAAATACCGACCAGCTATCATCTGTCGGTCGTGGCGGACGACGCGCTGCAGGGCGTCAGCCACGTCGTGCGCGGCTGTGACCTCTATGCCGCGACCGGCATCCAGCGGTTGTTGCAGCACCTGCTTGGCCTGCCCGCGCCCGTCTATTTCCATCACCGCCTGATCGCCGGGCCGGACGGGCGAAAGCTATCGAAGAGTTTTGGCGACACCGGGCTGGCGGCGTTACGCGAAAGCGGCGCGACGCCCGCCGAGGTGAGGCGTCTCGTCGAGCTTTGACTGAAGCGGTCAGATGCGGGAAATGCCGGCCTTCAGCAGCGCCAGCACGGCAATCCCGATGAAGGCGCCGCCCAGGCCCGTCGCCATGGCCTGCGTCAGGTCGCCCAGCCTGACGCCCCAGGAATTGACCAGCACGATCGCTGCGAAGAAACCGGCGGTGAAGATAACCATGTTACCGACAGGGCCAAAGCCGTCATCGCGCATGATGGCGTGAAGGGCGCTTCCAAAGAAAAGGGCCATGACGGTAACGGCGGCAACGGCCATCATCAGCCAGCCCGACTCGAGATTCCAAAGCATGCAGCGCCCCTCCCGAAGGCGACCGTGCATGTCCCTTGAACCCCACCCGGTTCAACGCTCCTGAAACTATGGATCAACCGTTTAACTTTGCTTGCCCGAATGATTCGCATTAGAGCGATCTCACCGACAAACGGACCCAGCCCGACGAAATGCCTCTGCTCAAGCGGTTCATACCCGCCACTTTCGTCCTGCTTTGGTCGACCGGTTTCATCGGCGCGCGCTATGCCATGCCCTGGGCGGAGCCTTTCACGTTCCTGGCTGCGCGCTTCGTGATCGCCTTCGTCATCCTCGGCGCCCTGATGGCAATCCTTGGTGCGCGCGGAATGGACCGCCGCGCAGCGCTGCATGCGGCAACCGCCGGCGCGCTGATACATGGCGTCTATCTCGGCGGCGTCTTCTGGGCCATCCACCAGGGCCTGCCGGCGGGGCTTGCCGCCCTCATCGCCAGCCTGCAGCCGCTGGTCACCGCGCTGTTTGCCGGAAAGCTTCTCGGCGAGGAAATCCGCCCGCGCCACTGGATCGGCCTGGCGGTCGGCTTTGTCGGTGTGATCGTCGTGCTGTCGCCGAAACTCGGCACGCTTGGCGGCGGCGTGACCTGGCAGACGCTGACGGCCGCCACCATCGGCATGGCCGCAATCACTGCCGGCACCATCTGGCAGAAGCGCTTCGTCACCGGCGGTGATCTGGTGACGGGTACGTTCTATCAATATGTCGGCGGCGCAGCCGTGATGCTGCTCGCCTCGCTCGCCTTCGAGACGCACACGGTGACGATAAACGGCGAACTGATCTTCGCCATGGCATGGCTGGTGCTGGTGCTGTCGATAGGCGCGGTGTTCCTGCTGATGGCGATGATCCGCGACGGCGAGATGTCGAAGGTCTCATCGCTGTTCTATCTTGTGCCCGCGGTCACCGCGATCATGGCCTGGGCGCTGTTCGGCGAGCAACTGACGCTGGTGCAACTCGCAGGCATGGCGCTGGCGACTTTTGGTGTGGGGCTGGCCACGGCGGCGAACCCGAAGGCTCAGGCTCCAACGCGGGCCCGCGCTTCCAAATAGCGTGTGATCGACGCGTTGAGTTCGCCGCCAAGGATAAAAATCGCCGAGACGATATAGAGGAACACCACCGCGATCATGATCGAGGCGAGGCCGGCGTAGGTCGTCACATAGGACGAGAAATTGTCGAGATAGGTCGCGAAAACCGTCGAGCCGACCAGCCAGGCCACGAGCGTGAAGATGATGCCCGGCACGATGGTGACGAAGCGGCGTTTGCCCGCCGGCAGCCAGAAATGCACCGCCACAAGGCCAAGCACGATCACCGTTGAAGCAATCACGAAACGCCACAGCGTGATCGTGCCCATATAGGGCTTGATCCACTCGAAATTGGCCTCTGCCAGCCGCGCCAGCAACGGTGCAAAGACGAGCAGCACGCTGATGGCAACAAAGCCGATCGTGGCGATGAGTACGAAGAGCAGGCTCTGGAGACGGCGATAGATGAAGGTGCGCGTTTCGGTGACGCGATAGGCGCGGTTGAGCGAGGTGCGCAGCGCCTCGATGCCGTTGGAAGCGAAGAAGGCGGCCAGCACCACACCGTAGGTGAGAAGGTCGGTGCGCTGGACTGTCAGCACGTTGACCACCTCGCGGGCGATAGGGGCTGCGATCTGTTCCGGCCAGGTGTCGAAGACCAGATGCACGGCGGTTTCCGAAAACGCCTGCGCGCCGAGAAAGCTTGCCAGCGTGGTGGCGAAGATGAGGAAAGGAAACAGCGCCATCAGCGCCGAGATCGCCAGATGACTGGCCATAGACCAGCCGTCGTCATAGTTGAAATGGCCGAGCGCGTCATAAAGCACGCGCTTGATCGCAACGATCTTCCTCAACGTGCCTGCATCCGCGCTTTTCCCTCGATTGTGTCCCGGCCGCGAATATGGGAAGGGTTTGCCGCAAATGGCAAGTGATGGTGGAACAACGACCGCGCCAACGCAAAAGTTGCGCACGATTATCGTGACCGGCGCCTCCTCGGGCATCGGCGCTCATTGCGCACGCGCCTTGAAGGCCGACGGGTGGCGGGTTTTCGCCACGGCGCGAAAACCCGAAGACATCGCGACACTGACCGCGGAAGGTTTCGAGACCTTCTATCTCGACTATCGCGAAGCTGATTCGATCGCCGCACTCGTCGAGGCAGTCATGGCGCGCACCGGTGGCACGCTAGACGCGCTTTTCAACAACGGCGCCCATGCTCAGGCAGGTGCCGTCGAGGATTTGCCGGTGGAGGCGCTGCGCGAGCAGTTCGAGGCGAATTTCTTCGGCTGGCACGATCTGACCCGGCGCATCGTGCCGGTCATGCGAGCGCAAGGTCACGGCCGCATCGTCCATTGCTCGTCGATCCTCGGCCTGACGCCCGTCAAATGGCGCGGCGCCTATGCGGCATCGAAGCATGCGCTCGAAGGCCTGATGCTGTGCATGCGGGCCGAACTGCAGGGCTCCGGCATCGAAGTGTCGCTGATCGAACCCGGCCCGATCGAATCGAAGATCGCCTCGAATGGGCTGGCATGGTTCGTGAAGAACATCGATCACGAGAACTCGGTGCACCGGAAGGATTATGAGGGCCAGCTGGCGCGCCTGCGGGCGGGTGGATCGAAGTCGCGGCTGAAGCTCAAGCCGGACGCGGTTTATGCGGTATTGCGCCACGCCCTCCTATCGCCCAAACCGAGACCGCATTATGTGGTGACGACGCCGGCTAAAATCGGCGTTATCCTGAAACGTATCCTGCCCGCTTCGCTGTTTTACCGCGTGCTCGCGTCGCAGGCCTGAAAAACGAAGCTGGAAATCCAATGGCAACCGTCTTCAACATCCTTGCCGTCATGGTCATGGTCATCGTGGTGATCGTGCTGATCCGCGGCCTCGCCAACATGATGCGCGGCGGCTCCAGCACCACCTCGAACAAGCTGATGCAGGCGCGCGTTCTCCTGCAGTTCATTGCGCTGGTTCTCATCCTGCTGGCGGTCTACTTCAACCGCAGCTGATTTTTCGACCGACGGGGGGAGCCAGATGGTCAAGCTCAACAAGATCTACACCCGCACCGGCGATGACGGCACCACCGGCCTCGGCACCGGCGAGCGCCGGCTGAAATCGGACACGCGTGTCGACGCCTATGGCACGGTCGACGAGGCCAATGCCTGCATCGGACTGGCGCGCGTGCACACAGGCACCGGGCACCCCGAAATCGACGCCATGCTCGCCCGCATCCAGAACGACCTGTTCGATCTTGGTGCCGATCTCGCAACGCCCGACGACGGCAAGCCGCTCGGCTATGAGCCGCTGCGCATCATCCCCACGCAAGTGGAACGGGTGGAGGCCGACATCGACCTCCTGAACAAGGATCTGCAGCCGCTGCGCTCCTTCGTGCTCTCCGGCGGATCGCCGGCGGCTGCCGCACTTCACCTTGCCCGCACCGTGGCGCGGCGGGCCGAGCGCATCATGGTGGCGCTGGCGCAGGATCCGGCCGAGCACGTCAACCGCGACGGCATCAAATACATCAACCGCGTCTCGGATTTCCTGTTCGTTGCCGCCCGTGTCGTCAATGACAACGGAAATGCCGATGTGCTATGGGTGCCGGGCAAGAACAGGTAACTCATGATCCCGAAAAGTGGGAACCGGTTTTCGGATAGGATCATGAGCGGAAAGCTGCGCTGAGGGGGCGGAAGAAACCGCGATGTTCATTCCGCTGCACGACGCCAACAGCCTCAAATACATCAAGCATCAATATGTGACGATCGGGCTGATCGCAGCCAACGTCATCATCTACCTGTTCACTGCCTTTGAAAGCGAGCAGGCAGCGCAGGCCACGGTGCTTGGCCTCGGCTACATTCCCTCCGTGTCCTTCGGCCTGGCCGAACTGCCGCCGGGCTATGCGCTGGTGCCCGAGCCGCTGACCTATGTCACCTATGCCTTCCTGCATGGCGACATCTTCCACCTCGGCGGCAATATGCTGTTCCTCTGGGTGTTCGGCGACAATGTCGAGGATGCGCTCGGCCACATCAAATATCTGATCTTCTATCTGCTGTGCGCAATCTCGGGTGCCGTTGTGCATGGCTTGATAGCGCCGGAGTCTCAGATGCCGCTGATCGGCGCGTCGGGCGCGATTGCCGGCATCGTCGCCGCCTATCTCATTCTGCACCCGCGCGTGAAGGTGTGGATCCTGGCCTTCGCCCGCATACCGCTGCGCATTCCGGCTTATATCACCCTTGGACTGTGGATCATTTTCCAGTTCTCGATGCTGGCGCTCGGCGGAGAAGACCAGATTTCCTGGGCCTGCCATGCCGGCGGCATCATCGCCGGCGCGATCCTGGTTCTGATCCTGCGCCGGCGCGACGTGCCGATCCTCGACCGGGAGATCGTGACGCCGCGTGCGGTCAAGGTCGAACAGCCAAGCGCGGTCGCCCCCGTAGAGGCACAGCCGACGACGCGTTGGGGAAGACAGTAATCGCTCGAATTCAACCGATTTGGGTTCGTTGCGGATATTGACGTGCATTCGGCGGCTAACTAGGGTCCGCCCGCTTGCGGAAGCCTAGTTGCCACCGGAAGTGCGCATAGGGATTTCCGTTTTCTGGTCCAATATGTCGCCATTCGACAAATGGACGGGGCCTCGCTCTGCTAGTGAGCGCTCCAAAGTCATCAGAGAGGTGAGAAGCACATGAAAGTTCTCGTGCCCGTTAAGCGGGTTGTCGACTACAACGTGAAGATCCGTGTGAAGTCGGACGGCTCGGGTGTCGAGCTTGCGAATGTGAAGATGTCGATGAACCCGTTCGACGAGATCGCGGTTGAAGAGGCGATCCGCCTGAAGGAAGCCGGCAAGGTCGAGGAGATCATCGTGGTCTCGATTGGACCCCAGCAGGCCCAGGAAACGCTGCGCACCGCACTCGCCATGGGAGCCGACCGCGCCATCCTGGTCAAGGTCGACGGCGAAGTCGAGCCGCTGGGCGTTGCCAAGGTGCTGAAGGGTGTTGTCGAGGCGGAACAGCCGGGTCTGGTCATTCTCGGCAAGCAGGCGATCGATGACGACGCCAACCAGACCGGCCAGATGCTTTCGGCACTGCTCGGCTGGAGCCAGGGCACGTTCGCTTCCAAGGTCGAGATTGCCGGCGACAAGGCCAAGGTGACGCGCGAAGTCGATGGCGGCTTGCAGACGGTGGAGCTCAAGCTTCCGGCGATCGTGACGACGGACCTGCGCCTCAACCAGCCGCGCTATGCCTCGCTGCCCAACATCATGAAGGCCAAGAAGAAGCCGCTGGACGAAAAGACCGCTGCCGATTTCGGCGCCGATGTCACGCCGCGCCTCAAGGTCGTCAAGACCGAGGAGCCAGGTGGCCGCAAGGCGGGCGTCAAGGTCAAGGACGTGGCGGAACTCGTTTCCAGCCTCAAGTCCGCCGGCGTGATCTGAGTTCGGAAGGAAAGGGAAACAAAAATGGCAATTCTCCTCATCGCCGAACATGACAATGCATCGCTGTCGGACCAGACGGCCAAGGCGCTGTCGGCAGCCCTGAAGATCGGCTCGGATGTCGACGTCCTGGTCGCCGGCAAGGGCGCCAAGGCAGCGGCAGATGCCGCCGCCAAGCTGAAGGGCGTGCGCAAGGTCCTGCTGGTCGAGGCCGACGAACTCGAGCAGCGCCTCGCCGAGCCGCTGGCGGCGACCGTCGTTGCGCTCGCAGGCTCTTATGACACGATCATCGCCCCGGCCACCGCCTCGGGCAAGAACGTGTCGCCGCGCATCGCCGCACTCCTCGACGTCGCCCAGATCTCGGAAATCATCGAGGTCGTCTCGGCCGACACCTTCAAGCGTCCGATCTATGCCGGCAACGCCATCCAGACGGTGCAGTCGACCGACGCCAAGAAGGTCATCACCGTGCGCACGGCCTCGTTCCAGGCAGCGGGCGAAGGCGGCTCGGCTGCGGTGGAGACGGCAAATGCAGCGGCCAATCCGGGCCTGTCGACCTTCATCGAGAACAGGCTGTCCGACAATGACCGCCCGGAACTGACCTCTGCCAAGATCATCATCTCGGGCGGCCGCGCGCTCGGCTCCTCGGAGAAGTTCCAGGAAGTGATCCTGCCTGTTGCCGACAAGCTCGGTGCTGCCGTCGGCGCTTCGCGCGCTGCCGTCGATGCCGGCTACGCCCCCAACGACTGGCAGGTCGGCCAGACCGGCAAGGTGGTCGCCCCCGACCTCTACATCGCGGTCGGCATCTCCGGCGCGATCCAGCATCTGGCCGGCATGAAGGACTCGAAGGTCATCGTCGCCATCAACAAGGACGAGGAAGCACCGATCTTCCAGGTCGCAGACTACGGCCTCGTCGGCGACCTCTTCACCATCCTGCCGGAGCTTGAAAAGGCGCTTTGACTTTAGAACAGGTAGCGCACAAAATCATGGGAGCGGGGTAGACGAAGTCTCCCCGCTCTTTTAGTTTGCACTGCACAAAAGACGAGCCAAAAAGGCTCCATGACGGGATCAGTGTAATGAGTGCTACCATCGAGACGATCGGCATCATCGGCGCAGGCCAGATGGGCAGCGGCATAGCCCATGTCTCGGCCCTTTCGGGCTACAAGGTGCTGCTCTACGATATTTCCGGCGACAACATCCAGAAGGGCATCGCCACGATCAGCGGTAACCTGGCCCGTCAGGTCGCCGGCGGAAAGCTCGAGGACAAGGCCCGGCAGGAAGCGCTGGGGCGCATCGAAGCAGCCCCCACCATGGCCGACCTCGCAGGCGCAGACCTCGTCATCGAGGCGGCGACCGAGGACGAGACCGTCAAGCGCAAGATCTATGCGCAGCTTTGCCCGCAGCTGAACCCGGAAGCGATCCTCGCCACCAACACCTCCTCGATCTCGATCACGAGGCTGGCCGCCCAGACCGACCGGCCGGAACGCTTCATCGGCATCCACTTCATGAACCCGGTGCCGGTGATGAAGCTGGTGGAACTGGTGCGCGGCATCGCCACCGAGAACGAGACGTTCGAAGCCGCCAAGGAATTCGTCCACAAGCTCGACAAGACGACCACGGTCTCGGAGGATTTCCCGGCCTTCATCGTCAACCGCATCCTGCTGCCGATGATCAACGAGGCGATCTACACGCTGTACGAAGGCGTCGGTTCGGTCGACGCGATCGACACGGCGATGAAGCTCGGCGCCAACCATCCGATGGGCCCGCTGCAGCTTGCCGATTTCATCGGCCTGGACACCTGCCTGTCGATCATGCAGGTGCTGCATGACGGGCTGTCGGACTCGAAGTACCGCCCCTGCCCGCTGCTGGTGAAATATGTCGAGGCCGGCTGGCTCGGCCGCAAGACCGGACGCGGGTTCTACGATTATCGCGGCGAACACCCGGTGCCGACGCGGTAATACGATCCCTATTGTAGCTGCCCCTCATCCGCCTGCCGGCACTTCTCCCGTAAACGGGGAGAAGGACGAAGCTCCAACGCTGACGCCTCCCTCTCCCCGTCCTTCACGCGGAGGGTGAGGGGCGATCTACTCCACCCGCTTGCCCACTCCATCGAACCAGTGCAGCTTTTCGGCCTTGGCGACGACACGCAATTCGTCGCCCGGCTTGGCGGTGGCGCGGCCTGAAACACGCACCACGATCCGCTGACCGCCGGCGGCGCAGTATAGAAAACTTTCCGAACCGACCGGCTCGACGGCTTCGACCTTTGCCGGGAGCACGACCGCACCTTTCGGCACGTCCGGTCCGAAGGCGACGTCGGCATCTTCCGGGCGAACGCCGAGCGTGACGGCACCGGCCGGGCCTGAGATGCCGACAGGCGAACCGTCGCCAAAGGAAAGCCCCTTGCCGCCTGCCTGCACCGCAAGCAGGTTCATCGGCGGCGCGCCGATGAAGCTCGCGACGAAGGTCGAGGCCGGCTTCTCGTAGATGTCGAGCGGATTGCCGGACTGTTCGACCAGACCGCCATTCATGACCACCAGCACGTCCGCCAGCGTCATCGCCTCGAGCTGGTCATGCGTGACATAGACCGAGGTGACACCGAGAGAGCGTTGCAGGTTCTTGATCTCGACCCGCATCTGGCCGCGCAGCTTGGCATCAAGGTTCGACAACGGCTCGTCGAACAGGAACACCTTCGGGCTGCGCACGATGGCGCGGCCCATGGCGACGCGCTGGCGCTGGCCCCCGGAAAGCTCGCGCGGGCGACGGTCGAGCAGGGCGGCGAGTTCGAGCGTCTTGGCCGTCTCGCGCACGCGCCGGTCGATCTCGTCCTTCGGCATGCCGCGGTTGCGCAGGCCGTAGGCCATGTTGTCGTAGACCTTCATATGCGGATAGAGCGCGTAGTTCTGGAACACCATGGCGATGTCGCGCTCGGCGGGGCCGATCGTGTTGACCACCTTGCCGTCTATCGAGACGTCGCCCGACGAGATCGTCTCCAGCCCGGCAATCATGCGCAAAAGCGTGGACTTGCCGCAACCCGACGGGCCGACCAGCACGCACAGCGCCTTGTCGGGAATGGCGATGGAGACGCCCTTCACCGCTTCCACGCCACCGGCATAGACCTTCTTCACATCGTTCAGATCGACGGTTGCCATTATTTCTCCGTATCGACGAGGCCGCGCACGAACCAGCGCTGCATCAGGACGACGACGAGGATCGGCGGGGCGATGGCCAGCATGCAGGTGACCATGACGAGGTGCCATTCCGTGTCGGCGTCGGCAAAGGAAATCATCTTGCGAAGCGCAATGACGATCGTGTTCATATCGTTGCGGTTGGTGACGAGCAGCGGCCACAGATACTGCGTCCAGCCGTAGATGAAGAGGATGACGAACAGCGCCGCGATATTGGTCTTCGACAGCGGCAGCAGGATATCCTTGAAGAAGCGCCACGGTCCCGCACCATCGACGCGCGCGGCCTCGACCAGTTCGCCCGGGATTGTCAGGAAGAACTGGCGGAACAGCAAAGTCGCGGTGGCCGAGGCCATCAGCGGCAGCGTCAGGCCGGTATAGGTGTCGATCAGGCCGAAATCGACCATCACCTTGTAGGTCGGCAGGATGCGCACTTCGACCGGCAGCATCAGCGTGATGAAGATCAGCCAGAAGAAGGTCATGCGGAAGGGAAAGCGGAAGAACACGATCGCATAGGCCGACAGGATCGAGATGACGATCTTGCCGATGGCGATCGCCAGCGCCACCACCGTCGTGTTGAACAGCAGCGTGCCGACCGACACACCGCCGATACGGCCGATGCCGCCGAACAATGCCGTCGAATAATTCTCCCAGAAACGGTCGCCGGGCAGCAGCGGCAGCGGCGGGCGCAGGATCGTCTGCAGCGAATGGGTCGACGCGACGAATGTGTAGTAGATCGGGAATGCGACGATCAGGATGCCGAGGATCAGCACGGCATGGGCGATGAAGGTGCGGATGGGGGATGAGCCGATCATGCGCCCTCCTCCCCCCTTGAGGGGGAGGTGCCGCCGAAGGGGGCGGAGAGGGTCACCACAGAAGGCACCGCCCATACGGTCGAGCAGGCAAAGCGATGGCGCCCTGCCGCAACGACCCCACCCGACCGCTTCGCGGCCACCCTCCCCTCAAGGGGGAGGGAAACGTCGCGCAAACTTCCCTCATCCTGAGGTGCGATCCTGAGCTTGTCGAAGGAGAGCCTCGAAGGATCAACCATAATGCACCTTCTTCTCCACGAAGCGGAACTGGAAGGCGGTGAGCGCGATCACGATGACCATCAGGATCACCGATTGCGCCGCTGAATCGCCGAGGATCAGATTGACGAAGCCGTCATTGTAGACCTTGTAGACCAACGTCTCGGTGGCCTTGCCCGGCCCGCCGCCGGTTACGGCGTGGATGATGCCGAAGGTGTCGAAGAAGGCGTAGACGGTGTTGACGACGAGGAGGAAGAAGGTCGTCGGCGCCAGCAGCGGAAAGACGATCGTCCAGAAGCGTTTCGTCTCGCCGGCGCCGTCGATGGCCGCCGCCTCGATCAGGGTTTTCGGTATGGCCTGAAGACCGGCGACGAAGAACAGGAAATTGTAGCTGATCTGCTTCCACGAAGCGGCCGTCACGACAAGCACCATGGCGTCAGTGCCGTCGAGCAACGGGTTCCAGTCGAAACCCAGCCAGCGCAGTCCGTAGGCAAGCGTGCCGATCGACGGGTTGAACAGGAACAGCCACAGCATGCCGGCAATCGCCGGTGCCACCGCATAGGGCCAGATCATCAGCGTGCGGTAGATGCCGCGCCCGCGGATCACCTTGTCGGCCATCACCGCAAGCAGCAGCGCCACCGCCATGGAAACGAAGGCCGTGGCCAGCGAGAAGACCACCGTGACTTTGAGCGAATTGACGTAGTTGGGATCGGAAAGAACGCGCGCAAAATTGTCGAACCAGACGAATTTCGAATTCAGCCCGAACGGGTCCTCGCGCAGCATCGACTGATAGAGCGCCTGCCCGGCCGGCCAATAGAAGAAGATCGCCGTGATGGCGAGTTGTGGCGCGACCAGGAGATAGGGCAGGAACTTGTTGGGGAAAGTGACGCGTGGGGACAGGGCTTCCTCCGCTTGATAGTCAAGCCATCCGCACGAGATATCGCGCGGATGGCTTTCGTCGAGGTCTTGTCGTTAGTTGCCGATGGCCTGCTGGATCGCGGCGTTGCCGCGTTCGACGGCCTTGTCGAGCGCCTGCTGGGCGGTCTGGTCGCCGGCCAGCATCTTCTCGAACTCCTCGTTCTCGATATCGCGAACCTGCGGAAGGTTGGCCAGGCGCACGCCCTTCGAGTTTTCGGTCGGTGCCTTGCCCATCATCTGCTTGATCGGGATTTCGCGGGCCGGGTTCTTGTCATAGAAACCGTCTGCCTTGGTCTTCTCATAAGCGGCGAGCGTTACCGGCAAATAGCCGGAAACCTGATGCAGGCGGGCCTGGATTTCGGTCGTGGACAGGAAGTTGAAGAAGGCGGCAACGCCCTTGTATTCATCGTCTGACTTGCCGGCGAAGACCCAGAGGCTGGCGCCGCCGGGCGTGGTGTTCTGCGGTGCGCCCTGCGCTTCCGGCTCGTAAGGAAGCTGGCCGGTGCCGTAGTTCATGCCGGATTTGGCGATGTCGCCGAGCCCGCCCGAGGATTCGGTGAAGATGCCGCATTCGCCGGCGAGGAAGATCTGCTTGGCTTCCGATGTGCGGCCGCCATATTTGAACGTGCCGTCCTTGGCGAGATCGGCCAGTTCCTGGAAATGCTTCACGAACAGCGGCGCGTTGATCTTCAGCTGGACGTCCGGACCGGCGATGCCGTTCTCATTGGTGCCGAAGGACAGATTGTTCCAGGCAGCGAAATTCTCGGTGTGAATCCAGGTCAGCCAGGTCGAGGTGTAGCCGCAGGGTGCGGCACCGCTGGTCTTGATCTTCTTGGCCGCATCCCAGACTTCCGGCCAGGTCTTGGGCGGATTATCGACGTCGAGACCGGCCTTCTGGAAGATATCCTTGTTGTAGTAGAGGATCGGCGAGGAAGAGTTGTATGGGAAGGACAGCATGGTGCCGTCGGGCTTCGAATAATAGGCGACGATGCCCGGAAGATACTGGCTCTTGTCGAAAGGCTTGCCGCCCATGGAGAGGATGTCGGCGACCGGCTTGATCGCGCCTTCGGCGGCCATCATCACGCCCGTGCCGGCGTCGAACACCTGCATGATCGCCGGCGGCTGCTTGGCGCGGTAGGCGGCGATGCCGGCGTTCAGCGTCTCCGGATAGGTTCCCTTGAAGACGGGAACAACCTTGTACTCGCTCTGGCTCTCGTTGAATTCCTTGGACAGCGTCTCAACGACCTCATTGTTGGCGCCGGTCATGGCATGCCACCAGGAAATCTCGGTCACGGCGAATGCGGACGATGTCGAAAGCAGGGTGAAAGACGCGGCTATACCGGCCGCAACGCCTTGAAATTTCATGTTTCTCTCCCGTTTTTACTTGGCGAAAGGGTTAGTCTCGCAACGGGGAGTATCGGTCGATTGTGACAGTGCGACAACCGTTTTGTTACACTCCGATGAATTTCGCCTCAGTTTCGTGTGGATTTCGTTTCCCAGCGTTGTTCGCTCCGGACGTTTTCGTAAGCCGGCTTTCGAATTGATCCGCACCTCGCCAGAAAACGCTTGAATTCGGCAAAAGTAACGCCCACAGGTTGAAAGCAAATTTAACCGATCCTTCAATTATATACGGCTAATATTCAACATTAGCTTGTTTATTTCCAATAGATTGGGTGGAATTGGAAATGCTGACCGTCTACAACTGTATCGTGAACGAGCACGATCTGAGACTTGTCGCGCTCGCCGCGCTCATTTGCGCCATATCTTCGTTTTCTGCAGTCAAGTTGCTCCATCACGTAGGTCAGTCCAGAAATGGCAACCGGCTTGCCTGGCTAATGATTTCCGCGACAGCGACCGGCTTCGGCATCTGGGCGACCCATTTCATCGCAATGCTTGCTTTTTCGCCCGGCATCCCGAACGCCTACAATGTCGAGCTTTCCGCCCTTTCGCTTGCCGCCGCCGTATTCCTGACGGCTGCCGGCATGTGGGTGGCCACGCTGCGGGGCGGTATCGATTATTATCTCGTTGGCGGCGCCCTGCTTGGTGCGGGCATCGCGTCGATGCATTTTGTCGGCATGGCCGCGTTCGAGGTGCAGGGGCGGATCGTCTGGGATCAGCTTCTTGTTGCCATTTCATTGCTGGGCGGAATAACGCTGGCAGCGCTGTCGCTCCTTGTCGTGCTCCGTCGGCCGTCCACGCTGGCGACACTCGGCGGCGCCGTGCTTCTGACGCTTGCCATCTGCACCCTGCATTTCGTCGCGATGGCCGCAGTCTCGATCATTCCGGATTCTTCGGTCGAGATTTCCGAATCCACGATCGAGCCCCTGTCCCAGGCATTCGCGGTTGCCGCCGCAAGCCTGGTGATCCTCATTCTCTCCGGCATCGCGCTGTCGATCGACCTGCGCTTTCGCCGCCAGAAAATCGAAGCGGAGCGCATGCACGGGCTGGCCAATGCCGCGGTCGAGGGGTTGATCGTCTGTGACGGCGCGCGCATCGTCAGCGCCAATAACAGCATTGCGACGCTGACCGGTCAGCCGGTCGAAACGCTCAACGCCATGCAGCTCTCCAACCTCTTCGGCGAGCGCACCGCCTCCAACCTGCCGGAATTCGGCGAGCAGGCGCAGGAAGCCGAACTGAAAAGCCGCGACGGCGAAAGCATCCCGGTCGAACTCATCGCCCGGAGCATCGATTATTGCGGCAAGCCACATACCGTGGTCGCCGTCCGCGACATCCGCGAACGCAAGACGGCTGAGCAGGAAATCCTGCGCCTCGCCCATTTCGATCCGCTCACCGGACTTGCCAATCGCCGGAATTTTTCCGGCCGGCTCGATGCCGAGATTGCAGCGATGAAACTGAGCGGGAAAGGCGACTATCTGGCGCTTCTGCTGCTCGATCTCGACCGGTTCAAGGAAGTGAACGACCTGTTCGGGCATGGCGCGGGTGACGCAATGCTGCAGACTGTCGCTCGCTGTGTCTCAGGCGTTCTGCGTAGCGGGCAGATGCTGGCGCGCCTCGGCGGCGACGAGTTCGCCATTATAGCGCCCAACCTCTCGGACCCTCTCGCCGCCGGCCGCATTGCCGACGACGTGCTGGCAGCGATGCGCGAGGAAAACAGGCGCTCCATCGGTGGCGGGCTGGTTTCGACCAGCATCGGCATTGCGCTTTATCCCCGGGATGCCGACGACCAGACCGCCCTTATCAGCCATGCCGACACCGCGCTCTACCGTGCCAAAGCCGAAGGCAAGGATACGTATCGCTATTTCGAGGCGTCGATGGGTGCCGAAGCGCGCGACAAGCGCGTGATGGAACACGAACTGCGCCAGGCAATCGCCCGCGACGAATTCTATCTGGTCTACCAGCCCCAGAAGGAAATCAGCGGCGGCAAGATGCTCGGTTTCGAAGCCCTTATCCGCTGGCAGCACCCGGAACGGGGCGAGGTTTCGCCAGCAATGTTCATCCCCGTTGCGGAAGACAGCGGCGTCATCGTCCAGATCGGCGAATGGGTGCTGGCGACGGCTTGCCAGGAGGCTGCCAGCTGGAAGAACCCGCTTTCGGTTGCGGTCAATGTCTCGGCGGTGCAGCTTCACAATCCGCATTTCAGCCGCAAGGTTCACGAGGTGCTCGTTCACACAGGCCTCGCGCCGGGCAGGCTGGAACTGGAGATCACCGAAACGGCCCTCGTGAAGGACATGCCGCGCGCGCTGGCGACCCTTAGAAAGATCAAGGCGCTGGGCGTGCGGGTGGCCATGGACGATTTCGGAACGGGCTATTCCTCGCTTTCGAACCTGCGCGCCTTCCCCTTCGACAAGATCAAGATCGACGGCTCCTTCATCAAGTCGGTGGACACCAACGGCCAGGTCGCAGCGATCGTGCGCGCCGTTCTCGGCCTTGGGCGAGGCCTCGGCCTGCCGGTGCTGGCTGAAGGCGTCGAAACGCTCGGCGAACTGAAATTCCTGGATGACGAGGACTGCCAGATCGGCCAGGGCTACTATCTCGGCAAGCCGGGGCCGATCGAAATGTTCAGCGAGCTGACCGGCGTATCGGTCACAGCCCCGGGCCAAACCGCCACGGCCAGCCGCAAGGCCCGTGTCCCCGTCCTTCAGCCGATCGTGTTGCGGTCAGTCTGATCCGCTCGCGGCGGCCTCGATCAGCGCTGCCGCATCCGGGCTCGACCATTCGGCCGGGCCGTTCATGTTGGCGAGCAGGCAGCCTTCGCCATCGACCAGCAGCGTCACCGGCAGGCCGAGCGCCAGGCCGCGCTTCTTGAGATCGTTGAACAGGTCGAGCGTGTTGTCGCGGTAGAGCGCGAGCGTATCGACGCCGATCTCGGAGAGGAACTTCTTCGGCTTCTCGTCATCGCCGGTATCGACATTGATGGCGACGACCTCGAACTTCTCGCTGCCTTTTTCCTTTTGCAGCGCATTGAGCGCCGGCATTTCAGCGCGGCAGGGCGCGCACCATGTCGCCCACAGATTGATGAGCAGCGTCTTGCCGGCATGATCGGCCAGCGTCATCGGCTTGCCGTCCGGAGACTTGAAGGCGAGGCCCTTCAGTGATTGCGGCGGATCGGCCGGCAGCATGGCTGCGACCTCGCCTTTCGCTGCCGCACCGACCGCCTTGACCTTGTCAGACTTTGCCGCGCAGACGGCGTTGTCGGCGGTGTTTTCGGGAGCGGCAGGGGTAACGGCCACCTGCTGAGGCGCTGATGCCGGAGCCTTGTTGCCAGACAAGGTAACGCTGGCATATACCACCACCGCGCCGGCAAATGCGCCTGCAATCGCTGCCATGACCAGCAGGCGCGCAGTCGGTATGAGTTTCTTTCCGTCAGCCATTCACTTTTTTCTCCGGAGCCCGGTTATCACGATGAGCGACAAGAAGGCCAGCAACGCGATGTGGGGCGGACGATTTGCCTCGGGGCCCGCGGCGATCATGGAGGCGATCAACGCCTCCATCGGCTTCGACAAAAAGCTCTACGCGCAGGACATCCGCGGCTCGATCGCCCACTCCGAAATGCTCGCGGAAACGGGCATCATTGAGGAGAAAGATCAAGAAAAAATCGCTCACGGCCTGAACACGATTTTGAAAGAAATCGAGAGCGGCAAGTTCGAGTTCTCGACCCGTCTGGAAGACATTCACATGAATGTCGAGGCGCGTCTTTCCGAGCTGATCGGCCCTGCCGCCGGCCGCCTGCATACGGCGCGTTCGCGCAACGATCAGGTGGCGGTGGACTTCCGGCTGTGGGTCAAGGACGAGTTCCATCGTGTAGCCGAAGCGCTGAAGGGGCTGATCGAAGCTTTCCTCAAGCGCGCCGAGGAACATGCAGCCACCGTCATGCCCGGCTTCACCCACCTGCAGACGGCGCAGCCGGTGACCTTCGGCCATCACTGCATGGCCTATGTCGAGATGTTTGCCCGCGATCTGTCGCGCGTTCGCGATGCCATCGAGCGCATGGACGAGAGCCCGCTCGGTGCAGCAGCCCTTGCTGGCACAGGCTTCCCGATCGACCGCTTCCGCACCGCAAAGGCGCTCGGCTTCCGCGAGCCGACACGGAACTCGCTGGATAGCGTTTCCGACCGCGACTACGCGCTGGAGTTTTTGGCCATCGCCGCGATCTCGGCGACCCATCTGTCGCGTC
Source organism: Mesorhizobium sp. YR577 (assembly GCF_900116595.1). Lineage (NCBI taxonomy): Bacteria > Pseudomonadati > Pseudomonadota > Alphaproteobacteria > Hyphomicrobiales > Phyllobacteriaceae > Mesorhizobium > Mesorhizobium sp. YR577. Next base: position 514,253 of record NZ_FPBI01000001.1, on the reverse strand, counting down.
TGGCCGAAGAGATCGTCATCTGGTCGACGCCGCAATTCGGCTTCGTTCGGCTGTCCGACAGCTTTTCGACCGGCTCCTCGATCATGCCGCAGAAGAAGAACCCCGATGCCGCCGAACTGGTGCGGGCCAAGACCGGCCGCGTCAACGGCCACCTGATCGGCCTTCTGACGGTGATGAAGGGCCTGCCGCTGACCTATTCGAAGGACATGCAGGAAGACAAGGAAGCCGTCTTCGACGCCGCCGAAACGCTCGACCTGATGCTGGCTGCGATGACCGGCATGGTCGGCGACATGCAGGTGAACGAGGCCGCGATGAAGAAGGCCGCCGGTTCCGGCTATTCGACCGCGACCGACCTTGCCGACTGGTTGGTGCGCACGCTTAACCTGCCCTTCCGCGAGGCCCATCACGTGACCGGCCGCGCCGTGGCGCTGGCGGAAGGCAAGAAGGTCGGGTTGGAGAAGCTGACGCTGGAAGACCTTCAGTCGATCCACGACGGCATCACCGACGATATCTTCTCGGTGCTTTCGGTGCAGAACTCGGTGAAGAGCCGCACCTCCTTCGGCGGCACCGCGCCCGCCGAGGTGCGCCGCCAGATCCGCTACTGGAAGAAGCGCATCGCCAAGGCGTGAGGACGTAGCGCGTGGTTCGAGGCTCCCGTTTGGGAGCTTCGATCATGCGCCCGGGCGCTATTATCAACCCGCCACGACTGGTATGATGGATTTCAAGCTGGTCTCGCGAGCCATCAAACGGACGGCGGGTGATAGCTATGTTGGAAACCGACAAGGTATTCGCCGGCTCGATTCCGGAAAACTACGACCGCTATATGGTGCCGTTGATTTTCGAGCCGTTCGCCGCAGATCTTGCACGGCGGGCAGCGTCCTTGTCGCCGAGCGCGGTTCTGGAAACCGCTGCGGGCACCGGGGTCGTCACCCGCGCATTGGCGCCAAAACTGTCGCCCGGGGCAAGCTATGTCGTTACCGACCTCAATCAGCCGATGCTCGACCACGCCGCTTCGCGACAAGGCCCCGACAGCCGCATCGAATGGCGCCAGGCGGATGCCTTGGCGCTGCCGTTTGAAAATGCGGCCTTCGATCTCGTTTGTTGCCAGTTCGGCGCGATGTTCTTTCCCGACCGCGCATCTGCCTACCGCGAAGCCAGGCGCGTCCTAAAGCCCGGCGGACATTTCCTGTTCAACGTATGGGATCGCATCGAGGAGAATGTATTTGCCGATGAGGTGACCAATGCTCTGGCAGAGATTTTTCCGAACGATCCGCCGCGCTTTCTGGCACGCACGCCGCATGGCTACCACGATACGGCACTCATCCGCAGCGAACTGGAGGACGCAGGTTTCTCCAACGTGGTGATCGAGACGAGAGCCGAACTAAGCCGTGCATCCTCACCACGCATTCCGGCCGTTGCCTATTGCCAGGGAACTGTCCTTCGCAGCGAAATCGAGGCCAGGGACGCGGGAAAACTGGAAGCTGCAACCGACTACGCCGCATCCGCGATTGCCGACAGGCATGGCAGCGGCGCGGTTGCCGCCAAAATTCAGGCTCACGTAATCGTGGCTGTGGCCCAGGTCTAGAATATCCTGTTTCAGCCCTGGTGAACTTTTAGCCGCTTGATTTGCCGGGGTGCAAAGCCCAAAGAATTTCGCTAGAAGCAGGCAACGTATTTCTCACGGACGGATGACAGGATGACCGGCAGCAGACTTCTCACCACGCTCGTGCTTCTGGCCGCGATCGGCGCAGTTTCGGCCTGCGGGCGCAAGTCGGGGCTCGACACGCCTTATGAAGCTGCCGTGCAGGCCCGCAAGGACGCGCAGAAGGCCAATGAGCAGCCGCTGCCGCCGGAGCCGCAGAAACCGGTGGCGGACAAGCCCTTCCTCCTCGACAAGCTGCTCTGACCGGACCAAACCAGTGAACCATTTCGACTATCGCGACGGCGTGCTCCATGCCGAGGACGTGTCCCTGCCTGCTATCGCCGCTGCCGTTGGTACGCCGTTCTATTGCTATTCCACCGCGACGCTGACCCGTCACTACCGCGTGTTCAGCGAGGCCTTTGCCAGCCTCGACAGCCTCGTCTGCTACGCGCTGAAGGCCAATTCCAACCAGGCCGTACTGACGACGCTGGCGAAGCTTGGCGCAGGAGCCGACGTGGTTTCGGAAGGCGAGTTGCGCCGCGCCTTGGCTGCGGGCATTCCCGGCAGGAAGATCCTGTTCTCCGGCGTCGGCAAGACGGCGCGGGAAATGGATTTCGCGCTGGCAGCCGACATCCTCTGCTTCAACGTCGAGTCCGAGCCGGAACTGGAGCTGCTTTCGGCGCGCGCCGTCGCTGCCGGCAAGGTCGCGCCGATCTCGCTGCGCATCAACCCGGACGTCGATGCCAAGACCCACAAGAAGATCTCGACCGGCCTGGCCGAAAACAAGTTCGGCATACCGCGCCAGCGGGCGCGCGAGGTCTATGCCCGCGCCGCCCAACTGCCCGGCTTGAAGGTCGTCGGCATCGATATGCATATCGGCAGCCAGATCACCGAGCTGCAGCCTTTCGACGATGCCTTCGCGCTGCTGGTCGAGCTGGTCGGCATGCTGAAGGCCGACGGCCACGCCATCGAGCATGTCGATCTCGGCGGCGGCCTCGGCATTCCCTACAAGACCGACAACTCACCGCCGCCGCTTCCGGACGCCTATGCGGCGATCGTCAAGAAGCACGTCACCAAGCTCGGGCTGAAGGTGATGTTCGAGCCGGGACGGCTGATCGTCGGCAATGCCGGCATCCTCGTCTCCGAAGTGATCTACGTGAAGGAAGGCGACGCCAAGAACTTCCTGATCGTCGATGCGGCGATGAACGACCTGATTCGCCCCACACTCTACGATGCCTTCCACGACATCCGCCCGGTGGTGCAGCCACCCGCAGACACGCCGCGCATGAACGTCGATATCGTCGGCCCGGTCTGCGAAACCGGCGATTTTCTCGGCCTCGACCGCGATCTGCCGCGCATGAAGGCCGGCGACCTGATCGCCGTCGGCACGGCCGGCGCCTATGGCGCGGTGCAGGCAGGCACCTACAACACCAGGCTTCTGGTGCCGGAAGTGCTGGTCAATGGCGATGCTTTCCATGTCATCCGCCCGCGCCAGAGCTATGACGAGCTGATCGGCCTCGATTCGGTGCCGGACTGGCTCTGACGCGATCGCGCTGTGATCGGCGCGGAAAAGCCCGCCGATCACGATTTCGTACCATGCCTCGTCTTTGCCGTGTTTGCTGCTATTCTTTTCATGGAGATCGCGCATGCGGCGCGAGTCTCGTTTGGAAAGGTTGATGGCGGAAACACCGGCAACGAACAGCGCACAGAGTTTCGCCCGGCGCCTTGGCCGCGCCCGGTTCACCACGCTGGCCGCGATGATGGTGGAACGCGGCTGGCCCCTGGCATTGCCGCTGCTTGTCGTCGTCAGCCTGTTCCTCAGCCTTTCCTGGTTCGGCGTCTTCCGTCTCCTGCCTGATGTGCCGCGCTTCGGCCTGCTGGCTTTGTTCGCCATTGCAGGCGTGGCAGCGCTCTATCCGCTGCGCTTCTTCCGCCGTCCTTCCGCCGCCGAGATCGACCGTCGCATCGAAGCGGCGAATGAGCTGCCGCATACGCCGGTGCTGGTGCAGACCGACCGGCCGAGCGGCAAGGTCAGCGAGTTTTCGCAGGCGCTGTGGCGCGAGCACCAGAAGCGCATGGCCGAAAGCCTTGGCGATGTTGGCAGCGACCTGCCGCGCACCCGCGTGCCGGAGCGCGACCCGTGGGGCCTGCGCGCGGCAGCCGCGCTGCTGTTCGTCACCGCCTTCGCCTTCTCCTATGGCCCGCTCGGCGGACACCTGGGCGATGCCTTTCAAGCCGGCGCGATAGCCGAGACCATCCCGCCACGCGTCGATGCCTGGGTGACGCCGCCTGCCTACACCGGCAAGGCGCCGGTGTTCCTGACCGCCGACGCAAACCGGCAGAACCCCACCTTCACCGTGCCGCAGGGCAGTGAAGTTTCGCTGCGCGTGACCGGCGGTGCCGGCGACGAGGCGCTTTCCTACGCCGATTCCGGCGGTACCACCCGCGACATCGAGCCGAAGGCCGGTGCAGCACCCGCGCCGGCCAAGCCGATTGCCGCCGGCGCGCCGGCAGTGGCACGCCAATTTGCCGGCAAGCTCGACCAGGACGGCGTGCTCAGCCTGAAATCGGGCGAGAAGGAGCTGCAAAGCTGGACCTTCGCCGTCATCCCCGACAAGCCGCCGGTGATCCGTTTCGTCGGCGAGCCCAAGCGCGCGGTCAATGGCGCGCTGGAACTCAATTACGAGATCGTCGACGACTATGGCGCGGCCTCCGCCAAGGCCGAATTCGCGCTGGCCGACGAGCAGGCCAAGGATGCGCATCCGCTCTACAAGGCCCCCGAAATGCCGCTGACGGTGCCTCGCCGCGGCAGCGGCACGGCTGCCGCCAAGGTATCGCGCGACCTGACCGACCATGTCTGGGCCGGCAGCACGGTCAAGCTGACGCTGAAGGCGACGGACGACGCCGGGCAGGAAGCCGTCAGCGAAACCAAGACGCTGGTGCTGCCGGAGCGGCCCTTCTCCAACCCGCTCGCCAAGGCCGTTGTCGAACAGCGGCGCATCTTCTCGCTCGACACGAACAAGAAGCCCTATGTGCTGGAGCTGATCGACGCCATTACGCTGCGGCCCGAAGACACGATCCGGAACATGGCCAACTTCCTCGGCCTGATGGTCGGCAGCACGCAGTTGAAGCTGGCAGAGAACGACGACCAGCTGCGCGCAGCCGCCGACTATTTCTGGGAGATGGCGCTGGCGATCGAGGACGGCGCGCTTTCGTCGGCTGAAAAACGCCTGCGCCAGGCGCAGGAGGCCTTGAAGCAGGCGCTTCAGAACGGCGCCAGCGACGAAGAGATCGACAAGCTCATGAAAGAGCTGCGCCAGGCGATGAACGACTTCCTGCGCGAATTCGCTGAGCGGGCCAAGCGCGATCCGAACATGGCCCAGCAGCAGATGCCGCAGAACGGGCAGGAACTGCGCCAGAGCGACCTGGAGCGCATGATGGACCAGATCGAGAATCTGGCCAAATCAGGCAACCGCGATCAGGCGCAGGAGCTTCTGTCCCAGCTTGAGAACATGATGAACAACCTGCAGGCGGGCCGCCAGCAGCAGCCCGGCCAGCAAGGCGACCAGAGCGAGATGCGCCAGCAGATGGACAAGCTGGGCGAGATCATGCGGCGCCAGCAAGAGATGATGAACGAGACCTTCCGCATGGACCAGATGCAGCGCGGAGAGCAATCCGGCGAGCAGCAGGGCCAGCAAGGTCAACAGGGACAGGGTCAGCAAGGCCAGCAGGGCGAACCGGGCCAGCAAGGTCAGGGCCAGCAGGGGCAGGGTCAAGGCAATCAGGGCCGTCCGATGACGCCGGAAGAATTTGCCGATGCGCTGAAGCAGTTGCAGGAAGGCCAAGGCCAGTTGCAGAAGGACCTTCAGGGTCTGACCAAGGGGCTCGAAGGCCTCGGTATCCAGCCGGGCGAAGGTTTTGGCGAGGCCGGCGATGCTATGGGCGAGGCCGAAGGCGCGCTTGGCAAGGGCGAAGGCGAACGCGCCGTCGGCGAACAGGGCCGTGCGCTCGAAGCGCTGCGCAAGGGCGCGCAGGACATGATGCAGCAGATGCAGCAGGCCATGCAGGGCGACGAAGGCGGCAGCGAGGAAGGCGGGCGCCAGCAGAATGCCGACCGCGACCCGCTCGGCCGGCCGCGCGCCACCACCGGCCCGGATTTCGGCAATTCGGTCAAGGTGCCGGACGAGATCGACGTGCAGCGCGCGCGCCAGATTCTCGATGCCATCCGCAAGCGGCTCGGCAACGCGCTCAGCCCCGAGCTGGAACGGAACTATCTCGAGCGCCTGCTCGAAATGCGCTGAGACGCGGTCCGCATCCCTTAAACCGAGCGCTTCAAGATGCGCCGCGTGGCGTAGCCGCAGCATCCTTCGCGAGGTAGCGCTGATAGGCCGGCCTTTCCTGCAGCCTCGCCAGATAGTCGCGGAAAACCGGCTTGTCGGGAAAAGCCTTGAGAATGTTCGTGACGAAATAGATTCCGCTGCCGATCTGGGTGTCGGCAGCCGTGAACCTGTCTCCGGCAATGTAAGGCCGCGACGACAGCGTCTTTTCCAGATGCCGGACCATGTCGTCATAGGCCCCGAAGGAGAAGCTGTTGCTGTTATATGTCCATCCTTGTGCCTTCGCGGCGATTGCCGGGTCGAAAACCGAATCGGAATAGACAAGCCAGGTCAGCCACGTCGCCCGCGCCTTGTCACCAATCGCGGGCGCGAGCCCGGCCTGCGGAAAGGTATCGCTGAGATAGATGCAGATGGCAGCACGCTCGGTGACGATCGTGCCGTCATGATCGATCGCCGGCACCTTCTTGTTGGGCTGTATGGCGCGGTAACTTTCGGGCACGCCGCCGGGAGCGCGGATATCGATGATCTCCGTCTCGTAGGGCACGCCGAGTTCCTCTAGAAGCCAATGAACGCCCGAGGAGCGCGACCAGGGCGCGTGGTAGAATTTCAGCATCGTTTCCTCCTCATCTCGTTGAATGAGGGGTTTCTAGCATCCCTCTCCTGACAGCTTCTTGTCAGGAGCCATGTCAGCATATCACGCGCCGGGCGGCGGCACGGTGATCGTCAGTTGCGAGAAGAACGCCTCGCGAATGGCGTCGGCCATGCCGTTTATCGCCTCGCTGGTTGCTCCCGGTGCGCGGTGGAGCACCACGTTCGAGGCATCGATATCGCCGAAACCGTCGGCAGCCGTCAGTTCGCGGCAATCAGGCGGAATGTTGGAACGCGACACCGGTGCAATCGCCAGCCCGGACGCCACGGCGAGCTTCAACCCGCTTGTCGTGTCGCTGGTATAGGCGACGCGGTAGGGCAGCCCGCGATCCTCCAGCGACCTGAGCGCGAAATCCTTGCACCACCCGGCGCGGCTGTAGAGTGCTACCGGCAGCGGCGTTTCCTCGTGCAGCAGATGCAGGTTCGACGTCACCCACACCGTCGGGTCGCGCATCAGCACCTCGCCGTCGGAAAAATCCTGCCATTCGAACACGACGGCAAGGTCGAGTTCGCCCGCTTCGAGCGCCACCATCTGCGAGGCGGAATGCGCATATTTGACCGTAATCTCGACCTTGGGATGCATCTTGGCAAACGCGCTCAGCGCCCGCGACAGGATCGAATAGCTGTATTCCTCGGGGATGCCGATGCGGACCGGACCGTCGAGCGCTTCCGACCGCATCGACGCTGCCGTCTCATCGAGCAGCGAGACGATGCGGCGGGCGTTGACGATCAGGTCCTGGCCCTTGCGCGTCAGCGCCACGCCACGCGAGCCGCGCTCGAACAGCACCTCGCCGATCATCGCTTCAAGCTTCTTGATCTGCATCGACACGGCCGACTGCGTGCGGCTGACGGTGTCGGCGGCCTTGGTGAAATTGCCGGTTTCGGCCACCGCGACGAAGGTGCGCAGAAGGTCACTGTCAAGATGGATCGTCATGACTGCCAGCCATAAGCATTTCTCATGGCTGGCATCATTCCAATTCGTTTGAAACATGTCAATCGGACGGCGATAATCACAGACGAAACCGAAATGCATGAGCCGAGTCGGCAACAATCGACCCGGCCGGGCAAAAAGTCCTCACTCACCCGTAGTCCCAAAACAGGGGCCGCGGGTTCTTTTTGTCCGGATGCCGAACGGTTTTAACGTCGCATCGAAAGCCGTGAACGCCATGCAGAACCGTATCCTACTCGGCATCATCTCACTCTGCCTCGGCGTAATGGTGTTTTCGCTGCAGGACCCGGTCATCAAGGCCGTTTCCGGCCGCTATCCGCTGATGGAAGTGATGGCGATCCGGTCCATCGTCTCGCTGCCGATCCTGCTCATCATCGTCCACAAGGATGTCGGGCTGAGGGCGCTGATCTCGCCGAACTATCGTCTGCTCGGCCTGCGCGCGGCGATCCTGTTCACCTCCTACACCGCCTATTATCTGGCACTGGCGGCGCTGCCGCTGGCCGACGCGGTCGCGCTCTATTTCATGGCACCGCTGTTCATCATCATGCTGGCCCGCCCCTATCTCGGCGAGCACATTTCGTGGCCGAGCGCGGTTACTGCCGTCGTCGGACTGATCGGCGTGCTGGTAATGGTCCGCCCCGGACAGGGCGTGTTCGAATGGGCGGCGATGCTTTCGCTGCTTTCGGCCGGGCTCTACGGTTTTTCGCAGCTGATGGCGCGAAAGCTCGGCTCGGCGGAATCCTCGACCGTCATGAGCTTTTACCAGAATGGCGCCTACCTCATCGGCGCCGCCGTCCTCGGTTTCCTGTTCCAGACCATCGGCGTGGAAAACGTCACCCATCCGAGCCTCAAGTTTCTCGTGCGCCCTTGGATATGGCCGACGCTCAGTGATTTCCTGCTGATGGCATCCTGCGGCTTCATTGCTTCGGCTGGCATGATCCTGCTGTCGCAGGCCTACAGGCTGGCGCCGGCCAACATCGTCGCGACCTTCGAATATACCGGCATCCTCTGGGCGCCCTTGTGGGGTTTTGTCTTCTTCGCCGAGGTGCCGCAGGCTGCGACCATAATGGGCGCGGCATTGATCATCGGCGCCGGTCTTTTCGCGCTCAATGCACGACTGGGAGCGCGGGCACCCGCCTGATCGCCGGATGGCTCGGCACAGGAAAAGCGGCCATCGCGCGGGGTCGAGACTTTAATTAGCCTTGTCGCCGCCCTATCTGGCGTGAACCGCACTCGACCAGATGAGGCCGAACCCCTTGCCGAAAAAAACCAAAGCGACGAAGCGCGCCCTGCTTGTCGTCAATCCCAAGGCCAGGCGCGGCGGGGAAACCATCGCGCCCGCGCTCGACGTGTTCAAGGCGTCCGGCATCGAGGTCGTCGACATGACCGCCGGCAAGGGCCAGCCGATAGACGAACTCATCCGCAAGCAGGCACCGGGATGCGACCTGGTCATCGTCGGTGGCGGCGACGGCACGCTGAACGCCGCAGCCCCCGCCCTGGTCGACCTCAAGCTGCCGCTTGGCGTGCTGCCGCTCGGCACCGCGAACGATTTTGCGCGCACCGTCGGCATTCCGCCCGATCCGGTCAAGGCGGCCGAAGTGATCGCGCAGGGCCTGCTCGCGCCGATCGATCTCGGCGAGGTCAATGGCCACCTGTTCTTCAATGTCGCCAGCATCGGCTTCAGCGCCGAGCTTGCGGCCGATCTAAGCGAAGAGGCCAAGAAGCGCTGGGGCAAGCTCGGCTACGGCATCGTGGCGGCGCGGCTGCTCGCCCGGTCGAGACTGTTCAGCGCCCATCTCGACCATGACGGCACGACCGAGAAGATCAGGACCTTGCAGATTTCCGTCGGCAACGGAAAGCACTATGGCGGCGGCATGACGGTGGAGGAAACCGCGACCGCCGACGACGGCAAGCTCGATTTCTACAGCCTCGAAGTCGACCATTGGTGGCGGCTGCTGAGGCTGCTGCCGAGCCTGAGGCGCGGCACGCAAGGGCGCTGGGACGATGTGCGCGCCTTCCAGACGACGGAAGTGACGATCCTCACCAGCAGCCCGCGCCCGGTCAACACCGACGGCGAATTGTGCACGACCACGCCGGCACATTTCCGCATCAGGCCGAAGGCGCTCTCGGTGTTTGTGCCGAAGCGGAAATAAGCGTCAGGCTCGGGGAAGGCCGGGATCCGTCTCGGCCATCGAACGCCGGTCCTTCATGACGGCCCACCACGCGCTGAACCGCGGGAAATCCGCCAAGGCGGCATCGCCTTCCGGCGCAGCGGCAAAATAGGCGACCATCGCACCAAGATGCAGGTCGGCAAGGCTCAAGGCGCTACCGACCAGAAAACGCTCGCACTCGGCCAGCGGTTCAAGCGCGGCCAGCACCTTGCGCGAAGCGGCGAGCCCATCGGCAATCGCCGTCTCGTCCGGCGTTCGGCCAAGCGCTGCGTTGAAGACCCGCTGCGAAAACACCTGCCGAACCATCGGCCAGTAGCCATAGGAATCGGCGATGGCGATGATCTGGTTCATCCTCGCCCGGGCTCTGACGTCGGAAGGCTGAAGCGGCTTCCCGGCAAAGACCTCGTCGACGTAACGGGTAATCGCGGTGGTCTCGTAGAGCACGAAATCGCCATGCTTCAGCGTTGGCACACGGCCGAAGGGATGCAGCGCGAGATAGTCCGGCGCGATCGTTTCGGCGAAGGGGTCGATCTCGACATGCGTCCAGGAAACGCCCTTCTCCAGGAGCGCCATGCGCACGATGCGCAGGTAGACGCTGTACTGGTAGCCGTAGAGCGTGACGGAGGCCACGGCCTCAGGCGTCGCCCTTGACGACGCCGACGAAGGGCAGTTCGCGGAAGGCGTGGGCGACGTCCATGCCATAGCCGACGACGAAGTAATCGGGGCAGTCGAAGCCGACATAATCCGCATCGAGCGCAGTCTTGCGGCGCATGCGCTTGTCCAGCAGCACGGCGATGGAGCAGCTTTTCGCGCCGCGCGACAGCATCAGCTCGCGGGTGAAGGACAGCGTCTTGCCCGATTCCAGAATATCGTCGATGAGGAGAACGTCGCGGCCCTTCACCTCATTGTCGATGTCGCGCAGCACCCGCACCTCGCCGCTGGTCGTGCCCGCGCCATAGCTGGAAATGAAAATGAACTCGACTTCCGGCGACAGGCCGACATCGTGCATGGCGCGGATCAGGTCCGCCGCGAAAATGAACGAGCCCTTCAGCACCGAAATGACGAGCAGATCGGTGTAGTCGTGCGCGGCAATCTCCTTGGCAAGTTCGAGATTGCGTCGGGCGATGGTCGAGGCGCTGAACAGCACTTCGATTTCCTTGTCGCGGACAACCGGCATGTTTAATCTCCGAAGGCGACCGAAACGGTCCTTACCCCGTTCTTAGGCACCTCGAGCCGGCTCGAAAAGGTAAATCTGCCACCGGGAGCCAACGGCTTGTCCGCTGTCCCCAGCTTGTAACGCGCGATTTGGCCGTCGGTGCCGGTGACGTGGATCTCCAGCGGCGGCAAGGGCGCTGCCATATTGCCGCTGTTCGAGGCCTGGCCATCGACGAACAGAACAGGCCGCGCGCCGATCGTGTCGATCCGCGAGGTGACGCCGGAAATGGTGAAGCCGGGGGCAGCCTGCGCAGTGCTGAGGAACGATGCCTGCCGCACCAGCTCATGCCCGCCGGAAACCCAGAAGGCTCCAGCCGCGAGACCGAGGCCAAAAACCCAGAAGATCGGTCCGCCGCGCGATGCCAGCCGGCCGGCTGTCGGCTGCGCCGGATCGCGCAGCAGCATTCCCATGCCATCGACCGGCGCAGATGCGGGCGCGAAGACTGCAGGCTCGGCTTCAGGCGCAACGGGTGCGTGGCGTGGTGGTGAAACAAGCTCGTAGTCGGCATCGACCACGTCGGCAGCGTCCTGCACAGGCCATGCAATGGCTGCCTCGACTGAGGCGCCCGTCATGATTTCGCCGGAAACCGGGCGTGCGGTGCGACCCTCTGCCATAGCGGATGGGCTATCCTTTCGAACTTCCCCGATTCCGGAGGTAAACGGAATTGGTTAATGCTTCGCAACCGTGGGCGAATCAGGGCCGGATTTGACGTGAAAATTAACCAAGGGTTAACCATACAAGCCGATGGTCTTTTTGATGAACTGGCCGCGATGACGGCCCGCAACACCCAAGGTTTTTACACTTGATCCGCTTCGAGAATGTCGGCCTGCGATACGGGATGGGTCCGGAGATTCTCCGCGACATCACCTTCCAGCTCCCGGAGCGCTCGTTCCAGTTCCTGAGCGGGCCTTCGGGTGCCGGCAAGACGACGCTGCTTCGCCTGCTGTTCCTGTCGCTGAAGCCGACGCGCGGGCTGATCTCGGTCTTCGGCAAGGATCGTTCGCGCATCTCGCGCCAGGAACTGCCGCTGCTGCGCCGGCGCATCGGCGTGGTGTTCCAGGATTTCCGCCTGCTCGACCACATGACGACCTATGAGAATGTCGCCCTGCCCCTGCGCGTGCGCGGCCGCGAGGAGGCAAGCTACCGCAACGACGTGACCGAGCTGTTGAAATGGGTCGGGCTCGGCGAGCGCATGCATGTGCTGCCGCCGGTCCTGTCGGGCGGCGAGAAACAGCGCGCCGCGATTGCCCGCGCGCTGATCGAGCAGCCGGAAATCCTGCTGGCCGACGAGCCGACCGGCAATGTCGACCCGCCGCTGGCGCGGCGGCTGCTTCGGCTTTTCATCGAATTGAACCGGCTGGGAACGGCCGTGGTCATCGCAACCCATGATCTCGGCCTGATGGAGCAGGTCGACGCGCGGCGCATGATTCTGGCCAATGGAAGGCTCGATATCTATGACTGAGCTGCATCAGGCCACCGACGGCAACTACGAAGAGGAGACGATCGCCCGCCCGGTCCGCGCCCAGCGCAAGACAGCGCCGATCGTGCCGCCGCAGAACATCGCCGGGCGTGCGCTTGTCTTCGTCATCGCCATCATGACCTTCCTGTCCTGCCTGACGCTCGGTGCGGTCACGCTGGTTCGCGACACGGCGTCGATCTGGGAAAACCAGATCGCGCGCGAAGCGACGATCCAGATCAAGCCGGTCGATGGGCTGGACATGGACGCCGCCCTTGCCAACGCCGCCCGCATCGCCAGCGGCTTTGCCGGCGTGCGCAGCACCAAGATCGTCGACCGCGAGGCAACCGCGCGGCTTCTCGAGCCGTGGCTCGGCTCCGGCTTGAACATCGACGAACTGCCGGTCCCGCGGCTGGTGATCGTCACCATCGACGAGAACAATCCGCCCGATTTCGCCGCCATGCGCCAGATGCTGCAGCCGGACGTGCCGAGCGCGACGCTGGACGATCACCGCACCTGGGTCGACCGGCTGGTCGCCATGGCCCGCACCACGGTGACGCTCGGCATGGCCGTGCTGGTGCTGATGCTGTCGGCGACGGTGCTGACGGTGGTCTTCGCCACGCGCGGCGCCATGGCCGGCAACGGACACATCATCGAGGTCCTTCATTTCGTCGGCGCGGAGGCCGGCTTCATCGCCAGCCAGTTCCGCACGCACTTCCTGCTGACCGGCATGAAGGGGGCGGCTGCCGGAGGAATAGCGGCAATGATCGTCTTCATCTTTTTCTGGTTCTGGTCGTCGCGCAATCTGGCCACCCCCCAGGCCGACCAGGCGACCGCCCTGTTCGGCAATTTTTCCATAGGGGCCGCCGGTTATGGCGGCGTGGCGCTGGTCGTCCTCATCATCGGGGCGCTCACCGCCGCCACTTCACATGTGACGGTCGTGGCCTATCTCAATGACATCGACGTCAGCCATCCGGATGGAGGCTAGAATGCGCAGAAACGTAGCGATTGCGACCTCCGGATCTGGCAATCACGATTGGCAACGCGATGTAACGCAATGTGCAAATGCGGCATTTGCACAGACGCTAATGAAAGCTGACCATAGCGGCATGGACGGATTCGGAACGGATCGGACGGTTGGCGGCACTCCGCCGGCATTCATGCCTGCGCCCCGGCGCAAGCCGTCGAGCCGTTTTGCCAGATTTCTGCGTGCCGCAGCCTTCGCAACCGTTGCCGCCGGTGTCGTCTTTGCCGCCGGTTTTGGCTGGTTCGCCGACTATGTAAGCCGCCTGAGCACGCCTGCGAACCCACCCAGCGCGGACGCCATCATCGTGCTCACCGGCGGGCAGTCGCGCATCGATGCAGCACTCGACCTGCTCAAGTCGGGCAAGGGCCAGCGCCTGCTCATCAGCGGCGTCAATCCGGCGGCGGGGCGCAAGTCGCTCCAGGCGGCAACAGGTGGCGACAAGACGCTGTTTTCCTGCTGCGTCGACATTGATTATGCGGCCATGGACACGATCGGCAATGCCGAGGAAAGCGCCAAATGGGTCGAGAGCCATGAATATGGCAGCGTCATCCTCGTCACCAACAATTACCACATGCCGCGCAGCCTGCTCGAAATGGGGCGGTTCATCGACAAGGCTAACCTGAAACCCTATCCGGTCGTCAACACGCGGCTGGACAATGGCACCTGGATGACCAAGCCTGAGGCTGTGCGCGTGCTGTTCACCGAATACACCAAATATCTCGGCGCCCTTGCCCGCACGGTGGTGCCGCTGCGCTCGACGCCGGACGGCGTGGTGCTGGTCGAAGCTTCCACCAGGGCGACGAACTAGGCACTTTGGAGATAACCGGCCTGTCCGGTTTTCCTTTTCCGGGCAGTTGGTGTAACCAGCGCTGACATCCTCCTCAGGCTTTCACCCATGGTCCAAATCCGCTCGCTGGCGTTCAACGTCCTCTTCTACGCCAATCTGATCGTCCAGATGATTTTCTGGACGCCGTACTATTTCCTGTCGCCGCGTCACCGCGCCTGGTTCGTGCCGAAATTCTGGAGCCGCACCAGCCTGTGGCTGCAGGACAAGATCGCCGGCACGAAAAGCGAGATCACCGGCCAGGAAAACCTGCCGGAGGGCTCCTACATATTGGCGCCCAAGCACCAGTCCTTCTGGGACGCCATCGCCTTCCTCCCGGACATTCCCGACGGCCTCTACATCCTGAAGCGCGAGCTGACCTGGATACCGTTCTTCGGCTGGTACATCCTCAAGATGCGGATGATCCCGGTCAATCGCGGCAGCCGCTCCAAGGCGCTGAAAGCCGTCGTTGCCGCCACCAAGGCGGAAATGGCGCGCAACCCCCGCCAGTTGATCATCTATCCGGAAGGCACGCGGCGCGCGCCCGGCGACGAGCCGGCCTATAAATGGGGCATCGTCGAGCTCTACAACCAGCTTGGCGTGCCGGTCGTGCCGGTGGCGCATGTGGCCGGGCTCTATTGGCCGCGCCGCAAGTTCATGCGCTATCCCGGCACGATAAAGGCGCGATACCTGCCGCCGATCCCGCCGGGCTTAAGCAAGGAAGAATTCATGCGCAGCCTGATCAGCGAAACGGAAGCGGCCTGCGACCAGTATCTGATCGAGGCCGCGACCTCGCCCAACCCGCCGGCTCTGCCGCCAACGGCGGTGAAGCGGCTGAAGGAGCTGGGCGTCGAGGTTTAGGCGCTGGCCTTATCCAGTTCTGCAATATCGGTCTGGTCGAGCTTCAGCGACACCGACTTGATCAGGCTGTCGACTTGCGCCACGGAAGTTGCGCTGGCAATCGGCGCGGTGACGCCCGGGCGGGCGATGATCCACGCCAAGGCCACCTCGGCCGGCGTGGCCGAATGGCGGGCCGAAACGGCGTCCAGTGCAGCAAGGATGCCCAGGCCCCGCGCATCGAGATATTTCTTCACACCACCGCCGCGCGCGCTTTTGGCGAGGTCGGCTTCGCTGCGGTACTTGCCGGAGAGGAAGCCGCTGGCGAGGCTGTAATAGGTGATGACGCCGATATCCTCGGCCATACAAAGATCACGCAACGCGCCGTCATAGCTCGGGCGGTCGTAGAGATTGTATTCCGGCTGCAGCACATCGTAGCGCGGCAGGTTCTTTTCCTTCGAGACTTTCAGGGCCTCGCCAAGCTGCTCGGCGTCGAGGTTCGATGCGCCGATATGGCGGACTTTTCCGGCAGCGATAAGCTTCTGGTATGCGCCGAGCGTCTCCTCATAGGGTGTCGCATCGTCGGGCCAGTGCGAAAGATAAAGGTCGATGACGTCGGTCTGGAGCCGCTTCAGCGATGCATCGACCGCCTTCTCGATATAGCCAGCCGAGAGATCGCGCTTGCCCTGCCCCATATCCGCGCCGACCTTGGTGATCACAACGACCTTGTCGCGGTTGCCGCGCGCCTTCATCCACTTGCCGATGATCGTTTCGGAGTCGCCGCCCGAATTGCCGGGCACCCAACGCGAATAGACATCGGCCGTGTCGATGGTGTTCAGCCCCGCATCCGTGAATCGGTCGAGCAAGTCGAAGGAGGTCTTTTCGTCAGCGGTCCAGCCAAAGACATTGCCGCCGAAAACCAGCGGCGCGATTGAAAGGTCCGTGCGACCAAGGCGACGTTTTTGCAAGATCGATACTCCGTGATTTCCGGGCCAGCGCGAGAACCGCACGGCCATCCCTGAAAGCTAAACCTTGCAGCAGGCAGGTTCAAACCCGGAAGGCCTTTTTTATCCTCACATAAATGCGAGCATGCCGGTCAAACGGCCAGCCGACGCCCGACATCCTCCAGCCAGTGATCCCTGATGCCGAGGGCTTCCAGATGCTCCAGCGTGCTCAGCACATAATCCTCGTTCGCGCCCGACTGGCCGACCGCGCCCAGAACGATCCTCGCCGCCTCGGCCTCGTCGAGATTGCCGGCATATTGTTCATGCGCGCGGTCGACGACGTAGCAGACAGCGTCGACCTTCTCGCCGCCATCAAGACGCACGGTTTGCGTGCGTTCAAGATAGACATTCGTGACCAGCTCGCGCTCGCGCAGATAGGCGATCACTTCGTCGCGCAATTCGCCCGGCACGCGAAAGGCGAGCCCGACACAGGAACCTCCGCGGTCGAGGCCAAGCACCAGGCCGGGACGCTGAGGCGTGCCGCGATGAACGAAAGAGCGGACACAAAGCGAGCGACGATAGCCATAAAGATGGGCGCGTCTGGTCTCCGTATGTGCAAAACCGGGCCGCCAGATCAGCGAGCCATAGCCAAAAACCCAAAAATCGCCCATATCGCCAAGCCAAGTCGTAATCGAAGCACTGCGCTTCGGGTCATGGGTAGAGCATGATGGCAAAAAGGGAAGCCGCTTTTTGCTCACATGTCACATGGACCGGAAAAGATAGTGCGCAGATAAAGGGATCGACGCGCCAATGACTGCAACCGAACTTTCGAAGCCGAACTACAACCGCCGCATCCTCTGGCTGGCGGCCTTCGTCGTGCTGCTGTTCGGCGGCTACAGCGTCGGCTGGTTTTATCTGGCCGGCAAGGTCGAGGCCAAGGCCAAGGCGGAGATCGCCTCGCTGAACCGCGACGGCATGGTTGCCGAATGCACCAATCCGGTAGCACGCGGCTATCCTTTCCGCCTCGGCCTTTTCTGCGATCGCGTCGCCTTCGAAGATGCCGGCCGCGGCGTCAGCGTTTCGGCGGGCAACTTCCGCTCGGCGGGCCAGATCTACGATCCGACCCACCTGATTGCTGAAATCGACAGCCCCGCGCGCATCGATGTGCCCCAGAGCCAGCCGCTTGCGCTGACCTGGGACAATCTGCGCGCCAGCGTGCGTCTGGCGCAGCCTTTGCCGGAACGCGTTTCGGTGGAAGGCAAGATGCTGAAGGCGGCGACTGATGCCGGCGCCCCTCTGCTCGCCGCCGATACATTCGAAGGCCATGTGCGCCCGAATGGCCAGGACCTCGACCTCGCCGGCAGCTTCGCCGGACTGGCGCTGGATTCCTCGCTGGTCGAGGGCAGAACCCTGCCCCTGCTCTCAGGCGACACCGACCTCACCGTCAAGAACGGCGTGACGCTTATCGCCCAGAAAGCCCAGTCGCTGCGCGGCCAGTCCGGCACGATCCGCTCGCTTGATCTTTCCACCAGCGAAACGGCCGGCCTCTCCCTGAGCGGACCCTTCTCGGTGGGCGAAGACGGGTTGCTGGATGCGCAGTTCAAGCTCACCGTCCGCGACCCGCAGGGGTTGGCGATGGCGCTCAGCGAGGCGATCCCGGAAAAGAGCGAGCAGATTCAGCAGGGGTTTGCAGCTCTTTCCATGCTCGGCAGTGCGCCGTCCCTGCCCCTGAAGATCAGCAAGGGCAGGGCTTCATTTGGCTTCATCAAGCTCGGGAACGTCCCGCCGCTGAAGTAACGCGGCGCGCCTTTACGACGTTTTGGCTGGATGCTCGATCGCCTGACGGCCGAAGTCAGGCGCGTCGATTTCCTGGCCGGCCTCGATGATCGAACGGCGCACGGCACGGGTGCGCGTGAACATGTCGAACAACTTTTCGCCATCGCCCCAGCGGATCGCCCGCTGCAGCGACGCCAGGTCTTCCGAGAACCGCGCCAGCATTTCCAGGATCGCGTCCTTATTGTGCAGGCACACGTCGCGCCACATGGTCGGGTCCGAGGCGGCAAGGCGGGTGAAGTCGCGGAAACCGGACGCTGAATACTTGATCACTTCCGACTTGGTGACCGCCTCCAGATCGTCCGCCGTACCGACGATGTTGTAGGCGATGATGTGCGGCAAATGCGAGACGATCGCCAGCACCATGTCGTGATGCTCGGGGTCCATCGTGTCGATGTTGGAGCCGCAGCGCCGCCAGAACTCCGACAGCTTTTCGAGCGCTTCCGGGTCGGTGCCCGGCAGCGGCGTGAAGATGCACCAGCGGTTTTCGAACAGGTCGGCAAAGCCGGCATCGGGACCGGATTTTTCCGTGCCCGCCAGCGGGTGGCCGGGAATGAAATGCACATTGGCCGGCATATGCGGGGCCATCTGCGCAATCACCGAGCCCTTGGTCGAGCCGACATCGGTGACGATCGCGCCAGCCTTCAGCGCGGGTGCGATTTCGGCAGCGACCGCGCCGGAGGAGCCGACCGGCACCGAGATGATGACGAGATCGGCATCCTTCACGGCCTCGGCAGCGCTGGTGGTGTAGCTGTCGCCGAGCTTCAGTTCCTCGGCGCGGGCGAGTGTTTCAGGGCTGCGGGTGGCGATGGAAACGTGGCCGGCAAGGTTCTCGCGGCGGATGACGCGCGCCAGCGACGAGCCGATGAGGCCGATGCCGACAAGGGCTATCTTTTCAAATAGGGGTTCGGACATTTCTTCAACTTTTCAGGAATTCGGTGAGTGCGGCGACTACGCCGCGATTGGCGTCTTCGGTTCCGACTGTCATCCGCAGCGCGTTGGGAAAACCGTAGCCGGCAACGCGCCGCAGGATATAGCCCCGCGCACTCAGATAATCGTCCGCCGCTGCCGCCGAATGCCTGGCATCGTCCGGGAAATGGATCAGCACGAAATTGCCGACGCTGGGCGTGACCCTCAGGCCGAGCCCGGAAAGCTCTTCGCTCAGCCAGCCGAGCCACTTCTCGTTATGCGCCACCGTGCGCTCGACATGGGCGCGGTCGCCCATCGCCGCCACGCCGGCCGCGATGGCAACGGCATTGACGTTGAACGGCCCGCGCATGCGCTCCATCGCCTCAATGATGTGCGTGGGCGCATAGACCCAGCCGATGCGCGCGCCACCAAGGCCGTGGATCTTGGAGAAGGTGCGGGTCATGACGACGTTCTGCGCGCCGGCCACGAGCTCGACGCCCGCCTCGTAATCGTTGCGGCGCACATATTCGGCGTAGGCCGCATCCAGCACCAAGAGCACGTTCTTGGGCAGGGCCGCGTGCAGGCGGCGCACCTCTTCGAACGGAATGTAGGTGCCGGTCGGATTGTTCGGATTGGCGAGGAACACGACCTTCGTCTTCGGCGTCACAACGGCGAGGATGGCGTCGACATCGGCGCGCTCATCGGTCTCCTTCGCCACCACCGGCACAGCACCGGCAGCCTTGATGTAGTTCTGGTAGACGAGAAAACCGTGCTCGGTGTAGACGCCCTCGTCACCCGGCTGAAGATAGGTCTGGGCGAGCAGGCCGATGATCTCGTCGGAGCCGTTGGAGCAGACGATGTTGGCCGGGTTCAAGCCATGCGCCTCGGCAATCGCCTGGCGCAGCTTCGAAGCCGAGCCGTCGGGATAGAATTCGAGCTTGCCCGCGACCTCGCGCACCGCTTCGATCGCTGCCGGCGATGCACCGAGCGGGTTCTCGTTGGACGACAGCTTGTAGACCTTGGTGACCCCCGCCGGCGCAGCACTCTTGCCGGGGATATAAGCCGCAATGTCCATGACGCCGGGTTTCGGCTGGGGGCGGCTGGGCTCATTGGCTTTCGTCATCGCGGGAATTGTCCGGGTTTTTGGGGAATTTCGAGACGCAAGCGAAATACAAGTCGCCGGTGCGCTTGTCGAGAAAAAGCTTGCCCGTTGACGGCGCTCCGGCGCAGTCGTAAAAGACTGTCACGTTCCGTGGTGATTTGGCCGGTCGGCTTGCAGCCACGTTAAATAAGTCGCTAAAGGGACCGATAACGACTCAATTCGTTCGGACCGGTAGCGATTTCGCCGCCGGTCTTTTTTGTTTTGGAGTTTGTGCGATGCCGATCAAGATTCCCGATCAGCTCCCCGCCCGTGAGGTGCTTGTACGCGAAGGCGTGTCCGTGATGGACGAGCGCACGGCGCTGCGCCAGGACATCCGTCCGCTGCAGATCGCCCTGCTCAACCTCATGCCCAACAAGATCCGCACGGAAACGCAGTTCGCGCGGCTGATCGGCGCCTCGCCGCTTCAGGTGGAGCTGACGCTGGTGCGCATCGGCAATCATGTGGCAAAGAATACGCCCGAGGAGCATCTGATTTCCTTCTACCGGACCTGGGAGGAAGTCAGGCACCGCAAGTTCGACGGTTTCATCATCACCGGCGCGCCGATAGAGTTGCTGGACTTCGAAGATGTCACCTACTGGAACGAGCTCCAGCGTATCCTCGATTGGACGGCGACCAACGTCCATTCCTCCTTCTTCATCTGCTGGGGGGCGATGGCCGCCGCCTGGCATTTCCACCAGGTTCCCAAATACACGCTCGACAAGAAGGCCTTCGGCGTCTTCCGCCA
This sequence comes from Mesorhizobium sp. YR577, assembly GCF_900116595.1. Taxonomy (NCBI): domain Bacteria; kingdom Pseudomonadati; phylum Pseudomonadota; class Alphaproteobacteria; order Hyphomicrobiales; family Phyllobacteriaceae; genus Mesorhizobium; species Mesorhizobium sp. YR577. The sequence continues at coordinate 493,575 of NZ_FPBI01000001.1, read as the reverse complement.
TCGCAACCATGCGCCCGCCTCGCCTTATCTCGCCGGCTTTTCGGACGATTTCGCCATCCCCGTTTCCCGCTGGACGGAGGTGCGCAGCGCCGACATAAAAGCGGACACGGGCCTCGACCTGCTGATGGAATCGGACGCGACCGGCGCATGCCTGCTGGCTGAAACGGCCGGCAACCGGCTCTATATGTTCAACCACATCGAATACGATTCCACCTCGCTCAAGGACGAATACGACCGCGACGTCGCCGCCGGCACGCCGATCGAAGTCCCGCACGGCTATTACCCCGACAACGACCCCGCCCGCCCGCCGCTCAACCGCTGGCGCTCGCACGCCCACCTGCTCTTCGGCAACTGGATCAACCAGGTCTATCAGACGACGTCTTTCAATCTGGAAGATGTTGGAGGGGCGTAGCCAGCTGACATGTCATGCTCCGCGAGGCCAAGCGGACGACACGATCGGCTTCTCGTTGCCGTGGTGGTTCTGGAATTCGTTTGCCAGCAGGCGGTGTTCTTGCTGCGGCTGTAGGGGCTGCTTTGTTAGCCTCTTATAGCTGCACCTCACCGCCGCTATGACGACCTCCCTTGATATGGTAAGGATTTTTCATTACATTGCTGGCATTGGAGGTATCCATGACCGCTCTGTTTAAGGAAGTTAGTACAATCACGGCAAAGGGCCAGACGACGGTGCCGAAATCCGTTCGTCAGGTGCTTGGCGTAGACTATGGCGGCCAGATTGTTTTCAGCGTCGACGAACACGGCGTATCGGTGCAGCGCGCGGATACGGAGGAATCCGATCCGGCAATCGACAGCTTCCTTGCCTTTCTCGCCAGAGACATAGAGAAGAATCCGCAGGCGCTCGCGGGCCTTGCACCCGCTTTGGTTGACCGGATTGCCGGCTTGACGAAAGGCATGACGGTTGACCTCGAGTCGCCGATCGATGGCGAAATCGACCTCTAGATCATGCTGGCAGTCAATGGCTGGAGCATCCTCGCGCATCCTCTGTTCCTCGATCAACTGGAGAAGCTCACTTCAGCAGTGGAACGAGCGAAGGCCAAGGAGCCGAAAAACTACCAGAAGACCGCTAACGCCAAGCTGCTAGCGGCTTTAGCGGATCTGGTATTCAAGACGATTCCAGCCGATCCAACGCGCGCGATCTATCGGCAAGGTGGGACGCTGGGTGACAATCGCAAGCATTGGTTCCGGGCGAAGTTCGGCGGCCAGCGATTTCGCCTCTTCTTCCGTTACAACAGTGATGCGAAGGTCATCATCTTTGCTTGGGTCAACGACGAAACCACACTTAGAACCTACGGTTCAAAGACGGACGCCTATGCCGTGTTCAAAGGCATGCTTGACGACGGCAATCCGCCCGATAACTGGGCAGGCCTGCTGAAAGCTGCAAGCGCTAAGGAGGCACAGGAGCGCATTGTTTCATCTCAGAGCATTGCGGAATAGGATAAAATCCAGCTTAGCCCACTGTTCACGCTCTTTGCCTCGCGCCCGACAGTGCTTGTCACAACCACGTACGATTCTCCGACTACGGTCGCACTGACATCGGCGAATCGCCAAGGCGCGATTGGCAAATGCTGACGCCCGCGCGAAAACGCTTGGTGCTCTCCACCCAAAAGGGTTACGAAGATGAAGATGCGCCATTGCCGCAGGAGAAAAAGCTTTTGAGCGACCCGGAATACGGAACGTCCAGACGGGAACCACGCCTGCTTGGCCTTTCCACGCCCTCGCGCATTCCGTTGATCCCGCCGCTGACGGCGGCGCGCTGGCTGCTGGTGCTGATCGTCGCCGCCGGCATCTATTTCTTCAACGGTTTCCTGGTGCCGGTTCTGGCGGCGCTGGTGATCGCCTTTGCGAGCTGGCCGCTCTACCGCAGGCTTCTCGACGCCGTTTCCGGCAACAGGACAGTCGCAGCCACGCTGGCGATCCTGTTCATCGTCACCTTCCTCGTCGTGCCGATCGTGCTGGCCGGAACCTACACCGTCAACGAGGTGCGGGAATGGTTCGGCTGGGCCGTCGAGACCAACAAGCACGGCGCGCCGACACCCGCCTGGATAGTCGCCCTGCCCATCGCAGGCGAATGGTTCGACCAGCAATGGACGCGCTATATCGGCCATCCCGGCGCGATTGGCGAACTTATCCAGATCATCAGCGGCGCCAATATCGGCAGCATCTATCGCGGCGTTCTGGCCGCCGGCGGTGGGGCGTTCAACCTGCTTTTGACGCTGCTTTTCATGCTGATTGCGCTGTTCTTCGTCTATCGCGACGGCGAGAGTTTCGCAGCCCAGATCGGCCGGCTCGGCGAACGCATATTGCCGACGCGCTGGGAGCGGATTTCCGGCGTGGTGCCGGCAACCATCAGCTCGACGGTGACCGGCATGACGCTGATCGCCATCGGCGAAGGCGTCGTACTGGGCATCGCCTACTGGATCGCCGGCGTGCCCTCGCCGGTGACGCTCGGCGTGCTGACCGGCGTCATGGCGTTGATACCGGGCGGCGCGCCGCTGTCGTTCACGCTTGTCTCGGCCTATCTGGTGGCGCGCGGCTCGCCCATTGCCGGCATCAGCCTGTTTGCCTGGGGCGCGATCGAGCTGTTCATCGTCGACAAGACGCTGCGGCCCAAACTCGTCGGCGGGCCGATCAAGCTGCCCTTCCTGCCGACCTTCTTCGGCCTGATCGGCGGCGTGAAGACAATGGGTTTCCTCGGCCTGTTCATCGGTCCGGTGCTGATGGCGCTGCTGGTTGCGATCTGGCGCGAATGGCTGCGCGAGGTCGAGCAGGCGGACACACGCCCCTCTGAAAACGTCACACAGATATCCGGCGAGCTTCTGCCCGAACGCGAACCGCGACGGCTGGTGGGCTCGGAATAAAGCCCGAAGCCTATCCCTTCAAACTCGCCGCGATCAGCCGGTCGGCGTTGACGGCAACGGATGCCGCCGGGCCGCCGGGGCCGAAAAGCTGGCCCGAAACATAGGCACCTTCGAGCAGAAGCAGCAGGCCGTCGCCCAACGTGTCGCCATCCTCGGCGCCCATTTCGGCGGCCATGGCGCGCAGGCGGCGGCGCAATTCACGCTTGTTGTTTTCGCCCACCTGGCGGGCCGGATTGTCATGCTCGGGATATTCGACCGCCGCATTGGTCATGCCGCAGCCGCGATAGTCCTGCGTCACCGCCCGCTTTCCGACGCGGGTGAGAAAGGCCTTGATCTGCGCGCGCGGATCGCCCGGATGAGCCGCCACTGCCTCGTCGAAGCGCTCCCAAAACTCGGCCTCATAGGCGCGCAGATAAGACGCGGCGAGCTCGTCCTTCGACGGGAAGCTGCGGTAGAGGCTGGGCTTGGTGACGCCGGCCTGGCGCACGATCTCGTCGACGCCGATAGCGCGGATGCCCTCGCGATAGAACAGGTTTCGCGCCACACCCAATATGCGATCGGCAGCGCGTAGCGGTGGCGTCGCCTCATCTGAATTGGCAGTTTCTGACAGTTGCGTAGCAGCTTTTTCGGGTGACATGAATAAACTCGCTTGACAATGTTACTGACCGGTACGTATCAATGCGTATTCTGAAACGTACCGGTCAGTAACATGAACATAATACAGAACCGTCCCTTTGGCCAGCGCTATGCTTTCGTGGTTGTCGCGGTCATCTTTGTTTCGCTGCTGATCGCCGCCGGCATGCGCTCGGCACCCAGCGTGCTGATGCTGCCGCTGGAGGAAGCCTTCGGCTGGCGGCGCGACGCGATTTCGCTGGCCGCAGCCATCGGCATCTTCCTCTACGGTCTCGCAGGCCCGTTCGCGGCCGCACTGATGGACCGGGTCGGCCTGCGCCGCACGGTGATGGCGTCGATCGCGCTGATGTCGGCTTCGACCGCGCTCAGCCTGTTCATGACCGAGCCGTGGCACCTGGTCGCCACATGGGGCATCTTTTCCGGCATCGGCTCTGGCGCCGTTGCTTCGGTTCTCGGCGCCACCATCGTCAACCGCTGGTTCAAGACCAATCGCGGCCTGATGATGGGCCTGATGTCGGCATCGAGCGCCACCGGCATGCTGGTGTTCCTGCCGGCATTGGCGGCTCTTGCCCAGTATGGCGGCTGGCGGCCGGTGGTGATCACGGTTTCGATCGCGACCGCCGCCCTCCTGCCGCTGGTCTATTTCCTGGTGCCGGAGCGGCCCTCCTCGATCGGCCTGGCGCGCTATGGTGCCGAGGGCGACAACGAGCAGGACGCACCCGCCAACCAAAGCAATTTCCTCACCACGACGCTCGGCACGCTGCGCCGCGCCGCCGGCACCCGCGTTTTCTGGTATCTCTTCGCCACCTTCTTCATCTGCGGCTTCACCACCAACGGCCTCGTCGGCACGCATCTCATCGCATTCTGCGGCGACATGGGCATTCCCGAGGTTCGCGCCGCCGGCCTGCTGGCGCTGATGGGCGTGTTCGACCTGATCGGCACGACGCTGTCGGGCTGGCTCACCGACCGTTTCGACCCGCGCAAGCTTCTCGGCGTCTATTACGGCATTCGCGGCCTGTCACTGATCTACCTGCCCTATTCCGGCTTCTCGGGCCTGAGCCTGACGATCTTCGCCATCCTCTACGGGCTCGACTGGATCGCCACGGTGCCGCCGACCCTGCGCCTCGCCAACGAATCCTTCGGCGACCGCTCCGGCCCGCTGGTGTTCGGCTGGATCGTCGCCGGCCACCAGGTCGGCGCGGCGACTGCTGCCTTCTTCGGCGGCGCACTGCGCGAGATGCAGGGCGACTACGTGCTCGCCTTCCAGATCGCCGGCATGACGGCAATAGCAGCCGCAGCGCTCTCGCTGCTCATCGACCCGGCCGAAACGCGAGGCAGAGAGGTCATGCAGCCGGCTTAGGGTCAGAACCCGTGCTTTCCCGCGCATGGCGCCCGGCGCCCTGCGGCGTCAGCACCGGCATGAAGACGCGGCGCGACGCGCGCTGGGCGACCGGCACACCCTGGTAGAGGCGCTTCTGTGCCTCAACCACGATGACGCCGGAAAAGATCGGCCAGAAACGCCGGCCTGAGCGCTCGAGTAAATTGTGGAAGCGCAGCATGAAACGGCGGCGCGATGGCGGAAACATCAGCGCCTCCGACCAGGCCGAAGGCGTGAAATTGGCGTCGCGCAGCAGTTCGTTGAGCTGGCCGCGCGAGAACGGCCGGCCGGTGCCGAAGGGCGTATGCTCGAAGCGCGCCCAGACGCCGCGCCGGTTGGGCACGACGATGACGACACGGCCGGCAGGGGACAACACGCGCCAGACCTCCTTCAGCGTTTCGCGCGGATTTTCCGCATGCTCCAGCGAATGCACCAAGAGCATGCGGTCGATCGACGAATCGACCAGCGGCAATTCCTCGTCGAACACCAGTGCGGTGGAAGACGGCCGCGACGGCGGCCAGTTCACCGCGCCCTGCGTAGCCGGCATGAAGGCAAAGACCCGCTCGGCATCGCTGCCGAAGCGGTCGAGCCATGGCAGCGCATAGCCGAGCCCGACCAGCCGCTCATTGGGAATGCCGGCCCAGACCGAGGCCAGCGCCATGCCGATCGACTGCTCGGCGACGCGCCCGAGCGTGGTGCTGTAGAAGGAACGAAGATCGACAATGTCCGAATTCATGGCGCGACGGTAGCGGCCTTGCCGCACAAGCACAACAAAGGCATTTGCGGGGTGACAGCGGCAAGGCCGCGCCCTATCGTCGCCGCGAAAACAAGGAGACTGCCGATGACGCTGAGGATCGAACAATTCATGTGCCGGAGCGACAATTTCGGCGTTCTCGTGCATGACGGCGAAACCGGGCAGACCGCGCTCATCGACGCGCCGGAACAGGCGCCTATCCTCGCCGCGGTGCGCCGCACCGGCTGGACGCCGAACGTGATCCTGACCACGCATCACCATGCCGACCATGTCGAGGCCAATCTGGCGCTGAAGGAGCGATTCGGCCTGCGCATCATCGGGCCGGAGGCGGAAGCGGCAAAAATCCCCGGCATCGACGAGACTGTGGAAGACGGCTCGGTTTTCAGCTTCGGCAGCCAGCAGGTCCATGTCATCGAAACGCCGGGGCATACGGCCGGCCATGTCTGCTATTATTTTCCGGACGCCAAGGTGGTGTTCACCGCCGATACGCTGTTTGCGCTGGGCTGTGGGCGGCTGTTCGAGAAGCCGGCGGCGGCCATGTTCGAATCGCTGAAGAAGCTCGCCGCACTGCCGCCGGAAACCAAGGTCTATTGCGGCCACGAATACACGCTGGCCAATGCCCGCTTCGCGCTGTCGGTCGACCCGACCAATTCGGCCTTGAAGGAACGTGCGGCCAGGATCGAAAAGCTGCGTGCCGACGACAAGCCGACGCTGCCGACGACGATCGGCGAGGAACTGGCGACCAATCCCTTCCTGCGCTGGCACGACCCGGCGATCCGCAAGAATCTTGGGCTGGAAAAGGCTTCCGACGTCGAGGTCTTCGCCGAGATCCGCAAGCGCAAGGACGTGTTCTGACGATGGATGCCGCGTCGATCATCGAGACGCTGGGCATGAAGCGTCACCCGGAAGGCGGCTGGTATGCCGAGACCTTTCGCGACGCGACGGCGAGCAATCCGCGCGGCCATTCGACGGCGATCTATTTCCTGCTTGAAAAGGGTGATGTTTCGGCCTGGCACCGGGTCCGGGACGCCGTCGAGGTCTGGCACTATCACGCCGGCGCGGCCTTGACGCTGCGCATGCATCAGGAAGGCGCTAGCGTGAGCGAGCATCGCCTCGGGCCGGATCTTGCGGCAGGCGAGCGTCCGCAGCATGTCGTGCCCGCCGGCTGGTGGCAAACGGCGCAAAGCCTTGGCGACTGGACGCTGGTCGGCTGCACCGTAGCGCCGGGATTTGAGTTCGCGCAGTTCGAGCTGGCGGAGAAGGGCTGGGAGCCTACCGCCCCAGCAGAAACCCGAGCGTAATCAGCGCCTGCCCTGCATAATAAAGCACCCAGACGACATAGCGCATCCAGACGCCGCGCGGAGAGCCGGCGGGCAGCAGGAACTTTTCCGTGGCCAGCAGCGCGTCGGAGGCCATGAACAGCACGGCACCCGCAATCGCCCAGGAATAATCCAGCGTCAGCGACGTGACGCCCATGGCGAGGATCGCCAGGACATAGACCGCGATCGGCAGCCGCAGGCCGGCATCGACGCGCGGCCATAGCGTCTTGAGCATGCCGAAGGCGAAGACGCCCATGGCCAGAGCGCCGGCGATGCGCAAGGGCGACGACAGAAACGCTGCAATCGTGCTGCCGGAAACGACGAACAGGACGATGTAGAGCAGATGCCCGGCAAGAAAGGCGCAGAGCCCGCCGAGAAACGCCTTGTCGCCATCGCGCGACAGAAAGGCGTCGCCGACAGCACTCAGCGCCAGCGCGCCGACGAGCAGGAACGGCCCGCCCTGCTGGAAAGCGAGCAAGGCCAGCAGAGCGACCGCCGCAGTTTTCACGCCGGTGCGCCGGATCGCCGGCGGCGCGTCGAGCATCATGCAATAGACCAGCGCCGACATTGCCGAGAAGAACAGCGTGCCGTTGGCTGTCGCTTCGATACCGCCGGGAAAGGGCATCATGCCTGCGCCCTCGCCGCTTGAGACTTGCCGAACAGCAGCGACTTGGCCGCCAGCACCGCGCCACCGGTGATCAACACACAGGCAGCGATGATATTGAGCGACGGCTGCGCGAAACCGGCGACAATCAGCACCAATGTGGAAAGTAGCGGGGCGGCATAGCTCGCCGCACCCAGCACCTGGATGTTGCCGCGCTTGACGCCGTGATCCCAGGCATAGAAGGCAGCCCCCACCGGCATCAGCCCGAGACCGACGACCGCCAGCCACTGGCCGGTGGTGGCGGGTAGCACGGTTTCCTCAAGTGCCAGATGGCAGAGGAAGGAAAGGATCGCGGTGGCGGCGCAGAACCATGTGACGATGCTGGTCGGCACCGCCGGAAAACGCCGCGACAGCAGCGAATAACCCGACCACAGGAACGCGCAGACGGCGGCCATGGCATAGCCGAAGGCATAGCGGCTGTCGAAATCCAGCGCGCCGCCCTTGGTGACGATAAGAACCGTGCCGGCAAGGCCGAGCAGAGCGCCGGCAATATGGTTCCAGCGCAGCTTCTCGCCCGGCATCAGCGCCGAGCCGAGCACGATCAGCAATGGCCAGAGATAGGCGATCAGGCTCGCCTCGACCGCCGGCGCGTTGCGCAGGGCAGTGAAATAGAAGAAGTGGTAGCCGAACAGGCCGGCAATGCCGATGACCCAGACCTGCGGCGGGATTTTGACCGGCTGGGCGGGCGGTGTCATGAACAGGCGGGCAACGAGGCCGACAGCCGTGCCTATGGAAAAGGTCATCGCCGACAGCAGGAAGGGCGGCACTTGTCCCGAAGCGTCGGTGAGAAGTGCCAGCAGCGCCCACATGGCAACTGCCGAAAAGCCGATGAGTGTTGCGCGCCCCATTTGTCCCCCGCAAGGGGTCGTCACCCCTTAATCGACTGCTTCGAACTTCTTCGCGCGGATGGTGATCGTGCCGATCTGCGTGCCAACCGTGGCGTAGACGGGTGCATATATCCCGGTTGTGCCGACCGGTGCAAACATCACCGTGATCTTGCTGCTGTTCCTGAGATAGGCGATCGACTTGTGGTCTTTCTTGTAGCCGGCGACGGGCACGAAACGGGCGCTGCAGGTGACGGCGTCGCCACTGTAGCCCGGCAAGGTCACCGGATCTGTCGACACGTAGTCGAGCACCAGATTGACGCGCATTTCACCATCGAACATCTTCACCGTGCGGCGGCACACATCCTTGATGCGATCGGCGCGCACCAGGGTCGCCGAGATCGGGTCGGTAACGTCGCGAAGATCGCCGGGACCGACGGGAACCCACTCGTCGCCGCGCTTCTTGAGCGGTGGGATGTTGACCGTCTTGGCGACGTTGCCGCCGGCAAAGCTGATCTGGGTCTTCTGTTTCTTGCGGCCTGACGTGTAGTCCGTGACATAGGCGGCGGGCCGGGGGTCGTTGCCGGAGAAGCGGCCCGAGGACGAGATGCTACCCTTGGTGCTGTCGAATATCTGGGCAAGACCGGCGCTCGCCACGGTGCCGCGCACGGAAAACTTGTCGCCCTGAAAACTGCTGTCGAAGCTGGAACGCGCTATGGTGAAGCCGAGCAGGGAGACCGTGTATTCGCTGCGGAAAGCTTGCGCGGCGGCATCGCCGATCGACAGGCCAGCAAGCGCGAGAACGATCGGAATTGCGTAAAAAATGCCTGCCATCAATGGCGCCCTTGCCCTTTCGGATCGGATTCGATGCGACGTCCCCAAAAATATCTTCAACCCTGAAAATCCGGCGATTGTGTGAACCGCCCGACCGAGGAAGCCCTGCGGAGCACCAGATTTGGTACCGGCCCATGTTGCACGGCACCATAGGCTTGTGGAATAGCTGCCGCGCCAAAAGAAGCCGCCGGCGCCACAGGGCAGCCAGAACCGGAGAAACATTCATGACCAATCCCTCTTCCACCGCGACCGTTCAGGGCGCTTTCGTGCCGCTGCGGCTGACCGATCGCCCGCTCGCTCTGCAGGCCGCCGCAGTGCTTCTGGGCACCCTGTTCCTTGCCGCATCGTCGTGGATAGAAGTGCCGATGTTTCCGGTGCCGATGACCATGCAGACCTTTGCGGTGACGCTCATCGGCGCGCTCTATGGCTGGCGTCTCGGCGCAATCACCGTGATCGCATGGCTTGGCGAGGGTGCGCTCGGTCTGCCGGTGCTGGCCGGCGGTGGCGGCGGCCTCGTTCACTTCGCTGGTCCGACGGCAGGCTACCTCTTCGCCTTCCCGATCGCCGCAGCCCTTGTCGGCTTCCTGGCAGAGCGCGGCTGGACCAACGGCAACCTCGTCACCAGCGTGATTGCCATGCTCATCGGCAATGCGCTGATCCTCGCCATCGGCGGAGCAGTTCTGGCAGCCATGATCGGCGTCAGCGATGCCATCACCTACGGCGTGACGCCCTTCATCATCGGCGCGATCGTCAAGTCGGCGCTCGCCACCGCAAGCGTCGAGGCAACGCGCCGCGCCAAGCAGAAAGCCTGAGCCACGGCCATGACTGTCCGTATTCGCGCGCACCATCTCCTTTGCATGCTGACCTACGCCGGCAAGGGCTATAGCGCGGCATTTACGGCCAATTACAATGGGATCGTCGAAAGGCTCGGCAAGGGCGAGGACATGCTCCTCGTCGCCGGGCCTGACGACATCTGCCAGCCGTTGCTGGGCGACGATGACGCGCATTGCCGGCGCGAAAGCGTGATCGAGCGCGACGGGCGCGCCGCCGCAGCTGTCGAAGCGCTTACCGGCAGTGCGGTTCGCCCCGGAGAGGTTTTTATCCTCGACGCCAGCCGGCTGTCGCAGATGCGCTCGGCTTTTCAGGCCGGAACGGTGCGGCAGGCCTGTGGCGGCTGCGAATGGTTCGACCTGTGCACAGGAATAGCCGGCAAAGGCTACGCGAACACGCGTCTTGCGCTCGATCCGCGGGCGCACCACTCTTGACGCCTCGGCCAAATGCCACTATGGAACGCCAACTTTTCCATGCGGCCGCTTGATAAGACTGCGCCCATCCGCTTTTTGGTGCGTCGCGATCATATGGCCCGTTCTAGAATCGAAGGTAAGTAAAAAATGTCCCGCGCTTGTGAACTGACCGGCAAGGCCGTTATGTCCGGCAACAATGTGAGCCACGCCAACAACAAGACCCGGCGCAAGTTCCTGCCGAATCTCGTCAAGGTGACGCTGATCTCGGAAGCCCTGAGCCAGAACGTGCGCCTGCGCATTTCGGCCAACGCGCTTCGTTCGGTCGAACATCGCGGCGGTCTCGACGCTTTCCTCGCCAAGGCTGACGTTGCCGAGCTGTCGCAGCGCGCGCGTCTCCTGAAGAAGCAGATCGCCAAGAAGACGGCTGAAGTAGCCGCCTGAATCCGGAATTAGGCGGGGGACAACCGCCTTCCCGTGAGCATGGCTCGCCATGCTCTAACTGGTTCCATCACCCAGGCTAAAAAAATGAATTTTTCATATCGTTATTTGCCCTTCGTGGCCGCCATGGCGCTTGTCGTCGTGGCATCGAACATCCTCGTGCAGTTCCCGATGCAGGGACAGCTCGGATCGTTGGCGCTGGCCGACATCCTGACATGGGGGGCGTTCACCTATCCCTTCGCTTTCCTCGTCACCGACCTGGCAAACCGCCGCTACGGCCCGAAAATGGCACGTCGCGTGGTCTTTGTCGGCTTCATGATTGCGGTGGCCTGCTCGATCGTCGTGCCGCCGCTGCTGTTCCAGTACGGCCTGATCGAGTTCGAGACCGCCTCTGACCGGCTGGTGCGGATCGCCATGGCTTCGGGTGCCGCCTTCCTCTGCGCGCAGCTGCTCGACGTGACCGTGTTCAACTGGCTGCGCCGCCAGAGCTGGTGGCGCGCGCCGATCCTCGGCACGCTGGTCGGCTCCGTGTTCGACACGGTGATTTTCTTCTCCATTGCCTTCTCGGCTGCCTTCGCCTTCGCCGGCCCGAGCGACGCCTTCGCGCTTGAGCCTGCACCGCTGCTTGGCGTGCTGCCGGTCGAGACCGCGCGCTGGATTTCCTGGGCGCTGGGCGACCTGACCGTCAAGCTCCTCATCGCCGTCTTCGCGCTGATCCCCTACCGGCTGATCGCCATGCGCTGGAGCCAGCAGGCTGTGGCGGCCTAGTTGATTCCCTGGGTCCAGCTCGATTCCGCGACGACCCCGGGCGGCGGCGAGCTTCGCCTTAAAAGGCGCGGCGCCGAATTCTCGATCATGCTCGGCACCAACGAGCTGATGAACAGCCGCCTCAGTGGCTCCGAGGAAGCGCTGGCAAAACTGTCCTGCCAGAAGATCGGCCCCCGCAAATCCCCGCATATCCTGATCGGCGGCCTGGGCATGGGCTTTACCCTGCGTGCCGCACTCGCCGAACTTGGCAGCGACGCGAAAGTCACCGTCGCAGAGCTTGTCCCGTCGGTCGTGACATGGGCGCGCGGCCCGATGGCCGAGGTGTTCGGCGATTGCCTCGACGATCCCCGCGTGATCATCCGGGAAACAGATGTCGGCCTGCTGATAGCTGGCGAAAAAGCCGCCTACGACGCCATCCTGCTCGACGTGGACAACGGCCCGGAAGGGCTGACGCGCCAGGCCAACGACGCCCTCTACGACCTCGCCGGCCTGCAGAAGGCGCGCACGGCCCTGCGGCCCGGCGGCGTGCTGGCCGTATGGTCGTCAGGACCGGACCGCGCCTTTACGAAACGGCTCAAGCAGGCCGGCTTCTTGTCAGAAGAAGTGAACGTCCGCGCCACCGGCAAGCGCGGCGCACGCCATGTCATCTGGCTCGCTGTCAAGCCGGGCTGATCTCTGCTCTATCGATCGATCCGCGTTGACAGAATGATCGACGACAACGTGCGCTCGACGCCGTCCAGTGCGCCGATATGGTCGATGAGCAGGTCGAGATCGCGCACGGAAGGCGCTTCGACGACGATGATCATGTCGAAATTGCCGCTGACCGAATGCAACGTGCGCACCTCCGGAATGCGGCGGAGCTCGGCGCCGACGGCCACCGAAAGCTTTGGCGGAACTGTCACCAGAATATGCGCACGCACGAGGTTCCTCTCGTAGTCCGCCGCCAGCCTGACGCCGTAACCCTCGATGATGCCCTGCTTCTCCAGCCGCTCGATGCGGCTTTGCACGGTCGTGCGCGACACGCCGAGCTTTCGCGCCAGCTCGGCGGTCGAGGCGCGGGCGTTCTCGCGCAGCAGCGCAATCAGGGCACGATCAGCGTCTGTCGTCATTATGATATATTCCTTCGGCGAATTGTAAAATTCTACCGCTATTTCGCCCAAAGCGGAACTGCCTTTCGACACTGCCCGGCGTTATGATTCTGCCATTGAAAGCATTTTGAGGGGCACCACCATGAAAGAGATCGTAGTTGTCGGCGCAGGCAAGATCGGCGCGACCATTGCAAGCATGCTGGCGGAAACCGGCGACTATGCCGTCACCGTCGTAGACCGCGCGCAGGCGCAGCTCGATGCGCTGGACCTCGGCCATGGCATCACTGCACGGCAGATCGATATCGGCCAGGACGGTGCGCTTGAGGCCGTTCTGTCGGGCAAATTCGCGGTGCTGAGCGCCGCCCCCTTCCACCTGACCACCAAGATCGCCGAGGCAGCCGCCAAGACGGGCGTGCATTATCTCGACCTGACCGAGGATGTCGCCAGCACCCGCCGCGTCAAGGAACTCGCCGCCACGGCCACCAGCGCCTTCATTCCGCAATGCGGGCTGGCCCCGGGCTTCATCTCCATCGTCGCCAACGATCTGGCGCAACGCTTCGACACGCTGGAAAGCGTGCGCATGCGCGTCGGCGCGCTGCCGCAATACCCGTCCAACGCGTTGAACTACAACCTGACCTGGAGCACCGACGGCGTCATCAACGAATATTGCGAGCCCTGCGAGGCGATCGTCGAGGGCGAGCTGGTCGACGTGCCGCCGCTGGAGGAACGCGAGGAGTTCTCGCTCGACGGCATCACCTACGAGGCCTTCAACACCTCGGGCGGGCTCGGCACGCTGTGCGAGACCTATGCCGGCAAGGTGCGCACGCTCAACTACCGCACCATCCGCTATCCCGGCCACGCCGCGATCATGAAGGCGCTGCTCAACGATCTCGGCCTGCGCCATCGCCGCGAGGTGCTGAAGGACATTCTGGAAAACGCCCTGCCGGCGACGATGCAGGACGTGGTGGTGATCTTCGTCACCGTCAGCGGCCGCAAGCATGGCCGCCTGCTGCAGGAAAGCTACGCCAACAAGATCTACAGCCGCGGCAACGGCGATGCCGCCCGCAGCGCCATCCAGATCACCACGGCCTCAGGCATCTGCGCCGTGCTCGACATGCTGGCTTCCGGTGTGCTGCCGCAGAAGGGCTTCATCCGGCAGGAAGACATCGCGCTGGATGCGTTTCTGGCCAATCGCTTCGGGCATAATTATGCGCAGGCCGGCGCGGCGCACATGGCGGCTTGAGATGAAGTCTTCCTTCTCCCCGTCACTATACGGGGAGAAGGTCCCGGCAGGGGGATGAGGGTCGGAGCCAATGTTTGAAGGCTTGCGCTGCCCCTCACCCAACCGCTTCGCGGCCACCCTCTCCCCGTAAACGGGGAGAGGGAAGAACCCTCAATCTTCCCTTAGAATAAATTCCAGATAGAGATTCCGCTGCAGGATCGAGTGGTTGTCGTCGGAAAACATCGACACCATCACCGCACCGTCAGCGCGCCGCCAGACATCCATCGCTTCCATATTGTCGATCTGGTAGCTCATGTCGGTTTCGAGAAGGATCGGGCCGTCGACGACATTGCCCTTGGCGATCGTTGCCGCGTCGATGCGACGGAGACGCATCCGCACCCCGCGCGCCATGGAATAGCTGCGCTCCAGCAGAAGCAGGTCGCCATCGGGCAGGAACGCCCCGTCGGTGATGTCGAAATCGCCGCTGCGCTGGACGGTGAAGACACCCTTGCGCGGGCCTGAAAGCACGGCGGCAAAGATATTGCCCTGCTTGTCCAGGCTCTTTTCCGAAACGACGACCAGTGCGCCCTTGAGCGGGCTATCCTCGGGCGCGTAAGTGACTGTCTCGAAGCCGCGATTCTGGCGCAGCTCCTGCGCCGGCACGAGGAAATCGAGCTGGCCGAACGCCGCGCGCATATCGTTCGGGTTTATGTGGAACTGGGCGACGCGGTGGTTGCGTTCGAAACCGACGGTCGCGACGTCGTCCTTGACGGCAAGGCCCTCGGCATCGACCTGCCATTTTTCGTCGGCCGGATTTCCGGCCTCGTCGACCATCTGCACCATGCGGAAATCGGAAATGCCGGTGGGGCGCTGGTCGGCATCACGTGTCACCGTGCCGAAGAACCAGAAGCCGGTGTCGGCGACACCGATGAAATCGCTGCCCGGCTTGCGGAAACGCATGGCCGACAGCGCACCAAAATTGCGCGACCGCGAGGTCATCTCCAGCCCGCCAACGAACTCCAGCGGGCCGAACTGCTTTTCGTCGCGGCCGATGTGGAAGCGGGTGATGGGGCGGGATTTGACTTCGACCTGCTCGACGGGTGCGGGTTCGGCTTGGGCGGTAAGCGATCCAGCAAAGGAGAAGGCCAGGGCCACCGCACAAAACAGCGAACGCGCAAGTGCCGAGACCGTCTCGAAGGAGGTTGCGCGATCACGGCAGCTCCCCCTCTCCGTCTCGGCTTCGCCGAGCCACCTCTCCCCGCAAGCGGGGCGAGGAACCTTGATCCTGCAAGGCCAAGACATTTCAGGACTTGGGTTCCTCGCCCCCGCAAAGCGGGGGAGAGGGGGCGCGCGTAGCGCGACGGAGAGGGGGTCTGCTATGTCCAGCTCAACCGACCTCATCCCGCCCGCCGGCGGCCGCCGCTGCGGCGGGTGTCCCGGACGGTCTCCTCGCCGAACAGCGAGGCAAGCTGCTCGGTCATGGCGCCGGCAAGCTCCTCGGCATCGACGATGGTGACGGCGCGGCGATAATAGCGCGTGACGTCGTGGCCAATGCCGATGGCCAAAAGCTCGACCGGAGAACGGGTTTCGATGAGATCGATGACCGCGCGCAGGTGCCGCTCGAGATAATTGCCTGGATTGACCGACAGCGTCGAATCGTCGACCGGCGCGCCATCGGAGATCATCATCAGGATCTTGCGCTGCTCAGGCCGGGCGATCAGGCGCTGATGCGCCCACAGCAGCGCTTCGCCGTCGATGTTTTCCTTCAGCAGCCCTTCGCGCATCATCAGGCCGAGATTGCGCCTTGCGCGACGCCACGGCATGTCGGCGCTCTTGTAGATGATGTGGCGCAGGTCGTTGAGGCGGCCGGGATTGGCCGGCTTGCCGTCCTTCAGCCATTTTTCGCGCGCCTGCCCGCCCTTCCAGGCGCGGGTGGTGAAGCCGAGGATTTCGACCGAGACGCCGCAGCGCTCCAGGGTGCGCGCCAGAATGTCGGCGCAGGTCGCAGCCACCGTGATCGGACGGCCGCGCATCGAGCCGGAATTGTCGAGCACCAGCGTGACGACGGTGTCGCGGAACTTGGTGTCGCGCTCCTGCTTGAAGGACAGCGGCTGCATAGGGTCGATGACGACGCGCACCAGCCGGGCCGGATCGAGATAACCCTCTTCCAGATCGAAATCCCAAGAGCGGTTCTGCTGCGCCATCAGGCGGCGCTGCAGCCGGTTGGCCAGACGCCCGACGACGCCCTGGAGATTAGCGAGCTGCTTGTCGAGGAAGGCGCGGAGCCGGTCGAGCTCTTCTTCCTCGCACAGTTCTTCGGCCCCCACCGTCTCGTCGAAGGTGGTGGTGAAAACCTTATAGTCGATATCGCGCGGCAGGTTGGCGAAAGGATCGTCCTTGCGGCGCGCCTCGCCCGGCGTCTCGGCGTCGGCATCGTCGTCATCGGCCATGTCGTCCGATGTGGCGTCGGACGCCTCCATCTCGCCGGACTGGTCTTCCTCGGCGGAGGCTTCCGAATCCTCGGGCTGCGAGTCATCGGCGCCGGTGTCGTCCTCGCCGCCTTCCTCGCTCTTTTCGCCGCCCTGCGGCTGGTCTTCGTCGTTGTTCTCGGTGTCCTCGCTCTGCTCCTCATCGCCGAGTTCCTCGGCCATGTTCATGGAGGCGAGCATGTCGCGCACGACACGGGCAAAGGCCTGCTGGTCATCGAGTTTTCCGACCAGGCCCTGAAGATCGGCGCCGGCCTTTTCCTCGACCCAGTTGCGCCACAGCGAAACGAGTTTTTCACCGCTCTTCGGTGCGGGCCGTCCGGTCAGCTTCTCGCGCACCATCAGCGCCAGAGCTTCCTCGAGCGGGGCGTCGGCCTGGTCGCGCACGTCGGCGAGATTGGCCTTGGCGTATTTGTCTTCCAGCATCGAGCCGATATTGTCGGCAACGCCGGCCATGGCGCGGGAGCCGATCGCCTCGACGCGGGCCTGCTCGACGGCGTCATAGACGGCGCGGGCCTGTTTGCCTTCGGGCGCCAGCTTGGTGTGGATGCGCGTATCGTGGCAGGCGCGCTTGAGCGCCATGGAATCGCCGAGCCCTCGCGTGACTGCGATGTCGGTCTTCGAGGCCTTCTTCGGCAGTTCCGGCAGGCGCGCCCGGTTGCCGGCAAGTGCGGGCTTGTCCTTGGCGAAGGCGACTTCCATCTCGTTGTCGCCGGAAATCGCGCGCATGCAGACGGTCACGGCACGCTTGAAAGCGTCCGCCTCACCGCCCGTCCTGGGCTTGCCGCGTGTGTTGTCGCCGGGTCCAGCCATCGAGTCCTACTTTGCGTTTTCCGGTTCGCGGGACGAGAGAGAGTTTTGAAGAACCTGGACGATCTCGTCCACTGTTATCGTGAAGAAACCGCCGCGGCCCGTCTCGAATGCCTCTCGCCAGATTCGGTAACCCTCGTCGAAACCATCGGGTATCTGCGCGGTGCCTTGTAATTCCAGAACGCTCTTTTCCAGCGCATCGGCAGCCACCGGCAGGTGGGGCACCGTCTGGGTCTTCTCGCCCCCGGTCTTCGGATCGATCGGCGCATCCGTGATCGAGATCGAAACGATCTCGGTATCGACTGCATTATCCGGCTTGTCTATCGCGCCAACGATCATGCGCGATGACGGAACCAGCGCGCCGCGATAGGTCCAGACTTGGCCGGGCTTGAATTCCGTCGTTTGCGCCATGCCGATGCTGGTCAAGGCAAATGTCGCCGCCAGGAAGACAGATGCCCGCAACCAGCGCCTCCCCTCACCCCAGCACGACGTTGGCCGAGGATTCCGGCAGCTCTTCGCCAAAGGCGCGCTGATAGAATTCGGCAACGATCGAGCGTTCCAGCTCATCGCACTTGTTGAGGAAGGTCAGGCGGAAAGCCAGGCCGACATTGTTGAAGATCTCGGCATTTTCCGACCATGTGATGACCGTGCGCGGGCTCATGACGGTCGATAGATCGCCATTGATGAAGGCCGAGCGGGTCATGTCGGCGACGCGCACCATCTTGTTGACGATGTCGCGGCCCTTGTCGTTGCGGTAGTGCTTGGACTTGGCCAGCACGATCGCGACTTCATTGTCATGCGGCAGATAATTCAGCGTCGTGACGATCGACCAGCGGTCCATCTGCGCCTGGTTGATCTGCTGGGTGCCGTGATAGAGGCCGGTCGTGTCGCCGAGGCCGACCGTGTTGGCGGTGGCGAACAGGCGGAAGGCCGGGTGCGGGCGGATGACGCGGCTCTGGTCGAGCAGTGTCAGGCGGCCAGACGATTCCAGTACGCGCTGAATGACGAACATCACGTCCGGGCGGCCGGCGTCATATTCGTCGAAGCAGAGCGCGACATTGTGCTGATAGGCCCAGGGCAGGATGCCATCGCGGAATTCCGTGACCTGCATGCCTTCCTTGACGACGATCGCATCCTTGCCGACGAGATCGATACGGCTGACATGGCTGTCGAGATTGACGCGCACGCAAGGCCAGTTGAGGCGGGCGGCGACCTGCTCGATATGGGTCGACTTGCCGGTGCCGTGATAGCCAGACACCATGACACGGCGGTTGTAGGCAAAGCCGGCCAGGATCGCCATCGTCGTCTGCTGGTCGAACAGATAGTCGGGATCGATGTCCGGCACATGTTCGGTGGCAGCGGAATAGGCCGGCACGACCATCTTGGAATCGAAGCCGAATTTCTCTTTCACCGACGCCGTCGTGTCGGGCAGGTTTGCGATATCGCGATCGACCTTGTTCATCATATCTCCACGCGCGAAGCCTCGTGCTTCGCCGGCAATCCAATTTTGTTCGGGAGCGGTCTTAGAGCTTTTTCCGGCGGGGCGAAAGCCATTCCGGAAAGGCCTAAGACCTGATGCTCAACACAAGCCTGCCTGCTTGAGCACGCGATAGGCCTGAAGCACATCGCGGAACCGGTCTTCCGAACCCCTGTCTCCACCATTCGCATCGGGATGGTGGCGTTTCACAAGCTCCTTATAGCGCGCCTTGATGTCGGCGCCAGTCGCCTTTGTGGTAAGGCCAAGCGTTTCCAGCGCCTTGGCCTCAAGCGGCTTGGCCTTGCGCTCACGCGGGGCGGCCTTCTCGCCGAACATGCCGAAGGGATCGCGCACATTCTTGTAGTAGCCGGCGCGGCCCGAACGTTGCTGCGCGAAATCGGGCGAGGAGGTGCGCGCACCGCCATTGGTGCCCATGGTCCAGGTCGGGCGATGGCCGGTCATCGCTTCCTTCTGAAAGCGCGCGACCTCGCTGTCCGGCACGCCGGAGAAATAATTGAAGCCCTTGTTGTACTCGCGGACATGATCGAAGCAGAAGCGGAAATACTCGCCTTCCTTCAGGCGGCCGACAGGCGCCCGGTGCGTGCCGGCTTCGTTGCAACCATCCCACTGGCAGATCGGCGCGCGCGCTTTCACCTCGGCCTGCGGGTCGGGGCGCACGCGAATCTTGTCGAAATATTTTGGATAGGGTTTCATCTATTCCCATTTAGGGGATGTTGGGGTCACAGAACAAGAATTGACATTTCAGCAATCATCGCCCTAACCCGCTGAATCGCGGATTAAATGCTAGATCGGCACTTTTATGATGAGTGCGACATATTTGGGTGAAGGAGACGGCAATGTCCATACAGGCAACGATGGAAAACAAGCTGAAACAGGCATATTCGCCGGAGCGGCTTGTCGTCCTCAACGAAAGCCATCTCCACGCCGGCCACCATCACGAGGATTCGGGCCATCATGTGACCTATGACGGCACCGGCGAAACGCATTTTCGCGTCCGCATCGTCTCCGATGTTTTTTCCGGCATGAGCCGCATCGACCGCCACCGCTCGGTCAACGCACTTCTGGCCGACGAGCTGAATGGCGGCGTGCACGCGCTGGCAATCGAACCGGCTGCACCTGGCGAAGCGACGCGCTGGTAGCGCGTCGAACTACCAGATCGTCGCGACATGCGGATACTGCGTGATCTTGCTGTCGGCCGTGACCAGCGGTGCGCCTAGCTTCTGGCTGGTCGCAACAATCCAGCGGTCGGCGGGATCCTTGTGAAAGTCCTCGCCCAGCTGCGTGCTTTTCACGGCGATCTCATTGTCGATCGGCACGAATTTCACCGCCTCGATCTCGCCGACCTTCTTCAACCATTCCGACACGTCGCTCGCGAGACCAATGCGCCGCCGTGAGGCGAGGATGGCGATCTCCCAGGCCGAGGCGGATGAAACGAATATCGTCCCGCCGTCCAGTTCTGCTTCTATTGCATTCTGCGCGGCCGGGCTGAGCTGCCGCGCCTCCCCTGCCAGCCACCAGAGAAGCACGTGCGTATCGATGACGATCACTTGAGGACTTCCCACTCATCCTCATCGACAGCGGGATCGAATGGTCCCTCGTACCAAAGCACCGACCCTTTGAGGGCTTCCAACGGGTCGCTTTTTTTCTGCGGAGAAATCGGCCGAATCTCCAATGTCGGCTTGCCGTGATCGGTAATGATCACAGGTTCGCCGCTGGCCTCGACCTGGCGAAAATACTCAAGCGCCTTCGCCTTGAATTTCGATTTCGAGACATGCTCCGTCATGGTCCGGGCTCCTATCCAGTCAAAGATAGGTTTCAAAATGACCATGGTCAATGACTATGGTCATTTTCGAACATAACATGGCACGAGTTTGAATCTCAGGCTTGACGCGGAACCGCTTCCGTTACCTCGAGCGCCGGCCTGATCCTGATGCGCGTGATGCGGTTCTTGTCGCGCTTCATGACGATGAAGCGCTTGCCGTGAAAGGTGAAGGCCTGTTTCTCTTCCGGGATCGACTGAGTCTCGTGGATAACGAGGCCGGCGATGGTGACCGCCTCGTCGTCGGGCAGTTCCCAGTCGAGCGCGCGATTGAGATCGCGGATCGGGACGGAGCCGTCGACCACGATCGAGCCGTCCGATTCCTGGCGCACGCCCTGCACGTCGACATCGTGCTCGTCGGCGATCTCGCCGACGATTTCCTCGATGATGTCTTCGAGCGTGACCAGCCCTTCCAGCTCGCCATACTCGTCCACGACGAGGGCGAAATGCGCCTTGCGGCGCAGGAAGGCGTTGAGCTGTTCCTGAAGCGTCGTCGTGTCCGGTACGAACCACGGCTTGGAGGCGATTTTCATCACGTCGATCTGTGAAAAATCATTGCCGACATCGTTGAGCGCCCGAAGCAGATCCTTGGCGTGCAGCACGCCGACGATATTGTCGGTGGCGCCGCGCCACAGCGGCATGCGCGTATGCGGGCTTTGCAGGATTTCGCGAACCACAGCCTCGGGCGCATTGTCGGCGTTGACTGAGCGCATGTTCAGCCGATGGACCATGACGTCGGAGACTTCGAGTTCGTGCAGGTCGAGCAGCGCGCCCATGCGGTCGCGATCCTGCTTGACCACGCCGCCGCCACGATGGAGGTCCGCGACAGTGCCGCGCAGCTCGTCATGGGCCGATTGCTGCGGCTCGATCTTTTGCAATTCGAGGCCGAAAGCCGCGAGCAATCGCGTGCGAAACATCAGCGCGAGCGCGATCAGCGCCAGAAGGACGCAGATGACGGCGGCAAGCGCTTCGACTTTCATCCCGGGTGATTCTCCCGCAGGAAGGCCAGAACTTCCGATGCCGGAACGTCCTTGGCAATGAAGGACTGGCCGATGCCGCGCGTCAGGATGAAGGTGAGTGCGCCGCGCGACACTTTCTTGTCCTGGGCGATATAGCCAAGCAGCCGCTCGGCATCGGGAAGCTCGCCGGGAATATCGGCCATGCGCCACGGCAGGCCGACATCGCGCAGATGCGTCTCGACGCGGGCGGCATCGTCCGGGCTGGCAAGGTTCATGCGCGCCGAAAAGCGATAGGCAAGCGCCATGCCGATGGCGACGCCCTCGCCGTGGACGAGCCGCGCGCCGTCATAGCCGGTGGCGGCCTCCAGCGCGTGGCCAAATGTGTGGCCGAGATTGAGCAGCGCCCGGTCGCCGGTCTCGAACTCGTCACGGGCGACGACATCGGCCTTGGCGCGGCAGGATTGTGCAATCGCTTCAGTGCGGGCCGGGCCACCGGAAAACACCTCGCGCCAGTTCTTTTCCAGCCAGGCGAAGAAATCGGGGCGGTCGATGAGGCCGTATTTGGCGACCTCGGCATAGCCGGCACGGAATTCGCGGACGGGCAGGGTGTCGAGCACATCGGTATCGGCCAGCACGACGCGCGGCTGGTGGAAGACGCCGATGAGGTTCTTGCCGTGGGCGCTGTTGATGCCGGTCTTGCCGCCGACGGACGAATCGACCTGCGCCAGCAGCGAGGTCGGCAATTGCACGAAATTCATGCCGCGCCGCACGATGCCGGCGGCGAAGCCGGTGAGATCGCCAATGACCCCGCCGCCGAGCGCCAGAACCGCGTCGCCGCGCTCCAGCCGGGCGGCAAGCACGCCGTCGACCACGTCCTGCAGATGGGCAAAGCTCTTCGTCTTCTCGCCGGCCGGCAGCGTGATTGCCGTAGAGGCGATGCCTGCGCTTTCAAGACTGGCGGTAAGAGCCTCGAGATGAGCAGCAGCGACATTCTCGTCGGTGACGATCGCCGCGCGTATGCCCGGCAGCCGTGTAGCGATTTCAGCACCGGCCCGCGCGATCAGGCCGGAGCCGATCAATATGTCATAGGCCCTGTCGCCGAGCCCGACGCTAACCTTGACCGTGCCGTTCGTGCCGCCGTCATTCATTGTGCATTCTCCGTGGCGGGGTGGCCCTGCCCGCAAAGATAGGACACGAGTTCCTCGATGACCTCGGCGGCGATGATTTCCTTGCGCTCGTCGCGGGTCGGCACGGTGACATCGGCCTTGGCATAGACGGGATAGCGCTCGGCCATCAGCCGCTCCATGACCGCGCGCGGGTCGGGGTTTTGCAGCAGCGGCCGCGTCGGCTTCTTTCCGACCCGCTCCATCAGCGTGTCGATATCGGCCTTGAGCCAGACCGAAACGCCATGGTCGGCTATGATGCCTTGCGTCTGTGCATTCATGAAGGCGCCGCCGCCGGTGGACAGCACCTGCGGGCCGCTTTCCAGCACGCGGTGGATGACGCGCTGCTCAAGAGCGCGGAATTCCGGCTCGCCATAGCGCTCGAACAGCTCGGGGATCGTCATGCGCGAGACGCTTTCGATCTCGTGGTCGCTGTCGGTGAAGGGCAGATGCAGAACGCTCGCCACCCGCCGGCCGATCGCCGTCTTGCCGGCGCCCATCAAACCGACGAACACGATAGAGCGCGAACCGAGCTGCTTCAGCAGTTCGGCCTGTCTCGGAACCGTGTTTTCGGGCGCCTCGCTCATCATGCGGCGTTTCGACATCAAAACCCCTTGCGCGTCAAGGGTTAGGGCCCGCCCTTGAAATGACATGAAGGGCGTCCCATAACGGCACGGCACAGGGAGGGCACGACCAAACAATGCCGACCTTATTCCGGTTTCTGGTGACGCTGGGCATTCTGGCGGGCATTGCCTACGGCGCAATGTTCGCTCTGGTCACCTATGTCGAGCCGAAGAAGGGCGAGATCACCATCCGCATTCCCGCCGACAAGATCAATCCGAAGAAATAGCGGCCATGAGAAGCGGCGCGCGGATAGAGGCTTTTCTGGAGATGATGAGCGCCGAGCGGGGCGCTGCCAACAACACGCTCTCCTCCTACCGCCGCGACCTGGAAGACGCCGCCGAAAACATCGGCGACCTGGCGGGCGCGGCAACTGAAAGCATCCGCGCCTATCTCGGCGACATCGCCGGGCGCGGCTTTGCCCCGACCTCGCAGGCGCGCAAACTTTCGGTGCTGCGGCAATTCTACAAGTTTCTCTATGCCGAGGGGCTGCGCACGGACGACCCCACCGGCACGCTCGACAGCCCGAAGAAAGAGCGGCCGCTGCCCAAGATCATGAGCGAGGCCGAGACCGGCCGCCTGCTCGACCGGGCGGCGACCGAAGCCAATGACGCATCGACGGGCTACAGCGCTCATATCGCGGCAAGGCGCATGCATGCGCTGGTCGAGGTGCTTTATGCGACGGGCCTGCGCGTTTCCGAACTGGTCAGCCTGCCGCTGACGGTGGCGCTGCGCGACGAGCGCTTCTTCATCGTGCGCGGCAAGGGCGACAAGGATCGCATGGTGCCGCTCTCTGCCAAGGCGCGCGAAGCGATGCGCAGTTGGCTCACAGAACGTGAGAAGGTGCCGGCATTTGCCGAGAGCCCGTTCCTGTTTCCCGCCGCTTCCGAAAGCGGCCATCTGCCGCGGCAGGTGTTTGCGCGCGACCTGAAAGGGCTTGCCGCCAGAACCGGAATAACGGCTGCGAAAATCTCGCCGCATGTGCTGCGCCACGCCTTCGCCAGCCATCTCCTGCAGAATGGCGCCGACCTCCGCGCCGTGCAGCAACTGCTCGGCCACGCCGACATATCGACGACACAAATCTACACCCATGTGCTTGAGGAACGGTTGATGCGACTGGTCAATGACCATCATCCGCTTGCCGACAAGACAAGCTGACGCTATGTGGAGGCGAGTTTCGCGGCGCCGAACCTGTCTTTTGAAGGTTCTGGCTGTGTTTTAATTCAGGCGTATTGGTCCGCTCACGCATGTACAATTACCTCGATTTCGAAAAACCGGTGCAGGATCTCGATGGCAAGATCATCGAGCTTAAGAAGCTTGCCGAAAGCGGCGAGGCTGTCGATGTCGCCGACGAGATCGCCCGGCTGGAGAAGCGCTCCAAGGATGCGCTGCGCGACGCCTACAAGGCGCTGACGCCGTGGCAGAAGGTGCAGGTGGCCCGCCATCCCGACCGGCCGCACTGCCTCGATTATGTCGATGCGCTGTTCACCGATTTCACCACACTGGCCGGCGACCGCGCCTTTGGTGAGGACGAGGCCATCATCGGCGGCTTCGCCCGCTTCCGCGGCGAGCCCGTTGCCGTCATCGGACAGGAAAAGGGCTCCGACACCAAGAGCCGGATCAAGCATAATTTTGGCTCGGCGAAGCCAGAAGGCTACCGCAAGGCGGTGCGCATCATGGAGCTTGCCGACCGTTTCTCGATTCCCGTGGTGACACTGGTCGACACCGCCGGCGCCTTTCCCGGCGTCGAAGCGGAAGAGCGCGGCCAGGCCGAGGCCATCGCCCGCTCGACCTCCGCCTGCCTCGGCCTGAAGGTGCCGTCGATCTCGGTGGTCATCGGCGAAGGCGGCTCGGGCGGCGCAATCGCCATTGCCACGGCCAACCGCGTCTTCATGCTCGAACACGCCATCTATTCGGTGATTTCGCCGGAAGGTGCGGCTTCCATCCTGTGGCGCGATACCACGCGTTCCAAGGACGCCGCGACCAACATGAAGATCACCGCGCAGGACCTTCTGGACCTGAAGGTGATCGACGCGATCATTCCCGAACCGCTCGGCGGCGCCCACCGCGCACCGGAAACGGTGATGAAGGCTGCCGGCGACCTGATTGCCAAGACGCTCGCCGATTTCGCCGCCAAACCGACCGATTTCCGCGAACAGCGCCGCGAAAAATACCTCGCCATCGGCCGCAGTCTCTGATCGCTGGGGAATTACGGCAGGGTTCCAAATTTCTGCCACAAAATTGCCGCCACTTTTTCGTGTATCGCGTGTGGTGAGAGTGGGCTGTTAACCCTTGCGGTAATCAATTTTCAAGGTTAACGGGCATATTGTCCGGTTCCTGGAAATGACCGGACGACGGGAGACGATCTTCTCACCGCGACCGATGGAAACGAAGACGATTTTCATGCCGCTGATTGCCAATGTCGCACGTGCCGGATTGCTGATTGCCACGCTGATGGTGGCTGGCTGCAATGAGCAGACAACATTCACCGATCTATCGCCCAAGGCCAACAAACAGTTGTCGCCGAAAGTCGTGGCCGAAATGAAGGCCAAGGGCATGCAGCGCAACGCGCCGATCATGGCGCGCGTCTTCAAGGAAGAAGGCAAGGTCGAGATCTGGAAGCAGAAGACCAACGGCCGCTACGACGTCATCGCGACCTATGACATCTGCAAATGGTCGGGCAAGCTCGGGCCGAAATATATCGAGGGCGACCGCCAGGCCCCCGAGGGCTTCTATACGGTGCGCCCGGCGCAGATGAACCCGAATTCGCAGTACCATCTGGCCTTCAACATCGGCTACCCCAACGCCTATGACCGCGCCAACGGCCGCACCGGCACCAACCTGATGGTGCACGGCGCCTGCTCGTCTTCCGGCTGCTATTCGATGACCGACGAGCAGATCGAGCAGATCTATGCCTTCGGCCGTGACGCCTTCAATGGCGGCCAGACCGAATTCCAGATCCAGGCCTTCCCTTTCCGCATGACCGCCGCCAACATGGCGCGCTACCGCAACGACCCGAACTACGCGTTCTGGAAGATGCTGAAGGAAGGCTACGACAACTTCGAGATTACCAAAGTGCCGCCGAAGGTCGATGTCTGCGAGAAGCGCTACGTCTTCAACCAGGTACCCGAGGGGGGTGCTGCCTTCTCGCCGACCAGCGCCTGCCCGGCTTCAAGCCAGCCCGATTCGCTTAAGATGGCTTACCAGTCCTACCAGTCGAGCTATGACGCAGCTTTCAACAGCGCCGTAGGCAAGAGCGAAAAGATTGCGCCGAAGCCGGCGATTGCCGGCATCAAGGAAGCCAAGCTGGTTCAGGAATGGACCCACAAGCGGGCGCGCGGCGAGCGCGTGCCGATCGAGCCGCCCTCACTGCAGGCCGACGGTTCGATTGTCGAAACCGCCCGCATGGGCCGCATCGATTCGCCCGCCGGCAAACGCATGGCAGCCCTTGAAGCCGCCGAGGCAGAAAAGAAGAAGATAGCCGAAGAGAAACAGCGCGCAGCCGACGAAAAGAAGGCCGCGATCGCTTTGGCCAAGGCGCAGAAGGCAGCTCCCGCGCCCGCCCAGCCTGCTACCGCAGACGCCGGCCAGATCACCATCGTGCCGCCGGAAGCTGCGACGACTGCTGCTGGTGCGCCCGCCGAACAGCCTGGCATTCTCGGCAATGTGCGCAAGCGCCTCGCCGGCATCACCAACATTTTCGGCAGCTGAGGCGCGATGTCGGCTGAAGCGGGCGTCTACGACCTCAAGGGGCTGAACTGCCCCCTGCCCGTCCTGAAAGCGCGCAAGCGCCTGTCCGAGATGGTTCCCGGCAGCCTGCTGTGGCTCGAAACCACCGACCCGCTGGCCGTCATCGACATCCCCGCCTTCTGCGCCGACAACGGCCATCGCCTTGTCGAAACGCAGGCGGAGAGCGGCGGGCATCGGTTTTTGGTGGAGCGCGGGGCTTAGGCGTTTCTAGCGTGCATCTAGTGCGCAAGATGACTGCTTTTAGATTCCGGTCGAAAGTTGGCGCCGCCCCTCATCCCCCTGCCGGGACCTTCTCCCCCGTATAGTGACGGGGAGAAGGGAAAGCGGCACCGTTGAAAACTATCGCATCCCGGCAATCGCCAGCGGATTGTCCTCGAGCGCAGCACGATCCGGCGTATCGATTGCCGGCTTGTTGGTGAAGGCGGCAAACAGGCGGCGCACATAGTCTTCCGGCATGTCGAGCGTGATCAGCACCAGCCGCGTGCCGCGAACAGCGTCCGGCCAGAACGGCAGCCGCGCCGGCGGATGCAGGATCTTCTGCACGCCATGGACGACCAGCGGCCGGCCCGGGTCTTCGGCAATCTCGATGATGCCCTTCAGCCTCAGCAGCTTCTCACCATGGGTGGAGCGCAAGAGGTCGAGGAACATCTCGATGGTCGAAAACGGCACCGGGCCGTCATGGACCAGCGTGAAAGCGCGGACGCGATCGTCATGGCGATGCTCATGATCGTGGTGATGATCGTGACCGCCGGGGTGATGGTGATGCGCGGCATGCGCCGCTTCCTCGCCGAGCCAGCGGCGGACATCGGCGGTCTTCGTCGTTGGATCATAGAGGCCGCATTCGAATAGGGCCGCAACACCCGTCGTCTCATCGGTCACGTCGAGCAGCGGCGCCGACGGATTGATCTGGCGCAGCCGGGCGTGAAGCGAAGCCAGCGCCTCCCGATCGTCCTGAAGGTCGGCCTTGGTGATGACGATACGATCGGCCACCGCCACCTGCTTGACCGCCTCGACATGGGCGTCGAGCGTCGCATTGCCGTTCACCGCATCGACCAGTGTGATGACACCGTCGAGCCGGAACGCCTGCACCAGGGCCGGGTGGCCCATGATCGATTGCAGCACCGGGGCCGGGTCGGCAAGGCCGGTGGTCTCGACGATGACGCGCTTCAGCCTGGCGATCTTGCCGGTCTGGAGCCGGTCGATGAGATCGGCCAGCGTATCGACCAGCTCGCCACGCACCGTGCAGCACAGGCAGCCGTCGGAAAGCTGGATGATGCCGTCAGATGCCTGCTCGACCAGCAGATGATCGATCGCCACGTCGCCGAACTCGTTGATGATGACAGCCGTGTCGGCAAGGCTGGCGTCTTTCAGCAACCGGTTGAGCAGCGTCGTCTTGCCCGCGCCGAGAAAGCCGGTCAGCACCGAGACGGGAATGGGATAAAGCTCGCTCATGGTCAGCGCCTGGCCTATTGGCTGTCGCCCTGGGCCGCCAGCGTGCCGCCGGGAGCCGGACGGTCTGGACGCCAGGTCGGGATCGGAACATCAGCATAGCTTTGGGCAGCGATCGCCGCGAATGCCTTCGGCACCGGGCCGGTGGCACCGCCGAGACCGACCGCGACGAGGCGCGGCTCGTGATCCAGCTTTTCGAGATAAGGCGACTTCGGACCCGTGGCCGCCTGTTCGCCGGCATCCTCGGACGGCGCGGCGGCTGCCGCAGCCGGCTTCTTCGGGCAAATCTGATCGCGGATATCGAGCGGCGCAGCGGTCGGATTGCCATAGACAGGCAGCGTCGCCACGGTTGCGCCGCCGGCATCGGGGGTCGCAAAGCCCTGGTTGAGCAGATTGGCAGCCGTCTCGGCGCGGCTCACCGCCGTTTTCTCGCCCAGCACGACTGCGACCAGCGTATGCCCGTTGCGGGTTGCCGAACCGATCATGTTGAAGCCGGAGGCGCAGACAAAGCCCGTCTTCATGCCATCCGCCCCCGGATAGCGGCCAACCAGCAGATTGAAGCTCTTCAGCACCTTCTTGCCGGCGCTGAGGCCCTCGATGGCGAAATAGGGCGCATATTGCGGATATTCGGTGCGGATCGCCCGCACCAGAATCGCGAGATCATGCGCGGTCGTATAGTTCAGCGGGTCATGCAGGCCATTGGCATTGGTGAAATGGCTGCCGGTCATGCCCAGGCGCGCGGCCTCGGTGTTCATACGGTTGGCAAAGGCCGGGATCGTACCGCCGACATTTTCGCCCACGGCATAGGCGATGTCGTTGGCCGACTTGATCAGCATCATCTTCAGCGCATTGTCGAGCGTCATCACCGAGCCGGGCTTGTAGCCCATCTTGCTCGGCGGCTCGGCGGCGGATTTCTTGGTCACCTTGATGGGTGATTGCAGGGTCAATTCCCCCGCATCGATGGCGCGGAAGGTGACATAGGCGGTCATCAGCTTGGTCAGCGAGGCGGGATGCCAGCGCTGGAACGCATCCTGATGCTGCAGCACCTTGCCGGTGTTCAGATCGAAAAGGATCGACGGATTGGCCCATGCCGGCGCCGCCGCCAGTGCACCGAGCGCCACCAGCCCGGCGAGAAGTCCTTTTGGAAAAAAGCTATGCCGCATGAGAAATCCCGAAATCGCCTCTTGCCGTGGTCGCCCCGTGGTCCGTAAGATTTCGGCCTGGGCCAATAATCGACAGCACGCATTGGCCGTCATCGTCCCGCACCCACGTTCATGCGGTGCTATTTAGCTTATGTGACCTCATGATGGCAAAGCATCTGCGATCACGATTGTGGGTAATGCCGGGAAAACCATGAACAACGAAAGTCTTTCATCATGCCGATTTTGAACCGAGCCGCCGAATTGCAGGACGAAGTCGCCGGCTGGCGCCGCACGCTGCACCAGAACCCCGAGCTCAACTACGACGTGTTCAAGACGGCCGAGTTCGTCAGCGAAAAGCTGAAATCCTTCGGCTGCGACGAGGTCGTGCCCGGCATCGGCAGAACCGGCGTCGTCGGCATCATCCGCGGCAATCTCGGTGCCGGCACGACCGTTGGCCTGCGCGCCGACATGGATGCGCTGCCGATCACCGAGATCACCGGCAAGCCCTATGCCTCGACCGTGCCCGGCAAGATGCACGCCTGCGGCCATGACGGCCACACGGCAATGCTGCTGGGTGCCGCCAAATATCTCGCCGAGACCCGCAATTTTGCCGGTTCCGTCGCAGTCATCTTCCAGCCGGCCGAAGAAGGCGGCGCCGGCGGCCTCGCCATGGTCAATGACGGCATGATGGACCGCTTCGGCATCCAAAAAGTGTTCGGCATGCACAATATTCCCGGCCTGCCGGTTGGCCAGTTTGCCATCCGGCCGGGCCCGATCATGGCGGCGACCGCAGAATTCACCATTACCGTGAAGGGCAAGGGCGGCCATGCGGCAATGCCCCATCTCGCCATCGACCCGGTGGTCATCGGCAGCCAGATCGTCACCGCCTTCCAGACGATTGCCTCGCGCACGGTCAACCCAGTCGATTCGGTCGTCGTGACGGTGACCAAATTTCATGGCGGCGACGCCTACAACGTTATTCCCGAGCAGGTCGAACTCGCCGGCACCGTGCGTACCCTGAAGAAGGAAGTCGCCGCAATCGCCCGCGAGCGCATCGAAACCATCTGTTCAGGCATCGCTGCCGCCTATGGTGCAACGATCAACGTGCACTACGACGCCAACTATCCCGTCACCTTCAATCATCCCGAGGAAACCGTGATCGCCGGCGACGTCGCGGCGGTGATTGCCGGCGGCAACCAGGTCCATCGCGAAATCCAGCCGGTGATGGGCGGCGAGGATTTTTCCTACATGCTGGAAGCCCGCCCCGGCGCCTTCATCTTCATCGGCAATGGCGACACCGCCAATCTCCACCACCCCGCCTACGACTTCAACGACGAGGTCATCCCGCACGGCATGAGCTATTGGGTGCGCCTGGCCGAGACCACGCTGGCGGCATAGGCGCCTGGAAATGCCGGCCCAACATCGGGCCGGCCTGCGCACTGTCGACAAAGGGCCGCAAATTTTGCTGCCCAAAACCGTTGGCGAAACGCGCCGAAGCGGCTATGTGTCGTTTCGGTTGGTCCCGTAGCTCAGTAGGATAGAGCGGCAGATTCCTAATCTGTAGGTCACAGGTTCGATTCCTGTCGGGATCACCAATTACTTAGCAGAAAACGCCATGTCTCCACGCTCCCACGACGACACCAAGCGTGGTGTTGCCTTTCCCCTCTTTCTGACAGAGTTCAGTTAGCTCGCGTAGTGTTAAGATTACGAGCTTGTCAGAGCCGCCCACCACGCCGCAACTCCTCCTCGACACCCATCGGCTTCACTCCAAGGCTCATTCCCATGAGAAGCGCTTGCACGCCATGCGTCGCTCCACTATCGTCAAATCAATCGTTCGTTTGCAACGGTTATTTGAAATTATCGTATATGGGATTTGCGCTATGCGAGGAATATCTTAATGCGCCATAACAATTTGGGGATCGCAATCGTAGGCTCCGGACGCATGGGGCTGCTGCGCGCCGGCATGGCTGCGGCTCACCCCGCCGTGACCTATGTGGCAGTTTCCGACATCGATGCTGATCGTGCCGAACTGGTT
Organism: Mesorhizobium sp. YR577; assembly: GCF_900116595.1. Lineage (NCBI taxonomy): Bacteria > Pseudomonadati > Pseudomonadota > Alphaproteobacteria > Hyphomicrobiales > Phyllobacteriaceae > Mesorhizobium > Mesorhizobium sp. YR577. Next base: position 461,801 of record NZ_FPBI01000001.1, on the reverse strand, counting down.
GGCAGACAGGTTTCGGCCGACCGCATTTCCGGCAGTAATTACGATGTGATCAGCGACGATAGGGTAACAGCCGTCATTGTCTCGACCAGCGAGCCAGATCATGCCGAGGCTACGATCCAGGCGCTTGATCTTGGAAAGCCAGTTCTTGTCGAAAAACCCATAGCCCTGACTTTGAAGGACGCCGACGCAATGATCACGGCTTCAAAGCGAAGCGGCGCCAGCCTGCATGTCGCCTACAGCCTGCGCTTTAACCGCAGCTACATCGTCGGCAAACAGGAAACGCTCGACGGAAAATTCGGTCGCATCATCTCGGGCGTCGGGCGGATCTACAACACGAAATCGCACGGACTGCAGATACTGAAGCGTTCTTCGGAAGCGACCTTTGTCAAAGATTCGCTGACCTACCTGGTCGATCTCTTCAATTGGTATATGGACGATGCCCACCCCGTCGAAGTAATCGCGCGCGCCAACGGCATGGCCTACCGCGATCTCGGATATGACACCGACGACGCGACCTGGGCCATCATCACCTATTCCAACGGCTCGCTCGTCAATATCGGCATCAACTACGCCCTGCCCGCCAACTATCCCACCCACGGGCGGCTGATGCGGATGGAGATCATTGGCGACAAGGGTACGATCCTTTTCGATCACGATCATTTGCAGAACATCGTCCATAGCGAGGAGGGCATGACCCATGGCTATGTCGGCCACAAGATGGAGCATGGGCTGCTGACCAGCAACGCCTCGGGAAACAAGGCCCTCGGCAGTTTCTGGGGACCACTAGGCGACGAAACAAGATCGTGGCTGGACTATCTCTCCACCGGCACCCCGTGCCCGCACTCGACCGCCGAGCAGGCACGCACCACGCTTGAACTGACAGCTGCCATTGAAATCGCCGCCAGGGAGAAACGTCCCGTAACCTTGCCGCTGGGCATAGGCACTCCGGGAATTTGACCCGATTCCGGCTGGCATCGACCAAACTCACGGTAGCGCACCAATCCGAAGTTGCGGATATGCCGGAAGCAGTTCGGCAGGCGTTTTCATGACGCCGCCTCGCGCATCAGCCACGCGCCGTACCAGAGTCTCATATGATTTAAATATTTGTTGCAAACGAATGATTGAATGATAGATGTAGCGCGAAACTGCGGATCATTGATCCGGCTGCGCCAGGCATTGCGGGAGGACTGACACATGGCGAAAATGACCGGCGCGGTAGCGCTAGCCAAGATGCTTGAGGGCTACGGCGTAACGCATGTCTTTATGGTCCCTGCAGTTCTGCGCAGAACCATGGCCGAACTAGAGGCAAGCACCGGCATTCACCGGCTGCATGTGCATGGCGAAGCGTCGGCTGCCTACATGGCGGATGGATTTGCACGCGCTGCGCGACGCCCTGCGATATGCATGGCCCAGGTCATCGGCGCGCATAATCTGGCGGCCGGTCTGCGTGACGCCTATCTGGCGCACGCGCCGGTGATCGCTATGACCGGCGGGCGCGATCCCGCTACCAAATTCCGCAAGGTCTACCAGGAGGTCGACGATATTCCCTCGTTCGAACCGGTCACCAAATTCAACGCCACGATCGATGACGTACGGCGTATTCCGGACATGGTTCGTCAGGCCTTCAAGGTTTCGGTCAGCGGGACCCCCGGTCCGGTTCACCTTCAGTTCCGTGGCAACGAAGGCCAGATCGACCAGGACGAAGCAGATTTGAATCCTTACGTGGAGCCGCTCTTCGCGGCAATTCCGCCCTTCCGGCCACGACCAGACCCCGACGCCGTAAAGGCAGCGTTGGAACTGCTTCAGGCGGCGGAACGGCCCGTGCTGGTGGCAGGCGGCGGCGTGCGCGCTTCGAACGCCGCCGGCGAACTCGTCAAACTCGCCGAACTGCTTTCAATTCCCGTCGCAACATCGCTGAACGGCAAGGATTCGATCCCGGGCTCGCATGATTTGTCGATCGGCGTGGTTGGAACCTATTCGCGCGGCAGCGCCAACCGCCTCGTCAAGGAAGCCGATCTTGTCTGCTATGTCGGTAGCGAGACAGGCAGCATGACGACAGCGTTCTGGCAGGTTCCGACACTTGATCGCGCCGTGATCCAGATCGACATCAACCCGGAAAACCTCGGACGCAACTACGACCTCAAGGCCAGCGTGCTGTCCGATGCGAAGATGGCGCTTCTGGCGATGCTGGACATCGCTGACACCAAATCGGCAGCGCGGCGCAAAGGCTGGATTGAGCGCGTCAATGCGATCAAGAGCCAATGGCGCGAGGAATATTCAAGCCTGATGGGCTCCGATGCCGTTCCGATACGGCCGGAGCGGATTTGCAGCGAACTCAGCCGCCACATGCCAGACGATGCCATTGTGGTCGTCGATACAGGACATGGCGGTATGTGGATGGGCGGAATGTACGATCTGCGTACACCCGGCCAAAGCTACATCCGGAGCGCCGGTCACCTCGGTTGGGCTTTTCCGGCGGGTCTGGGCGCAAAATGTGCGCATCCCGATCGGCCGATCGTCACATTCACCGGTGACGCCGGTTTCTGGTATCACGTCGCGGAAGTGGAGACAGCCGTTCGCTGGGGTATCAACAGCGTCACCGTCGTCAACAACAACCGGTCGGGAAATCAGTCGATGCGCGGCTTCGACCGCGTCTACGGAGGAAAGCAGACCGAGCAGGCGCGCGAACTGTGGACCTTTACCGACGTCAATTTCGCAAGACTTGCCGAGCAGATGGGCGCCGTCGGCCTGCGGGTTGAGAAGCCGGGCGAGTTTCCGGCAGCCTTGGCCAAAGCGCTTGATGCGAAGCGTCCGGTGATCATCGACGTCGTAACAGAGATCGAAGCCGTGGCGCCGGGAGCGGTCGTCTAGGTGCCGAACTGCATGCCTCATAGAATCGGTCTGCGACAAGTAGCGTCCAAAGCCGATTCGGTTTCTGTGAAGATGCCCGGGGCGGCAAGCTGCAATTGATAGGAGCAAGCGTGGACAAGAAGATCGCGGTGCTCGGCACCGGTGCAAACGGCAGCTGCATAGCCGCCGACCTGACCAATGCGGGTCTGGACGTCGTGCTGATCGACCAATGGTATGAGCATGTCGAAGCCATGCGGCTCGACGGCCTGCACATCACCATGCGCCAGAGTGAGATCCACTCAAAAGTTCGGGCTTTCCATCTGAGCGATGTCGCCACGATGCGCGAGAAATTCGACCTCGTTCTGCTCGTCACCAAATCTTACGACACGCGCTGGCACGCAGAACTGATCAAGCCATATCTAAAGGACGATGGATTTCTGGTCGGAGCCCAGAACGCGATGACTGCCCAAGTCATCGCCGATGTCGTCGGGCCTTCCCGCACACTTGGTTGCGCTGTCGAACTGTCCTCCTACTGTTTCACGCCTGGCGAGATCAAGCGAAACACCGCTCCAGACAGGACATGGTTCGGCTTGGGAAGTCTCGGCCCCTCAACCATGGGCCGGGAGGAAGAGGTAGCCTCGGTGCTGCGCAGCGCAGGCAAGGTGGAACTCGTAAACGATATTCTTTCCGCGAAATACATGAAGCTCGTCCTGAACACGATGACGCTCGCCACCATGGCCATGACCGGCGGCGAACTCACCGACGTTCAGCCCAAGGGCATGACCGAACTGATGATGATGGTGGGGACCGAGTCCCTCGCGGTCGGCAAAAAGCTTGGCCACGGCGTAGTCCCGATATTTGGCCTTACGCAGGCAGAAGTCGAGGGCAGCAACAATCTGCTGATGAAGCTGATCGAGAAGATCAATCACGACATCGGACCGGGACGCGGCCCCAACACCACACTGCAGGACCACAGAAAAGGACGTCTGAGCGAGATCGACATGATCAATGGCTATGTCGTCGAGGAAGGCCGCAAATTCGGAATTGAGACACCAGGGAACCAAGCGCTGGTAGAGGTCACGCGCCGGATTCATGCCGGCGAACTGGAGCCGAACCCATCCAATCTGGCCATCGCCATCGAACTTGCAGGAATACGAACAGTCGACGCCGGCTGATGCGCTGCATGCGCTGGTTCAGCATCGACCAGGGGATTTTGAAGAGCTGATTTTAGACTTGAAAGGATGAGCGGCCAGATGAAGAACGATCTTCCCGGTTATGAGCTTCTCGCACAAGCGTTTCATGCCGAAGGCGTGCGGGCTAACTTCACCCTGATGGGTGACGCCAATATGCATTGGACCGTCGCGCTGTCCCAGCTTGAAGGCGTCGAAACCGTCCATGCCAGGCACGAGCATTGCGCTTGCGGCATGGCGATCGGATATGGCTATGCAACCGGCAAGGTCGGGGTGGCTTCTGTCACGCTTGGGCCTGGCTTCACGCAGACCATGACGGCGCTGGCCACAGCGGCGCGTGGACACATTCCTCTCGTGCTTTTTGCCGGCGACGTGCCGGTGAATCCGGAAAATGCCAAGTGGTACAACCAGGGTCTCGAACACGCGCCGCTGGCGCTTGCCGTGGGTGCCCACCATATCGCGCCGCACAGCGCAGGCCGCCTGCTGCCGAGTGTCCGCGAGGCTTTCTTCATAGCCCAGACCGAACGAAAACCGGTTGTCCTCAGCGTTCCGTTCGACCTGCAAAAGCAGCGCCGTGTCTTGGAAGACTATGTCCCTTCGTCCAAATTCCTTCCGAACCTGCCGCCGATCCCTGCCGATCCGCGAGCCGTCGCTCAAATTGTCGAGAAGATCAGAAGTGCAACGAACCCGATTTTCATTGCCGGTCGCGGAGCTATGTACTCCGGGGCTAGCGACGCGATCCGGGAACTTGCCGAGCAGGCCGGTGCGCTGCTTTCGACGACGCTTCCGTGCCGGGGCCTGTTCGACGACGACCCCTACAATCTCGGAATTGCCGGAGGTTTCGCCAATCCGGCAGCGCGCGATGCATTCAGCCGTGCAGATCTGGTCGTCACATTTGGTGCCAGCATTACCTCCTACACCTCCGACGGCGGCAGCTTATTTCCGCACGCGTTCGTCATCCAGGTCGACTCCAATCCGCTAGGCCTGAAAGATGGCGTGCGAGCGGCTGACCTCTATGTCAGGGCGGACGCTAAGGAAGCCGCTGAGGCCATTCATACCGCATTGAAAGAGTATGCGACGCGCGACCGGCGCCTGCGTACGGCTGCAAACGCGGAACGCATCAGAGACCTATCCGTCGACCGCCGGCAGTTTTCCATCGCTCCCGACACCGTCGATCCCCGCGCTATTATCGAAGAACTGGACGGCATAATTCCAAAGGACTGGGAAATCGTCAGCGGGACCGGGCACTGTGCCTATTTCCATTCGCAGATGAAAAACCGCCGTCCCGAAAATTATCACGTCGTGCGCGAATTCGGCGCGATCGGCAACGGCATTTCCATCGCGATTGGCGTGGCGATTGCCAAGGGAAATGACAAGGTTGTTCTCATCGACGGCGACGGCAGCTTGCTGATGCACATCCAGGAATTGGAGACAATTCGCAGGCAGGGTATCAAGCTGTTGATCTGCGTGCTGAACGATGGGGCTTACGGCGCGGAAATCCACAAACTGCGTTCGGAAGGTATCGATGAAAGCAGCGCTGTTTTTGGCCGGGCCGATTTCGCCGCCATTGCAAAGGGCTTTGGATTGCGCGGAGCCGAGATTAATTCTCTGGGTGAAGCAAAAGCACTGTTCGACGACTACATCGAACAGGACAGCTCCGAAGTCTGGAACATCCAGATTTCCGATCAGGTCGTTGCACCGCTGATGCAGAAGCTGATGTCGCAAGGTCTCCGCTGAATCCAATTTGGTGACGGCAGTGCTTGCTACCGCCACCCTGTATTTATCGAACACCAACTCTCCTGACCTGGCTCCTGTGTCGGCCGCCGACATAGCAGACAACAGTCTGGCAATCACCAACCAGGAATAGCTCATCTAGAAATGACGAACGTGGACAGCTGCAGCTCAGGAACAGATTGCCACAAGCTGGAAGCCGCCACCCATGCCCCTGCACGCCTTGACCTTTTTGCCAGTCCGTCCCCGCGGTGCGCGGCATGAAAATGTTCTCCGCGCTCAAGCACAAAAACTATCGGCTCCTCTGGCTCGGAATCCTTATTTCAAATACCGGCGACTGGATGGATCTGGTTGCGCTGAACTGGTTCGTGCTCGTCACCACAGGATCATCTTTCTATCTCGGTCTGGTGAATTTAAGCCGCGGATTGCCGATCCTGATCTTTACGCTGATTGGCGGGGTCGCGGCCGATCACTTCGAACGTCGGCGTCTTATGATGGTGACGCAGGCAACAGCAATGGTGCTGGCCTTCGTGCTCGCCGGGATCGTCTACAGCGGCGGGACCAATATCAGTTTGATCTTGATGATTGCCACCGCCCGCGGCATCGTCATTTCCTTCAACTTGCCCGCACGTCATTCCCTGATATCGACCATTGTGCCACGGGAAGATCTTCCCAATGCGATCGCTCTCAGCTCGGTGACGTTGAACCTCACCAAGGTCATTGGACCGTCGATCGCTGGCATATTCATCGGCCTGGTGGGTACGGCAGGCTGCTTCCTGATAAACGGAATCAGTTTTCTAGTCGTGTTGTGGTCGCTAGGCGCCATGCGAATCGTGGCCGACCCGGTCCGGCAGGAAAAGCTATCGATCTTACGCGGTATCGGCGAAGCCCTTATCTATGTGCGCGGAAACCGCGCCATCCTGCTTCTGGTGCTGATCGCAATCGTCCCGACGTTTCTCGGTCAGCCCTATATCCATCTGCTCACCCTCTTTGCGCACGACGTCTTCAAGATAGGCCCGGCTGGGCTAGGCTTCATCACGTCCTGTGCCGGAGCCGGATCGATTCTCGGCGGTTTACTGGTTGCCTCGATGTCGCTGCGCTCCAGGCACGGGACGACCATGATCATCTTTCTGATCGCGTTTGGCGTGCTGCTGCTCTGTTTTGCACTCAACCCAGTCTTCGTTCTAGCTCCCGCTATCCTGGTCGGCGTCGGAGCCATGCACATCGCCTACAACGCCACCAACAACACCATTTTGCAGATGAGCGTCGATGACAAAATTCGCGGTCGCGTGCTTAGCGTGCTGTTTCTGAACCGCGGACTTGTACAGCTGGGAACCGCGATGGGAGCGATACTCTCGGCTCTTATCGGGCCGCAGTTTGCTCTGGCCGGCATGGCGACCATGATCATTGTCTTCGGCACGGCACTTATTATCTGGTCACCCACAGTCCGCAATCTGAAGGTCTGAACGCAACAGACGTGCCTTGCGGTCTTGGGCTTGGGCCCATTTTGTCATGCAGGCGAATGATATCGTCACAAAACAAGCCGCCAAGGAATTTATCCGGGGTACGTCATGACTATGCTTGGCTTTTTGCCCGCCGGTGCTACCCTTCCTTCGAAGGCTGGGCAATCTCATTTGCATAGTGCTGAGCTATTTCGGCACTGATGAACAATTGAAACTGATGCATGATGTGTCCGTTATCCGCAGTCTCTGCGGAAGATCCTGCGCACGCGACCAAGGCTCTGACTCTATTTCCGGCCGTCTCGCGAGACGATGGAGCGTTGCTTTCCGAGACTAGTGCGCAATGCCTAAAATGGTGCGGGCCTCTGCCGCTGTGGCCATTTCCCCGCCGAGGGCGTCAACGATGGTGACTGCCTTATCGACCAATTCAGCGTTGTCCCGGGCGAGCTGGCCCTTTCGGATTTGGACGGCATCTTCCAGCCCTACGCGAACATGGCCGCCGAGTAGATAAGACTGCGCAACCATCGGGAAGGCCATGCGGCCAATGCCGAAGCAGGCCCACGTGGCATCGGGCGGCAGCATCGAGCGCGCGTAGAACAAGGCCTCCGGATTGCCGGCAAAACCATAGCGGATGCCAGTGACGATCTGGAATAGGGGTGGGCTTTTCAGCACGCCCTGTTCGATCAGGGCAAGGCCGAGATTGATGTCGCCGCTGTCAAAGACTTCGAGCTCGGGGATCGTACCTGCCTCATAGATCGCTTCGGCCATGATCTTCACATTGTCGGGGGTGTTGATCACGACTGCGGACCCGGACCACATAGTGTTAAGATCGAGGCTGCAGATGTCGGGCTTGATCGCGGTTATGTGTTCGACCCGGCGCAGCGGGTGCACCAGCGTGGTACCTGGAGCCGCAACCGCAGGGTTGTCGGCGCTCGGCACGAAACGTTGTCCCGGGCCGGTGGTCAGATTGATCAGCACATCCGTCGAAGACGACCGAATGCGATCCACAGTCTCGCGATAGTGGTCGAGTTCCATACTGGGGCGGCCGTCTGCATAGCGCACATGGAGATGGGCGATGGCGGCGCCGGCCTTGGCGGACTCAATTGCCGCATCAGCAATCTGTTTGGGTGTGCAGGGCAAGCCGGGGTGCTGCGAAAGCGTCGTCTGGTTTCCCGTCACCGCAACGCTCAAAATTGTCTTGGCCGCCATTTGCACTGCATTCCTTCCGACATCTGTTAAATAATGAAAACGAACGACTAATAGAAACAAACGTTTGAAACTGTCAAGGCATTTGGGTAGTGTGCTCGCAGCACTGACCGCGGCGGTCATGCATGAAAGAATTTGTTTTTATCGGGAGCATGAAATGCCTTTGAATGCCGATCCAAACGCACCAGCAAAATTGTCGATGAAGGATATTGAAAGCGCGGCAGACCGGCTCAAGAATTGGAACCGGTGGGGAGAAAGCGATCATGTCGGCACACTGAATTACACAACGGCGGATGATATCATTTCTGCGGCTGGACTGGTTCGCAAAGGTCGCGTTATCTCTCTCGCGATCAACCTCGACAACAACGGCCCTCAAGGCGGCAAGACCAAATTTCCGCCTGTGGGCCGCTTCAATCCAGTCCACACCATGCTGCGCACGGGAACGGACGCCTATTCCGGCGTGCTTGACAAGCGCGGCATCCGTTCGGCCGACGACCTTGTTCTGCTGCCGTTGCAGGCCGCCACTCACTGGGACGGTCTCGGGCATATTTTCTACGGCAACAATATGTGGAACGGCTATGACTGCCGTGAGGTTTCCTCGTTCGGCGCGGCCAAATGCGGCATCGAGCATACTAAGGAAAAGATGGTTGGCCGTGGCGTACTGCTGGACATAGCCAGGCACCTCGGCGTCGACTGGCTGGACGACGGTTTTGCCATCACCAGCGAGATGCTGGACGAATGCGCGAAAGCCCAGGGCGTCGAAGTGCGCAAGGGCGATTACCTGCTGATCCGCACCGGCCATATGGAAGCGAAGTGGGAAGCCGGAAGCTGGGACGGCTATCCAGGCGGCGACGCTCCAGGTCTAGCATTCGACACGCTAGATTGGCTGCAGGAAAAACAGGTTGCGGCCGTGGCCACCGACACATGGGGTGTCGAGGTGCGGCCGAACGAGACGACAGACGCCAATCAGCCATGGCACTGGATCTGCATACCGATCATGGGTCTCACTATGGGCGAGATCTTCAAACTGGATGAACTGGCCAAGGATTGCGCCCAGGACAAAACATACGACTTCCTGTTCGTCGCGCCGACACTTCCGATCACCGGCGCCGTGGGTTCCCCGATCAACCCGCTGGCAATCCGATAGATCTATCCTTTCTGGGTTTCATCATGGCTGGCTGGACCATTCGCGGTCCGGTCCGCCTTTGCTTGCGGTTCCCGGAGCTTGGCCAGACAGTACGCCGCCAAATTCGCGGCCCGAAAATTTCCGACGCCTTTGCGCAAGTTGCTCAGAACGCAAAACGCCCGCGCGCGGGCGTTTCCGATTGCCGGCTAGGTCTGACGGCAGGCTAATCGATAAGCAACTCATATATCTGGGTCGTCAGTCCGCCTTTGATTGTGCCGTCGCAGAGATGGCCGATCAGCGTCTCCTCCGTGGCGCCAGGACCGCCGCTCAAGCCCAGATGGATATGTACGAATGGCTGCGGCTCGTCCCAAACCACGTCGCCGAGAATTGCCGGCGGCTTTTCTGGCCAGGATATGTTTCCATATCCAACCAGTTCGCGCCAATCGACAAAGTGATGATGGCGGAGATCGTGGCCTTCCATGCTGTTGAAGCCGGACACGATCTTGGTTTCGGAGAGCGCGCCGAGCAGGAACACCGACCCCGCCCGGATGTTTTTCTCGCGGACGAAGGCATTGATCTGGGTGAAGTAATCGTCGCCTGGGTCACACTTGATCTGGAATATGCGGCCGAGCCTGAACTCCTGCGCCTTATACATCAGGCAACTCCCTTGATTTCATCATAGACCCGCGAAATGCCCTCCCGGAACGTTTCCCGCCTCTGGTTGAGCCAATATTCGCCACGGGATGTATCGACGCGGAAGAAGCGCTTGGTTAGAGCTTCGTCGACGATCACTTCGTCTTTGGACAGGCCCTTGTTCACGAGATCGCCGACCGCACCCAAAATGTCGACCATCCGCTGACGCTGCTTGCGAACGACGTCCTTTCCGCAGATGTCGCCGTGGCCAGGCACAATCGTTTCGATCGGAAGCGCCTCGATCCAGTCGAGAGCGCGGATCCAGTCGCCGATATGGGCGTCCCGCATGCCTCCGCCATGATGGCTGACGATATCGCTGGAGAAGAGAATTCCTTCTTCCGGCAGGTAGACGGACGACGTTGCCGGTGAATGGCCCGCGAGACGGCGAATGTTGAACGTGTAAGGCTCGAGGTGCAGGAGCATCGTCTCTTCCCAACAGAAAGTTGGGGAGGGGATTGGGGCATTCTGGATCTTGTCGGCCTCTTCCGTATGGCCCTGATCCCTCAGCGTTTCGACGAATATCTCCTTGGAGAAGGCATTGTCGCTCTTCTGGATTTCGTCAAACGCAACCTGAGGCGCCAGGAAGTTCACCGTATCGCCGATGCCTTCGATGAAGGATGAGCCGGCGACATGGTCGCCGTGATAGTCGGTGGTGATAAGATACCTGCCGCCCTTCGGATGCAGTCCCTTAACCACTTGCTGCCAATGCGCCGAGTCGGAGGGGCGCACCGGGCAGTCGATGAGGACGGCACCCGATTTGGTAACAACTGCCGCGACATTCGCCCAGTCGTAGCCAGTTTCGACAAAAACATTCGTTCCTAGTTGCTGCATCACCTGTTCTCCCGCAACCCAGTCTCAGCCAGTGTACTCAAGAATGTGCAGGCCGAGGCCCCAGCGGTCGGTGATGTAGATCAGGCCGGTCTGGCGATCGACGAACACCTCGTTGGTCTGCGGACAGAACCGCTCCTTTGTTCCGGCTGGAATATAGTATCCGAGTTCCTTCGGCTCGAACGGATTGGACCAGTCGACGATACGAACACCAGCGTTGAACCAGGTCAGATAAAGCGGATCGTCAGCCTTCATCCACTGCCAGGTGTTGTGGGCGCCGTAGCGGGCGCCCTGCTGGCACCAGGACCCATCCTTCGGCCGCATGGTGATGGGGTCGATCGGATAGGGATTGAAGGTGCTGATCGAGATCGGCTTCTGATCGTTGCGCATGTCATAGAAGGTGGCAAATGCCGGTGGGTGCGCGCAATTGTTGCTGTGAGTCTCGGTCAAAAGGATGCCGAAGGCAGATCCTTCGGGAACAATGAACGTGTGCGATGCCGGCGACCAGTTGTGCGTCTCGTAGGGATTTTGCCGCCACATCAGGCTTGGCTTTGTCGGGTCTGTCAAATCCATAATGCCGAAGCCGCCACGCCGCCACGCGCAGGTCACATAGTTTCCAAATGGCTGCGCTTCGTGAAGGTCCATGCTCTTCTTGCTCAGAAGTTCCATGTCCCAGGTCGGGGTTTCACCAGCCGCCTCGTTCTGGCCGGGCACCCAGCCCTCGCCGATCAGTTCCGGATTGGAAGGGTCCTTCATATCGTGCACGATCAAGACTCGGCCGTTACAACCATCCTTGAACCCGCCGCTATAGAGAAGCTTGCGATGCGGATCGTAGACCGGACGGTGAATGCCGTTCCCCTCGGTCTCGACATATTTCATGAATTTTGGTTCGCGCGGATTGCTATTGTCGTAAAGCCGCAGGCCGCCTTTGACATCGGGATCGTCCGCGCCAGGCTTCTTGTCGACATTCATGATCAGAACATCATCGACCAGAAGGACTTTGTGGCTTCTCGCCGTAGGCGGATGCTTGATCTGGTGAATTACCGTCGGATTGGAAGGATCAGCTACGTCGAGGACAGTCAGTCCATAAGAGCCGTAAAGTCCCGCACCGGCGATATAGCAAATGCCATCTTTGACCCGGATCTGGAACGCATCGCCCCACCCGTTTAGATCCGAATGGCCGACCAGACGCACGTTGCGCGACTCCTCTTTCCGCGGTTCCGTGAGGATGCTCGGGCATTCCGATTCCGGCATCGGCTTGAGAAAATATGGCTTGTTCAATGGAATGACCTCCTGCTTACTGGATTCCGAAATGTTGGTTGAATGGATCAGGCAATGGCGGGCAGCAGCCGGCTTGTATCCGAACTGAATTGCAGCCGAATATGTTCGCCGACCGAGACAAGACTGGTGATTGGGAGCTTGGCCAGAACTGGCTGCGACTGCGCCCTGACGGTGCATTCGATGGCCTCGCCAAGAAACATCACCTTTTCGACATCGCCATCCAGAATGTTCGCATCGGCCTTCTGGCCCGGTTGCGCCACACTGAGGGTCTCGGGCCGTACAGCCAACTTGGCCCGGGCCCCCGTGGCCAAACCTGGCGCCATGACGCAGCGAAAAGTGCCCTGCGCGGTTTGCACGACCCCTTTGCCTTGCGCTGCTTCTTCCAGAACGATGCCATCGAACAGGTTTACCCGGCCGACGAACTGCGCCACGAAATCGTTGATGGGATTGGTGTAGAGTTCGTAAGGCGTAGCTTCCTGAACGATCTTGCCGCCATACATCACTGCGATACGATCCGACATGGCAAGCGCTTCGACCTGGTCGTGCGTCACATAGATCGACGTTATGCCCAGTCGTTTCGTCAGCTCCTTGATCTCTACGCGAAGGTCTTCGCGAAGCTTGGCGTCAAGATTGCTGAGCGGTTCGTCGAGTAGCAAAACTTCAGAACTCGATACCAAGGCGCGTGCCAAGGCAACGCGTTGCTGCTGACCGCCGCTCAAATAGGGCGCCGGTCTGTCGGCGAGATGTCCCATCTGCATGAGATCGAGCATCTCCATCACCCGGCGCCGATACTCAACCTTCGAAACCTTCCGCTCACCATTGGTTAGCGGAAAGGCAACATTGTTAAATACGGTCATATGCGGCCAGATCGCGTATGACTGAAACACCATACCAATCGGTCGCTGATGCGGCGGCACGAAAATGCCCGGTGCGGCGACAACCTTGTCGCCGATCGTGACGCGTCCCCGATCGGGTGTTTCCAGGCCGGCAATGCAGCGAAGAGTCGTACTCTTTCCGCAGCCGCTTGGGCCAAGCAAGGTATAAAATTCGCCTTTTTCGATCTGGAAGCTTACGTCCTTGAGGGCCGCAACAGACGACCCGCCAAACGACGAGAAGTCTTTGCCTAGTCCGGTGACAGTAATTTTCATAATAATCTCTTAGTTCTGGCGGCTGATTTGAGAAATGAAACGGCGCAGCAACATCGTCAGAGGAATCAGGATGATGACCATGATGACGCCCATGGCCGCGGCAACCGGGGCATACTGCTCCCAGTTTTCCCAGAGATAGACGGCGAACACCTTGTTATCGCGCCCGGACAGCATCAGCGGGATTGCAAATGCCCGCAGCGCATGGACGGCGACCCAAATCCACCCCGCTGCGAATGCGGGAAACAGGAGTGGAAGCGTTATGCGCATCATCGTCTTGAACACGGTGGCGCCACAGACATAGGCGGCCTGTTCAAGCTCCTTGTGAATTTGCATGATCGCCCCGTTCATCAGCCGGGTGCAAAAAGGCAGGTAGGATATCGTCAGTCCCAGCACGACGATCCAGATCGTGCCGTAGATGCCGAGCCGATTGAGCGGTGGCGTCAGGAAGGCCATCATCAGGGCCGTTGCGGTGACGATCCCTGGCACAGCCAGCGGCATGAATACAGTGTAGTCGAGCACAGCAGAAATCGTCTTGCTGCCGTGGTTTCGTACAATCATCCAGGAAGCAAAGAAGGACAGAAGAGTTGTTATTGTCGCGGTCATAATCATCAGCAGGAACGTGTTCCAGACGATCCTGACGATCTGGTCATTGCTGAAGACGGTGACGAAATTCTTGATCGAGACAACCTGCAGCGCTTCCCATGACGGCGGCCGGTAACTCGGCAACAGACTGGTCCAAAGCAGAATTGCAAATGGCAATACCGTCGAAATAATGAAGTAGACCACGACGACTGCCAGGGCTGCGTAACGCCACTTGCCGATCGAGATGATGCGCGGACGAAAACCTTTGCCCGTCACCGTTGTGAATCTCTCTGCATGACGAATGGACCGCCGGTACACCAACAGCAACAACATCATCAGCAGCATGAAGAGAACGCCATAGACCGCCGCAAGACCATAGTCGATCGGCGCTTGGACGCGGGTCGTAAAATAGATCATCGTGCTGAGGACGAAGACGCCGCCGGGAAGACCAACCGCGAGCGCGGATTCGAACGACTCCATGCTCAGGATAAAAGAATACATGCCCGCAGCGAGAATCGCCGGAGCCAAGACGGGCAGTGTAACTTTCAGGAACGTCTTGATCCGGTTGGCTTTGGACGTCATTGCCGCTTCTTCCAAGGTAGGATCCATCATTCGAAAGCTGCCGACAACCATTAGAAAGATGGTCGTTACGCCACGAATGCTGTCCAAGAAGATCAGTCCACCCACGGAGAAGATGTCGATGGGGCCTTTGCCGATGTCGAGGCCGACAAGATTCAACAGCCCGCGCAAGGCCACATTCAAAGCGCCTGAATTTGGCGAAAGCAGTAAGGCCCATCCCATCGCGAACAGAATGCCCGGCATGGCCATGGGGATGATGATGACCATCCAGGCAAGGTTGCGGAACGGCATGTCTGTGCGTTCGACGAGAAATGCCAGAAGAACCGCAAGGCAGAGGGCAAACAAAGTGCCGATAGCAGCAATCCAGAAGGTTCTGCCAAGTGTTTCCAATAGATTGGGCTGTGTCAGGGCATAGCCATAATTGTCCAGCGTCCAGCCATCAGGGAAAGCCGGGTGGCCTTCCTGGAATGAGGAAATTACCAACCGGATAACCGGCAAGACGACCATCAGCAAAATAAGCGCGGTGATAAAAATCAATGTGAGGTTGTTTGAAAGCCAGCCGAAGATCCGTGATCGACCTTGCGCCGATGCGGAGGGCTGAATATCGATAGACGCCATCGTATCCTCGTCATTTCCAACGCAGGGACTTGGGCCGTTCCCAACACGTAATTAAGTGGCGGACGCCGGGCCGCCCTCAGGCGGCCAGAACGAGAATTATCATTTCCGTGACTTTTTCAGAGTGGTTGGACCGTCGCAATCTGCCTCCGGCTAAACCTTGCTCGGTCTACCGGCCGGTGGGAAAGCCCCAGATGGACACAATGGCTTTGCTGGCTTCACTCTGAGCCTTGCCATCCGATTCCCAGCCTGCCCAGAAAGGCTCGGCGCCTACCGCGTGGGTATAGTTGTAGGCGTCGGTTCCCTTTTTCATGGGATTGCTCTGTCCGAAAGCGTCGTATGCCTTTGACCCCTCGGTGGCCATGTAAGCCGCCAGCAGGATGGCAGAGTTTGGCGATTCACCGCCCTTCATCACGGCAAGCGCTTCGCCGACCTGATAGGGAAAGAGCTTCGGAACGACGATGGTGATTGGAGAGTTCGGATCGCTTCTGAGGATTGTCTTTACGGCATGGTATTGAATGCCGCAGAGCAGCGAGTATTCTCCAGCCGCCAGCAGAGATGTCGCAGAGTTGGTGGTGGACATCCATACCGGATTGTTGGCCACTAGGGCCTTCTGGTAGGCATCGCCTTTTTCTGCGCCCCATTTCAGGTACTGCTGGACGAACGCAAGCGGACGCGAATAGACACCCACTTGGCCTTTCCACTTCGGATCCAGGCATGATTCCCAATCCTTGGGAGCATCGGCCTCGGCTACGCGATTCTTATTGTAAGCCAGAACGAACTGGTTGAAACCCGTGCCCAGAAAATAGCCTTTCGGGCTGATGTCGCTGGAATCTATGGCAGGAAACAGCGCATTCCAATCGATCGGCTCGACGACGCCGGCGCTGATGAACTTGTCGCGCAGTTCGCCCGAAACGTTGACCAGGTCGGAATCCACAAGACCGGTCAGGGCTTCATTCAGGATCCGCTCCCGATCGTCCAGGCCGCTGACGAACTGGAGTTCCATCGTCAGTCCATATTTTTCTTTGAACCCCTTCACCGTGTCATCGATGATCTCGCCCCTCCAGGTGGAAGCGATCTTCACAGGCGGTTCCTTCTTTGCCAGTTCGACGATCTCATCGAGGGTTTTGCCGATCTCCGCGGCATATCCAGAACCGCCCAGAACGGCGGATGCAGCAAGGAAAGCTGCTGTGAATCCCAGTCCTCGACCGTAAAACGTACCCATTCCAATCCTCCCAACAGATTCGCTCGCCGGACACATCAACCTGACGGCATATGAAGGCCGTCCAATTGCTCCAACCCAAATTAGGTCCAGCTAAGAAAATCCATATATGTGATTTAAACGTTCGTGTAAACTGTATCATCATATTTTGTTGGATTTGTAGCGTATACCGGACCGCTTCGCTCACCCCTAGATGCCTGAAAATACTTCATCATATCCACTTAAGCCGAAGCTAACGGTGCAGGAACGTATTGACCCCAGATAAGGGATTAACTATCCTGCTTCATACGAGTTTTTAAAAGGGACTCCCGATGATAGCCAAGAATCAAGCGAGTCCACCCGGAGCGCTTACTCGCGACAGAATCCTTGAAGCAGCGCGAGAATTGTTCGCCGAGCATGGAGTGGAAGCCGTGAGCCTGCGCGAACTTACCAGTCGCGCAGGCGTAAACCTTGCAGCGATTCACTATCATTTCGGCTCGAAGGACGCCTTACTGGAGGAGTTGTTCAGCCGCAGCTCCCAACCTATCGTGAAATGGCGCCTGGAGTTACTCAGCAATGTAAGGCGGAGGGAAGATGGGCGCCCTATACTCGAGGACGTGTTGGAGGCTTTCCTACGGCCGGCGCTCTCATCAGGCAGACGTCAAAACAGTACATTCGTCCGGCTGCGAGCACGACTGGCGCTGGAACGACATGAATCAATTCGACGCATCCTCAGCACGGCCTTCGACGTTTCGAGCCGAGCCATCATCGAGGCTATTGGCGAAGCGCTGCCGGAACTACCGCGCAGCGAACTCTATTGGCGGTTTCATTTCGTCATTGGAGCCATGTTTTATACGATGGCAGATTCGGGGCGGATTCAGGCGCTTTCGGAAGGCCAATGCGACCCTGGCAATGTTGAAGAGTCAATACGCCGGCTCGTTGCGATCTCTGCAAGTATTTTTAGAGATGGCACCCCTGACAGGCAGGATAAAAAATTCAACGAAAATTAGAATTAAATGCGGCTATCGCGCTGGAACTTGATGCTTGAGGCAGTCGGTAAAGTTGAAGATGCAATCTTCGACACTGGATGCGTCGAGCGCTTCCAATGCCAGGCTGGATTCTAGTGCGTTCAAGTTCGCTCTTGCGGCCGCGCCTCCTGGCACCGAAGCAATTTTCCGTCAGCCATAATCTTTCGTCTGACGTGGCGTCGGGCGCGATTAAGGAAGCGGTGCATGCGCAAGGTAGCGCAGATCGACTCCGACGACGTGAAAGAACGACCGTCTCCCGGCATCGGCAGGGAGAGGTGCATTTTTCTAACATGCTTCGCGCGGCGCGGCCGGTCGAAACCGGCCGCGTGGTGGAAAGCAATCAATCCTGCGCCACGGGCCGCGTATCCAGGTTCAGCATCGGAATGCTGCCATTCGGAAGCATCGTCTGGGGAAGCTGGCCGTTCCAGCGCTCTGCCTGCGTCAGGGCGACAAGGCCCGGATTGTCGCGCAAGGCATCGCCGCGCGCCTTGATTGCAAGAGCTTCTGCATCGCCGCGAAGCTGGATCGCTTCGGCCTCGGCCTGGGCTTGCAGGCGTACGGAATCAGCCTGCGCCTGGGCCTGAGCGCGCTGTGCGTCGGCTTGCGCATTGGCTTGCGTGACGGTTATCTCGGCCTGCACCTTTTCCCGTTCCGCGTTCTGGCGCAAACGCTGCACTTCGACTTCGGCCAGCATGCGCTGCTCGATGGATTGTTCGTAGGCGTCCGAGAAATCAATATTCTCGATCTGCACCGAGTCGATCACCACCGGCCCGGCAACGCTTCGCTGAATGGCTTCGGCAATCTCCTGGTTGAGGCGGCCGCGCTCCTGAATCGCCGTCACCGCGTTGAAGCGGCCGAAAACCGTCTTGGTTTCCTCGAAAACCTTGCGCTCGACCAGGCGCGACAACAGCCCCTCTTCCGAGCCGTATTTTTCATAGACCGTATCGACCTGATCGACCGGGATCCGATAGTTCACCGAAAGCTTGATGTCGGCCGGCTGCTGGTCGCGGCTGTAGGCCTCCATCTTGTCGTAGACGACAGCCTTGGACTGGACGGAAACGCGCACGACGGCGTCGATCATCGGCAGTTTGAAACCGAGGCCAGGTTCAGCCGTGCCGGCAATGGCGCCATAGCGCAGGATGACGCCGCGCTCGCCCTGGTCGATCGTGTACCAGGACCCCAGCACAACCAGAACGGCCACTATTGCGGCGGCGGCAAGAACGCCGAGCCTCAGATTGCTTCCCATTATCTGCTCCTTTTTTGAAATGGACCGGGCCTCGTACGAGAGGACCGCGAGCCATAGGCCGCAAAACTCACGCAATGATTCTACCGACGATTGCAAGAATCGAGATGGCGATATGTGCGGGGAATGGCGCTCAAGCCATCATCATGACGGAAACGACTTCAGAGACGCCGGTTCTTGTGACTGCGAAGTGGAAGGGAAAGCCTTGCAATGATACGCGTAGCCGCGGACACCTGACGTACCAACCGCAACCTTTTCGGACCGGCATGACCAGCTCATTTTTTGCACGCGACGCCGTGATTGTGGCGCGCGATCTGATCGGCGCAATCATCCATGCCAATGGCGTCGGCGGCATCATCGTGGAGACCGAAGCCTATCGCCCCGACGATCCCGCCTCGCACGCCTTTCGCGGGCCGACCGAGCGCAACGCCGCGATGTTCGGGCCGCCCGGACGCGCCTATGTCTATCGGTCCTACGGGATTCACTGGTGCCTGAACACGGTCTGCGAACCGGGCAGTGCGGTGCTGATCCGCGCGCTGGAGCCGCTTGAAGGCATCGACCTGATGCGGCAACGGCGCGGTCTCGACGATATTCGCCTGCTTTGCGCTGGCCCCGGCAGGCTTTGCCAGGCGCTTGCCATCGACCGCTCGCATGACAGGCTGCCGCTCGACGGTCCGGAAATCCGGATCGCGGCAAGGACGGCGGATGTCGGCATCCTCGTCGGAAAACGCATCGGCATCAGCCAGGCGGTCGATTATCCATGGCGCTTCGGGCTTGCCGGCTCACGCTTCGTCAGCCGGCGCTTTGCAGCGGAACCTCAGACGATCGCCTCGGCCTCGATCTCGACCTCGTAGTCGCCGATCAGATCGCCGGCTTCGATCAATGTGTTGGCCGGCAGCACCGCGCCGAACACCCGGCCATGGGCGCGGGACACCGGCTCCCATTTCGAGGCGTCGCGCAGATAGATGCGGGTGCGCACGACATCCTCCATCTTGCCGCCGAGCGCCGTGATGGAGGCAGCGATCTTGTCGAGAATGTAGGTGGTCTGCGCGCCGGCATCGCCCGGCGCCACGCAACGGTCGGCGGCGTGGGTGGCGGTCGTGCCGGAAACGCGGATCATGTCCTTCACCCGCACGGCGCGGCTGTAGCCGGCGATCGGCTCCCAGATGCTTCCCGAGGAAACACGCAGGCGATCAGGACGCCCGGGCATGCGCTCCGCCTTGAACACCGACGGGATCGCGTCGAGGTGGTGGCTGAGGTCGCCCGACGCGGTGAGATAGGGCGGGCGGCGATATTCGTCGCCGCAATCGCCGGGAATGGGTTGCGTCGCGGCAAAGGCCTGGTCCAGCCGCGCCTTATCCTCGGCATCGAGCGCGAAGCCGAAAATGTTGAGGTTGTCGGAGCGGTGCTCGCTCTCGCCGATGCGCGCGCCGATGATGGCCGCCGCTACCGCCTCATGTTCGAGTACCCAGCGCGTCGCGACGTTGGAAATCGAAACCTTGTGTTTTTTGGCAATCTCGCTGGCAGCTACGAGAATGCCCTGGAAACCGGCCCAGCCGCCGGCCGTATCGATGAAGCGCTTGTATTTCGAGCGGCTCCAGTCGGCGATTTCGGAGGGTTCCGGCTGGCCCAGCCATTTTTCTGAAAGGAAGCCGCCGCAAAGCGTGCCATAGGCCAGCAGTTTCACGCCGGTTTTCTTGCAGAGATCGGAAAGCGCGCCCGCTGCCCGCCGGTCAATCAGCGAGAAGGAAACCTGATTGGTGGCGATCGGCACGCCGTCGGCCAGCGCCAGCGCCAGATGCGCGGCATCGAAATTGGTGACGCCAATCGCGCCGATCAGCCCCTCGCCTTTGAGCTGCGCCATCTCATTCAGCGCGTCGAGCCATGCTGGATGCTCGAAGGTCCACCAGTGGAATTGCAGGAGGTCGACCTTGTCGACGCCGAGCCGGTCGAGTCGTTCCTGCACGCCCTTGCGCACGATCTCGGCAGTCATCGGCCCCGGCTCCGGGCACCATTTGGTGAAGGCGACGGGACGCTTGCTGGCGGGATAACGCGCCAGAAGCCGGCCGGTGATCACTTCGGCGCTGCCATAGTGGTCGGCCATGTCGAAGGTGTCGAAGCCGGTTTCGGCATAGGCCTGAAGCGCATCCGCTGCGCGCTCTGGATCGAGCAGCGTGCCGCCCTTTTCGAGATCGGCCACCTGCCACAGCCCGCAGACCAGGCGGCTGATGGAAAGCGTGTCGCCGAGCGCGATGTGGTCAGGGCTTCTGGACATGCTGAGGCTCATCGTTTTGCGGGATCGAGGTGGCGCGCTTGAGCGGTGAGAGGCGGCCGAGATGGCGGGAAACCACCCGCACCTCGCCCAGAATGCCGCGTGGGCGCAGGAGCAGGATGGCACAGAGTGCGACGCCGATCATGACGATCTGGAGTGCGGCGGCGCGCGCCTGCTGGTCGGGCGGGAAGATGGCCGATACAGCCGCCGCCGAAGCAGCCCAGATGCCCCAGACCAGAACCGCGCCAAGGATCGCGCCGCGATTGTTGCCGGAACCGCCGACGATCAGCATCGCCCAGACCTGGAAGGTCAGCATAGGCAGGTAGTTTTCCGGCGCGATGAAGCCGATGAAATGGGCCTGCGCGGCACCCGCCAGCCCCATGATGCCGCCGCCGATGGCGAAGGCCTGAAGGCGGAACCTGACCGCGCTTTTGCCCAGCGCCAGCGCTGCCGTCTCGTCCTCGCGAATGGCGCGCAGCACGCGTCCCCACGGGCTGCGCACCAGCCGTTCCAGCGCGAGATAGAGCACGAGCACGACAACGACGAGCACGCCGAGATTGAGCAGGCTGAAGGCCAGCGGATCGCCGGCCAGGCTGGCGAAGGGACGCGGGATGAAGCCGATGCCGAAGGGTCCGCCGGTGAGACGCTCCAGATTGAGGGCGCAAAGCTGGACCGCGACCGCAACGCCGAAGGTGGCGATGGCGAGATAGTCCGATCGCAGCCGGATCGTCAGCCAGCCGATGAGGAAGGCGATGATGCCGGCGGCGAGCGCTGCCCCGAGCCAGCCGACGGCGATCGGCAGGTCAAAGCCGCCGAAGCGGTTGGCAGTGTCGGGCGTCGTCAGGATCGCCGAGACATAGGCGCCGATGGCGACGAAGCCGGCAATGCCGACATTGAACAGGCCGGTCTGCCCCCACTGCACGTTTAGGCCCAGGCAGATGATGGCGTAGGTGAGCGCCATGGTGAGGAAGAAGGCGCCATAGCCGATCAGTTCGACGCTCATTCCGGCCTCCCAAACAGGCCCTGCGGGCGTAGCAGCAGCACCGCGACGAGGATGACGAAGGCGATGGCCGCGCGCCATTCGGCCCCGATGAGCTGGACGGCAAAGGCCTCCGTCAGCCCGACGATCAGGCCGGCAAGCATGGCGCCGGGCACACTGCCGATGCCGCCCAGTATCGCCGCCGCAAACAGCGGCAGCAGGAGATCGAAACCCATATAGGGGCGGATCTGCACGAGCAGGCCGGCCATGACGCCGGCGACGCAGGCCAGCCCCGCACCAAGCACCCAGACCGTGCGGATGACCTTGCGCACATCGATGCCGACGACGCCGGCAAGCTGCTGGTTCTCGCTGACGGCGCGCATCGAGCGGCCGATCGCAGTGCGGGTGAGCAGCAGGTGGATGGCGACGACGAGCAGCACGGCAATGCCGAGCGACAGAAGCTGGTCGGGTGTCGCCCGCAAGCCGCCGCCGAGCGGCAATGCGATCTGCAGCGCCTTCGAAAAATAGGCAGGCTTGGAGGTGAATATGAATTCGAGCAGGCTGCGCAGGGTGAGTGCCGCACCAAAGCTCGCCATCACCATGATGATGACCGCGCCGCGCTGGGCGCGCAGGCGGCCGAACAGAAGAGCGTCGACGAGAAGCGCCAGCCCACCCGTGAGCGCCACGGCGATCACGGTCGCCAGGGGCAGCGACCAGCCGAATGAGAACGGCCCTATCGGCGTGAGAAACCCACCCGACAGTGAGCCAAGCGCCCCGCTGATGGCCAGCGCGAAATAGGCGCCCCAGCTGATGAATTCGCCGTGCGCGAAATTGGCGAAGCGCAGGATCGAATAGGTCAGCGTCACGCCGATGGCGCCGAGCCCGATCATCGAGCCGGTGATCAGCCCGTCCATGATTGCCTGCGGGTTCATGGCGCCACCGCCTTCGGCTCATGCCGCGCGCCGAGATAAAGCTCGGCGACGATGGGATCGTCGGCCAATGTCGCGGCCGGCCCTTCATGACGCAGCAGGCCTTCGACCAGGATCACGGCGCGGTCGGCGATGGCGAGCGCTGCCTTCACATTCTGCTCGACGAGAATGATGGTGACCCCGGTTTCGTTGATCGCCTTGAGCTTGGAAAAGACCTCCGAGACGATCTTGGGCGACAGGCCGGCTGACGGCTCGTCGAGGATCAGCACCGAAGGCTCGACGATCAGCGCGCGCGCCACCGCCAGCATCTGGCGCTGGCCGCCGGAAAGCTGGCCGGCACGCAGCGACGGCCGCGATGCGAGGTCGGGAAACATCGCGTAGAGATCGGCGATGCGACGGCTGCGATTCTCCTTCGGCAGGATGTTTGCGGCCAGAAGCAGATTGTCGTTGATCGACAGCGTCGCGAAGATGTTTTCGGTCTGCGGCACGAACGCCAGGCCATGACGGATCTTTTCATGGGCCGGCACAGTGGTGATGTCGCGATCGCCAAGGAACGCTGCACCGGAATGGACCGGCACCAACCCGGCGATCGCCCTGACGAAGGTGGATTTGCCGGCGCCGTTGGGTCCAAGCACGATGACGAGTTCGCCCGAGCGGATGGAAAAATCGACCCCGCGCACGATGGGCAGGTCGCGCTCATAGCCGGCGACCAGCGCTTTGGTGGACAGGGCGACGGGTTGGCCAGTTGCGATCATGCCGCCACCCCGCCGAGATAGGCTTCGATGACGGTGCGGTCGCGCGACACTTCGGCGGGAGAGCCTTCCGCCAGATGTTTTCCCGCCGCCATGACCACCACCCGGCCGCACAGCCGCGCGACCATCTCCATATTGTGCTCGATCAGCAGGATCGACTTGCCGCGCGCATTGAGATCCAGCACGCGGTCGATGATGAGTTCGAGCAGCGTCGGGTTGACGCCGGCAGCCGGCTCGTCGAGCAGGATGGTTTCGGGGTCGGCCATCAGGATGCGGGCGAGTTCGAGCAGCTTGCGCTGACCGCCGGACAGCACCCGCGCCGGCTCGCTCTCGAGGCCGGAAAGCGTGACGAATTCCAGCAGCGAACGGGCCTTCTCGACGGCAGCCTTCTCCTGCGTCGCAACGCGGCCGGGCTGCAAAAAATTCTTCCAGATGTGTTCGCCGGCCTGATGCTGGCCGCCGGTCAGGACGTTCTCCAGAACCGTCATTTCGGCGAATGGCCGCGGGATCTGGAAGGTGCGGCCGACGCCGCGGGCGACACGGCGCTCGGGCCCCTCATGCGAAACCGCTTCGCCGGCAATCCTGATCTCGCCGGAAGTCGGCCTGAGGCTGCCGGCCAGCAGGTTGAATAGCGTCGTCTTGCCCGCGCCATTGGGGCCAATCAGCCCCATCATCTCGCCGCGATGCAACGTGATCGACATGCCGTCGACCGCGCGCAGACCGCCAAACTGCTTGACCAGACCGTGCGCCTCCACAAGCGGCGCACGCCCTGTTTCTGTCGAACCGGTCGGGGCATTTGCAGGAGGCTGCATCCGGGGCTCATTCGAAATATTTTGATCGGTGATGTTTGATCAAACTTTACATCTTTCAGAATTGCAACTAAAAAAATCAATGTTGGCCGCATGACGGCCCCCGATTTTGAACGGCGGACAAGCATGCCCGATCGGAAAAATCAGCACGCACTGCGCGCCCCCGGAAACGCTGGGCGGGACGAGCCTCGCGACAGGATTTTCGAAGGATCGAAGCGATGAGCCGGCGCGGAGCCCTCTCCCCCGTCGGGCGCGAAACCCTGCATGACCGCGTCTATGCCGAGCTGCGCCGCTCGCTGATCCACGGCCTGTTCGACGCCGGCGAGATGATGCGCATACAGGATCTGGCCGAGACGCTGCAGACCAGCACCATGCCGGTGCGCGAGGCGCTTGGCCGGCTGGTTTCGGAACAGGCGCTGGAAGCACTGCCCAACCGTTCGGTCCGCGTTCCCACCATCACCCGCGAGCGGCTCGACGATCTTGCCCGCGCCCGCTGCCTGATCGAAGGGCAGATCACGGCGCTGGCGCTGCCGAACCTTTCGGCGGAGGATTTCGAACAGCTGAAGCAGCTCACCGTCGCCTGCGAGACGGCCTTTCGCAGCGAGGATGGCGACAGGGCGCACAAGACGTCCGAACTGAACCACGCCTTTCATTTCTACGTCTACCGCGCCGCCCGATCGGCGGTGCTGATCCCCATCGTCGAAAGCCTGTGGCTGCAATCCGGCCCCTATGTGCGCGCCGCTGCCCATATCCACGACGAGCATCGCGACATTCCGGCAACCCATCATCACTGGGCGCTGATCGAGGCGCTGGAGCGCGGCGATGTGAAAGGCTCGATCAAGGCGCTGACCGACGACATCACCCGCTCCTTCAACCTGATACGCGGGCGCCTCGACGTCGACGATCCCGAGGAAAGGGCCGTTCGCCATGGCTGACGAGCACGACGATTCCTTCGAGCTTTACGACCTGCGGGTCGAGGTGACGGCCCCGGAAGGCGGCGCCATCTATTGCGGCGCCAAGGTCGGCGACTATTTCGAGATGCGTGGCGAGATGCTGCATCTGCCGCCGGGCCAGGGCTTTTCCATCTATTCGCTGGCCTCGCTCCTGCCGCTGCTGCCGGCAAAGCAGCGCCCCACCCACAAGAACGACTGGATGACGACCGACGCCGAGGTCGCCTGCCCGGACCCCAATTGCACGTCGCGCTTCCGCATCATCCGCACCGGCCTGCGCCGCTTCAGCCACGCGCAGACAACCGCCGTGCCGCTTCAAGACGATCGAGACTGATCCCATGCAGAGAACCAGACTGGCGCCGGGCTATGAGATATCGCGGGTGATCCGCGGCGGCTGGCAGATGGCCAGCGGCCATGGCGCGCTGGCCAGCGAAGACCCGATCGCCGACATGGTCGCCTTTGCCGATGCCGGCATCACCAATTTCGATTGCGCCGATATCTATACAGGCGTCGAGGAGCTGATCGGCCGCTTCCGCCTGCGCTACCGCGACCTGCGCGGCGAAGAGGCGCTGGCCCGCATCGGCGTGCACACCAAATTCGTACCCGATCTCGAGGTGCTGCCGCGCATCAGCAAATCCTATGTCGAAAGCGTCATCGACCAGTCGCTGCGCCGGCTCAATCTCGAACGGCTCGACCTCGTCCAGTTCCACTGGTGGGACTATGAAGCGCCGCGCTGGCTGGAAGCCGCGCAATGGCTGGAGGAACTGCGCAAGGCCGGCAAGATACGCCACATCGGCGGCACCAATTTCGACACCGACCATATGCTGGCCATCATCGGCGGCGGCGTGCCGCTGGTCTCCATGCAGGTGCAGTATTCGCTGCTCGACAGCCGCCCGGCAAAGCGGATGGTGAAGGCAGCAGGCGAAAACGGTGTCTCGCTGCTGTGCTACGGCACCGTTGCCGGCGGCTTTCTGAGCGACAAATGGCTGGGCATTGCCGAGCCGGATGACGCGCTGGAGAACCGCTCGCTCGTCAAATACAAGCTTATCATCGACGATTTCGGTGGCTGGGATCTGTTCCAGACCTTGCTGAAGACGCTACGCGGCATCGCCGACCGGCACGGCACCGACATCGCCACAGTGGCGAGTGCTGCCATGCTGACGCGGCCGGGCGTAGCCGGCGTCATCGTCGGAGCGCGCAACCGCACGCATCTGCCTTCCAATCTGGCGATTTCCGATCTCGCTTTGACGGCGGAGGATCAGGCCGAAATCGACGCGGTGCTGGCACAGGCCAACCCGCTCGAAGGCGACGTCTATACGCTGGAGCGCGACCGCACCGGCCGCCACGGCGCGATCATGAAATACAATCTCAACAAGGGAGCTGCCTGACCACCGCGCCTCGGGAGACGGCGCGACACTACGACCGAAACTGAACGATGCAAGCGGCCGTGCAACGAGCCGGCCCGAACAAAAAGGGGAATACGAACATGAGGAAAATGCTTCTGCTCACCAGCATGCTGACGGCACTCAGTGCCTCGGCGCTGCCCGCGCTTGCGGCCGATTGCGACATCACCGTCGGCCTCGTCATGGAACTGACGGGACCTGCTGGCGAATACGGCCAAGCCGGCGCGAAATCGGTCGACATGGCGTTCCGCGATTTCAACGAAGCCGGCGGCGTCAATGGCTGCAAGCTGGTGACCGACACGCGCGACAGCCAGAGCCAGGGAACGGTTGCGGTCGACCAGGCGACACAGCTGGTCAACATCAAGAAGGTGCCGGTCATCATCGGCGGCATCATCTCGTCGGTGTCGCTGCCGATCCTGACGTCGGTCACAGGACCGGCCGGCGTTGTGCAGGTTTCGCCGGCATCGTCGTCGCCGACGCTCACCCAGCTTGGCCGTGACGGCAAGACCAACGGCGTCTTCTTCCGCACCATCACCTCGGACGCCCTGCAAAGCGTTGCCGCTGCCAAGCACGCGCTCGGCCAGGGCCTGAAGAAGATCGCCATCATCCACGTCAACAACGATTTCGGCGTCAACCTGGTGCGCGAATTCAAGGAAGTCTACGAAAAGCTCGGCGGCACCATCACCTCGGTGACGCCCTACAACGAAAAGCAGGCGAGCTATTCGTCCGAGGCAAGTGCGGCCATGGCCGGCGAGCCGGAAGCGCTCTACCTGATCAGCTACCCGGTCGATGGCGCAACGATCGCTCGCGCCTGGATTTCGGGCGGCGGGCCGCAGAAATTCATGCTCAACGACGGTATGAATTCGAGCGAATTCATCTCCAGCGTCGGCGCCCAATATCTGGAAGAAGCCTATGGCATCTCGTCGGGCACCAGCCCGACCAAGTCGACGGAATATTTCAATGCCAATTACGAGGCGTTTTCTGGCGGCATCAAGCCCGACGCACCGGCTGCCGACCGCTCCTACGATGCCGGCGCGATCGTGGCCCTTGCCATCGCCAAGGCCGGCAAGCCTGAGTCCGCTGCAATCAAGACCGCAATCCCCGAAGTCGTGGCTGATGGCGGCGAGCCGATCTATGCCGGCAAGGAAGAGTTCGCCAAGGCGCTCGGCCTGATCAAGGAAGGCAAGCCGATCAAATATGAAGGTGTCATCGGCCCGGTCACCTTCGACCAGTACGGCGACATCACCGGCCCGTTCCGGCTGTGGCGCATCCAGGGCGGCGAGGTGAAGACCGTCGGCGAAATGAGCGCCGAGGAAGTCGCCAAGATCAAGGCCGAAATCCAGAAGTAGGACGACAGGCCGTCCCTCTTTTTCGCTGAAATCAGGCATCGCGCCGGCCCCTCGCCGGCGCGATTTCTTTTGTGACCGCGACGCCCGGTTAAGACGCGGAAAAGTCGAGCTTTTTCCGGCTGCAGGGCTTACATCTGTCACCTCGAAAACCTTATGATTTTGCGTAAAGCATTGCAATTTAATGGGAAATATGATCTTATTGAATGATAATTCAATAAGAAAAGGGGCGCGCCGATGAACCCGCATATTCGTGACGTGAAGGTTCCCAACGACTGGGACCGGCGCGGGTTACCCGGCTGGGCCTATCACAGCCCCGCTCTGCTGGAGCTTGAGAAGGAACATATCTTCCGCAATCACTGGCAGATCGCCGGCCATGTCTCTGACGTGCCGAACGGAGGCGATTACCTGACCATGGACGTGGTTGGCGAGCGCGCGCTGATCGTGCGCGGCAAGGACGGCGTCGTGCGGGCTTTTCACAACATCTGCCGTCATCGCGGCAGCCGCGTCGTCGCCGACAATCAGGGCACCTGCAAGAATGCGCTGGTCTGCCCCTTCCACGGCTGGGTCTACAATCTCGACGGCACGCTGCGCGGTGCCGCCCGCCCCGGCAGCTTCCCCGAACTCGACAAGGCCGAATTCGGCCTGACGCCGCTTGAGCTGGAAATCTGGATGGGCCTGATCTTCGTGCGTTTCCGCAAAGGGCCGCAGCCGTCGGTTGCCGAGTTGTTGAAGCCTTTCGAGGCGGAATTGTCCCACTACGGCATCGCCGATATGGAGCCTTCCTACGGCATCTGGACGCAGACCAGCCCGGTCAACTGGAAGTCCGTTCGCGATGTCGACAATGAAGGCTACCACGTCGCCATGGCGCACCCGGCGCTGCAGGATCTCTATGGCTCGACCTATTTCGACGAGCCCTTCGTCAAGGGCGTCTCGCGCTCCTTCGCCACCTACAATCCACATGCCGGCCGCCGCTGGAGCGTGAAGCAATACGTCCACATCGCGCCCGAACCGTCACACCTGCCGGACAAGCTGAAGAAGGCCTGGGTCTATTACGGCCTGTTTCCCAATGCGGTGATTTCGGTGATGCCGGAATCGGTGCAGTTCTATCAGGAATTCCCGCTTTCGACCGGCGAGACACTGCTGCGCGGCGCGATCTACAAATACCGCGACGAGACGCGCGAACAGGCAGCTGCCCGCTATCTCTCCTTCCGCATCGACCGCGAAACCATGTCGGAAGACGTGCAGCTTTCGGTCTGGTCGAACGAGTCCATGCTGTCGGAAGCCTTCGCCGGCTTCTACCTCTCCGACCTCGAATACGGCGTGCGCACCCACCACGACCACCTGCGCGCGCAGATACCGGTGCTCGATCTGGAGACAGCGCCCGACGAGAAGGAAATGGCGGGCCTGAATGAGGCCCTGCGGTCGCGGGGTTGAGCTGCTCCCCTTGGGGGCAATTGCATCGGAAGCACCCCCACCCCTAGCCCCTCCCCACAAGGGGGAGGGGAACTCTGCTGCACAACCGTCCAGCCCGGATATTCACCGTTCTTGCTGGCAAAAGCGCTCAAGTCGTCCCCCTCCCCCTTGTGGGGAGGGGTCAGGGGTGGGGGTGCTTCAAACGCCCCGACGTTGCGGAGAGAAGAGCACTACCCCCGCCAAACACCCTCTTTCCGCAAATCGTCCATCGTCCGTGAGATGCCCTCGCGCAGGATGCCGACCATGTCGTCGATCTGCTCTTTGGTGATGGTGAGCGGCGGCGACATCACGCACATGTTGATCAGCGGGCGCACCAGCAGGCCGAGTTCGTGGCAATGCGCGTCGATGCGCTGGCCGACATTGCGGTCGAGCTCCAGCGGATCCTTGCTGTCGCGGTCGGCGACGCATTCCACGCAGGCCATAAGCCCGACGCCGCGTACCTCTCCGACCAGCGGCAGCTCCTCCAGCGTCTTCAGCTGCGCCTGGAAATAGGGCGCGACGTCTTGCGCATGGGCCAGCACGCCGCCCTCGAGCAAATCGAGATTGGCGAGCGCCACGGCGCAGCCGACGGGATGGCTGGTATAGGTCAGGCCGTGCGCATACATCGCCGTCGGATGGTTCGAGCGGCGCAGATCTTCGAGCAGGCGCTCCGATACGATCATGCCGCCGAGCGGGAAATAGCCCGAGGTGACGCCCTTGGCGAAGGTGATGATGTCGGGATCGATGCCGAAGACATCTCCCGACGCAAACACATGTCCGAGCCGGCCAAAGGCCGTGACGACCTCGTCAGCGATGAACAGGATATCGTTGTCGCGGCAGATTTTTCGGATGCGCCTGAGGTAGCCTTCCGGCGGAACGATGACACCGCCTGAGGCCTGCACCGGCTCGCCGACGAAAGCGCCGATCCTGTCGGCGCCGATGCGCTTCACCGTTTCCTCGAATTCCGCCACCAGCCGATCGCAGAAGGCCGCAACGCTCATCCCGGCGGGACGCCGGAACGGATCGGGCGACGACAGTTTGACGATCAACTCATCCGCGCCGTCCATCCAGTCGCGGTCGCGCGGGCGGCCGTTGAGCGATGCCGACAGATAGGTCGAGCCGTGATAGGCGCCCCCGCGCGACAGGATAAGCTTCTTTTCCGTCCGGCCGCGGACATTGTTGTAGAACTGCATGAAGCGCAGCGCGCTTTCCACCGCCGACGAGCCGCCGGTGGTAAAGAAGACATGGCTGAGATCGCCCGGCGCATGACCCGCGATGCGCTCGGCCAGCACCGCCGAAGGCTCGTTCATCGTGTACCATGGCGTGTTGTAGGAAAGCTGCATCGCCTGGTCGTACATGACGCGGGCAAGCTCCTCGCGGCGGTGGCCGACATTGACGCACCACATGCCCGCGGGCCCGTCGATCAGGCGCTTGCCGTCGCCGTCGGTGATGTAGATGCCGTCGCCGCTGCCGATCAGGCTGCGCGCCTCCGCGCCGATCTCGCCGGCCTGCGGCCATGGCTGAACCAGATGGCGCTTGGCGAGATCGACTGCATCCTCGCTTGCCAGCATCTCGATGCCGCCCCCGGCCTTCCACATGTCCTTCACCGCAGCCATTTTCCCTCGCTTTCCCGGCCTGCCCGTCACATTTGCCGCAGTCCGGCATCAATGGAGAAACAAGCCTTCATTCGGATCATATTGAATGTCCGTTCAATCAATATCACAGAAATAGCGCTTGATTTCAATCCACGGATGGGCTCATGATGAAAGAAAGCCGGCGCACCGAGGGAATGTGACGCCGGCGCAAAAATGGGATGGCCATGCCGGACACAGAGCCAGCATTTTTATGTGAGCCCCTGCAATGACGGCGGCTGCGGAAGGGGCACCTGCGCTGCAACCCGCGCGGGCTCGAAGAACCTCCCTTCTGCAATCGGAATCGGCCCAGGGCTTTGCCCTTATCAGCCCGACATTCCTCTACGCGCTGGTTCTTCTGGTCGTGCCGATCCTGGTGGTGATCGCGCATAGTTTCTGGACGCAGAACTACCTCACCATCGACCGCACCTTCACGCTGGAAAACTACCGCATCGCGCTGACCGAGCCGATCTACCGCGACCTGCTGATGCGCTCGCTGTGGATCTCGCTGCTGGTCAGCTTTTTCACCGTCGTGCTGGCCTATCCGATCGCCTTCTACATTTCCTTCCACGGCGGACGGCACAAGGGCCTTTGGCTGTTCCTGATCACCATACCCTTCTGGACGAGCTACCTGCTGCGCGTCATGTCGTGGAAGGTCATCCTCGGCTACAATGGCGTGCTCAATTCCGGCCTGCTCGGCCTTGGCATCATCGACGAACCCTCGACCGCCCTGCTCTACAACACCAGCGCTGTCGTCATCACGCTGACCCATGCCTGGGCAGCCTTCGCCATTCTGCCGATCTTCGTCTCGCTGGAAAAGATCGACCGCACGCTGATCGAGGCGGCGACCGATCTCGGCGACGGCCCGCTGCGCCGTTTCATGCGCGTGACGCTGCCGCTGTCGGTGCCCGGCATTGTTTCGGCGATCCTCATCGTCATGATCCCGACGGTGGGCGATTTCGTCACCCCGCGCCTCGTCGGCGGCAAAGACGGCGTCATGATCGCCAACGCCATCCAGGCGCAGTTCGGCAAGGGCGCAAACTGGCCGCTGGGGGCCGCCCTTTCGGTGACGACCATGGCGATCGTCACATTGATGGCGGCTGCCACCGTGCTGATCATCCGCTCGGCAGCGAGGCTGGCGCGATGAGCGGGCTGCGCAAGATCCTGTCGAACTGGCTGCCGGCCTATGCCTTCCTCTACATCGTCTTTCTCTATCTGCCAGTGATCTTCCTGCCGATATTCTCGGTCAACACATCGGCCTCGCCGAAATTCCCGCTGAGCGGTTTTACGCTCAAATGGTACGAAGAACTGCCGCACACGCCGGCGCTGTTGGACGCTGCGTGGAACAGCCTGATGGTCGGTGTTTCCGCCGCCATCCTGTCCACCGTTCTTGGCATCTGTGCTGCTCGCGCCATCACGCGCTACCGCTTTCCCGGCCGGCGCACCATCAACGGCCTGCTGATGGCGCCGCTGGTGCTGCCGGAAATCATCGTCGCGGTTTCCATGCTGCTGGTGATGCTGCAGCTGGGCCTCAGCCTGTCGCTGGTGACGGTCGTGCTCGGCCATGTGCTGGTCTGCATCCCCTATTCGCTGAGCGTGCTGACCTCCGGCTTCGAGGGTTTCGACCGCAGCCTCGAGGAAGCTTCCGCCGACCTCGGTGAATCCGCTTTCGGCACCTTCCGGCGCGTGACGCTGCCGATGGTGGCGCCGGCGATCATTTCCAGCCTGCTCGTCTCCTTCACCATCTCGCTCGACGAATTCATCATGGCTTTTTTCCTCACCGGCACGGAATCGACCTTGCCCGTCTATATCTGGGGCCAGTTGCGCTTCGCCTCGAAGCTGCCCGGCGTGCTGGCGCTCGGCACGCTGCTTTTGGTGGGCTCCTTCGTGCTTCTGACCCTTGCCGAAATCCTGCGCCGCCGCGCCGCGCGACGCACCCAGAACACGGGAGGCGTCTTTGCCTGAACGTTCCAAATCCGAACGGCCGATGATCGAGATTTCGCATGTCACGCGCAGCTACGGCGCCTTCAAGGCGCTGGACGATGCCTCGCTGACGATCCGGGAAGGCGAGTTCTTCTCGCTGCTCGGCCCCTCCGGTTGCGGCAAGACCACGCTCCTGAGGATGATCGCCGGCTTCGACAATCCGACCAGCGGCAGCATTGCGGTGGATGGGCAGGAGATGCTGGGCATCCCAGCCAACCGCCGCCCCACCAACATGGTGTTCCAGAGCTACGCCATCTTCCCGCATCTCAATGTCGAGCAGAATGTCGGCTACGGCCTGAAGCGCCTGCGGCTGGAAGCGACGGAGGAAAAGCGCCGCGTCGAGGAGGCCCTGGCGCAGGTGTCGCTGACAGGCCTGGGCAAGCGCGGTGCAACCGAACTCTCCGGCGGCCAGCGCCAGCGCGTGGCGCTGGCCCGCGCCCTTGTCATGCGGCCAAAAGTGCTGCTGCTCGACGAGCCACTGTCGGCCCTCGACAAAAAATTGCGCGAGCAGATGCAGGTGGAATTGCGCCGGCTGCAGCAGGCGGTCGGCATCACCTTCATCCTCGTCACCCACGACCAGTATGAGGCGCTCGCCATGTCCGATCGCATCGCCGTGATGTTCGGCGGAAAGATCGCGCAGGTCGCCTCGCCCAAGGAGATCTACCAGCGCCCGGTCAACCGCCAGGTCGCCGACTTCCTCGGCGGCATGAACTTCGTCAAGGCCGAGATCGTCGAGGAGAACGGCGCGTCGATGACCGTCGACACGCTCGGCTTCGGCCGCGTGAAAACCGAGAAGCCGGCAGCCTTCGTCCGCAACGGCAAGGCCGCCACGCTCGGCATCCGCCCGGAGCGCCTGCGGGTGCTGTGGGACGACGCCAAGGACAAGCATGAGGTCGCCGGCACGGTCGTCGACCGTCACTATTTCGGCGAGATCACCCACCTCATCGTCGACATACCGGGGCTGGAAAAGCCGCTGTCGGTGACCGAGACCAACAATTTCGGCGCCGACGACATTCCTGTCGGTGCGCCGATCAGGCTGGCCTACGATCCCGACGCGCTGGTGGCGATGGCGGATTGATTGCGGCCTCTCTTTTCCGGTTTTGCCCTTCGGGCTCCCATCTCCGTCAGCCAGTTGCGTTACCGTCCCTGACAGACGATCCTGAAAGCTTCCGATCGCTACCCGGTCAATCATTGACGGACACCCCATGACCATAACCGCCATCGATCACGTCCAGCTTGCCATGCCGGCCGGCGAGGAAAACGCGGCGCGGTATTTCTACAGCGAACTGCTCGGCATTCCCGAAGTGGCAAAACCCGCCCCGCTTGCGGCGCGCGGCGGTTGCTGGTTCGAGCAAGGCACGGTGAAAATCCACCTCGGCGTCGAGGCCGATTTCAGACCCGCCCGCAAGGCGCATCCGGCATTGCTGGTGGACGATCTTGCTGACTTGTCGAGGAAGCTCGAGGCGGCGGGATGTAAGGTAACGCCGGATGACACACTTGAAGGCATCGCGCGCTGCTTCGTCAGCGATCCGTTCGGCAACAGAATTGAGTTGATCCAGGAGTAGACGCTGGCCGGCTGTAATGGCCGTGCGTCCTTCGAGGCTCGCTACGCTCGCACCTCAGGATGAGGGAGGTTGGCGCTTCCATCCTTGCACCAAGTCCTGTTGAGCAGACTTTTCCGACCTTGGGGTGAAGCGCGCAAACCCTCACATCCTGAAGCGCACTCCCTTCCTCATCCTGAGGTGCGAGCGCAGCGAGCCTCGAAGGACGCACCAACTACCTTGGGAAAACGGCAGAGAGCCTCACAACCGCTCCTTCAACCAACCACCACCCTTGCCCCGATCCGCCCCGCAATGATCGCGCCTTCGATATAGCCGGGGAAGGATGGCGACAGCTCCGAGCAGGCGAAGCTGACCGGCCCTGCTCCCCGACGCAACACGTCTTCCGCATCTCTTGCTGCGGGATCTGCGACGACATCGGAATAGGCGCCGCCACTCCAGCGATCGTTCGACCAGTCGCGCGACATCATGTCGAGCGGCTGTGCTGCATCCTGCCCCAATGCCTTCGATAGCTTCGCCAGCAACGCCTGCCGCAAACCATCCGCGCCCAACGCGCCCCATTCGAGCGCCAGCCTGCCGCCAACGAACACCACGAGTGCCGCATGGTCATCGTCACGGCTGGCATCGCAGGCATAGAGCCCGTGCGGCTCCAGCCAGAACACACTGCCGCTGAGACCCGCCGAACGCCAGAATGGCTCGCGGTAGCGCAGCAGGAGTTTTATCACCGTCCCGCTCTTCCAGACCTCCAGCGCATGATGCGTATCGGCGGGCAAAGGCGGCGCGAAGACGATGCGCCGAGCCACCACCGGCGGCACCGACACGATCACCTCGCGGGCGGAAAAGCTTTCGCCGCCGGCATGCACGACCACGCCACCTTCTCCGGTTTCGATCCGATCGACCGGACAACCAAGCCGCAGCGACGCTCCCAGCGGCCGCGCCAGATCGGCGGCCAGCGAATGCATCGTCTCCTTCAGGAAATATTGGAGTTCGAAGACCTCATTGGTGATGCGGCGATCATTGCTGATGAGATACCATAGCGGAACATTCTCGATCGGCTGGCACCACAGGCCCTCGATGGAGGACTGGAAGCCGCTTTTCGCATCGGCGCGGTCGGGCTGCTTGTCCAGCCATGCGCCGACGCTGAGACCGTCGATGGAGGGATCGTCGGGATCGATACCGTTCATGCGATCGCGTATCGCCGTCACGCGTTCGTACAAATTGTCGAAGTCGGATTCACCCGACGGCCCAGGCTGAACGGCCATGCCGCCCTGGACATAGGATTCCACCAGCGTCTTTCCGTGCTGCTTCGCCAGCGCCATCACCTCCGGCATGTCTTCGCACAGGAATTGCCCGCCTGTGTCAATCGCCTCGCCAAGGCCGTTGACCATGGCCTCGACGCGCCCGCCCACCCTGTCGCGCGCCTCCAGCACGACGAAGCTGCGGCCTGCGCCGCGCAACGCAAGCGCCGCCGACAGGCCGGTGAAACCGGCCCCGACAATGACGGCATCGTAGCGCTTGCTGCTCAATACCCCGCCTTGATCTTCTCGAACTCGGCGATCATCTTCGCCTTGAGTTCATTGGGCAGAGGCGACTGGAACAGCGTCTTGTCGAGGAACTTGCCGATGTCCTGAAAACCCTTTTCCGTCAGCACGGCAGGGTCGATCGCCGCCATGCCCTTGGCATTGGCGTGGCCGTAGCCGAACTCGCCGACCATGTAGTTCGAAACCTCGGGCGTGTTGCGGGCGTTGATGAAATCATAGGCTTTGTCGAGGCTGCCCGGCGCGTCCTTCAGCAGCACATAGCCGCAGACCCAGGTGGAAAGCCCTTCCTTGGTGTCGCGCTTCATGTCGATCGCGACGCCTTCCTTCTTCCCCGAAACGACCGTCTCGTTCCAGCCCCAGGCGAGGTCGATTTCGTCGTTGCCGAAGGCCTGGTTGATGTCGGTGCTGTCGGTCCAGTAGAGGCGGACGTTTTTGTGCACCTCGCGCAGGAAATCGGACGCCTGTTTGAACTGCTCGTCGGTCATCTGCGTCCAGTCTCGCAAGCCGATGACGAGACTGGCCAAGGCATAGGCATCGTCGACATTGTCGCCGATCGAGACGCGGTCTTTGAACTTTGGGTCGGCGAATATCCGCAGCGACTGCGCTTCTTCGGGCGTGACCTTGTCGGTGCGGTAGATGAGCGCCGTGTTGCCCCAGTCGAACGGCAGGAACCACGCCTGCCCATCATCCGAGGTCATCAGGTCCTTCATGCCCTTGATGCCGGGCAGGATATCGTTCCAGCCGGGAATGCGGGCGGTATCGAGCGGACGCAGCAGCCCGGCCTCGCGCCACTTCACCACATTCTGCGAACAGGGATGGCCTATGTCGGCCTTGAAGCCGGCGCGCATCTTCTCAAAAGCTTCATCCTCATCGCCGAAGAAGGCGAATTGCGGCGGCTCGGGATATTTGGCCGTATAGGCCGGGTTGAGCAGCGGGTCCTCATAGCCCGACCATTCGAAGACGATCGGATCGTCCGCCGCCAGGGCCGGGGCGGACAGCCCCGCCGCGAAAACCGCGGCAAGGAATAGACGACGAACGACTGGCTGCATGACCAACACCCCCGCGCTGAAACGTCCCGTCCAGAGAATGCTTTCCCGCTGACGGCGTCAACAGGAAAGCTGACGATCCGGTGGCTCAGTAGCCCGCCTTGATCTTCTCGAACTCGGCGATCATCTTCTGCTTGAGTTCGCTCGGCACGGGCGACTGGAACAGCGTCTTGTCGATGAACTTGTCGACATCGGCATAGCCTTTTTCCGCCAGCACTTCGGGATCGACGGTCGCCATGCCCTTGGCATTGGCCTGGCCGTATCCCCAGTCGCCGACCATATACTGTGCGACCTTGGGGTCGTTCACCGCGTTGAGATAATCATAGGCTTTTTGCTCGGAGCCCGGCGCATCCTTGTAGCGGACATAGCCGCAGACCCAGGTGGAAATGCCCTCCGCCGTGTCGC
The DNA here is from genome assembly GCF_900116595.1 of Mesorhizobium sp. YR577. NCBI lineage: Bacteria > Pseudomonadati > Pseudomonadota > Alphaproteobacteria > Hyphomicrobiales > Phyllobacteriaceae > Mesorhizobium > Mesorhizobium sp. YR577. Next base: position 423,980 of record NZ_FPBI01000001.1, on the reverse strand, counting down.
GCTTGTTCTTGATCGGCGCGCCGGCGGCTGCGGACTGTACCGCTGCGTCATTCCACGCCCAGGCGAGATCGACCTCGCCGCCGCTCATCGCCTGCACAATTTCGGTGGTGTCGGTCCAGTAGAGGCGGACGTTCTTGTGCACCTCGCGCAGGAAATCGGACGCCTGCTTGAACTGCTCGTCGGTCATCTGCGTCCAGTCCTTCAGGCCGATGACAAGGCTCGCCAGCGCATAGGCGTCGTCGACATTGTCGCCGATCGAGACGCGATCCTTGAACTTCGGATCGGCAAAGGCCTTCAGCGACTGGACGTCCTTCTCGTCGACCTTTTCGGAATTGTAGGTGAGCGCGGTGTTGCCCCAGTCCCAAGGCATGAACCAGGCCTTGCCGTCCTCGGTGGTGGCGAGGTTCTTCATCGCCATGATGCCGGGGTTTAGATCGTTCCAGCCGGTGATCTTCGACGTATCCAGCGGCTGCAGCAGGCCGGCCTCACGCCATTTGGTCACGCTTTGCGAGCAGGGATGGCCGAGGTCAGCCTTGAAGCCTGCGCGCACTTTCTCGAAGGCTTCGTCCTCGTCGCCGAAGAAGGTGAAGGTCGGCGAATCGCCGTTTTTCTCGACATATCCTGGATGGAAGGACGGCTCCTCATAGCCGGACCAGTCGAAGATGATCAGGTCCTTGTCGGCCGCAGTGGCCATGCCCACGGCATAGGCCGAAAGCGCGCCGGCAAGGGCAAGCGTGGTTGAAAGCCTTCTGATAAGTCGCGTCATCGTTCCATCCTCTGTCTTATGATTATGGGGTCATGCGATCTTGCGCGCGCCAGCCTCCTCGCGCGAAAAATGCTTCGGAAAGACCGAAGCGAGATAGTCCGTGGCCGCCTGATGCGCGGTCTCGCGCGTGACGTTTTCCGCCGCCATCATCAGGCGCAGCCACAGGCCTTCCAGCATGGCACTCAGGCCGAGCGCGGTTGCCTCAGGCTCGTAGCCATAGCCGCCGTCATGTTTCAGGCGGACGCAGAGATCGACGACCGTCTGCTGATAATCCTTGTCGCGCGAGCCGCTGAGCGCCTGATAGGTCGGGCGCGACTTGGCCTCGCCCCAGAAGGCGCACCATGCGGCCAGCTTGCGCTTGTTGCAGACCGAGCGGTCGAAATCGGCGGCGACCAGCGCCTGAAGCTGGCGCGCCGGATCGTCGCCGGCCTTCATGAGTGCTGCGCGCCAATGCGCGGAATACTCGTCATACATATGCTGCAAGGTCGCGATCAGCAGCTTTTCCTTGCTCTCGAAATGGAAGTTGACGATGCCGCGCGACAGGCCGGCGCCATCGGCGACATCGGCCATCGTGGTGTCGGAATAGCCGCGCTTGGCCAGCGAATCGATCGTCGCCTCTATAAGCTGCAACTGCCGCGTTTCCTTGGACGCCTTGCGCCCACGCTTTTCGGCCTCGCTTCTTTCGGGGCCTGCTTCCTTGACTGTCGCCGTCTTCATTGCTGCTGCCATGCTCCACATCGCCGGCTAACGTCCCTCGTCCGGCTTCCATCCGCGCAGATGAGTGGGACGGTGCTCGCCACTGTCAAGAACCTTCTGCATGGCTTCCCAGGTCTTGATGTTCTTGTCGACATAATCGCTGCCGACCGCAGCCGCGACCGGCTCGTAGAGCGGCCCCTTCAGCCGCGCCAACTCGCCGCGCGCCACCTCCCGATACCAGGGATTGCGATCGGTAACCGCAATGTCGCGGAAACCCGCATCCTCCATCGCCTTTCGATAATGCGCCGGCGAGCGCATGGTGAAGGAGAGCCCTTCTGCGGCGATATAGGCTTTCATCTCCGGCGACGGCTCGCCGTCATGGCCGATCATCCAGTTCGACGCGGCAAACACGCCGCCCGGTTTCAGCACGCGAAAGATTTCGGCAAACAGGGCATGCTTGTCCGGCACATGCAGAAGCGCATCCTTGGAAAACACCATGTCGAAGGAGGCATCGGCAAAAGGCAGCGGCCCCGGCGGCGCCTGCACGAACTTGGTCCGCGCCGACAGGCCGCGCTCAGCCCCGCGCTTTGTGGCGACGGCGATGACGGGTTCTTCCACGTCGAATCCTGTCACATGACCGGCGTCATGGTTCTCGACGAAGTGCAGCGCAATGCCGCCCGCGCCGCAGCCTATGTCCAGGATTTTCCGATCTCTCAGTGAAAGGCCTTCGACGACGCGGTCGACTTCCCCCGGCCCGCCCGGTGACAGATAGCCCTCGCCCCACAGCGCCTCCAGGAAGCGGATGGCGGTGTCGTCATATTCCGGCGCGGCGTCTGCCGTCTCGATCATTGCTCCCCATCCAAGCCAAAGGTTTTCAACGTCGAAATTTTTCCAAAGCCTACTCCACTCGCGTCAAAACGCAATGTCATTTGTTGAACATTCATTCAAAATCTCTGGACAGAGGCGCCACCTCCGTGCCAGATTTGCAGAAAATAAAAGCGGGAACCTGCATGAAGAAATGGGACGCCATCGTCATGGGCGCGGGGCACAACGGACTGGTCAACGCCTGCTATCTCCAGCGCGCCGGGCTCGACGTGCTGGTGGTGGAAAAAAACGAGTGGATCGGCGGTGCCGCCGTCAGCCGGTCGCTCACGCCGGGCTTCCTCTACTCCAACTGCTCCTATGTCTGCTCGCTGTTCCGGCCCGAGATCATGCGCGACCTGGAACTGCCGCGCTTCGGCCTTCAGGTGATCTCCTATGAGGGCGGCGCGGTGTTCACGCAGGACGGTGACTATCTCGCTAACTACCGCGACCACCATGCCCATCGCCGCGAATTCGCCCGCTTCTCCGCCCGCGACGCCGAGGCCTACGATCGCTACGCCCGCGACGTGACGCGGCAATGCCGTTTCATCCAGCCACTGCTGATGCGCACCGCGCCCGACCCGACGAGCTTTCGCCCGCGCGACATTTCCGAGCTGCTCTATCTCGGCAAGAAATTCGCCGGGCTGGGCGCTGCCGAAATGGCCGACACACTGCGCTTCTGGACCATGTCGATCTCCGACTTCCTCGACGAGTATTTCGAGACCGACGTGATCAAGGCCAATTTCGCGCTGTCCGGCATCATCGGTACGGCACTCGGGCCGATGTCGCCCGGCACGGCTTACGTTCTGCTGCACCACTATATGGGCGAGGTCGACGGCTCGGTCGGCGCCTGGGGCTATGCCCGCGGCGGCATGGGCGCGGTGACCAAGGCGCTGGCGGACTCGTTCCGCGCTTCGGGCGGCACCATCCGCACCGGAGCCGAGGTCGAGCAGGTTCTGGTCAGGAACGGCAAGGCGCGCGGGCTGGTGCTGGCCGACGGCGAGGAGATCTACGGCGATCTCGTCGTCTCCAATGCCGATGTGAAGCGAACCTTCCTCAAGCTGGTCGAGGAAAAGGAACTGCCCGAAATCTTCCTGCGGCGCGTGAAAAACTTCAAGATGCGCGGCTCGTCGGGCAAGGTGAACATCGCGCTGGATTCGCTTCCCGAATTTCCGGCCCTGCCGAAGGATTCGCCCTGCTATCGCGGCGACATGCATTTCACCGACTCGGTCGAGCGCATGGAGCGCGGCTATGATGACTGGAAGGCCGGGCGCTGGTCGGCAGACCCCTTCCTCGACATGGTCATCCCGACCACGCTCGACCCGACCATGGCCCCGCCCGGCAAGCACTTCATGAGCTGCTTCGTGCAATATTGTCCGCCCAAGGTGGAAGGCCGCGACTGGACCGACGCCGACCGCGACGCCTTCGGCGAAACGGTGATCTCGCAGATCGCCGATTATTCGCCGGGCTTCCGCGACCGCATCGTGCATATGGAAGTGCGCACCCCACGCGAACTCGAGGCTGAAGTCGGCCTCACCGAGGGCAACATTTTCCAGGGCGAGCTGACCTTCGACCAGCTTCTGTTCAACCGCCCGGTGCCCGGCTACGCGCAATACCGCTCGCCGGTCGACGGGCTCTATATGTGCGGCTCCTCCACCCATCCCGGCGGCGGCGTGATGGGCGCACCGGGCCGCAACGCAGCCAGTGAGATCCTGCGCGACCTGTCACGCGGCACCAAACATATGAGCCCGGCCCATGACGTCATTTGATGCAATCGTCATAGGCGGCGGCCACAATGGGCTGGTCGCGGCGGCAACGCTGGCCAAAAGCGGACGCAAGACGCTGGTTCTTGAAGCGGCAATCGAAGTCGGCGGTGCGGCGCGTACTGAAGAATTCGCGCCGGGCTTTCGCGTTTCCTCCGCACATCTGCTGAACCGGCTGCACCCGGAGGTGGTGAAAACGCTGGAGCTTGAACGGCACGGCTTGTCCTTCGGCCCGATCGTGCCCAACGTGGCGCTGTCGCGCGACCGCCACCCGCTGACATTGCACGGCGCCTATGGCGAAACGCTCACCGGCACGTCCGCTTCCGAACAGGCAGCATGGCAGGAATTCCGCGCGCAGCTTCTGCGTTACGCCGGCATCTTGAAGCCGCTGCTGGCGCGCCGTCCGCCCGATCTCGGCAACATGTCGTTGATGGAGACGTCGGCCTTCGCCATGACCGGCCTGTCGCTGCGCCGGCTGGGCAAGGAAGACATGCGTGACTTCCTGCGCATGCTCCTGATGAATGTCTCGGACGTCGCCGACGAACATCTGGAGGACGACCGGCTGAAGGGCCTGCTCGCCTTCGACGCCACGCTGGGCAGCCATCTCGGGCCGCGTTCGCCGACCTCATTGCTCGGCCTCTACTATCGCCTCGCCGGCGAGATCGGCGGCCAGCCCGGCGCTCACGCATTGCCTGCCGGCGGCATGGGCGCGGTCATCGCCGCGATCCTCAGCGCGGCGAAATCAGCCGGCGTCAGCGTCCGCGCCGATGCGCCGGCCATGAAGATCCTGATCGACAAGGGCCGCGCCGCCGGCGTGGTTCTCGACAGTGGCGAGGAAATCCGCGCGAAGACCATCGTCTCGGCGATCAACCCGCGCACCACTTTCGTCGACCTCGTCGGCACCCGCGAGCTCGATACCGGCTTCGTGCGGCGGATAGAAAATATTCGCATGAAGGGCAATGTCGCCAAGCTGCATCTGGCGCTCGACCGGCCGCCCGAATTCACGGGCGTCGATGCAGCCGGCCACCGCGGCCGCCTCGTCATCGCGCCGTCGTCCGACCATGTCGAACGCGCTTTCAACCCGGCGAAATATGGTGAGTTCTCACCAGAGCCGGTGATGGAGATCACGCTGCCAAGCCTTGCCGACACATCGCTTGCGCCAAACGGCGCCTGCGTGCTTTCGGCCACCGTGCAATATGCGCCGTATGCGCTGAAAGAGGGTTGGGAGACCGGCAAGCCGAAATTCCTTAAGGCGATCATGGCGCAGCTTGAGCTCTACGCATCCGGCATCGGCAAGCTCGTGCGTCATGCCGAACTGCTGACGCCGGCCGACATCGAGACACGCTACCGTATGCCCGGCGGCCACTGGCACCATGGTGAGCTGCAGGCCGACCAGATGATGATGTCGCGCCCGGCCTTCGGCGCCGCCGGCTATGACACGCCGATCGACGGACTTTATCTCTGCGGAGCCGGTTCGCATCCGGGCGGCGGCATCTCCGGCGTGCCGGGGCTGAACGCGGCGCGGCGGATTTTGCAGATGAGGGGGTAGATATGGAACGTCAGCGCTGCCCCTCATCCGCCTGCCGGCACCTTCTCCCCGTAAACGGAGAGAAGAAGGTTGGCCGCAACGTTACCGCTTCTCCTTCTCCCCGTCACTATACGGGGAGAAGTGCCCGGCAGGGCGATGAGGGGCAGCGCAAACCTTTTGTGTCCGAGCACGGAGGTCTTTCATCGTGAACCGCGTAACGCTGCCAAAGACACTGGCGATGGCAAATCCACGCCTCGCCACCCAATCCCATTTCCGCACGCTGCGCCTCGGCACGCCGTTCCAGCCGCGCATCGACGCGTTGATGAAGACCAACGACTGGTATGACTGGGGCGGCTATCGCGCACCGGCGTCCCTTTGGGACGAGGAACTGGAATATTTCGCCATCCGCAGCCAGGCCGCGCTCTTCGACATCTCACCGATGGTGAAATACCACATCGAGGGGCCGGACGCGGAAGACTTCCTCAACCGCGTCACCTTGCGCGACGTGGCAAAGCTGAAGTCCGGCCGTGTCCATTACACAGCATGGTGCGATGATGAAGGCCATGTGCTCGACGACGGCACGCTGTTCCGGCTGGCGCCTGATCGCTTCCGCCTGTGCTGCCAGGAGCGGCATCTGCCCTGGCTGCTCGACAGCGCCATCGGCTTCGACGTTTCGGTATCGGAGGAAACCGAAACCGTCGCCGGGCTGGCTCTGCAAGGCCCGACTTCCTTTGCCGTCCTGCGCGAGGCCGGCTTTGCCGGTGTCGAAAAGCTGAAGGTCTTCGACCTCGCCGAATTCCCGCATGAGGGTAGCCGCATCACCATCTCGCGCACCGGCTTCACCGGCGATCTCGGCTATGAGCTTTTCGCGCCGGCTGAACTGGCACTCTCGCTATGGGATCGTCTCTGGAAGGCAGGCGAACTGCGCGGCATCCGCGCCATCGGCTACACGGCGCTCAACCGCGCAAGGCTGGAGGCTGGTCTGATCGTCGCCAATGCCGATTTCGTCACGGCCGAACACGCAATCCGCCCCGACCGCGTGCGCATGCCCGACGAGATCGGGCTCGGTTTCATGGTCGATCTGGAAAAGGGCCATTTCAATGGCCGCCGCGCCATTGCGCAGGCGCGCGCCAAGGCCTCGATGCGCCATATGCTGGTCGGGCTGGAGATCGAGGGCAACATTCCAGCCGAGCACGCCATCGTCTATCACAAGCAGAAGAAGGAGGTCGGGCTGGTCAGCGCCGCGATCTGGTCGCCGATGGCCAAGCGCAACATTGCGCTGGCGAGCCTTTCGCGACCCTATGGCGACATGATCACCGACGACCTCTGGGTCGAGATTTATGCCATGCGCGAACTCAGATATGAGCGGCTGATGAAGCGGGCCAGGATCGTGCCGCGGCCCTTCATCAAGCTCGACCGGCGCACCGCCAGCCCGCCGGCGGATTTCTGACCATGGCAGAGCCCGACGCCGAACTTGCCGAGCAGTGGGCGCTGGTCAACACGCCGCTCGGCGAGGACTGGTCGGGCCGCACCCGATATGCGGCGGCGATGTATTTCCACAAGCGCGGCGACATGAGCGCCGAAACGCTCGAGGTCTATCGCATCTGCGCGCGGCTGGACGCGGAAGACCCGCTGCCGATCATCCGCGACCGCGGGGTGGGCAAGGAGTGGTTGAAGAAGATCGCGGGTGAAACATAAGAGGATGTCATCCCGGCCGTCCGAGCGAAGCGAGAAAGAGCCGGGACCCATTCCGTGAGGCATCAAGATTACGGAATGGGTCCCGGATACGCTTGCTCCGCTGCGCTTCGCAGCGTTCCGGGATGACGTCGGCATTGGCGCAGTCCCTCCAGGGACACACAAACCATCAACGCTTCAGCACATCGTCCCACGCCGGGCTCAGTCGCGCGAACTCGTCGGCCACGAACCAGCATGCCGGCGTGATCTTCAGCCCCTTCGCCCGTGCGTCGCCAAACAGCCTTTCGACAAGCTGCTCGGCAACGCCATCGCCACGATAAGGCACCGGCACGAAGGTATGGTCGGCGATGATATGGCCGGGGCCGCTGTCGACATAGGTCAGGCGCGACTCCTCGCCATTGGGCATGGAGACAAAATAGCGCCCGCCCTTCGCCGTCTGCTCGAACTGGATATCGACCGGTTGCGCGTCCATGCCAGCCTCAGCTCTTCAACACATCCGCCCATTCCGGATGCCGTTTGAACTGGGCATTGGCGAACGGGCAAAGCGGAATGATCTTCTTGCCGGAAGCCCGTGCTTCCTCGACCGCGCGCGTCACCAGCCTCAAGCCGGCACCCTGCCCGCGAAACGCGTCCGGCACCTCGGTATGGTCGATGATCATCAGATGCTCGCCGGCTTTGCTGAAGGTCATCTCGGCCTCCGCGCCACCGGGGCCGCGCAAAAAGTAGCGGCCCTTGGAGCCGGTCTCTTCCAGTTGGATTTCGGGTGTCTGGTCGGTCATGTCCGGGCTCCTGCTGTGTTTGCCGTGGCGCGATAGGGTGCGAGAAATGCGCGGGCCGCCACGATTTCGTTCTGCCGCATTTCGTGCCCGCCTTCGTGCCACTCCAATGTGACATCGGCGCCGTCGGCGCGCAGATAGCTGTCGAGCCGCGAGGTCAGGTTCGGCGGGCAGATCGGGTCGTGATGACCGGCGGTGATGAGGACGCGCTTAGCCGTCAGACTGCCCTTCACTTCGGGTTCGAACGGGATCAGCGGATGCATCAGCACCACCGCATCGAACAGCTTCGGTTCGGCAAACAGCAGCGATGCCAGGATGTTCGCGCCATTGGAAAAGCCGAGACCAATCACGGACGACGGTTTGGCTTCCTTGATATGGGCCTTGACGAAGCCGGCCATTTTCTTGGTCCGCTCGGCCAGATCGTCCATGTCGTAGACGCCCTCGCCGGTGCGGCGGAAGAAGCGCGCCGCACCAAGCTCGGAGACGTCGCCGCGCGGCGAGATCGCTGCCACGCCGGGCAACAGGTCGAGCGCCAAGCCCAGCATCTGGTTTTCGTTGCCGCCCGTTCCATGGAACAGAAAGGCGAGCGGCCCGCCCGATGTGCCGGGCAATGAGGTGTAGGTATAGGCATCCTTGGACATGATGTTCCTCGCATTATGGGCATAGCCTAACCGAGCCGGAAAAATCCGGCTCGGACTTTTTTCAAGCGATCGTCAGTCGCCAAGCGGCTGCAGGTTCTTTTCGAGATAATCGCGCAGATGCGCATGCTGGCTCGGCAGTTTCAGCGCCTCGCCGAGATGCGCCGTATCCTCGTCGCGGTCGAAGCCCGGCTCATTGGTCGAGACCTCGAACAAGACACCGCCCGGCGTGCGGAAATAGATCGCCCAGAAATAATCGCGATCGATCACCGGCGTCACCTGGTGGCCCGTATCCATCAGCGCCTTGCGCACTTCAAGCTGCTTGGCCCTGTTCTCGACGGCGAAGGCGACGTGATGCACCGAGCCGGCGCCGAGATTGGCAAAGCCCACGCCCGGCAGGCTTTCGATGTCTACGACATCGGCACCATTGCCGCCCCTTACTGCCAGCCGCTTCACATTGCCGGCGGTGTCGACCTCCTCGTAGCCCATGAACTTCAGCAGCTCCTCGGTCGCGCCGCCATCCTTGAGGCGCAGCGATACGGAGTGGAACCCGCGGATCGCCTCGTCGCCGGGCACACCGCCCTTGGTCCAGGGCGCGCGGCTGTCGTTTTTCGCTTCGACAAGTGCAAAGCCGTCGCCGTCAGGCCCGTCGAAGGCCAGCCGGTTCTCGCCGAACACGGTCTCGCGCTTCAGGCCGGTAACGCCCTGCTCGGCAAAGCGCTTTTCCCAGTAGCCGAGCGTGCCCTCGGGAACCGAATAGACCGTCGTGCCGACCTCTCCGGTGCCGTGGCAGCCCTTGCCGATATTCGGGAAGGGGAAATAGGTCATCACCGAACCCGGAGTGCCAAGTTCGTCGGCATAATAGAGATGATAGACATCCGGCGCGTCGAAATTGACCGTCTTCTTGACGCGGCGCAGGCCGAGCTTGTGGGTGAAAAAGTCATTGTTCTGGCGCGCATCCTTCGCCATCGATGTGACGTGGTGCAGGCCTTTGATCTGGTCAAGCATGTTCTTTGCTCCCGTTTTCGCCGTGCAGCGCTTGCTGCTTCATGCACCCATATGTCGGTCAAACCGGCTCGGGGGAAAGACGGCAATGACAGAATGGACTGTATCCGTTTTGTGAACGATTGGTCGAAGACTGTTCACCATCGAAGCCATCCGATGACACTTGCGCGGCCCCAAAATTTCGGCTCCATGAGCGGAACATCATTCTGGGGGAACAGCGCGTGGCAGGCAAAGGCAAACGTCCGAACATCCTTCTGATCACCTGCGACCAGTGGCGCGGTGAGTGCCTTTCCGCCGCTGACCATCCGACGGTGAAAACGCCCAACGCCGATGCGCTGGCCGCCGAGGGCGTGCTGTTCAGCCGGCATTTCGGTGGAGCGGCGCCCTGTTCCCCGGCGCGCGCCTGCCTCTATACCGGCCTCTACCAGATGAACAACCGCGTTTGCCGCAACGGCACGCCGCTCGACGCGCGCCACGACAACATCGCGCTCGCCGCCCGCCGTTTCGGCTACGACCCGACGCTGTTCGGCTACACAGACGTCGCGCCCGACCCGGATTTCCATGCGCCGGGCGATCCGTTTCTGCGCACCTATGAAGGTGTATTGCCGGGCTTCACGGCACGCCAGCTTCTGCCCGAACACCAGAAGCAATGGCTGTCCTGGCTTGCCGCGCGCGGCATCGATTCCAGCGCCGGCTTTCCCGATATCCATCGGCCCGCGAGCCGCGGTAGCAAGGACGTCACCAACGCGCCGCCGGTCTATTCGAAGGACGAGACGCCGGCTGCGTTTCTTTCGGGTGAATTCATCCGCTGGCTTGGCGAGCAGGAGGAGGCACAGCCATGGTTCGCGCATGTCTCCTTCCTCAGCCCGCATCCGCCTTTCATCGTGCCAGAGCCCTACAACAGCATGTACGACCCAGTCGACGGGCCGGAATTTCACCGCGCCAGGGACTGGAAGAAGGAAGCCAAGGCGCATCCCTATCTCGCCTATGAATATGAGCAGCAGAAGCGCTCGAAATTCATTCCCGGCGCGAAGGGCAAGGTGCGCGACTGGGGCGAGGACAATTTTCGCCGCATCCGCGCGCTTTACTACGGCATGATCTCGGAAGTGGACGCCCAGCTCGGCCGCATCTGGCAGGCGCTGAAGGCAGATGGCGCATGGGATGACACGATCATCGTCCTGACCTCAGACCACGCCGAGATGATGGGCGACCATTTCATGCTCGGCAAAGGCGGGTTTTACGACCAGAGTTTTCACATCCCGCTGATCATCCGCGACCCGGCGCGCAACAAGGCTGCCGGAACGACCGTGACGCAGTTCACCGAGGCGGTCGATATCATGCCGACGCTGATCGACCTGCTTGGCGAAAGCGTCCCAGCACATCTCGACGGCCGTTCGCTGAAGCCTTTCCTCAAGGGCCAGACGCCCGAGACGTGGCGCGACGCGGCGCATTGGGAGTTCGACTTCCGCTCGATCTCGCAGGGCACGGCGGAGCGTCATTTCGGCCTCAGACCTCAGGAATGTAATCTCTCCGTAGTCCGCTCCGAACGGTTCAAATATGTGCATTTCGGCGGCGGCCTGCCACCGCTTCTCTTCGACCTTGACCAGGATCCGGGCGAGTTGAAAAACCTCGCCAATCAGCCCGATTTTCTCGGTGTCCGGCTCGAATTCGCCGAGCGGCTGCTTTCATGGCGCGCCCGCCATCTCGACCAGTCGCTGGCTTTGGTCGAACTGACGGAACACGGTGTGATCGCCTATGGCGGGTGACAAAAAGAAGCCCACGCCGTTGCCGGCGCGGGCCAAAATCACCGATACAATGATCGACGGTTAGTTCATCTTCAGAAGCTGCTCGTCACGCTTGTCACCAAAGGTTGCCTTGTCGTAAGCGGGCTGCGCTTCAAGCTGATCCTTGGTGAAGTTGGTGTAGAGATACTTGTTGCCGTCCTTGTCCGTCATGAAGGCCAGCTTATCCATGCCGACGGCGACTTCCTTTGCCCCGACGCCGAGGAACCCACCGACGTCGATGATGACTGCGTCGACCTTTTCGTCCTTCAGAACGACATCGCCGATCTTGCCGACATTGGCGTCTTCAGCCCCATAAACGGTGGTGCCCGTCAGCTCTTCCGAACGGATTTCACCGACCGGCACCTCGGTCAGCTGCGACTTGTCGATTGCAGCGGTTTCGGTGGTATCGGTCGCTGCCGGAGCCTGCGCAGTGTTGTCGTTCGACGGAGTGGCAGGGGCCGCGGCCGTGTTGTCGTTCGACGGTGCCGGGGTGGCCGGAGCCATCGCAGTATTGTCGGTTGCCGGTGCCGTCGTATCCGTAGCAGCGGCAGGCGCCGGTGCAGGATCATAGCCGCGGCGATCGAAGTCAGGCAGTGCCTGGAGCTGTTCCTTGGTGGTATTCACAACGGCCCAGCGGTCGCCATTCTGCTCGGCCCAATCGACCTCGGAATAGTTGACGGCAACGTTCTTGGCGCCAAGGCCAAGGAAACCACCGACGCCGACGACGAGCGACTCGATCGCGCCGTCCTTGCTGATGACGATGTCGTTGACCTTGCCGATGTTCTCAGCCTGTTCCCCGGTACCGTTGTAGACGGTTTCGCCGATGATGTTGCTGGCAAGATGACCGTCAGCGCGGGTCACCGGCGTCTCGGCAGGTGCGGCCTCCTGAGCCATCGGAGCCGGGTTGGCAGGAGCCGGGGTAGCGGATTCCTGCGCATATGCAGCGGTAGCCATCAGGGTGGCGATTGCAGTCGTAGCCAAAAGATTGCGGAACATGATAGTCTCTCCTTGTGCGTGATCTCTTATGCACTGCCGCGCCCCGGTCGAACCGTCGCAGGGAAAACTCGGGCGCGGCATCACAACCTCACAACGCCGTTACTTCCATCGAGTTCCGAAATTTGCCGCCCGGCATTGTCCTTTTGGACAAGCAGAAAATTTGCGCAGCGGCGGAACCATTCAGCGCTCGGCGCGTTGCGCCCACGATTTCAATTATCTATGCCGGCGCGTGGGGTAGCCGTTTCTTCGATGTATCTGGAGCATTCCCAATGGTTTTGTTGCCGTGCTCGACCGGGTTGAGAGCACGATCTGCATTCCGCGTTGTTGCGGATTTTTGCCGCATATGAGTGCGGCTTGCGAAATCGCCAGTTCTGCGCAGCACACTGGAAATTCCCTGAAATCGGCAATCCCGGACGAGACGTCAGGTCTAGTTCGTCTGGCTGGCCGGCGCCGGCTGATCGGCTGCCGGCTCGATGGATTTGCCGTAAAACTCGACCGCAAACCAGGCCACAGCCGCAAGCAGCAACGCGCATATCAAAATCAGCAGGACATGCCAGCCGCGCCGGCCCTGTCGCGCCTTGTCGGTCGGAATTGTCTTGGGCAAGATAAACCTCCATACGGCGCGCAGGCACGCCTTTTTCTCCTTGTGGTCAATGCGTCCAGACCGGGGTGGTTCCCACGACGACGTTCGCGGGATTTTTTCAGTTCGGGCCTGGGCAGTTAGAAATGCACGAAGCAGATCGGGATAATTCGGAAACGCTGGACGCCTTGCCGGCAGACGTCAGGCAGATCGTTGGCGACGAACACAGGCGCGCGGTTCTATACGGCTTGCAGACGCTCGATACGTCTTCCGACCCCGATTTCGATCGCCTCACCGGCCTTGCCGCCGCACTCATGGACGTGCCCATCGCGCTTGTCAGCCTCGTCGATATCGAGCGGCAATGGTTCAAGTCGTGCATCGGCATGGAGGGCACGGAAACGCCGGTCAGCCTGTCTTTCTGCGCCCATGCCATCACCGCCGGCGACGACGTGATGGTGATCCCGGACGCCACCGCCGACCCGCGCTTTTCCTCGAACAGCCTCGTCACCGGCGAACCTCACATCCGCTTCTATGCCGGAGCGCCGATCACCGTTTCCGGCGAGCGCATCGGCACGCTCTGCGTCATCGACCGCAAGCCGCGACAGCGTCCCTCGCCGGAAAAACTCAACCAGTTGAAGATGCTTGCCGGGCTCGCCTCCAGCCTCTTCGCGCTCAAGGAAGGCACGCGCACCGGCGCGCTTGCCCGCGCCGAACTGGAGCGTGAAGAAAAACGCCGCACCGTTGCAGTGGAGGCCGCGTCGCTGGCAAGCTGGGCCTGGGATGTGCGCACCGGCGCGATCGAATGCGATACGCTTTTCCCGGTCCTGCTCGGTCTGGCGCCAACCACACGGTTGACCGCACGGCAGATTTTCCGCGCCGTCGACCGCCGCGACGTGCGGCAGGCCGAAAGAAGCTTCAGGCAGGCCCTGTCGAGCAATGAAGACTATGTCGGCGAATACCGGATCGCCGGCATCGAACCGGCACGATGGCTCGGCGCGCGCGGGCGGGTCGTCGAACGCGATACGGCTGGCAATGCCACGCTCGTCTTCGGCGTCAATTACGATATCAGTGAAAGAAAGCTGGCTGAAGAACGCCAGCGCCTGCTGCTGCGCGAACTCAACCATCGCGTAAAGAACACGCTGGCGACCGTCCAGGCGCTGGCGACGCAGACCGTGCGCCACGCGCGCGAGCCCGGCGAGTTTCTGGACGCCTTCAGTGCCAGGCTACAGGCGCTCGGGCTCGCCCACGGCATGCTGTCGGACAGGGAATGGCGCGGCATAGCGCTCGACGAACTGATCCAACTCGAGGTGAAGCCGTTCGACGACGAAGAAACGCCACGCATCAAAATTTCCGGCGAGGATATCTTCCTGTCGCCCGATCAGGCGCTTGGGCTCGGCCTCATCCTGCACGAACTGGCCAGCAATGCCATGAAATACGGCTCGCTTTCCACACCCGGCGGAACTGTCAACCTTGGCTGGAAGGTCGAGAAAACCCGCCAGTCCCGACGCCTGACACTGACGTGGAAGGAAGCCGGCGGACCGGCGGTCGAAACGCCGCAACGCTTTGGCTTCGGGTCGATCCTGATCCGGCGCAGCCTGTCGAAGATTATCTCAAGCGAAGTGAGCCATGAGTTCCTGCCGGGCGGCGTGAAGGCGAAAATATCGATGCCGCTCGAGCAGTTTGCCGACTGATGTGTAGCGATCAGTCTGCGTCGTCGAGCGGTTGTTCGCCCGACCGGCGGCGCGATTTGCGGTTTTCCCGATAGATTTCGTAAGCCACCACGGCCAAGGCCGGCGCTACGATCGCGCCCAGGCCGGCCTTGCCACGAAACAGCCCTGGCAGCACAGCAAGAGCCGAAGCAGCGGCAAGCGCCGTCAGATCCTTGTTGCGCCTGCGCGTTTCACGTCGGCGCTGCGCGCCGGATGTCAACTTGTTGATGAGGAGAACGAGCCCGGCAAGAACGAGAAAGCCGACACCGAACGCGACGGCTGCTCGTGTCCAGCCGTAGTGGTGCGCTGTCCAGATATAGGCCCCGGCGATCAGGAAGCTGAGGCCGATAAGCGCGGCAACGCCCGCCAGCAGATAGGCGATTGCCGCGCGCTTGGCGCGGCGCACGGCATGTAATGTTTCGCCCGAAGCGAAACTGGCAATAAGCGATGCGAGCATATTCTGCGTCCCCCGCCGCGCGTTCTAGCGGCGCGACAACAGCGCGAACAGGAAGCCCACGCCGGCTGCGATGGCCAGCGATGTGACCGGCTTCTCCCGCACGGCGGCGGTGATCTGGTCTTCGATATCCTTGGCATTGCCGCGCAGGCTTTCGATCGTCGCTTCGCCCTGGGCCCGAAGCTGTTCAACGCCTTCCTTGGCGGCGCGGCGCGCGGCGCCGTAGGAGTGTTCCCCGGTCGTGGCCAATTGCTCGGTCAGCTTGGCGATATCGGCGCGCAACTGACGGATGTCAGCCTCGATATCCGAGGTCGTGACCGTATCATTGTCGTTCCGGGTGGATTTGCCTGCAGCTGCGGCCATGGTTCAACTCCTTGGGTTTGTACGGTCCAGAACGCCTCATATGCGGCGAGGTTCCGCCGGGAAGGAACGAAACGCGATGAAAGTGCGTTTCCGTGGTCAAGTCCAGCCGGAATTATTGAATGACCGAACGAACGGCCAAGAAGGCGCCAATCGTAAGATTGCCGCCAAAGTCGAATATCGAGATCTTCCTTAACCGATCCTCGCAGGTGTCGGTCATCTTCGTTGGGCTGCTCGCTTTCATATTCGCCTTGTGGGCCGGTCAATATATCCTGGCACCCGTTTCGCTCGGCATCGTCGTCGGCCTGATGCTCGGGCCGCTTGCCTCGAAACTCGAGCGGCGCGGCCTGTTGCCCGGCCTCTCCGCCATCCTGGTCGTCCTTCTGTTCGTCGCCGTCGCCTGTCTCTTTGCGCTTGCGGTTGCAGCACCGCTTTCGTTCTGGATCGGGCGGCTGCCCCAGATCTGGGGAAATCTGCAGCATCAGCTTTCCGAGCTGAAGGGGCCTCTCGACGCCATGCGCGGCATGCGCGACCAGCTCCGCGAATTGACTGGTGGCAAGGGCCTGACCGTGTCGGTCGACGAGGGCATGGGCGTGGAAAGCATGGCGACGCTGGCGCCGGCCGTCTTCGGGCAGATCCTGATCTTTTTCGCCAGCCTCTATTTTTTCGTCGCCACCCGCCACCAGACGCGAACTGCCATATTGACGCTTTGCTTCAATCGCCGGCTGCGCTGGCGCGTCGCGCATATCTTCCGCGACGTCGAGCAGATGGTCTCGCGCTATCTGCTGTCCATCAGCCTCATCAACATCGGCGAGGGGTTGGCCGTTGGCATCGGCCTCTATCTTATCGGCGTGCCTTCGGCACTACTCTGGGGCGCGCTGGCGATACTGACGAATTTCGTCGTCTTCATCGGCCCGGCGGTGATGGTCGTCATCCTGTTTCTGATCGGCCTCTCGGAATTCGATTCGCTGGGCGGGGCCTTCTTGCCGGTCGCGATCTACCTTGCCATCAACACCATCGAGGCGCAGTTCGTCACGCCGATGGTGATCGGCCGAACGATGACGCTGAACCCTTTCCTCGTGGTTCTGGCGCTGATTTTCTGGATCTGGCTTTGGGGCGCCCTTGGCGGCTTCATAGCCATTCCGGCACTGCTGATCGTCTACGCGATCTTCCGCAATATCGTTCCGGGATTGGACTGGGGCGCGGACTGAGCACACACCCGGATTCAGGTCAGGCCGTCATCACCTGAATCTACACCAAAGGGCGAAGCACTTCGTTCAACCCCTCCCAACGGGCAAGCGTCATCAGGCCGTCCACCTCCAGGATTTCGCAACCACCGTCCCGCCAGATGATCAACTCGCGATCCATCAGCTTGCGCAGCGTCTTGTTGGTGTGGACGAGCGACAGGCCAAGCGTGTCGGCGATATGCTGCTGCGTAATCGGTATTTCCATCGTCTGCTTGCCGTTCAGGCCGACGGTCTTCGCCCGGCTGCCGATGAAGGCGATGAGGTAGGCGGCGCGTTCAAGTGCAGTGCGGCGTCCGACGCTCAGCAGGTTTTCGTCCAGCATCTGTTCTTCGCGCGATGCGATCCAGGTTATGTCGTAGGCAAGGCCGGGATAGTTGCGATAGAGCTCATGCAGCTGGTCGCGCTCGAACACACACAGCAGCATCGGTGAAAGCGCCTCGACCGAATGCTGCATCTCCCCCATCAGGCTGCCTTGCAGACCGATCAGATCGCCCGGCATCAGATAGTTGAGAATCTGGCGGCGGCCGTCCGACATCAGCTTGTAGCGAAAACCCCAGCCCGAAAGCACGGTATAAAGGTGAGCGCTGTGGTTTCCCTCGACCAGGACTGTAGCGCCCTTGTCTACCGCCAGTTCGCCCTTCTTGAACTTGCTGACGAAGGCGAGCTCCTCTTTTTCGAACTCGCGAAACACCTTGAGAGGCCGCAGCGGGCACTTCTCGCAGGAAAATTGCCGTGCCAAAAATGATCTAGCCTGCTGTGCTGCCACGGAACTCTCCCCAAAAGCCGATTTATTTCAACGCATTGGAGGTCTGTGAGTTCCAAGTTGCGCGTATTCGGATACATGTCTTTTTTAAATGACAGCGCGGGTGTTACCCGTCATGACTTGCCGCCTTTCAACAAGGTGATTTGAATTGGCAAATTTGCTTTCCGGTATGCGCATCCTGATCCTTGAGGACGAGTTCCTCATTGCGATGGATGTCGAACAGCTGTGCCGGGACAATGGCGCTGCAGATGCAGTGATTGCCCGCAACCTTGACGAGATCGACGAGGAGCAGGCATCGAAAGACTTCGATGCCGCGATCCTCGACGTCATGCTCGGAGGTGCCTCGACACTGCCTTTCGCGAAAAAAATCCATGAGAACGGCGTGCCGTTCATCTTTGCGTCGGGCTATGCGGATGTCGATGAAATCTTTACCGCCTTTCCCGGCGTCCTCGTCGTCGGCAAACCCTATTCCGGCACCGACCTGATCGAAGCGCTGGCAGCGACCGCCGGCCGCCTGCCTGATTCAGGCGGCGTTTGAGCCCATGACCTGCGCCGAGATCGCATCCGGGCCGAATTCGGCCTCACCGGATATGTCCAGGATTTCCTGAAGGCGGTTTCTTGCACGGCTGACCCGGCTCTTTATGGTGCCGACGGCGCAGCCGCAGATCTCTGCCGCTTCCTCATAGGAGAAACCCGACGCGCCGATCAGGATGATCGCCTCGCGCTGGTCTTCCGGAAGCTGTTCCAGCGCACCGCGGAAATCCTTGAGATCGAGCATGCCATGCTGGCTGGGGTGAACCGCCAGGCGCTCGGTCATCACACCGTCGCTGTCCTGCACTTCACGTCCGCGCTTGCGCATCTGCGAATAGAATTCGTTGCGCAAAATGGTGAAGAGCCAGGCCTTGAGATTGGTTCCCATCTGGAAACTCTCATGCTTGTCCCATGCCTTAACGAGCGTTTCCTGCACCAGATCGTCGGCCTTGTCAGCGCTCTGGGTAAGGGAAACGGCAAAGGCGCGCAGGTTCGGGATGGTCGCGAGCAGTTCCGTCTTGAATGCCGGAGAAACGGCCATGCTGATCAACCCTTCTTCTGAAGAGGTTCAGCCTGTTCCAGCTGGCTGAGCAGCTGAGCGAAACGATCCGGCACCTCGTCGGAGACCAGTTCGTCATAATATTGCTTGAGTTTGCGGCCAATTTCCGAGTTGGTTCCGAGTGGATCACCTGACCCGTTTCGGCGCCGATCGACGGGTTCTGTCCCGGTCTTTTGCTTGGTCATGCTATCGATTCGTCCTGTTTTTGCCTTGCGTCTTCCGGTCACGCTGTAGAGAAAACAAGGCGAACGGTATCGGCATCTGGTTGCCCAAATTTCCCCAAAAACGCGGCAGCCCGAAATTCGTTCCCTGTGTGAGGGAACTTTTTCGTCAAAGTCTCGTTGAAGGGACTGGTCATTCAAACTAAGTCAATTTCGACCCATCAGTTGAGGGAAGCATCCTATCATGAGTCTATCTGCAACAATTGCCCCGCATTTGCCTTTCCTCCGGCGTTTTTCCCGTGCGGTTTCCGGATCGCAGCAGAGCGGCGATGCGCTGGTAGCGGCGGTTCTAGAGGCGATCATTGCCGATATAAGCATTTTCCCTGAGGCTTCAAACGATCGCATCGCGCTCTACAAGGTCTTCACGAAGCTGTTCACGTCGATCGCCATCCGCGTACCGCAGGAGGAAACCAACTCCGCGTGGGAACAGCGCGCCGCCGCCAACCTCACTGCGCTATCGCCATTGCCGCGCCAGGCCTTCCTGCTCGTTGCGGTCGAAGGCTTCACCAATGAGGAAAGCGCCGAAATCCTTGGCGTTACCGAGGAGAAGTTCGTCGAACTGCTGACCCAGGCCAGCAACGAGATTTCGCGGCAGGTGGCTACCGACATCCTCATCATCGAGGACGAGCCGCTGATCGCCATGGACATCGAGGAGATGGTCGAGAGCCTTGGCCACCGTGTCGTCGGCACCGCACGCACGCACACCGAGGCTACGGCGATGTTCAACAAGGCGCGGCCGAAAATGGTGCTGGCGGATATCCAGCTGGCCGATGGCAGCTCGGGCATCGACGCCGTCAACGAAATCCTGACCACCGCCGCCGTGCCGGTCATCTTCATCACCGCCTTCCCCGAGCGCCTGCTGACAGGCGAGCGACCGGAGCCGGCATTCCTCGTCACCAAGCCGTTCAATCCTGATATGGTCAAGGCACTGATCAGCCAGGCGCTGTTCTTTGACCGGCAGGCGAAAGCGGCCGCATAGTCGTGACGCAGATTTAGGGGAAGAAGGTCGTCCCTGTGGCGGCCTTTTTCTTTAAGAATATCTTGTTTCTGGAACCAACAACGCGGTAGCGCGTTTTTCAAACATAGAAATTCAGGGAGTTAGATCATGTTGTACTGGGCCCTTGTATTCCTTGTCGTAGCCATCATTGCCGGCGCGCTCGGCTTTGGCGGTATTGCCGGCACTTCGGCCGGTATTGCGCAGATTCTGTTCTTCATTTTCCTGGCGTTCCTTGTGATCTCGCTGATCGCGGGCCTTTTCCGCCGCGCATAGAGACCATTCGCCAGAAATGACGGGATGCTGGAAACCGCACCCCTCAAACGGTTTCCAGATAGCCGCCGGGCAGCGCTTCCCAACAGGGCGCCGCTCGGCGGAACCTTTTTGGGAGAACGCCAGACCTTTCGGGAACTCATCGCAGATTGAACCGTTCAGCTTGCCAGTGGGAATACCGCACGATGAATTTCACGGAAGGGCAAAGAGGAGGCAAGGACGGCAACGCCTCTTTGGCCTCCTCCGCAGAAGAAAGCTCCCCGCTTGGTAGAAGCCTTCTTCATGCGCTGCGCAACACCGGAATTTCCGTCATCTACCAGGATCGGAACCTGAATATCGTCTGGACGCAGAACCTGCCGGCGCCCTGGTCGCCGAGCGAGGTCGTCGGACGCACCGACAGCGATTTTCTTCCCGCACTTCAAGCAGAACGGATGATTTCGGCCAAGCGCTCGGCTGTGGCAACGGCAAATCCTCAAACACTCGTTCTGGATATTCCCGACAAGGAAGGATCTCGATGGTTCGATATCTGGATTGATGCCGACAAGGGCGCGACCGGCGAGGTTCTTGGCGTCATAACCACGGTTGTGGAAGTGACGGAACAGAAACGGCGGGAGCAGACGCTCAAGACGCTGCTTCGGGAACTGAGCCATCGCTCGAAGAACCTGCTCGCCATCATACAGAGCATCGCGACCCAGACCGGACGCTACTCAGGCACGATCGACACCTTTCTGTCGCGCTTTCGGGGCCGCCTGCAATCGCTGGCCTCCTCGCAGGACCTGATAACCTCGTCGAACTGGCGCGGTGCGGATCTGCGTGAGCTGGTGACCAGCCAGGTCGGGCGCTATAGCCCCGGAGCGTCCCGCTCGGTCGTCTTCGACGGCGTAAATCCCTATCTCAATCCCAATGCAGCACTTCATATCGGCCTCGCGCTGCACGAATTGACGGTAAATTCGGTAAGTTATGGAGCCCTTTCACGGCCAGGCGGCGTCGTCACGGTCTCTGCCCGCCCGGTAAAGGACGACACTGCCCTATCCTTTTCGTGGACCGAAACAATCGGTCCGGAAGTCAGGGATATGGGCGCAAAAAAGTTCGGCAGCGTGGCACTTGAGCGCGTCGTTCCAGCTTCCATGAACGGCACGGCGAACCTAGCGATCAAGGACGATACGCTCGAATACCGGCTCGAGATTCCCGCCGGCAGCTTCGAGATAGAGTAGAGCTACAAACGCCTCACCGCTCTGGAACTTAAAGGGCGCTTCGCTCGTTTACATGGCGAAAGGATCCAGCCATGGAACACATTGCTGCACTGCTGCTGATAATTGGATGCTCAGGCGATCTCAAGCAATGCACCGAGATGCCGGCGCCTGTGACCATTTTCGAGACCGCCGAGGAATGCCAGGGCGTTCTTCCGATGGCTCTGCGTGATGCCAAGGGCAAACATACGCGCACTTTCGCGACATGCGTTCCGGTCGATCCAGCCATGGAAGAGGAAGACGCCGAGCTGACCTGGGATGTCCTCCCTAGTGGCAAGCTCGTCGCCGAAATCGGCGCACCGAATGTCGTCGTCGCCTCAAATCCGGCGCGCACTGATAAGAATTCCGTTCGCCAGCAGTAGGATCGCGCGATCCTCGACGGGGTGACGCTGACGTCACTCCCTGGTCTTTGAAAGACCTTTCAGCGGGATATCGATCTGGACCAGAAGACCGTCGGCGCGAT
Source organism: Mesorhizobium sp. YR577 (assembly GCF_900116595.1). Classification (NCBI taxonomy): domain Bacteria; kingdom Pseudomonadati; phylum Pseudomonadota; class Alphaproteobacteria; order Hyphomicrobiales; family Phyllobacteriaceae; genus Mesorhizobium; species Mesorhizobium sp. YR577. The sequence goes on along the minus strand of NZ_FPBI01000001.1, from coordinate 402,068 downwards.
AATCGCGTTCGATGGTGCCGTAGAGTTCCCGGGTTATGTTCATATCGATGAGCTTGGTGCCGAACCCCGTTCTTGTCGGCGGCGAGATCGCCTTGTTGCCGCTTTCCGTCCAGGTCAGGCCGAGGCGTCGTTCGCCGCCTTCTTCATGAACCCGCCACTTCACTTTCAACGCAGCAACCGTGTTGCCGGCCTCGCCATATTTCAGCGCGTTGGTGGCAAGCTCGTGGAATGTCAGGCCGAGCGCCTGCGTCGTGGTCTCGTTCAGGAGCACGACCGGGCCCGACAGCATGTCGTCGGGCAGATCCTTGCCGAAGACCTGCCCGAGTTCGATGCGCAGGAGTTCGCCGAGATCCGCCTTCTGCCAGCGTGAGCGTGTCAGCATGTCCTGCGAGGCGGCCATCGCCTGGAGCCTTGCGGCAAAGGACGAGGAGAACTCGTTGACATCGGTCGCATGTGCCGCCGTCTGCCGCGCCATCGCCAGCACCCGCGTGATGGAATTCTTGATGCGATGCTTCATTTCCTGAAGCATCAGATCCTTTTCCAGCAGGCTCTTTTCGGTCGTCTCATGCAGGCGCGCGACGGCATCGTAGGTGCGTTCCTGATAGCGTGCGACCATCGCAATCGCGCCGGCGAGCAGAAGCCCGAACAGGCCGAGCATGACCGGAATTGTCGGCGAGGACGGCTCAGAGAACCCCGCGGTCGGGCGGAAGCGGACCGTCCAGGGCCGGCCGGCCAGCACGATGCTGCGCGTCACGCGAAAGTCTTCGCTATAGGCCGCGCCCGGGGGTGTCGGCGAGCGGTAGAACAGATTGTCGTCGCTGGCGTCGCCGTCGAAGACTTCAGCATGAACCGGTAATAGCGGAGCCGAGCCAAGCGCCGCCTCGAACAAATCGCCCGTGCGGAACGCCACATACACCAGTCCCGAGACGGTTGGCTTGACGCCTCCCGTGCCGGTATTCGCCTCATCTTCGTCCACGCTTGCGAACACCAGGAACCCGGGCACCTTTTCTGCCGAACCGGTATTCTCGCCGAGAACGATCCGTGCGGTTGCCCGGGGAGCTCCGCTGGTCATTGCCATTTCGATGGCAGCGCGACGCGCTTCCTCCGTGAACATATCGTAGCCGAGGCTGGATATGTTCGCCTCACTCAACGGCTCGTAGAGCACTATCGGCGTACGCCACTCCAGCTCCGATGGCGGGTAGATCGACCCTTCGGTGCCGCCAATCCTGCGGATGTCCTGCTGGAGCTGAGCTTCATCGCCGCGCTTGGCTATCTCGAGAAAGCCGATGCCCCTCAGGCCCTTGAAGTTGTTTTCAACATCGAGCGCATCGAAGAATGCCTTGAATTCCGTTCGCCCGATCTCACGCCCGCGAACCTTGAAAAGGGCCTGCGTGGAACGCAGCAGCGAAAGGTGGAGATTGAGGCGGCTCTCGATGCGGTTCATGGCATCGTCCACCGTCGCCGCGAACTTGAAACGCGCGGCCTCCTGGGACGAATGATAGGCAAAGCCAGCCATCGCCAGGCTCGCGGCCGCGACAGCCAGGAAAACCGCGACGGAGAGAAATTTCTTCAAGGGCCGGGCCTGCGAATTGCTCATACCAGCCCCTTATTAAAGGGTGCCGGGGGTAATGCAATGCACAGGCCCATGCGATGGATTGGTCGTGGCCTCAGCGCAACAGGTTCAAGCAGCGATGGCCATCGCTCCCGGTCCCGGGATTGCACCGGGCGGGCATTTTCCAAGGATGATCATGCCCAGAACCTCGTCCTTGGTGACGTCCTGGGTGCGCGCGGTGCCGACGACCTGCCCGTTCTTCATGACGCAGACTCGGTCGGCGAGGTCGAACACGTCATGGATGTCGTGGCTGATCAGGAAGATGCCGATGCCGTCGGCCTTCAGCTGCTTGACCAGTTCGCCGACCTGCGCGGTTTCCTGCGGCCCGAGGGCCGCCGTCGGCTCGTCCATGATCAGGATGCGGGCGTTGAACAGGATCGCGCGCGCGATCGCCACCGACTGGCGCTGGCCGCCCGAAAGCTTGCTCACCGGCTCCTTGAAGCGCTGGAAGCGCGGATTGAGCCGTCCCATCACCTTGCGCGCCTCGGCTTCCATGGCGACGTCATCGAGCGTGCCCCAGGCCGTCCTGAGCTCGCGGCCCAGGAACAGGTTGGCGGCGGCATCGACATTGTCGGCCAATGCCAGGGTCTGGTAGATCGTCTCGATGCCGTATTTCTTGGCATCGCGCGGGTTGCCGATCGAGACTTCCTCGCCATTGACGAAGATCGCGCCGCCGTCGCGCTTGTAGGCGCCCGACAGTATCTTGATGAGCGTCGATTTGCCGGCGCCGTTGTGGCCGAGCAGGGCGACGACTTCGCCGGCATGGAGATCGACCGACGCATCGTCCACGGCGCGAATGCCGCCGAAGGCGATCGAGATGTTCTTCATGTCGACGAGCGGGGTGCTTGTCTGATCCATATGATTGCCTCCCGGATTACCGATTACTGCACGCGCCGGCGGTAGAGCGTGTCGAGCCACACGGCCACGACCAGCACGAAACCGACGACGATATTCTGCAGCGGCGTGTCGACGCCAAGCAGCACCATGCCCGATTGCAGCGACTGCATCAGCGCAGCACCCAGCATGGCGCCGGCGACCGTGCCGACACCGCCGGCCAGCGACGTACCGCCGATAACGGCTGCCGCGATCACCAGAAGCTCGTCGAGCGTGCCCTGGGCGTTGGTCGCCGCGTTCAGGCGCGCGGTCGAGATCGCGGCGCTGATGGCGGCGAGGAAGCCCATGACCATGAAGATCTTCATGGTCACCCAGCGCGTGTTGATGCCGGCGAGTTCAGCCGCTTCCGGGTTACCGCCGATGGCGAAGACGTAGCGGCCGAAGCGGGTGCGCGTTGTGACGAAGGTCATGATGATGCCGGCAGCGATCGCCATCAGCACCGGAATGGCGATACCATGGGCGATGAACAGCCCGCCCTCGGGAATGGTTATGTTGTTGGCCTCGGCATATTTCTTCACCGTGCCTGCCGGCCATGGATAGGAATTGGCGACCCAGACGGCGCCGAGAATGACGGCGCAGGTAACAGCGCCAAGGAACGTTTCGGCCCAGACCGGCCGCAGCGGGAACTTGAAGCGCTTGCGCTGGCGACGGCCCGAAAGCAGCATCAGGATGACGGCAGCACACGCGACCAAGCCGATGACCCAGCTCCACGTCGCGCCGATTGCGCCCTCAGGCCCGCCGCCCATCAGGCGGAACGTTGCATCCATGGGCGCGACCGTCTGGCCGCTGGTGACCCACCACGCCGCACCGCGCCAGACGAGCAGGCCGCCGAGCGTGACGATGAAGGCCGGAATGCCGAGATAGGCGATGAGAAAGCCCTGGAATGCGCCGATCACCACGCCGACGACGAGGCCGGCAGCCAGCGCAATGACCCAAATGGACGGATCGCCGAGCGGAAAGCCCATCACCCGCGGCAGGAACACCGCCTGGGTGACACCCATGATCATGCCGACGAAGCCGAGGAGCGAGCCGACGGAAAGGTCGATGTTGCGCGTGACGATGACCAGCACCATGCCGGTGGCCATGACCGCTACCGATGATGATTGAACCGAGAGGTTCCACAGGTTGCGGGGCGTCAGAAACAGCCCATTCGACAGGATATGGAAGCCGATCCAGATAACCAGGAGCGCGCCGACCATGCCGAGCATGCGGGTATCGAGTTCTGTGGCCTTGAGAAACCGGGCGACAGCGCCGAGTTCGGATGCTCGAGCCCGATCCGCAGATTCGCTCGTTGTCACGTCGGTCATGACTTCCTCCCGCCGGCCGTTACGGTCTTTCGCCGATAGCCGGACTTCATCCTAGCGCATGCCCCTGAAAACCGGAACGATTTCCCAAAGGGGGTCACGCGTCGTTTCAAAACATCGGGCCTTCTTGCAAAAGCCCTTAAGAAAACGCCGCGGCTCTGATCAAACCGCGGCGTCGCTATTCAAGCCGAATGGCTTAGTTGCAGGCCGGAACCGAACCTGCCTTCACGCCCTGGCAGACGACGTCCTTGGAAACCCAGCCGGCGTCGATGACGACGTTCAGATTGTCCTTGGTGACCGGAACCGGCTTCAGGAACACCGAGGTCATCTCGACCTTGTTCGGGCCGCCGTCGAACTTCACGGCGTTCGCGATCTTGTCCATCGCGGTTCCGTCAGCAAGCTGCGAGGCGATCTCGGCTGCCGTCTTGCCGAGTTCGCGCGAGTCCTTCCACACCGAAACGGTCTGCGTGCCGAGCGCGATGCGGTTGAGCGCTGCATGGTCGGCATCCTGTCCCGAAACCGGAACCGAACCGGCCAGGCCCTGCGCGTCGAGCGCGGCAATCGCGCCGCCGGCAGTGCCGTCATTGGCGGCAACGACTGCATCGACCTTGTTGTCGTTGGCGGTCAGGAACTGCTCCATGTTCTTCTGCGCGTTGGCGGGCAGCCAGCCATCGGTATAGGCCTCGCCGACATTCTTGATCTTGCCGCTGTCGATCGCGTCCTTGAGCACTTCCATGGCGCCAGCGAACAGGAAGTCCGCGTTCGGATCGGAACCCGAGCCCTTGATGAAGACATAGTTGCCTTCCGGCTTGACGTCGAACACGCCCTTGGCCTGCATGCGCCCGACTTCCTTGTTGTCGAAGGTCAGGTAGAAGGCGTCCTTGTTTTCGATCAGGCGGTCATAGCCGACAACCGGAATGCCTTCGGCAACGGCCTTTTCGACGGCCGGTCCGATGGCGCTCGAATCCTGTGCCAGGATGATGAGCGCGTTGGCGCCCTGGCTGATCAGGCTTTCGACGTCGGTGAGCTGCTTGGCAGCCGACGACTGCGCATCAGCGGAAATGTACTTGTCGCCGGATGCTTCGAGAGCAGCCTTGATCGCGGCTTCGTCGGTCTTCCAGCGCTCTTCCTGGAAATTCGACCACGACACGCCGACGATCTTGTCCTTCGCATGCGCAACAGCGCCCAGCGACATGGACAGCGCAACACCCGCCAGCATGGCGGTTGCAAACTTCTTCATGATTTCCTCCCTGGCGCCATGACAGCGCAACGATACTTTGGCCCTCGGGCCCACCCAGAAGCTCTTTTTTTCGAGCCTCGAAAAAAAGAATGACGCATGCGCAGAGTTCTGTCAATATCCTTGTGCCGCTGTTGACGGGCCTGTCCGGTGAAGGGATGGTTCGCAACGGTTGCAAAGGCCAGGAACCCTCGTCCGAGGAGGGATCGCGGTCCAACAACAAGGCAGGAGCCGTTCCGCTTCGGCGGAATGAACAGGCTCCCGGGAGGAATACGAAAACATGTCGGTCGCGATCCGTCACGACGATCTGCGCAAGCGCAACCGCGCCATGGTCATTGCCGCCGTGCGCCAGGCGCAACAGCCGTCGCGCACCGAAATCGCCGGCTCGACCGGCCTCAGCCACTCGACCATTTCTGCAATCTCGTCGGACCTCATCGCCGAGGGCATCCTGCTGGAGGCCAAGGGACCCGAGGCGTCGTCACAAAAGCGCGGGCGGCCACAGGTGGCGCTGGAACTGAACCCCGATGCCGCCGAAATCGTCACCGTCGTCCTTTCCCTGAACTTCCTTTCGGTCGCGATCGTCGACTATTCCGGCAAGGTCGTGTCCGAGGAAGAGCGCAAGCTTGAAACGCTGACCATGTCCCGCGACGGCTTGATCGGCGAATGCGTGGCCATGGTGCGCCGGCAGATCGCGCTGCGTAGATCGGCCGGCCGGCGCGTGATGCGCATCGGCATGGCAGTACAGGGCATCACCGATTCCACCTCCCGAGCCATGCTGTGGACGCCGATTACGGCGCATACCCACATTGCGTTCGCCGACATCATCGAGGAAGCAACCGGCATTCCCGTGACCGTCGAGAACGACTGCAACATGATCGCGGTGGCGCTGAGATGGCGCAAGCCCGAGCGCTACCACAACGACTTCATCGCCGTGCTGCTTTCGCACGGCATCGGCATGGGCATGGTGCTGAAGGGCGAACTCTTCACCGGCACGCAATCCTCCGGCGGCGAGTTCGGCCATATGATCCACCGGCCCGATGGCGCGCTCTGCCGCTGCGGCCGCCGCGGCTGCGTCGAAGCCTATGCCGGCAACTACGCAATATGGCGCAAGGCAAAACAGGCAAGCGAAGACGACGCACCGCTCGCCGACATCAGCGATGGCGACATGCGCATGCTGGCAGATGTGGCGCGTGCAGGGCCCGGCCCCGAGCGCGAAGCGTTCCGCAAGGCCGGCGAAGCGATCGGCTTCGGCCTGGGAAGCCTGTTCGCGCTGATCGATCCCGCTCCGGTGGCTGTCGTCGGCATCGGCGCGACCGCTTTCGATCTGATCGAGCCGGCGCTGCGCGAAGCGATCGACAAGACCGCCGGCGGCCAGCACAACAAGGCGATTTCCTTCGATACAGAGCCGAACGAGCTTCCGCTCATCCGCGAGGGCAGCACCATGCAGGCGCTGACCTTTGTCGATCAGGAGATTTTTGCGCCGGGCGCAAGCCCGGCAACAGTCGGCCACAAGGTTGCCTGAGAAGCGCCAGGCAACGGCTCAGTCCTCGCGGATGGCGTAGCCCGAGCCGCGAATGGTGCGGATGACATCGGGCATGCGGCCCGTGTTGACGGCCTTGCGCAGCCGGCCGACATGCACGTCCACCGTGCGCTCGTCGATATAGATCGTCTCGCCCCAGACATTGTCGAGGAGTTGGCTGCGCGAGAAGACTCGGCCGGGATGGCGCATCATGAATTCGAGCAGGCGGAATTCCGTCGGCCCAAGCTTGATCTCGCTCTTCTTGCGATAGACGCGGTGGGCTTCGCGGTCGAGCACGATATCGCCGACCTTGAGCACGCTGGACAGCACTTCCGGCTTGGCGCGGCGCAGCAGTGCGCGCACCCGCGCCATGAATTCCGGCGTCGAGAACGGCTTGACCAGATAGTCGTCAGCCCCGGTGGAAAGCCCGCGCACGCGGTCGCTTTCCTCGCCACGCGCCGTCAGCATGATGATCGGCAGGCGCTCGGTTTCGGGGCGCATTCTCAGCCGTCGGCAAAGCTCGATGCCGGAAACCGCCGGCAGCATCCAGTCCAGCACCAGAAGATCGGGTACGTTTTCCTGAAGCCGGATCTCGGCTTCGTCGCCGCGCGGCACGATCTCGACCTGATAGCCTTCCGATTCGAGATTGTAGCGAAGCAGCACGCCCAGCGGCTCTTCGTCTTCGACCACCATGACTTTGGGTGCGATCATCAATTTGCCGTCCTGTTAACGCGATCCGGTTCGAGCCCCCTCGCCTTTCGCATGGTGTCCGGCGGGTTTCGCACCGCCGGTGGAACAAGCTTACCCTTTTAGAGCTTCGTGGCCAGCACGCCTCAGGCGGCCGGTGCAGTCATCGAAGTTTCATCCTGCTTCGGCCGATTGAGCGGAAGCTGCTTGCCGGTCATCACATAATAGGCGTTTTCGGCAATGTTGGTGACATGGTCGCCGATACGCTCCAGATTCTTGGCGCAGAACAGGAGATGTGTGCAAGCGGTTATGTTGCGCGGGTCTTCCATCATGTAGGTCAGGAGCTCGCGGAACACGGCGGTGTATTTGACGTCGATCTTCTCATCGGCGGCGCGCAACGCCTGCAACTCTTCAGGCCGGCGCGACACATAGTGGTCGACCACCTCCCGAACCTGATCCAGCACCATGCCCGACATCGCCTCGATCGAATGGGCAAGGTCGCGCGGCGTGGCGCTCTGGCCGACAGCGCTGACGCGCTTGGCGATGTTCTTGGCAAGGTCGCCGATCCGTTCCAGATCGCCGGCCATGCGGATGGCGCCGACCACGGCACGCAGGTCCTGCGCCATCGGCTGGCGCTTGGCGATCAGCGTGATCGCGCGCTCGTCGAGCTCGCGCTGGCGCGCGTCCATGATGGCGTCGTCCGAAACGACGCGCTGGCCGAGCGCATTGTCCGACTGGACCAGCGCCTGGATCGAAGCGCTGACCATCGAGCCGGCCAGGTCGCCCATATCCCGGATGAGACGGTCGATATGTCCCAGATCTTCATCGAAAGAGGTGACGGTATGTTCGCCCATGATGCTGTCCTTGCAATCCGCGTCGTGTTCGCGTCAGCCGAAGCGGCCGGTGATGTAGTCCTGGGTTCGCTTGTCGTCGGGGTTGGTGAACATCTTGTCGGTCGCACCTTCTTCGACGAGATAGCCGAGATGGAACATCGCCGTGCGCTGCGAAACGCGCGCCGCCTGCTGCATCGAGTGGGTGACGATGACGATCGTGTAGTTCTGGCGCAGTTCGTCGATCAGTTCCTCGACCCTTGCAGTCGCGATCGGATCGAGCGCCGAGCACGGCTCGTCCATCAGGATCACTTCGGGCGACACCGCGATGGCGCGCGCGATGCACAGGCGCTGCTGCTGGCCGCCGGAAAGGCCGGTGCCCGGCTCGAGCAGGCGGTCCTTGACCTCATTGAACAGGCCGGCCTTCTTCAGGCTGGTCTCGACGACATGGTCGAGTTCCGACTTCTTCTTGGCCAGGCCGTGGATGCGCGGTCCGTAGGCGACGTTCTCGTAGATCGACTTCGGGAACGGGTTCGGCTTCTGGAAGACCATGCCGACGCGGGCGCGCAGTTCGACCACGTCGATGTTCTTGTCGTAGATGTCTTCATTGTCGAGCGTGATCTTGCCGGTCACCCGCGCGCTGTCGATGGTGTCGTTCATGCGGTTGAGGCAGCGCAGGAAGGTCGACTTGCCGCAGCCCGAAGGGCCGATCAGCGCCGTCACCTGGTTCTCGCGCACGTCGAGGTCGACATCGAACAGCGCCTGCTTTTCGCCGTAGAACACGCCGACCTTGTTGCCGCGCATCTTGATGATTTCGTTGGGTGTGCCGCTCATTTTATCGCTCACTGCGCTTTCGAGTGCTTTCTCGGTCATGATGTTCATAACATGGTCCTTTTCTACCAGCGCCGTTCGAAGCGGCGGCGCAGCACGATCGCGGTGATGTTCATCGCCATCAGGAAGATGAGCAGGATGATGATGGCGCCCGACATGCGCTCGACGAAAGCGCGCTCGGCCTCGTTGGCCCACATGTAGATCTGCACCGGCAAGGCCGTCGCCGGCTCGAAAGGCGTCGTCGGATAATTGGCGACGAAGGCGACCATGCCGATCAAGAGCAGCGGCGCCGTCTCGCCCAGCGCACGCGCCAGGCCGATGATGGTGCCGGTCAGGATGCCGGGGGCTGCCAGCGGCAGGATGTGCTGGAACACCATCTGCATCTTGGATGCGCCGAGACCCAACGCTGCCGAACGGATCGACGGCGGCACTGCGGCAAGGGCGGCGCGCGTCGCGATGATGATCGTCGGCAGGGTCATCAGCGTCAGCACGAGGCCGCCGACAAAGGCCGCCGAACGCGGCAGGCCGAGGAAGTTGATGAACACCGACAGACCGAGCAGGCCGAAGACGATCGACGGCACCGCGGCCAGATTGTTGATGTTGACCTCGATCAGGTCGGTCAGGCGGCTCTTCTTGGCGAATTCCTCAAGATAGATCGAGGCGGCAACGCCGATGGGAAGGGCGAGCAGCAGCACGATCACCATCATGTAGAAGGAGCCGATGATCGCCACGCCCATGCCCGAGGTTTCAGGACGGCTGGACGCGCCGAAGGTGAACAGGCCCTTGTTGAAATGCTCGGCCATCGAACCGTCGGCCGTCAGCTGCTTCATCCAGATGACCTGCTGGTCGGAAACCTTGCGCCGCGCCTCATCGACATTGAGATCGATCTGACCCTTGAAGGCGGAGTCGAGATTGGCGGCGGCGAGAATGTCGACATTGCGCGTCGTGCCGATGACCGAGGGATCGGCGGCAACCACGTCACGCAGTTGCGTGCGCGCGCCGTCCGACAGGAAGCCCTTGAGCTTGCGGATCGTCACCTTGTCGTCCGGGTTGATGCCGAGCTTTGCGACCAGCGCATTCTCGGCCAGCTTGGGGTAATTGGCGGAGATCAGCACGCTCGGATCGGTGGCGCGCTTGTTGTCCGGATCGAGGATCTTCTCGTCGAAATTGATTGGCAGGGACACCGTCGTCTGCCAGAACGCCGTGTAGCCCTTGGAGACGATCGAAAACAGCATGATCGCGAGGAAGACGAGGCCGACCGAGATCGCCAGCATGCCGTAGATGCGAAAGCGGCGTTCGGCGGCGTAGCGGCGCTTCAGCCCGATATCGCGGCGCGGACGGGGGACGGCACCAGCCACTGTGTCCATGGAAATGTCGGTCATTCGTACTGTTCCCGGTACTTGCGCACGATGTAGAGGGCGAAGATGTTCATGATCAGCGTCAGGAAGAAGAGCGTGATACCCAGCGCGAAGGCGACCAGCGTCTGCGGCGAGTTGAACTCAAGGTCGCCGGTGAGCTGATTGACGATTTTGACGGTGATGGTGGTCATCGCCTCGAACGGATTGAGCGTCAGGTTTGCGGCCACGCCTGCGGCAAGCACCACGATCATCGTTTCGCCGATGGCGCGCGAGGCAGTGAGCAGAATGGCGCCGACGATGCCCGGCAGCGCGGCAGGCAGGATGACCTTGCGGATTGTCTCCGAGCGCGTAGCACCGAGGCCGAGCGAACCGTCACGCATAGCGCGCGGCACCGCGGTGATGATGTCATCCGACAGCGACGATACGACCGGGATGAGCATGACGCCCATGACGAGGCCAGCTGTCAGGATGCTCTGCGCCTGGATGAAGGAGGTGCCGCCGGCAAGGGCTGCACTGAGGTCGCGCAGGAAGGGCCCGAGCGTCACCAGTGCGAATATGCCGTAGACGATGGTCGGGATGCCGGCGAGCAGTTCCAGCGCCGGCTTGACCACGGCGCGCACCTTCGGCGAAGCATATTCGGCCATGTAGACCGCCGACATCAGGCCAACCGGAACGGCAACCAGCATGGCGACCAGCGCGATATAGAGCGTACCGGCAAGAAGCGGGATAAGGCCGAACTGACCAGCCGACTCGCCAGCGCCGGCGGCAGCAAAGCGCGGGTCCCAGACGGTGCCGAAGAAGAAGCTGAAGAAAGGCACGCGCTCGAAGAAGTTGATCGACTGGAACAGCATCGAAAGCACGATGCCGACCGTCGTCAGGATGGCGATGGTCGAGGCGCCGAGCAGGCCCCAGAGAATGAGCCTTTCGACATTGTTGCGCGCACGCGCCCTGACTTTGATCTGCGACAGGCCGAAGACGGCACCAGCGACGGCAAGTGCGAGAACCAGGACGCCGCCGATCAGCTGCATCGTGTCCTGCGTGCGGTTGGCATCCACCGCGATCGGTATCATGTAGTCCTGGGTGTCCGGCGCCAGCGCCACGCCGCGCGCTGCAAGCATGGGCTGCAGTTCGGCGAAGGTAGCCGGCAAATTGTTGGCCACTTCCGGCTCAAGCTTGCGCAGGCCGTTGGCGAGGCTCTTGGTCAGGCTGGCAGCCAATGTGCGGCTGGCAACAGCGCTTTCGGCGGTCTGTGCCGGCAACTGCCCATTGATATGGCTGTTGAGATAGACGCTGGAGCCGATGCTCCAGATGGCCAGCAGGAGAAGTGCGGGCAGCGTGGCGAGCAGGAAGGCCCACCAACCATGATAGTGAGCACGGGAGTGCGGCTTGACCTTGCCATTGTCGTGGGCGGCGGCACGCTGTCGTCCGATGAAAAAGGCGACGGCGCCTATGACGAATACGAGCGCGAAGACGAGCATCAAGGACATGGACTACTCCGGGATGGCAGGCGTTTCGGGGCGCAGGATAATCCCGCGCCCCGAAATGTCGTCTGATTACATGGTCTTGCCGGCGTCGAAGGCTTCGCGCTGTTCCTTGCGCTCGCCTTCCGGAGCCGAAACCAGGCCGTAATCGGCAAGCGGGCTTTCCGGGCCGACCATCTGGTCGTCGAGGAAGAAGTCGACATATTCCTTGAGACCCGGAACGACGCCGAGGTGAGCCTTCTTGACGTAGAAGTACAGCGGACGCGACACCGGATATTCGCCCTTGGCGATGGTCTCGGTCGAAGGAACGATGCCCTCGACGGTCGCGACCTTCAGCTTGTCGGCGTTGTTTTCGTAGAAGGCGAGGCCGAACACGCCGACGCCGGTCTTGTTGGATGCGATGCGGGCGAGCGTTTCGGTGTAGTCGCCGTCGATGTCGACAGCCTTGCCGTCCTTGCGGATGGCGACGCAGGTCTTGGCGGCAGCCTTGTCATCCTGGCCGGCGGCCTTGATGGCATCGATCGCGCCCGAGGACTTGCAGCCTTCGGTCATCAGCTTTTCTTCGAACACTTCGCGGGTGCCGTGCTTTTCACCCGGGATGTAGGCAGCGATGTCCCAGTCGGGCAGGTTCGGGTTGACCTGGTTCCACTTGGTGTTCGGGTTGTTGACGAGCTTGCCGTCGACGACGAGCTGGGCAGCAAGTGCCTTGTAGACGTCAGCCGGCACCAGCGCCCAATCCGGGCCATTGATGTCGGTGGCGAAGACGATGCCGTCATAGCCGATCTTGACTTCCTGGATGTCCTTGACGCCGGCGTCGACGCAGGACTTCACTTCGTCGTCCTTGATCTTGCGCGAGGAATTGGCGATGTCGATGGTGTTCTCGCCGACGCCCTTGCAGAATTCCTTGATGCCGGCGCCGCTGCCGCCGGACTCGACCACAGGGGTCTTGAAGTTGGTGAAGGTCTCGCCGAAGTTCTCGGCAACGATCTTTGCATAGGGCAGAACGGTCGAGGAACCAGCGACCTGGATCTGGTCGCGGGCTGCGGCGTAGCCGGCGGAAGCGGCAAGCGCGATCGCTGCGGCCGACGCCGTAAGAAAGAATTTGGTCATTGGGGCCTAACTCCTGTCGGGGAATTTTCTTCAACGCGTTTCTTTGCGTCGGGAGAGGCATTAACGCCCGATTGTAACAGTCAGATGACAGTTTCATGTCACCTCGGTAACGCCCGAAAACAGGCGTTTTCGGCATGCCATGGAATGCCCGGCGCGTTCCGTGCGGGAATCAAGCAGTTACGCCGCTCGGCGGCTCTGGCGAGCGCTGCAGGAGCGGAGAAGAGCGAAGCAAGAAAAAATTAACGCTGCCGCCTTCAGACGGCTTCGCGCTTGTCCTGATCGTCGAGCCATGCCCAGCGCTGGACTTTTTCGAGCAGGGCCTTGGGGCTGATCGGCTTGGCGAGATAGTCGTCCATGCCTGCTTCAAGGCAGCGATCGCGGTCGCCCTTCAGCGCGTGCGCCGTCACGCCGATGATGGGAATGCGCGTTCCGGACTGCGCTTCCAGTTCGCGGATTGCCGCCGTCGCTTCCAGCCCGTTCATCTCCGGCATGGAAACATCCATCAGGATCATACGCGGCCGCATCTCGGTGAAGGCGGCCAGCGCCTTCCTGCCATTGCAGACGATCTCGAAGGTGAAATCGGTTTCGCCCAGTATCTGGGTGAAGACGAGCTGGTTGACCTCATTGTCTTCGGCCACGAGGATATCGAGCCTGTGCTCGGCCGAGCTGACTGGCCGGCTGCGCGTCCGCAGGCTGACGGCAGGCTGGGACACCGGCTTCGCCGCAACATCTGCAACGGCGCCGCGCCTTGGTTCGCCGGCAAAATAGGCGCTGCGCCGGCGCTGAATGGTCGAGACGAGGGCTTCGAGAAGCGTCGAGGAACGCGCCGGCTTGATGAGCTGCGCGTCGATCGCCAGATCGCGATAGCTGGCATTGACGAGCGATTGGTCCACCGAGGTCAGCATGACGATCGGCGTGTTTGCGAGGCCCGGCGTGTTGCGCACGATGCGCGCCATTTCCGCGCCCGACATGTTTGGCATCTGATAGTCGAGCACCACGCAATCGACAGGGACGCCGAGTGTTGCAGCGGCGTGCAGCACCTTCAGACCCTCCGCCCCGCTCTGCGCAGCACAGGCATCGAAGGTCCAGGACGCCATCTGCTCGATCAGGATCGAGCGGTTGACCGCATTGTCGTCGACGATGAGGATACGCGCGCCAGTGACGTCGACCGGCGTCACCTTGCGGCCTTCCGGCCGTCCCGCATTGGGCAGGGACAGCGTGAACCAGAAGGTAGAGCCCTTGCCCTCGGTGCTTTCGACGCCGATGTCGCCGTCCATAAGACCGACAAGCCGCGAGGTGATGGCAAGGCCGAGGCCGGTGCCTTCATGGCGTCTTGTCGACGAGGCATCGACCTGGCTGAACTTCTCGAACACCTGCTTCAGCTTGTCTGCCGGAATGCCGATGCCCGTATCGGTCACCGCAATGCGCAGACTGGCGATACCGTCCACCGTCTCGCCGGTCACGTCGATCAGCACATGGCCGGAATCCGTGAACTTGACGGCGTTGCCGACCAGATTGGTGATGATCTGGCGAATGCGGCCGACATCGCCGACAAACAGATCGTAGAGATTGGGCGCGACACGCACGATCAGTTCGAGGTCTTTTTCCTTGGCCCGCGTCGACACCAGCGTGGCGACATCCTCGATGGCTTCGGCCAGATTGAAGGGCGCGGGATCGAGCACCAGCTGCCCGGCATCGATCTTGGAGAAGTCGAGAATGTCGTTGATGATGGTGAGCAGCGCATTGCCCGATTTCACGATGATGTCGGTAAACGTCTTCTGCTTTGGGTCGAGGTCGGACTTTGCCAGCAGCTCGGCCATGCCGAGCACGCCATTCATGGGCGTGCGGATTTCATGGCTCATATTGGCCAGGAATTCCGATTTCGCACGGTCGGCCAGTACGGCCCGGCGCTGGGCCTCTTCAAGCTCGGCCTCACGCTCCTTCAGTTCGGTGACATCGGTGCTGGAGCCGATGAGATGCACGGAGCCATCGATGGAAACAAGCCGGCTTTTCTTGGCGTAGAGCTGGCGCACGGTGCCGTCGGAATGGGTCAGCACCTCCTCGGTCTCGTTCAGCTTGCCGCTGCGCAGAACGTCGAGATCGCGCTCGGCGAAACCCTCACCTTCCTCGCCGAAGAAATCGCGGTCGCTTCGCCCGATTGCCGCCTGCTGCGAAACGCCGGTGATGGTGCTCCAGGCCTTGTTGACGAACTCGAAAGTCAGGTCGGCATTCTTGACGTAGGTCGAGACCGGCAATTCATCGAGAACATGCCGGAAGAGATCGATCTGGCGCATGCTGTCGCGCAGCGCCTTTTCGCGCGTCTTCAATTCCGTAATGTCGACGCGCACGCCGATATAGGTGCCGTCGTCCATGCGCATGTCGAATGTCTGGAACCAGCGCCCATCCGGGTTGATGCGCTCTGCCGCCAAATGTTTGACGTGGTAGCGCCCCATATAGCGCCGCACCCAGCCGTCGGGATCGCTGTCATAAAGCGCATCCAGCTCGGGATCTTCGCTTTGCCGGAAATAGCCGACATGATGCGCCAGTTCGATCGCCTCGCGCAGCGTGCAGCCGGGCACCCAGGCAGCCGCCATGCCCGGCAGCGAAGCCTGCAGCTTGCGGTTTGCCAGCACGAACTTGTCGTGGCGATCGTAGATGATGACACCTGCCGGCAGCGATTCCAGCACACTGGCCAGCCGCCGGCGCGCCTCGTCGGCTTCGTTCTCGCGCGACTTGATATCCGTCACATCGAAAAGAAAGCCGGCAACGAAATTCTTGCCGCTGTCGACGCTGACGCGGTTCTTGCGCACGATGCGCGACTTGGCCTTGCCGAGAAACTCAAAATTCTCCTCGACTTCGTAGGGCTGGCCGGTGAGCAGCACATGGCGCTCGCTGTCCTCGAAGCCTTCGGCCTGTTCGGCGGCAAAGAAATCAGCGCCGACCTTTCCCAGCATGTCCTGCGGCTTCCTGCCGAACAGGGTCGAAAACGCCTCGTTGACGAAGACGAAGCGCAGGTCTGCGTCCTTGACGAAGATCGGGTCCTTGATGCCGTTGATGACGGCTTCGGAAAGACGCGTCTTTTCCACCGTCTCGGCGAGCCGTTGTTCACGCTCCTTCATCTCGGTGATGTCGTAGTAGGAAACGAGACGCTTGCCGCCGGAAAGTGCCGTCACCGAATAGATCATGGTGCAGCCGTCGGCGCGCTTGAATTCGCGCGGGGCGACATCGCCGGCGCGGATTTCATTCAGCCGATAGGCGACGTAGCTTTCCCACTTCTCGTCGTTGACGTCGTAGATGCCGTTGTGACGGTTGAAGTCCATCACCGCCCGAAACGATGAACCGACGCCGATATCGTCCGGCGTCATCTTCCAAAGCTTGTAGAATTCCGTGTTGACGACCAGCGCGTTGAGGTCGGCGTCGAGAAGCACGACGCCCATCTTCATGGAATCGAGGACCCGCTCCAGGTCTGACGCCAATTCGCCCATTCCCGGCGAAACTCCCGCGCCTACGATATCCAGCATAGTTACCCCACCGCGAATCCATCGCCGACCGCCCCCGCGGTCGTCCCGTCGCTGGAATGTGCCCGACAAGTTTTAACGATCGACTAACCTTAACCAGCCTTCACAGTCATGAACGACCCGATTGCCATTCGCGAATTCAGCCTTACCTTCATGCGGACATCAGGAGGAACAAAGATGCCGAATCCCAAGCCGATCGCCACCGCACCGAAAAACGGCAGCAAGGTCCGCGTCTTCTGGAAAGACGCCGACGGGCAGGAGAACGAATCCATCGCCCAGTATCGCTCGGCCGAGATGCTGAAGGCGCTTGGCGGCGAGGGAGACGAGAACGATGTGGGCTGGTGGGCATTCACCGATTCCAGCACACAGAAGAAGATCAACCCACATTCCTGGGCGTCCGCCACCGATGATGAAGAGGACTGAGCAGCCTTTTGCTTTGCCGCGCCCGTGCAGATACCGGCGCGGCATTGACGCAACGGCAGTGAGACCAGCCGGCTTGTTTCGGTCGAGCCAGTAAAGGCGGCGCGCCGATATCTCTTGATCTTGCCCGAACCATTTGCATCATCCATGCAAAAAGGGTTGCCCATGCACGCAGTCTTCGACGGCCATAACGACGTTCTGCTTCGCCTCTGGCGGCATGAAAAGGACGGCGGCGACGCTGTCGCCGAGTTCGCCAAGGGCACGGCCAAAGGCCATATCGATCTGCCCCGCGCCCGTGCCGGCGGGCTCGCCGGCGGCCTGTGCGCGATCTATATTCCCTCCGGCCATCTGGTGCTGAAGGAACCGGGCGCCGACGGCAGCTATGTGACCCCGCTTTCCAAGCCGCTCGAACGTTCCCCCTCACTCGACATCGCACTGGAGATGGCGGCGGTCGCGCTGAAGCTGGAGCGCGCCGGCACATGGCGTCTGTGCCGCACCATGGCCGATATCGACAATGCGCTGGCCGACGAGGTCTTCGCCGCCGTGCTCCACATGGAAGGCTGCGAGGCCATCGGGCCGGACCTTGCGGCGCTGGAGGTGTTCTACGCCGCCGGCCTGCGTTCGCTCGGGCCGGTCTGGAGCCGCAACAACGTCTTCGGCCATGGCGTGCCCTTCGCCTATCCGATGAGCCCGGACACCGGTCCCGGCCTGACCGACGCCGGCTGCGAGCTGGTGCGCGAATGCAATCGCCTCGGCATCATGATCGACCTGTCGCACATCACCGAAAAAGGCTTCTGGGATGTCGCCAAGCTGAGCGACCAGCCGCTGGTGGCGAGCCATTCCAATCCGCATGCGCTGGTCCCGGTCGCGCGCAACCTCACCGACAGACAGCTCGACGCCATCCGCGAGAGCAACGGCCTGGTCGGGCTGAATTTCGCCGTCACCATGCTGCGCGCCGACGGGCGGGAAAACGCCGACACGCCGATCTCCGACATGGTCCGCCATATCGACTATCTCGTCGACAAGCTCGGCATCGATGGCGTCGCCATCGGCTCCGACTTCGACGGCGCCTTGATCCCCAGGGAAATCGGCACCGCGGCGGGCCTTCAGAACCTCGTTGTCGCCTTGCAGGGCGCGGGCTATGGTGGCGCGGAACTGGCGAAACTATGCCGCGAAAACTGGTTCCGTGTCCTGCGCTCCGCCTGGCACGAGGACTGAAGCCGCCTAACAAGAATAATAACTTCGTCAACAAAACAGGGAACAACCAAGATGATGATGGGAAAAATGAACGCTCGCTTCCGCCCGCTGCTTGCCGGCGCGGCAATGTCGATGCTGGTCTTCTCCGCCGCTCCTTCATTCGCCGAGACGCCGGCCGACACGCTGGTTCTGGCTTGGGCCATCGACGACACCATCACGCTCGATCCGGGTGAGTCCTTCGAGATCAGCCCCGCGGAATTCATCGGCAATTCCTATGACATGCTGGTGCGCCTCGATATCGCCGACACCACCAAGGTCAAGGGCGGCATTGCCGAAAGCTGGACCGTTTCCGACGACGGCCTGACCTATACCTTCAAGCTCAAGCCCGGCCTCAAATTCGCTTCCGGCAACCCCATCACCGCCGAAGACGTCGCCTGGTCCTTCGAGCGCGCCGTCAAGATGGACAAGAGCCCGGCCTTCATCCTCACCCAGTTCGGCCTGACCGGCGAGAACGTGACGGAAAAGGCCAAGGCCGCCGACACCAACACCTTCGTCTTCACCGTCGACAAACCCTATGCGCCGAGCTTCGTGCTCAACTGCCTCACCGCCACCGTCGGCGCAGTCGTCGACAAGAAGCTGGTGCTGGAACACGTCGCGCCGGTGACGCCGACCGACGACTACAAATTCGACAACGATTTCGGCAATGGCTGGCTCAAGACCGGCTTTGCCGGTTCCGGCCCGTTCAAGATCCGCGATTGGCGCGCCAATGAGCTGCTCGTTCTCGAGCGCAACGACAATTACTACGGCGAAAAGCCGGCACTTGCCCGTGTCATCTATCGCCATGTCAAGGAAAGCGCCACGCAGCGGCTGATGCTGGAAACCGGCGATATCGACGTTGCCCGCAACCTCGAACCCGGCGATCTTGATGCCGTTTCCAAGAACGACAAGCTCGCCACCACCAGCGCACCGAAGGGCACGGTCTATTACATCAGCCTGAACCAGAAGAACGAGACGCTGGCCAAGCCGGAAGTGCGCCAGGCCTTCAAATATCTGGTCGACTATGACGCGATCGGCTCGACGCTGATCAAGGGCATCGGCGAGATCCGCCAGACCTACCAGCCCAAGGGCGTGCTCGGTTCGCTCGACGATGCGCCGTTCAAGCTCGATGTCGCCAAGGCCAAGGAGCTTCTGGAAAAGGCCGGCCTGAAGGACGGCTTCTCCGTCACCATGGACGTGCGCAGCAGCCAGCCGGTCACCGGCATTGCCGAGTCCATCCAGCAGACCGTCGGCCAGGCCGGCATCAAGCTGGAGATCATTCCCGGCGACGGCAAGCAGACGCTGACCAAGTACCGCGCCCGCAACCATGACATCTATATCGGCCAGTGGGGCATGGATTACTGGGATCCGAACTCCAATGCGGAAACCTTCACCAGCAATCCCGACAACAAGGACGACGCCGCCACCAAGACGCTGGCCTGGCGCAATTCCTGGGATGTGCCGGAGCTGACCGCGCAGACCAAGGCAGCCCTTCTGGAACGCGACAACGCCAAGCGCGCCGAAATGTACCAGAAGCTGCAGAAGGAATCGCTGGAGACCAGCCCTTTCGTGATGATCTTCCAGCAGACGGAAGTCGCCGGCCTGCGCGGCAACGTCAAGAACTACAAGCTCGGACCGAGCTTCGACAGCAACTTCCTGGCACCGGTCTCGAAGTAATAGAACCGAGAAGATCGGTTCGTTGAGCAACACGCAAACACGCGCGGAGGCGAAACGCGAAAGCGGTCGCGCCTCCGCCCGCGCCGCTGCGATCGCCCGTTTCGTGGTGATCGTGGTGACGACCTATCTTGGCCTTCTGGCCGTCACCTTCTTCATCGGCCGCGTCATCCCGATCGACCCGGTGCTGGCGATCGTCGGCGACCGCGCGCCGGCCCATGTGGTCGAGCGCACGCGCATCGAGATGGGACTGAACCTGCCCTACTACCAGCAGTTCTTCCTCTATGTGAAAGGCGCGCTGCAGGGTGATTTCGGCACCTCGGTGCTGACCACGAACCCGGTGATGTCGGACATAAGACGCGTCTTCCCCGCGACCATGGAACTGGCCTCGCTGGGCACCATCATCGGCGCGCTGTTCGGCATTCCGCTCGGCGTGCTTGCCGCCGTCAGGCGCGGCAGCATCGCCGACCAGATCGTGCGCATCATTGGGCTGGTCGGCTATTCCGTGCCGATCTTCTGGCTCGGGCTTCTGGGGCTGTTGGTATTCTATGCGCGGCTGAGATGGACGGCCGGCCCCGGCCGCATCGACGTCGTCTTCGAATACACCTTCACCCCGATCACCGGCTTTTACCTCCTCGATTCGATCCTGCGCGGCGACTGGGCCGCGTTTCGCGATATCTTCGCCCACATCATCCTGCCCGCCTCGCTGCTCGGCTATTTTTCGCTCGCCTATATCAGCCGCATGACGCGCTCCTTCATGCTGAATGAACTTCAGCAGGAATACATCGTCGCGGCGCGCGCCAAGGGTCTTTCCGAAACCCGCATCATCTGGGGCCACGCGCTGCGCAACGCCGCCGTGCCGCTGGTGACGGTGATCGCGCTGTCCTATGCCAACCTGCTTGAGGGCTCGGTGCTGACCGAAACCGTCTTCGCCTGGCCGGGCCTCGGTCTCTACATCACCAATTCGCTGCAGAACGCCGACATGAACGCAGTGCTTGGCGGCACGCTCGTCATCGGCTCGGTATTCATCGCGCTCAATTTGTTCTCCGACCTGCTCTACCGCGTACTCGACCCAAGGACGCGGATACGATGAGCGAAACCATGCAGACCCGCCGCGATTGGCTGCTTTCCGAGCGCCCGGCCTCACGCCTGCAGGCAAGGCTCGGCCGCGCTTACCTGACGTGGCGGCGCTTCACTGCCAACAAGCTCGCCGTTATCGGGCTGCTGATCATCCTCGCGCTGTGCCTGGTGGCGGCACTCGCCGATGTGCTGGCGCCCTATTCCCCCTACATTGGCGATCTCGCCAATTCGCGGCTGCTGTTTCCCGATGCCAATCACTGGCTCGGCACCGACGGACAGGGCCGCGATATCCTTTCGCGCCTCATCTACGGCTCGCGGCTGACCTTGCAGGTCGTCGTCCTCGTCGCCATCATTGCCGCCCCCATCGGCCTGCTGGTCGGCACGGTCGCGGGCTATGCCGGCGGCTGGGTCGATGCGGTGCTGATGCGCATCACCGACATCTTCCTTGCCTTTCCCAAGCTGGTGCTGGCACTGGCCTTCGTTGCAGCACTCGGGCCCGGCATCGGCAACGCCATCATCGCCATCGCCATCACCTCGTGGCCGCCCTATGCCCGCATCGCGCGGGCCGAAACGCTGACGGTGCGCAATTCCGACTACATCGCCGCCGTGCAACTCATGGGCGCGTCACCGACGCGCATCGTGCTGCGCCACATCATGCCGCTCTGCGTCTCCTCGCTTATCGTGCGCGTCACGCTGGACATGGCCGGCATCATCCTCACCGCCGCTGGCCTCGGCTTCCTCGGCCTCGGCGCGCAGCCGCCACTGCCCGAATGGGGTGCGATGATCGCGGCCGGACGCCTGTTCATCCTCGACCAGTGGTGGGTGGCAGCCGCTCCCGGTTTCGCCATCCTGATCGTCAGCCTCGGCTTCAATCTTCTCGGCGACGGCCTGCGCGACGCGCTCGACCCGCGCGGAGGCAGCCAATGAGCGCGTTGCTGGAGGTGGAAGACCTGCGCGTCAGCTTCCCGACCCGCACCGGCGTCATCGAGGCGGTGCGCGGCGTCTCCTTCTCGCTCGGCAAGGAACGGCTCGGCATCGTCGGCGAAAGCGGTTCGGGCAAATCGCAGACCGGCCGCGCCATCATGGGCCTGACGCCGGAGCATGCGGAGATTTCGGCCAAAAAGCTGGAGTTCAGCGGCATCGACCTCCTGCACGTGCCGGCGCGTGAGCGGCGCACCTTGCGCGGCAAGCGCATCGCCATGGTGCTGCAGGATCCGAAATATTCGCTCGACCCGGTCATGACCATCGGCCGCCAGATCGTCGAGACCTTGCGCACCCATGAGAAGGTCGGCAAGGCCGAGGCGCGCAAGCGGGCGCTGGACATGCTCCAGGCCGTGCAGATCCGTGATCCCGAGCGGGTTTACAAGCTCTATCCGCATGAGGTTTCCGGCGGCATGGGCCAGCGCGCCATGATCGCCATGATGCTGATCGCCGGTCCCGAACTGCTGATCGCCGACGAGCCGACATCGGCACTCGACGTCACCGTCCAGCTCGAGGTGCTCGGCATTCTCGACCGACTCGTGCGCGATCGCGGCATGGGCCTGATCTTCATTTCGCACGACCTGCGGCTCGTCTCGTCCTTCTGCGACCGCGTCATCGTCATGTATGCCGGCAGGATCGTCGAGGAGCTGCCGGCGACCGAGCTTGGCAACGCCCAGCATCCCTATACGCGCGGGTTGCTCAATTGCATGCCGCAGATCGACGCCGACAGGCACCCGCTGCCCGTTCTCGACCGCAAGCCGGAATGGGCGCTATGACCGCAGCCCTTGAACTGGACCGGCTGCGCGTCACCTTCGACGGCTTCGTCGCGCTGAATGACGTCAGCCTCACTGTCGCCTCCGGCGAATCCTTCGGGCTGGTCGGCGAATCCGGCTCCGGCAAGTCGACGCTGCTGCGCGCGGTTGCAGGGCTGGCGCCGGTGGCGGGCGGAACCATCGTCGTCAACGGCAAGCCGCTGGGACGTAAACGCGACAAGGCTTTCTACCGTCAGGTGCAGATGGTTTTCCAGGACCCATACGGCTCGCTGCATCCGCGCCAGACTGTCGATCGCCTGCTGCTGGAGCCCTTAGCCATCCATGGTTTCGAAGACACCGAAAAGCGCATCCTGCGTGCGCTGGACGAGGTCGGACTGGGTTCCGGTTTCCGCTTCCGCTATTCGCACCAGCTTTCCGGCGGCCAGCGCCAGCGCATCGCGATTGCCCGTGCGCTGATCCTCGAACCATCGATCCTGCTGCTCGACGAGCCAACGTCGGCGCTCGACGCCTCGGTGCAGGCCGAGGTGCTGAACCTGCTTGAGCAGATTCGCGCCGACCGCAAGCTGACCTTCATCATGGTCAGCCACGATCTCGCGGTCATCACCCATATGTGCGACCGGCTGATGGTCATGCAGAATGGCGAAGAGGTCGAACGCCTGACCGCAGCCGATCTCGTCGCGCGCCGCGTCACCAAGGATTATACGCGCAATCTGCTCGTCGCCAGCGAGGGCTTCAAGCGCAGCGCTTAGCTCCGCGACCTTTCATCTGTGGGTTTCCTTAAACCCAGGCCCCATTACCGACGTAGCAATGCTAAGAGCTATAAAAATTCAGGCTTGAATCTCCGTCACGCCTGTTCCCGCCCGCTGTGCTAGACCCCTAAAATGGACAAGAGAATCATGCGGCGCGTCGAGGAGGCGCAATGAAGGTAGGCATCGATATGGGCGCGACGTCCAACGGGACGCCGGCTATGCTCGACCTTGAGGAATTGCTGGCGACCCGCCTGCTCGTGCAGGGCAATTCGGGCTCCGGCAAATCGCATCTGCTGCGCCGCCTGCTCGAACAGAGCGCGCCGTGGGTGCAGCAATGCATTGTCGATCCGGAAGGCGATTTCGTCTCGCTGGCCGATAAATTCGGCCATGTCGTCGTCGATGCCGCGCGCACCGAGGCCGAACTCACCCGCATTGCCGCGCGTATCCGCCAGCATCGCGTTTCCGTCGTGCTCAACCTCGAAGGACTGGACGTCGAACAGCAGATGCGCGCCGCAGCTGCCTTCCTTGGCGGCATGTTCGATGCCGAGCGCGACCACTGGTATCCGGTTCTGGTCGTCGTCGATGAAGCCCAGCTCTTCGCACCGTCCGCTGCCGGCGAGGTTGCCGACGAGGCCAGAAAAATCTCGCTCGCCGCAATGACCAATCTGATGTGCCGTGGCCGCAAGCGCGGGCTGGCCGGCGTTATCGCCACGCAGCGCCTTGCCAAGCTCGCCAAGAACGTTGCGGCGGAAGCCTCGAACTTCCTGATGGGCCGTACCTTCCTCGACATCGATATGGCGCGTGCCGCCGACCTGCTCGGCATGGAGCGGCGTCAGGCCGAAATGTTCCGCGACCTCGGCCGCGGCCATTTCGTGGCGCTCGGGCCCGCAATCGCGCGCCGGCCTTTGCCCGTCACCATCGGCAATGTCGAGACCGCACCCCGCTCGACCAGCCCGAAGCTGATGCCGCTGCCGGAAAGCGGCGAAGACCTCAGCGAGCTGATTTTTACGCCCGGCCCGGAAGAACGACGCCCGATCGTGCGGCGCACGCCACCGCCGCCAGCTCCCACCCCGACCGCCGATATCCTGGCCCAGCTTTCACAACCCAAGCCGGCACCCGAAGCACCGGCCGAACCGGTCTTCGCCATCATCGACGAGGCCGAGCGCGACATGCAGATCGAAGGCGTGCTGCGCGAAATTCTTGAGGACGTGGACGCCTCCTTCCGCTCCGACGCCATCCTCTATCAGGATTTTCTGGTCCGCTGCCGCATCCGGCGCGTCGCCGGCGAGCCGCTGGCCCTGCCGGCCTTCCGGCGCAAGCTGGCGGTCGCCCGCGCAGGCGTCGATGGCGCGACAGCCGAAAGCGAGACCTGGCAGCATGCACTGGAATTATCGGCAAGCGTACCCGATGACATGCAGGGCGTTTTCCTGTCCGTCGCACAGGCAGCCGTCAACGGCTTGCCCTGTCCTTCCGACGCTGCAATAGCCCGTGTCTATGGCAGTCACTCGGCGCGGCGGGCACGGCGGCTCCTGACCTATTTCGAGGAACGCGGCCTGCTGGTGGTACGCACCGACTTCCGCAATAACCGGGTGGTGGCCTTCCCCGATCTCGGCTGCGAAACCGCACCGGGCGATCCGAACCTGCCGGACGACGCGGTCGACAGCCAGTTTGCGGCGGAATAGTCGATCAAACTGCTTTCAGCGGCTCAGCTTTCGCTTTCGCGCAGTCTGTTCAAGGCTTCCTGTTCAGCCACCGAGAGCAGGGCTCCAAGGTCGTGCAGCGCATAGTCTGCATCCACCGCAGCAAGGGATTTACGCAGTTCCTTCAAGGTGCCGTAGGTTTGGCGCAGCGTCTCGCGTAGCTGTCTCCGATCTTCCTGCATATCCGTCCCTTCCTACGCTTACTCGATACTCGCAAGACAACTGCCCCGAGCAGTGAACGTTCCAGAAAAGCTCATGTTTTCATGATTGAGCGCTGCTCAAACAAATGCCCGCCCCGGTGAAGGGGCGGGCATTTGCATCCACTCGCTCGTTGGTTATCGAACGATCATGACGTCCGGGTTCTCATCGCGGCCACGCCCGCCGATAAGTGCGGCGACCGAAGCGATGAAAGCACCGAGCAGCAAGGACAGCGCCGTCACCAGCGAGAATGTCGCGGCAGCCTTCCTGGCAGTGTCCGCAGCCTGTTTCGCATCGGTCTTGGCGGTTTCTATCCGCTTCAGAACGCCATCGACGCGCGCTTCAGCGTCGGCCTGCGAAATCCCGGCACGCGCAGCGACGAGTTGCGCGAGATAGGTGCGATCCTCGGCTGACACTTCACCTGATGCCGCACTGGAAAGCAGGATGCGCGTGGCCTGGCCTGCCGCCGCCGCATTGCCTTCAGCCCCTTGTGCATTGGCCGCAGCCGGATCGGCCGGACGGAACAGGGAATCGACGAAGTAAGAGGTCATGTCGTTCGCCTGCGAAGCCATGCCGCTCTGGCTGGCCGCACTTGCGCCGGCACCAGCCGCTGAAGTTGCGCCGGAAACCACCGTCGAGGCGGCCTGCACGCCACCGCCCACGACCGACGTCAGGGCCGAGCCCATCACGCCGGCGACGACCAGCGTTGCCAGCGCCCAGGACAAGAACCCATGCGCGCTGTCGCGGAAATAGATCTCGTCGTCATGGACGCCCGACCATTTCGTGCGCAGCCGCCCGGCGATATAGCCGCCGAAAGCTGACGAAAACCATTGCACGATGATAAGCCAGATTGCGGTTGATACGGCGAAGGTTGTCATCGAGACGCCCGAGCCGGACCATGGCGAAACGGAACTCAGGCCAAGGCCGGAACCCAGCACGATCAGAAGAAGCGTCAGCGAGGATGCCGCCACCGCGCCGGCGATGATTGCAGCCCAGGAGACAGCGGATGACGAGGATTCGCTCGGAACGATCGCCTCGGTCGATGAAATTGTTTGTTGCATGACCACCCCTTATCGAACGAACAGAAGGATGAGGATGATGATCGGGATAGGTATACCGAGCAGCCACAGCAGGATTCCGCGACCCATGATTATTCTCCTTGGATTGTTGAGGCACCAAATCGCCCCGTGCCACAGCAACCGCAGCGCGCGATGAAAGTTCCACGGCACGACCCGTGGCGCAGAACTTCTTTCTTTCGCGCGCGATGGAACCTTTCAGGCCGAAGCTTGTTAGACAGCAACGGCGGGTGAAGTCCCCTCCTATCCCGCCGCCTCAAAGAAAAGCCGTCTCTCGCGAGGCGGCTTTTTCTTGTGGCGAAACGCAGCGCGTTAAGCTTTTCGTAATTAGATTAAATCTTTAGTGAATCCGGGCGAAGTGACATTGCAAACCGTTGGGGACGGTTGACGAAACGGAGTGCGGCAATGGTTACCCGGCTAGGCGTGGTTTTCCTGATTTCAGCGCTGTTTGCCGGCGGCTTCGCAGGCGTCGTGCATCTTTCGGACAGTTCAACTCGTTACGATACCGGTTGCCGGGTATCGACCAATCCTGCCTGCTTCGGACCTTACCAGCGATAGGCACGACCTGCCGCGCTTGAATGCAGCGGCCGAAACCTATTTGCAGACATATTTCACGCGGGTGCCCGGCCGGGACACATTGCTGCAGGAGACAGGCTTGGCAGGAGCCGCAGCCGTCGGCTGTGACGCCGGACGGGCAACGGGCCTGCTCTTGCGCGGAGCGGCCTTCACGCGTGGTTTGGGTTTGGTGGCCGGGGCGGCGACTGCGGGTTCAGCCGGACGGGCGGGAAAACTTGAATAGACAACCGCGTCGCTCAGGCTCGGTTCCGGCGCGCTCCGGCGCTTGAACATATTGGACCAGTCGGTCGTCTGCCCCTGGAATTCGATGGACCCATCGGACGTTCGCGAGCATCCGCCCGCCGCCAGGAGCCCGAAACAGGCAGCGATAGTCAGAATCGACCAGACGCGATCTACCATCACGAAGTATCCCCTAAACCATTTCATGACCGGCCGACTCACGTCGGCCAGCCATCGTCATGATAACCGCAGTATCCCCGCTGGAAAAGAAATGTGATCGCCGCACCTTTTCACACCGGAGCCACAGCCTATCGGCTGTTAGCGGATAACCGGGCAGCCGCGTTCACGGCTGAAGGTGACCACAATCCGCCGGCCCTCCGACCTGCCACCGACATCGATCGTGCGACGGCCGACATCCATGATCCGTGCGCGCCGCACGCCCATGCGCTCGGCCTTTTCAAGCGCCCGGTCCGGCGTGCAGGAGCGCGGACCTCTGTCGTCGCGGCGAGAATCGCTGCCGTAGCGTTCGTCCCTGCGGTGATCTCTCCTGTCGCGTCGATCGCGGCAGCCAGGATCGTTGCGATTACGGCCCTCGCAATCCTGCCGCATCAGGACGCGCGGACCATCCTGTCCGAGCTGGAGTTGCAATGTCTGGGCCGATGCCAGCGATGGGGCAAAAGACAGGCTGCCGACACCTATGAGTGCCGAAAGTGCACAATTACGAATGAAAGAATGCATGGATAGGCTCCTCGTTTGTCGACCTCAACGCGCTCACGGCGGTTTTGTTCATTCGCCTTGCATGGCCTTGATCGATCGCTGCCAGCTATCAGATTCTACGGCGGCAGCACCAGAAGATTAAAAACAGCGTTATCGTTGCGTATCCAGACCCCGAAGCCGGAACGCAGGAAACGGGTTGCCCGGCAGCGCATGATCGCTAAGCACTGCCGACGCAGGGTAAAGGAGCAGGCCATGAGAGATCTTTTCGACGACACAGCTTTTCATGAACCGCCCACCGAGCAGCTCGCCGACGGTGCGATCCTGCTGCGAAGGCGCGCACTGCCATTCGAGGCCGAACTGCTTGCCGCCCTTGAAGGCGTCGTTGCCAACGCCCCCTTCCGTCATCTGGTGACGCCGGGCGGCTTCGAAATGTCCGTGGCGATGACCAATTGCGGCAATGCCGGCTGGGTGAGCGACCGCACTGGCTATCGCTACGATTCTCACGACCCGCTGACGGGAAAGCCGTGGCCGGAAATGCCGGCCTCGTTCCTGAAGCTCGCGATCGACGCGGCTGCTGATGCCGGTTATCCGAGCTTCCAGCCCGATGCCTGCCTCATCAATCTCTACAAGCCCGGCGCGCGGCTCTCGCTGCATCAGGACAAGGACGAGCGCAACCACGCCAACCCCATCGTCTCCGTCTCGCTCGGCCTGCCGGCGACCTTCCAGTTCGGCGGCCTGAAACGGACCGATCCGATCCGCAAGGTGCCGCTCTACCATGGCGACGTTGTCGTGTGGGGCGGCCCCTCGCGCCTGTTCTATCACGGCGTGCTGGCGCTGAAGGACGGCGACCACGAAACGCTGGGCCGCAAGCGCATCAACCTGACATTCCGCAAGGCGCTTTGAGTTTTAGCGCCGTCCGGCATGGCAGGTTTCGGGTGGTTGGCGTCGAGATGGATCTCTACCTTGCGGAAACGAGCTGGACAGGATCAACGGCCATGAACGCACGAGCAAAAATCACGGAAAACGCACCCGCAGAGAGCACCGCCACGGACCGCGTCGCCGGATATGATTGGGATGCGCTTGCCGGCGATCTGAGCGGCTATGGCTGCGCCGTGCTGGAAAAACTTCTGACGCCGCAAGAATGCCGCGACATCGCGGAACTCTACCCGCATGAGGAGCATTTTCGCAGCCATATCCACATGGCGCGGCATGGCTTCGGCAAGGGCGAGTACCGCTATTTCCGCTACCCGCTGCCGGGCCTTCTCGGCGGCCTGCGCACAGCACTCTACCCTCGTCTCGCACCCATCGCGAACGACTGGAACGCCCGCATGAACATCGCTGCGCGCTACCCGGAAACCCACGCCGATTTCCTGAAAGCCTGCCATGACGCCGGCCAGACCCGCCCGACGCCGCTGCTGCTTCAATACGTTCCCGGCGACTTCAACTGCCTGCATCAGGACCTCTATGGCGACCTCGCCTTCCCGCTGCAGGTGGCGATCCTGCTGTCGGAACCGGGCAAGGATTTCACCGGCGGCGAATTCGTGCTGACCGAACAGCGCCCGCGCATGCAAAGCCGTGCCGAGGTCGTTCCGCTGCGCCAGGGCGATGCGGTGGCTTTTGCCGTGCACAACCGCCCGGTTCAGGGTACGAAGGGCAGCTACCGGGTCAATCTGCGCCATGGCGTCAGCCGGGTCCGCTCGGGCAAGCGTCACACGGTTGGCATCATCTTTCACGACGCCAAATGAGCATGATGAGAGCAAAGGCACCCGCAAGAGACGAAAAAACCCTGGTGGCGCTTATCGCCGAGACGATCGACACGCCAATCGGCCGCCTCGTGCTGCTGGCTGACGGTGACGGCAGCCTGTGCGCTGCCGAATTCGAGGATTGCGGCCATCGCCTCGATCGCTGGCTGCGCCGACGCTTCGGCCCCGATGGCTATGTGCTGGTGCCCGGACATGTCCCGGCGGCAACCGCAAAAGCATTTTCGGATTACTTTGCCGGCAAATTAGTGGCCCTTGATGAAATCGCTGTTGCCCTGAGCGGCACCGATTTCCAGAACGCGGTCTGGCAAGCCTTGCGCCGGGTCGAACCGGGCAAGCGGCTCGCCTATTCGGCCCTTGCCGCACACATAGGAAAACCCAAGGCCATTCGCGCCGTCGGTGCAGCCAACGGCGCCAACCCGCTTTCCATCGTTGTTCCCTGTCATCGGCTTGTCGGTGCCGGCGGCGACCTGGTGCGCTATGGCGGCGGCCTCGAGCGCAAGCGCTGGCTGCTCGACCACGAAGCAAATGCCGGGAGCGCATGAATCGGGTCGTTTGTGCCGGCACAGGGGCTTATCTTCCAGTCACATTGAAAATTTCGAAGGATTGGAAAAATGCACACCACAATTCGCTATGCCTGGGGCCAAAGCTCCCTTGGTGACTTCATCGCCGCACGCTCCGAGCGCGGCCTCGTCATGTTCGAGTTTTCAGATCGGCGGGCGGCATCGCTCGATGCCCTGCGTGAGCGGTTCGCGGACGCCGCTATCGTCGAAGACGAGAGCGGGCTTGGCGGTACAGTCGCGAAGCTTGCCGGCCTGATCGACCACCCGGAACAGGATATCGATCTACCGCTAGACCTGCACGGCAGCGACTACGAACAGCGCGTATGGGAAGCGCTGCGCGCGATCCCCGCCGGCAAGACCACCAGCTATGGCGACATCGCAGCAAAGCTCGGCAATCCCCGCGAGGCCCGCGAAGTCGCGGAAGCCTGCGCGGCCAATACGATCGCGATCCTCGTTCCCTGCCACCGCGTGGTGAAGAAGGACGGCTCGCTGTCCGGTTATCGCTGGGGTTTCACGCGCAAGCGCACGCTGCTGTCACGCGAGCAGAAGGCGGTGGCGTTCGAGCTGGCTTAGGACGCTCTAAAGCTACCGCGCAGGTTTCCTTACAGGGCTGAGCGGGCGGATGCACCCCCACCCCTAGCCCCTCCCCACAAGGGGGGAGGGGGACGATTTCGTCGTCTTGGCGACCAAAACGCGGAAGATCGGTGTGAGTAGCGCAACAAAGTTCCCCTCCCCCTTGTGGGGAGGGGTTAGGGGTGGGGGTTCCTCAGGTGCGATTGCCCACCGAGATTAATCGGCCGAATCCTCAAACCCGCTCCAGCGCGATCGCAATCCCCTGCCCGACGCCGATGCACATCGTCGCCAGCGCCAGCCTGCCGCCGCGCTCCCGCAGCTCCAGCGCTGCCGTGCCGGCAATGCGCGCGCCCGACATGCCGAGCGGATGGCCGAGCGCGATCGCGCCGCCATTCGGGTTGACGTGCTCCGCGTCTTCGGCAATGCCGAGTTCGCGGAGCACGGCGATGCCTTGGGAGGCAAATGCTTCGTTGAGTTCGATGACGTCGAAATCGCTCGGCTTGATGCCGAGCCGGGCGCAGAGCTTCTGCGTCGCCGGCGCCGGGCCGATGCCCATGATGCGCGGCGCGACACCCGCCGCTGCCCCACCGAGCACGCGGGCGATCGGCGTCAGGCCATATTTCTTCACCGCAGCCTCCGAGGCGACGATGAGCGCAGCAGCGCCGTCATTAACGCCGGAGGCATTGCCGGCGGTCACAGTGCCGCCCTCTTTCTTGAAGGGCGTCGGCAGCTTGGCCAGCGTCTCGACGGTGGTGCCGGCGCGCGGATGCTCGTCCTTGGCAACGACGATGGCGTCGCCCTTGCGCTGCGGGATCGTCACCGGGGTGATTTCCTTGGCGAGCCGGCCATTGGCCTGCGCGGCAACCGCTTTGTCCTGGCTGCGCGCGGCAAAGGCGTCCTGATCGGCGCGGGAAACGTTGAAATCCGCAGCGACGTTCTCGCCGGTTTCCGGCATGGAATCGACGCCATACTGCTTCTTCATCACCGGGTTGATGAAGCGCCAGCCGATGGTGGTGTCGTAGATTTCGGCATTGCGCGAAAAGGCCGTGTCGGCCTTGGGCATGACGAAGGGCGCGCGGCTCATCGATTCGACGCCGCCGGCGATCATCAGTTCCGCCTCGCCCGCCTTGATGGCGCGCGCGGCAATCGTCAGCGCATCCATGCCCGAACCGCAAAGGCGGTTGACGGTCGAGCCCGAAACGTCCTTCGGCAACCCGGCCAGCAGCAGCGCCATGCGCGCGACATTGCGATTGTCCTCGCCAGCCTGGTTGGCGCAGCCATAGACGACATCGTCCACCGCCGCCCAGTCGACCGAAGCGTTGCGCTCGATAAGGGCCCTCAGCGGCACAGCGCCAAGATCGTCGGCGCGAACCGAGGACAACGAACCGCCAAAACGGCCGATCGGCGTGCGGATGTAGTCGCAGATATAAGCGTCAGCCATGTTCAAACCTCCGGAACAACAAGATCTTTGACGGTGCCTTCGACCACCAGCGTGGCTTCGGTCAAGGCCTGCAATTCGTCCAGGCTGATGCTCGGCAGTTTTTCCCGAAGAACGAAGCGAGCATTCACGATGTCGACCACGGCAAGGCTGGTATAGACCGTCGTCACGCAGCCGACGCCGGTCAGGGGAAGCCGGCACTGCTTGAGCAGCTTGGGCTTACCGTCCTTCGTGGTGTGGTCGGTGATGACGCAAACCCGCTTGGCGCCATGCACAAGGTCCATCGCCCCGCCCACTGCCGGCACCGAGCCCGGGCCCGTGCTCCAGTTCGCCAGATCGCCGTTTTCGGCAACCTCATAGGCACCCAGAATGGCGACATCCAGATGGCCGCCGCGCACCATGGCAAAGCTGTCGGCGTGGTGGAAGAAAGCAGCGCCCGGATTGAGGGTGACCGCCTTCTTGCCGGCGTTGATCAGGTCCCAGTCCTCCTCGCCGGCGGGCGGGGCCTCGCCGAAATCGAGGATGCCGTTCTCGGTGTGATAGATGACCTCGCGGCCCTTGGGCTTGAACTTGGCAACCATCTCGGGAAAGCCGATGCCAAGGTTCACATAGGCATCGTTGGGAATGTCCTGCGCGGCGCGCCATGCGATCTGCGCATTCGTCAGTTTGGCGGTCATCACTTGGTCACCTCGCGCAACAGAGCTTCTT
Organism: Mesorhizobium sp. YR577; assembly: GCF_900116595.1. Taxonomy (NCBI): domain Bacteria; kingdom Pseudomonadati; phylum Pseudomonadota; class Alphaproteobacteria; order Hyphomicrobiales; family Phyllobacteriaceae; genus Mesorhizobium; species Mesorhizobium sp. YR577. Next base: position 369,249 of record NZ_FPBI01000001.1, on the reverse strand, counting down.
CCTGCTTCGGGTTCGGCACTTCCACGATCCGGTTCACGAATATGCCCGGGGTCACCACATGTTCGGGATCGATCCCGCCCGGCTCCATGATCCGGCTTGCCTGCACGATGGTGACTGCCGCCGCAGTCGCCATCAGCGGCGAGAAATTCCGCGCCGCCATGTGATAGGTGAGGTTGCCCTTGCGGTCGGCGAGTTCGGCCTTGATCAGGGCCACGTCCGCCTTGAGCCAGCGCTCCTGAACGTATTTCCTGCCGTCGAATTCGCCGACCGGCTTTCCTTCCGCGACCAGCGTGCCGAAGCTCGTCGGCGTGTAGAAGGCGGGGATGCCCGCACCGCCGGCGCGGATGCGCTCGGCCAGCGTTCCCTGCGGCACCAGCTCAAGCTCGATTTCGCCGGCGAGATATTTTTCCGTGAAAGCCTTGGGATCGGATGAGCGCGGGAACGAACAGACCATCTTGGCGACCATGCCGGCATAGATCATCGCCGCGATGCCGACCGCGCCATTGCCGGCATTGTTGTTGACGACAGTAAGCCGGCCCGGTGACCCGGTCTTCTTGTAGCGCTCGACCAGCGCGTGGATGAGCTCGATCGGCGCGCCAGCGCCACCGAACCCGCCAATCATCACCACCATGCCGTCCCTTATGTGGGAGACCGCCTCCTCCACGCTTGGACTGATTTTGCTCATCGTCGATCCTCACCCATCGTGACTGACAGTGGCGACAACCGCAGCCGCAAACCGCCGCTACCGCCTCGTTTGTATCTCGCCAGCACAAATCAAAAAGTTCGTATTGCGAACATTTGTTTTACATGCGATACTTTGTGAATGAACCATGATGAAAAGTCAATCCGGCTCCCTGGCCGGAAGCCCCGCTTTTGGAGCCACGCCAATGCGCGATGAAGAGACCGCACGTGATCACGTCGGCTCACTGGAACGCGGCCTCGGCGTCATGGAAATCCTAGCCGCACACCCGGCCGGATTGACGCTGACGGAGATGGCCGAAAAGGCAGGGCTGACCCGCGCCGGGGCAAGGCGCTTCCTGCTCACGCTGACGGCTACCGGCTATGCCACGCAGACCGGCCGCCAGTTCGCGCTCTCGCCGCGCCTGCTTTCGGTGGCGCGCACCTGGCTGCAGGGCACATCGCTATGGGGTTTTGCCGAGCCCTTCATGCGGCAGACGGCAACGACGTTGCAGGAATCCTGCTCGGCGACGATCCTGTCGGGCGAAGACGTCGTCTATGTCGCTCGTGTGCAGGGGCCACGGATCGTCAGCCTCGAGCTTCACGTCGGCGCGCATCTGCCTGCCTATTGCACGGGCATGGGCCGCGTCCTCCTGTCGGGACTGAAGCCGGAAGAGCTGGATGCCTTTCTCGACAGGGCGAAACTCACGCCCAAGACGGAAAAGACCGTCACCGACAAGAAGCAACTCGCCGCGATTATCGCCGGGGTGAGGCAGGACGGTTACGCCGTCGTCGACGAGGAATTGGAGATCGGCCTGCGCTCGGTCGCCGTCCCCCTGCGCGACCGCTCCGGCGCCATCGTCGCGGCGATCAATGTCTCGACGCAATCGGCGCGTTATTCGGTAGCCGAGATGGAAAGGAAGTTCATGCCGCTGTTGCAGGAAACGGCGGCTCGGATCGAGGATTTTTTCGTGTAGTGAACGCCAACGCCCACCTCCCCCTTGAGGGGAGGTCGCGTACTGAGCGAAGCGAAGGAAGCGGGTGGGGTCATCGCGGCAGTGCTCGACGTTCCTTCGCGTCGGCGCACTGCCGTAACGACCCCACCCGGCGGCTTCGCCGCCACCCTCCCCTCAAGGGGGAGGGAGACGCTGCACCCCTCAATGCAGCCCGCCAACCCCCAGCAGCCTCTCCACCACCTCCGGCTGCGCCGCAAGCTCCGCCGGCGTTCCCGCCCACGCCACACGCCCGCGCTCCAGAATGATCGCGCGATCGGCGAAATCCAGCGCGCTTTGAATGCGCTGTTCGACCAGGACCACCGTCATCTCGCCGCCTGACGCAAGCTTGGAAAAAGCCGCCATCAGCTCTTCGCAGATGACCGGCGCCAGCCCTTCCAGCGGCTCGTCCAGCAGCAGCACGGTCGGCTTGCCGAGAATGCTGCGCGCGGTGGTCAGCATCTGCTGCTCGCCGCCGGAAAGTTGCGAGCCGAGATTCTTTCGCCGCTCGGCCAGACGCGGGAACATCTCATAGGCTTCCGAGATCGCCGAGCGGTCACGGTCCTTCAGGCCGACGAACAGGTTTTCCTCGACCGTCAGCGACGGAAAAATGCAGCGGGCCTGCGGCACATAGCCGAGGCCGCTTCTGGCGCGCGACGAGCTTTCGAGGCTCGTCAGCTCGGTGTCGCCCAAGCGGATCGCGCCTCCATAGCGCTTGGTCTGGCCGGCGATGGTGGCCAGCAGCGTCGTCTTGCCCATGCCGTTGCGGCCAAGGACGGCAAGGCGAGAGCCGGCCGGCACGGAAAAGCTGACGCCCTCCAGCACGCGCGTCGGCCCGTAGCCGGCGCTGAGATCGGTAACTTCAAGCGGCGTGGCTGGCATTGGCATAGTTTCCGAGATAGGCCTCGCGCACACGCGCATCCCTGGTCACGTCCTGCGGCGAACCGTCGAAGATGATGGCGCCGGCCGCGATCACGATGACGCGCTTGGCGAAGCGAAAAACGAGATCCATGTCGTGCTCGATCATCAGCACGGCGAGGTCCGACGGCAATCCGGCAAGGGCCGCCTCGATGCGCGGCGTATCGCTCTGCGGCACGCCTGCCGCCGGCTCATCGAGCAGCAGCACTTTCGGCTTGAGCGCCAGCGCCAGCGCGATTTCCAGCAGGCGCTGCTGGCCATAAGCGATCTCGCTGACCTTGCGGGTTGCGATATGGTCGAGCCCGAGCGTGGCGAGCAGCGCATCGGTCTCCTTCATCACGTCAGGCATCGCATGGAAATTGCCGAAGACACGGCCCGAGCGCCCGGTGCGCTGCAGGATCGCAATCGCAATATGCTCCTCCGGCGTCATCTCGGAGAACAGCCGCGTCACCTGGAACGATCGCACCAGCCCCTGCCGCACGCGGCGCGTCGGGCCCTGCGCGGTGACGTCCTCGCCAGCGAGCAACACCTTGCCCGCATCCGGCTCCAGATGCCCGGTGACCAGATTGACGAAGGTCGTCTTGCCGGCACCGTTCGGCCCGATCAGCGCGACACGATCGCCCGGCTGCATCGAGATCGACACATCCTGTGTAACGGCAAGCCCGCCGAACGACTTGCGGAGTTTTTCGACCTGGAAGACTGCGCTCATGAACGCCCCCTGAAACGATCGAGAAGCTGTGCCGCCGTGCCGTAGAGGCCCTTCGGCGCAAACAGCACCACCGCGATCAGCAGCGCGCCGACGATTGTCAGCCAGTGAAACGGATTTGCCGCCGAGACGAAATCCTCGAACCACATGAAGGTGACCGTGCCGATCAGCGCGCCATAGAGCGAGCCGGTGCCGCCCAGCACCAGCATGACCAACGCCTCTGCCGAAGTGGTGAAACTCAGACTGTCCAGCCCGACGACCTGCGTGGAGATGGCGTTGAGCGCGCCGCCGACGCCGGCGACCGCACCGGAAATGACATACATCTTGATCAGCGTGCCCTGCACCGAAGCGCCCATGGCGCTCACGCGGATCGGGTCTTCCTTGATGCCGCGGCACAGCATGCCGAAGGGCGAGCGCACCAGAAAGCGCAGCAGGATGAAGACGATGACCAGCAGCGCCACGCCGAAGCCATAGGCCGTGCGGCCCCAGAGGTCGAAGCCGAACAGGCCGAACACCGGATCGGGCGCAATGCCGGCAAGGCCATCGCTGCCACCCGTATAGCTAGATGCCTTGTTCGCCGCTTCGTGGAACAGGTGGATCACGGCGATGGAAAGCACCAGCTGCGCCAGCCCATGCCCGCGCAGGATGATCGCCCCGGAAACCAGCCCGGCAATCGCCCCGCCAATGGCCCCCACACCGACCATGGCGATCGGGTCGGTTATGCCGAAATGCACCGCGGCGATGCCCGACGCGTAAGCGCCCGCGCCAAACAATGCCGCATGGCCGAGCGTCGCCACACCGCAATAGCCGGTGACGAGATCGAGCGACAGCACCAGCAGCGCGATGCCGAGAATGCGTGTCAGCAGCGCCAGATTGTTCGGGAAGAGAAAGTAGCCGATCGCGGCAACGATCAGGATGATGGCAAGGCCGGCAAGGTCGCGCAGCAGCCAGTTCGGGCGCTCGGCGGCAGGTCTGGCGGTGGCCGTGTTTTCGATCGCCGCCATCTATTTGTTCCTGCCCAGAAGGCCGCGCGGGAAGACGCAGACGATCGCGATCACCGCGAGATAGAAGAAGAACTCGCCATATTCCGGCACCAGATAGCGCCCCGTCGTGTCGATGGCGCCGAGCACCAGGCAGGCAAGCAGCGCGCCGGGAATGGACCCTGCCCCGCCGACCGAGACGACGACCAGGAACGTCACCATGTAGCGCAGCGCGTAGTATGGCTCGATCGGCAGCAGTTCCGCCCCGACGATGCCGCCGAAGGCTGCCAGCCCGACCGCAACGGCGAAGCTGACGGCATAGACGATCTTGGTGCGCACGCCGAGCGATGCGGCCATCGCCGCATTGTCGACGGAAGCCCGTAGCTTCACGCCGAAGGACGTCTTCTCGATCAGATACCAGAGCGCGCCGGCGACCACGACGCCGCAGGCGATGGCGAACAGCTTGTGCGCGGCAATCGAGCGGAAGCCGAGATCGACGGGCCCGCGCAAGGTTTCGGGCAGCGGAATGGTCTTCAGCGTCGGCCCGAAGACATAATTGGCGATACCGATGACGCAGAAGGTAATGCCGATGGTCATCAGCACCTGTGTCAGTTCCGGCGCGCCATAGATGCGGCGGTAGAGAAAACGCTCGATCGGAATGGCGATGATGATCGTGCCGGCAACCGCGATCAGAATGGCAAAGCCGTAGGCGAGGCCAAGGTCGCGCGCCGCATAGGAGGCGATATAACCGCCGATCATCGCGAATGCGCCATGGGCGAGATTGACCACGCGCATCAGGCCCATGGTCACCGACAGTCCGATCGAGATGACGAACAGCACCATGCCATAGGCAAGCGCGTCCACCCCAACACTGAAAACAGTCTGCATCGCTTGATCCAACAATCGCCCGGAAGCCGGCTGGCTACCGGGCGCGTTTCCTAGACGGCTTCGCCTACTTTACGTGAGCCAGACCCGGATCAGGCTGCTTCTCGAAAGTCGCGATTTCCTTGTTGTAATAGGTGCCGTCCTCGGCCTTGGTGACCTCGCGCAGATAGATGTTCTGCGTCATGTGGCGGCTTTCGGCGTCGATCGAAACCGGGCCGCGCGGGCTTTCCCACGCCATCCCCTTCACCGCATCGACGGCCTTCTGCGCATCCTGCTTGCCGCCGGTCGCCTCGATCATCTTGTAGATGACATGCATGCCGTCATAGGCGCCGACCGAGGGGAACGACAGTTCCGCCGGGTTGCCGATGGCCTTGTGCGCGGCTTCGACGAACTTCTTGTTCTCGGCCGAGTCATGCGAGATCGCGTAATGGAACGTGGTGAGCATGCCTTCTGCGGAAGCACCAAGTGCCGGCAGGTCGGATTCCTGCGTCAGGTCGCCCGGCGCGAGCAGGGTTATGCCGGCGTTCTTCAGGCCGTTGTCATTGTAGGCCTTGACGAAGCCGAGCGTCGTCGGGCCGGACGGCAGGAAGGCAAAGACGGCGTCCGCGCCGGAATCCTTCACGCGCTGCATGATCGGGCTGAAATCATTGGTCGACAGCGGCATGCGCACCGACTCGGCGATCTCCCCGCCCTCGGCCTTGAACGTCGTGACGAAGGCGTTTTCCGAGTCGACGCCCGGACCGTAGTCGCTGACCACGGTGATCACCTTCTTGACGCCGCGCTCCTTGGCGACCTTGGCCATCGGCACGGAGGTCTGCCAAGTGGTGAACGACGTGCGCACGACCAGGGGGCTCTTGGTAACGATCGCCGAGGTCGCAGCATTCATGACCACCAGCGGCACGTTTGCCTGCTCGAGCAGCGGCGTCACCGCCATGGCGTCCGGCGTGAAGTAGAAGCCGGCGAGATACTGCACGCCTTCCTTGACCACCAGTTCCTGCGCCAGCGCCTTGGACTGCGCCGGATCGGCCTGCGGCACATCGCGATAGACGATCTCGATATCGTCTTCGCCGACCTTGCTACCATTGAGCGCCATCCAGGCGTCGATGCCGGCCTTGAAATTCTTGCCCTGAATGGCGAACGGCCCCGAGAACGGGCCAACGACGCCAACCTTGATCGTATCGGCATAGGCCGAGCCGCAAAGAGCGAGTGCCGCAGTCGCGGCCAAGAGAAGCTTTTTCATGTTTTCCTCCACCAGATCACAGCGGCTCCTCCCACCGAGCCATACCAAACCCACCATCGCAAATGTCATGCTCGAAACGGTAATGTAAAATGAAAAGAAACGAGCAATGCATAATCACTGGGATATACATCCCTACGTCATGGCCGCGTCTAATAAGGCAGCCCGACATAGTTCTCGGCAAGTGACGTGGCGGCCGCCTGGGAATGCACGAGATAATCCAGCTCAGCCTCCTGGATACGCTGGCCGAAGGCGTCCGTGTCGGGGAAGCGATGCAGCATCGTCGTCATCCACCAGGAAAAGCGCACCGCCTTCCACACCCGCGAAAGCGCCTTGCCAGAGTAGGCGTCCATGCCTGCCGACGATCTGTCGAGATAGAACTCCCGCAACCCCGAAAACAGATAGCGCACGTCGCTTGCCGCGAGGTTCAGCCCCTTGGCGCCGGTCGGCGGCACGATGTGGGCAGCATCGCCCACCAGCGACAGCCGGCCAAACTGCATCGGCTCGGCGACGAAGGAGCGCAGCGGCGCGATCGACTTTTCGAAGGACGGCCCGACCGTGACTTTTTCGGCAGCTTCCTTCGGCAGCCGCAGGCGCAGCTCGTCCCAGAAACGCTCGTCGCTCCAGTTCTCGACCTTGTCGTCGATCGGGCACTGCACATAGTAGCGGCTGCGATGCTCGGACCGCATCGAACACAGCGCGAAGCCGCGCGGATGGTTGGCGTAGATCAGTTCGTGATCGGCCGGCGGCACTTCGGCGAGAATGCCGAGCCAGCCGAACGGATAGGCGCGCTCGAACAGCTTCAGCGCATCCTGCGGCACCGACTTGCGGCTGATGCCGTGAAACCCGTCACAGCCGGCAATGAAATCGCAATCGATGCGATGGGTGACGCCGTCCTTCTCATAGGTGACAAACGGAGACGCCGTATCGAAGTCCTGCGGCATCACATTCTTGGCGTCGTAGACCGTGAGCAGCCCGCCAGCGGCGCGCTTGTCCATCAAATCGTGGGTCACCTCGGTCTGGCCATAGACCGTCACGCGCTTGCCGCCGGTCAGTGTTGCCAGATCGATGCGGTGCAGCCGGTTGTCGAAAGCAAGCGAGATGCCGTCATGCGGCAGGCCCTCGGCATGCATCCGGGCACCTGCGCCGGCCTCATCGAGAAGATCGACAGTCCCCTGCTCCAGCACGCCGGCACGCACGCGCCCCAGCACATAGTCGCGGTCGACACGCTCGAGAATGACGTTCTCGACGCCTATGCCGGCCAGAAGCTGCCCAAGCAGAAGGCCGGACGGACCCGAGCCGATGATGACGACCTGCGTGCGCATTCTTTTCCTTCTTTATTCACTGCATCCAGTCGGTCGAAGGCTACCCCCACCCCTAACCCCTCCCCACAGGGGGGAGGGGAACTTTGCTGCACATCCGCTCGGCGTCGATCGTTCACCGTTCTTGGTGGCCAAAGCGACGAAATCGTCCCCCTCCCCCCTGTGGGGAGGGTTAGGGGTGGGGGTATAGCCCCGTACTCAGGTCCATCACGGCAGGCCAGAGGGGGTGCTGCAATGAGCCCAACCTTCCATCAACCACCCAAGCTCTCGATCTGTCCCACAAGCTCGCCGCCGAGCCGCAGCGAGGCAGCCGTCGCAGCGACCATCTGCGGCAGGATCAGCCATTCCAGCGTCCAGGCCGAGCCCGAGCGCTCCTGCTCATGAACCAGCGCCTGATGCATGCCCGAAAGCTGGGTCGCATTGAACCGCGCCAGTGACACCAGAACTTCCGCTGCCACCGGGTTCTGCTTGTGCGGCATGGCCGACGAGCCGCCGCCGCCCTTCAGCGCGATCTCGCCGCCGGCCTGCGCCATCAGCGCCACATCCTGCCCGAACTTGCCGAGGCTACCGGTGATCAGCGACAACGAGCCCGCAAAATCTGCCAATCGATCACGCTGGCTGTGCCATTGCGGCGCATCGGCCAATCCGAGCTTCGCCGCCAGCGCCTTGCGCACGGCCTGCCCGTTGTCGCCGAATTTCTCCAGCGTGCCGGCTGCACCACCGAACTGGACGACGAGCAATTTCTTCTTCTGCTGCGCCAGTCGCTCGCGATGCCGCACCAGCGGCTCCCGCCACGAACGAACCCGATCCGCGACCGATATTTCGATCGCCGCCTGCATTCGGGTCTTGCCCATCAAGGATCGTACACCGAAACGATCTTCAAGCGCTGCAAACGCATCGACCAGCGCCGCAAGCTGCCGGTCGAAATGCTTGATCACCGGCTTCAGCCGCAGGATCAGCGCGGTATCGATCACGTCCTGGCTCGTCGCGCCGAAATGCACGGCTTTGTCATGCGGCTTGCCGACAGCCTCGCGAAGCTGGCGCACCAGTTCCGGCACCACAACACCGTCGCGCGCGACGCCTGCCTTCAGCGCTGCCATATCCGGCTTGAACGCACCGAGTGCGGCCACGATTGCGGCCGCCGCTTCCGCACCAATAATCCCCTCGCCCGCTTCGGCCTCGGCCAGCGCCCGCTCGAAATCGAGCATCGCCGCGATCTCGGCCTCAGCCGAAAAATGCCGCGCGGTCTCCTCGTCGCCGAGCAGACCGGACAGGAAGGGGTGATCGAAGGGCGATACGGTCATGATTCAGATATCGAAGAAGACCGTTTCCTTCTCCCCCTGGAGATGGATGTCGAAGACGTAAGAACCGTCCGCCTGCCGGACTGCAATCAGCGTCGGCACGCGCACGCGGTGCTCGATGCGGGCCAGCACCGGGTCTTCCGCATTGGCCTTTTCCTCGTCGGGAAAATACATGCGCGTGTGGAGCCCGATATTGATGCCGCGTGCCACGATCCACACCGTAATGTGCGGGGCCATCAGCCTGCCGTCCTTGAACGGCACCCGGCCCGGCTTGATCGTTTCGAACACGCATTCGCCCGTGTCCATGTCGGTCGCCTTGCGGCCCCAGCCGACGAAATTCGGATCGGCCGCGCCGCGCAATTCAGACGGCGAATTGTAGAGGCCGGCGCTGTCGGCCTGCCATATCTCGACCAGCGCATCCTTCAGCGGCGTGCCGGTGCCGTCGAGCACGCGCATGCGCACGTGGATGTGCTCGCCTTTGGTCTTGTCGTTGACCATGCCCTCGCCGAGATCGCGGTCGTAAACACCGCCGATGCCGCAAAAATTCGGCGTCAGGCCGATATGCACGTATGGCCCGGCGGTCTGCGAGGCGCTTTCCCTGAGGCGATCGAGTGACTGCGCCATCAATTGCCCTCCAGCCTGTTTTCGAACAGCGACGAACGCCGCCCGCGCAGCACGATGTCGAACTTGTAGGCGCGTGCATCCATCGGGATCGTCGCCTGCATGTCGAGTGCTGCGATCAGCGTTTCCACCGCCGCCCGATCGGGAATGGTCTTCACGATCGGGCACTGCCAGATCATCGGGTCGCCCTCGAAATACATCTGTGTGATCAGCCGCTGTGCAAAGCCATGACCGAACACCGAGAAATGGATATGCGCCGGCCGCCAGTCATTCGGGCCGTTCGGCCAGGGATAAGGGCCGGGCTGGATGGTGCGGAAAGCATATCCGCCATCCTCGTCGGTGATGGTGCGGCCGCAGCCGCCGAAATTCGGATCGAGCGCGGCGACATAGCCTTCCTTCTTGTGGCGATAGCGGCCGCCGGCATTGGCCTGCCAGAATTCGAGCAGCGCGCCGGGCACGCCCTTGCCGCGCTCGTCCAGCACCCGGCCATAGACGACGATGCGCGGGCCGATGGCGCTCTCGCCGGGCCTGGCGAAATTATGGATCAGGTCGTTGTCGAGTTCGCCGAGGATATCATGGCCGAACACCGGCCCGGTGATTTCCGACAGCGTGTTGTCGAGCGACAGCAGCGCCTTCTGCGGCGAGCGCAGCACGGAAGTCTTGTAGCCCGGCGTGAAAGCCGCCGGATGCCAGGCGCGGTCGCGCTGGAAGAAGGCGCCGGTTTCCGGCTTGCGGTTCGACAGTGGATCGGCAGTCATTTTGCGTTATCGCCCTGCGCGTCCATTTCGGCAAACACTTCCTTGGCGATCTTGATGGCGCGGTTTGCCGCCGGCACGCCGGCATAGATCGCGACATGCAGGAAGGCTTCGCAGATATCCTCGCGCGTGGCGCCGGTATTGGCGGTGGCGCGCACATGCATGGCAACCTCCTCGTCATGGCCGAGGGCTGCCAGCAGCGCCAGCGTCACCATCGAGCGCTCGCGCTTGCTCCAGCCCGGTCGTGCCCAGACGGTGCCCCAGGCCGCTTCCGTTATCAACTGCTGGAACGGCTGGTCGAAATCGGTCGAGGCCTTCGAGGCACGATCGACATGGGCATCGCCGAGCACGGACCGCCTGACGGCGAGCCCTTCGCGATACCTGGCCGAGTCCTGAGCCGGTTGATGCATGGTCTTAGTCTCCGGATGGAAGATCGGCGATGAAGCCGCGAATGAGATCGACCAGCGCTTCGGGCTGCTCGACGCAAGGAATGTGCCCGGCACCGGGGATAATCTTGAAGCGGCTGCCTGGAATGAGATCGGCCATCGAGCGCACGAGGTCGGGCGGCGTCGAGCCGTCCTGATCGCCGACGACGCAGAGCGTCGGCACCGCGATTGCCTTCGCCGCTTGCGTATAGTCGGCGTCGCGAAGTGCCGCACAGGTTCCGGTGTAACCGGCCACGGGCTGGCGCATCAGCATGTTGCTGTAGCCGGTAAGCTCGTCCTTGCGGTCCTTGTGGAAGGCCGGCGTGAACCAGAGCTTCATCACCGGTTCGACCAGAATCTCGATGCCCTTGCTCTCGACCGTCGCAATGCGGGTGTTCCAACTATCGGCGGTGCCTATCTTGTGGGCCGTGTCGCAAAGCGCCAGCGCCCGCACCAGATCGGGACGCTTCGCATAAAGCCCCTGCGCGATCAGCCCACCCACCGAGAGACCGCAGATGATGGCATTCTTGACCTTCAGATGATCGAGCAGGCCGGCAAGATCGTCGACATGATCGTCGAGCGAATAGGGCGCAGCACCCACATCCGACAGGCCGTGGCCGCGCTTGTCATAGGTCACGATCGGGAAATCGCCGGCAAGCCGGATGATCACGTCACGCCAGATGCGGAAATCCGTACCGAGCGAATTGGCGAAGACGATGACCGGCTTGTCCGCAGGCCCGCCGATAAGCTGGTAGTGCAGCGTAACGCCGCCGATTTCGATGAATTGCAATGGCTTGGCTCCTCACTTCGGAAAATGACCTAGTTGTTTGGTTTGGTAAAATGATATTTTGTGGCATTCTCTTAACTCAGGGGTTATGAAAATCCATGATCGAGAGCCGCGTCAGGTTTCGTCACCTCCAGACCTTCCTTGAAGTCGCGCGCCAGAAAAGCGTGGTCAAGGCGGCCGGGCTGCTCAATGTCAGCCAGCCGGCCGTCACCAAGACCATCCGCGAACTGGAACAGGCCCTCGGCGTTGCCGTCTTCGAGCGCGACGGGCGCGGCATCAAGATCACGCGCTCGGGCGAGATCTTCATGCAGCATGCCGGCATGGCGATCACGGCGCTCAGGCAAGGCATCGATTCCGTTTCCAATGCCGGCGCCGATGGCGGGCCGCCGATCCGCATCGGCGCGCTGCCGACGGTCTCGGCGCACATTATGCCACGCGCCATGAGCCTGTTCCTGAAGGAGAAGACAGGCGCGACGATCAAGATCGTCACCGGCGAGAATTCCGTGCTGCTCGATCAGCTGCGTCTTGGCGAGCTCGATCTCGTGGTCGGCCGCCTGGCCGCGCCCGACAAGATGACAGGCTTCTTCTTCGAGCATCTTTATTCGGAGCAGGTGGTCTTCGCGGTGCGGCCGAAGCACCCCCTGCTGCGCGCCGGCGCGGACGTTTTCGAGCGCCTCAGCGACTACCCGGTGCTGATGCCGACGCGCGGCTCCATCATCCGGCCCTTCGTCGAGCGCTTCTTCATCACCAATGGCATCGCCGCCATCCCGACGGAGATCGAAACCGTTTCCGATTCCTTCGGCCGCGCCTTCGTTCGCCAGAGCGACGCCGTCTGGATCATCTCCGCCGGCGTCGTCGCCGACGACCTGAAGACCGGCGTGCTCACGACGCTTCCCATCGATACCAGCGAAACCAAAGGCCCGGTCGGCCTGACCATGCGCACCGACACCGCAACCTCGGCTGCCTTCTCCATCCTGCTCAAGACGGTGCGCGAGGCAGCACAAGGGCAAGGATAGGGCTCATCATTTGCAGCCGGTTGGCGTCCATTTTTCGAGAGACTGCCGCTCGTGATTGCAGCGCCCTTTGCATTTCGAGAGATGCCGGCTTTCGACTGGAAGCCGATAACGACGTAGAGCGCGATATGTGGACAGAGACATCGAGCGATTGAACAGGCGTCCGTGTTTTCCTAACCCGGCTCCAGAAATGGAGCCTAGCATGCAATCATGTCCGTCCCGGCAGTCGTCGGAATATCCTTTCGGGTTGCGATTGCCGTCACATTCGCGAAAAAGAACCGCGAGAGATCGAAAGGCCAGAAGGCCTGGCTGTTTCTTCGCGGGTTTCTGGCCGCGCTGGCGGCCCTGCTGCTGGTGAACTTCGGGATTTTCTATTACCAGAACCGTTGATTGGCGTGGCGGGACAAAAAACTTTCGATTTTCGACCCATCAAAAAAAGGCCCGCCACCAGAGTTCGGCAGCGGGCCAAGGGCCATTCTGCCGCAAGGCTTATTCGCGTGGAAAAGCCCTGACTATTTCATTTGACATAGGAAGCGAAAAAAACGCGCTGCGAAGGGCAACGTTGTTGCCGCTTTCGAGATCGAGCACGCGAAGGCCTTGAAAATCTTTGGTACGCCCAAGGGGAATCGAACCCCTGTTCCCGCCGTGAGAGGGCGGTGTCCTGACCGCTAGACGATGGGCGCGGAAGACTTCCGCGATATAGGCGAGCATTCGGGAAAAGGCAACCGCGATTCTGGAACAGGCGCTAGGCAATGCGCGGCGCGGCAATCCAGCCCGGAATTCGCAAGGCCGGCAGCTATCGCTTCGGCTCGATCAGGTCCCAGAGGTTGCCGTAGAGATCGGAAAACACCGCAACCGTGCCATAGCCTTCGCGGCGCGGTCCCTCCCGGAACGTCACGCCGCGTTCGCGCATCTCTTGATGGTCGCGGTCGAAATCGTCGGTTTCCAGAAACAGGAAGACGCGGCCGCCCGTCTGGTCGCCGACGCGCGAAAGCTCGTGCTCATCCTTGGCCTGAGCGAGAAGCACCCTTGCGCCCTCGCCGCCCAGCCCGACGACCACCCAGCGCTTGCCGTCGCCGAGATCGATGTCCTGATGCAGCGAGAAGCCGAGCTTTTCGACATACCAGGCGATCGCCTCGTCATAGTCGCGCACGACAAGCGCGACCGTTGCGATTCGGCGCGCGGGCGCGCTCATTGCGCGATTATCTTGAACTGGCCGATGACGCGGCGCTCGGCGATGTCATAGAGGAAGATGGCGCGGCTGCCGTCGGCAAGCTCCGCGTCGATCGAAATGCGATTGCCCGACAGCGATTGCGAAACGACCTTCGCCCCCAGAGGCAGCGCGATGTCGCCCGACAGGAAGGCGCCCTCGGCAGGAGAGGGCACGGTCGCGCCGTTGACGGCAACCGGCGTCTCGCTCTTCGAGCCGGATTTGTAGACAATCGCCCCCAGCACGGCCATAAGGGCAAGAAACAGCAGGCCGAGATTGATGGCGACGAAGCGCACCAGCTTGCGCCTGACCTTTTCGACCGCAGGGTCGAGCGGCTTTTCGTCTTCGTCGTTCAGGTTCGGCGATGCCATCGTCTCAACAGTTCCGGATTTTTGAAAGCGCAAATGAGCGACCCTGATAGCGAAGCCGGCGGCGTATTGAAAGAGCTCAGCACTGAGGCGGCTGCCGCCGGCACCCGGCTCGACCAGTGGCTTTCCGCCGCACTCGGCCCCGATTTCTCGCGAAACCGCGTCCAGACGCTGATCCGGCAGGGCGCCGTCCTGGTCAATGGCGCGGCCGTCACCGAGACCAAGCGCAAGATGGCCGCAGGCGAAACGGTGACCGTCGAGATGCCCGAAGCCGAGCCGGCCGAGCCGCAGGGCGAGGATATTCCCCTCGACATTCTCTATGAGGACGACCAGCTCATCGTCATCAACAAGCCATCCGGCCTCGTCGTCCATCCCGGCGCGGGAAACTGGACCGGCACGCTGGTCAACGCGCTGATCCACCATTGCGGCGACAGCCTGTCCGGTATCGGCGGCGTGAAGCGCCCCGGCATCGTCCATCGTCTCGACAAGGACACTTCGGGCGTGATGGTCGTGGCCAAGACCGACAAGGCCCACAAGTCGCTGTCGGAAGCCTTTGCCGACCACGGCGCGACCGGCGACCTCGAACGCGCCTATGTAGCACTTGTCTGGAACATTCCGGCGCGGAACAGCGGCATTATCGACGCACCGCTCGGCCGCGCCGCCGATCGCGTCCGGCGTGCAGTCGTGCCGGCGGGCCGCGACGACGCCCGCCACGCCATCACGCATTACACCGTGCTCGAGCGCTTCGGCGAGCGGGACAAGGAAACGGTGAAGGCAGCCCTTGTCGAATGCCGGCTCGAAACCGGCCGCACGCACCAGATCCGAGTGCACATGGCCCATATCGGCCATCCGGTCGTCGGCGACCCCGATTACGGCCAGGCCTTCCGCACCAAGGCCAACCGCCTGCCCGAACAACTGAAGCTGCTGGTCGACAATCTTTCACGGCAAATGTTGCACGCCAGGCTACTGGCATTTCGCCATCCCACTACCCATATATTGATGAGGTTCGAGGCGCCTCTGCCGGGGGATATGGACGAGATCGTCCGGGGTTTCCGCACTTTGTGAAAACTTGACAACCATTGTTCACTTCGGCGTGACACACTGTTTCGTGTTGAACAATATGGATGCGTTTCTCGATTTGTTCCTGTATAAAGGTGGCTGTCGCAGGGGTGCATGAGGCACCTGCGACACATGCCTGCCTTTATCAGGGGGCACATTCCGCTTCAAAGAGGGAGGGCGCTATCATGGCCCAGTCACTACCCAGTATCGTTTCCGGCGAAGGCGGCCTCAGCCGCTACCTGGAAGAAATCCGTCGGTTCCCGATGCTTCAGCCGCAGGAAGAGTACATGCTCGCCAAGCGGTATCAGGAGCATGAGGACACCGGCGCTGCCCACAAGCTCGTCACCAGCCATCTCAGACTCGTGGCCAAGATCGCCATGGGCTATCGCGGCTATGGCCTGCCGATCGGCGAAGTCATTTCCGAGGGCAATGTCGGCCTGATGCAGGCCGTGAAGAAATTCGAACCGGAGCGCGGCTTCCGCCTGGCGACCTATGCCATGTGGTGGATCAAGGCCTCGATCCAGGAATACATCCTGCGCTCGTGGAGCCTCGTGAAAATGGGCACCACGGCCAACCAGAAGCGCCTGTTCTTCAACCTGCGCAAGGTCAAGGGCAAGATCCAGGCACTCGACGACGGCGATTTGAAGCCTGAGCAGATCACCGAGATCGCCACCAGGCTGAACGTCAGCGAGGCGGAAGTCGTCTCGATGAACCGCCGCCTGTCGGGTGACGCCTCGCTCAACGCGCCGATCCGCGCCACGGAAGGCGAGTCGGGCGAATGGCAGGACTGGCTGGTCGATGACCATGAAAGCCAGGAAGCCATGCTGATCGAGCAGGACGAGCTGGAAAACCGGCGCGGCATGCTCGCCGGCGCCATGTCGGTGCTGAACGATCGCGAACGGCGCATCTTCGAGGCGCGCCGCCTCTCGGACGAGCCGATGACGCTTGAGGAGCTGTCGAGCGAATTCGACATCAGCCGCGAGCGCGTCCGCCAGATCGAGGTTCGCGCCTTCGAAAAGGTGCAGGATGCCGTCAAGGCGGCAGCCAAGCGTCAGATGCAGTCGCTGCGCACCATCGAAGCCCAACCGGCCGCCTGATCTTTCGGGCAACGGCATAGGCCAGAAACATCAAATCGCGTCGGCTTCGGCCGGCGCGATTTTTTTACGTCCTTTTGTATCTTAAGATTCCGGCTGAACTTTCCGGGCAACCAGCTTCTGCGCCAGGTCTTCCATGCGCTGGGCAAGGCCGCTGAGCGCGCCGGTAAGGGCGGCATCGTTCTTGTCGGCCTTCAGCAGGGCTTCGTCGCGGGTCTTGCGCAGCGTGCTGATCTCGCTCTCCATGCCCTTGAGGCGCTTCGAAAGCTCCGACAGCTCGTCCATGACCATGATGCCGGCCATGACGGTGACGCGCTGGTCGCCGATCTCGCCGAAGGATTCCTTCAGATGCGAGACGTAGCGATCGAACCGCTCGGCCAGGCTGATCAGATGTTCTTCCTGGCCTTCGTCGCAGGCCATGCGATAGGCCTTGCCGTCGATGGTAACCGTAACCTGTGCCATGGCGTACCTACCTGTCCAGCACCGCGCGGATGGTTTCCATCGCCGTCACCAGCCTGCGCGATACTTCCTTGTTGGCTTCCTCCAGCCGTTCGGCGCGCGCTTCGGAATTGTCGAGTTCCTGCGCGAGCCGGCCACGGTCGGCATTCATGCGCTGCACTTCGGCCTCGGCTTCGGAGTAATCCTGCTCATGCTCAAGTCGCGATGCGACATTGTGCTCAAGCACATCGATCGCCTTGCCGAGCCGGCTTATGACTTCCTTGAGTGTCGTTTCCCCGGTCATGGCTCCGTCAAACTCCCGCCCATCACCGAATCGTTCGCATTCAGAACGACTTACCAGTGAAACATTAGGCATCGTGCAAACGAACCGTCAACAAAGCGATTCGTCCTTTCCCCCGCTATCGTGCGCAGACATGCCAAATCACGGTCATCTCTGTGTCCGGAAACCATGCTTTTGTTGACTCACGCGGCGCGCCTGCTATGTGTCCCCGTGCTTTCTCCAGGGGTCTGCCCCCTCAAAATTCAAGGCTTGGCGAGCAATCATGACATCACGCGAAAAACACGACCGGATGGCCAACGCGATCCGCTTTCTGTCCATGGACGCCGTCGAGAAGGCCAATTCCGGCCATCCCGGCCTGCCGATGGGCGCGGCCGACGTTGCCACCGTGCTCTACACCCGCTTCATGAAGCACGACCCCAAGGCGCCGCACTGGGCCGACCGCGACCGTTTCGTGCTGTCGGCCGGCCACGGCTCGATGCTGCTCTACTCGCTGCTCTATCTGACGGGCTACGAAGACATCACCATCGACGAGATCAAGAATTTCCGTCAGCTCGGCTCCCGCACCGCCGGCCACCCGGAATATGGTCACGCCGCCGGCATCGAGACCACCACCGGCCCGCTTGGCCAGGGTCTTGCCAATTCGGTCGGCATGGCGCTCGCCGAGCGCATCATGAACGCCAAGTTCGGTGACGACCTCGTCGACCACTACACCTACGTGCTGGCCGGCGACGGCTGCCTGATGGAAGGCATCTCGCAGGAAGCCATCGCGCTTGCCGGGCACCTGAAGCTCAACAAGCTCATCGTCATGTGGGACGACAACAACATCTCCATCGACGGCCCGGTGTCGCTGTCGGATTCGACCGACCAGCTCGCCCGCTTCGCCGCCTCCGGCTGGAACGCCTCGCGCGTCGACGGCCATGATCCCGAAGCGATCGCCGACGCGCTGGAAGCCGCGCGCCGCTCCGACCGTCCGACGCTGATCGCCTGCAAGACCACCATCGGCTTCGGCGCTCCTACCAAGGCCGGCACCAACAAGGTACACGGCTCAGCGCTGGGTGCGGAAGAAATCGCCGGCGCCCGCAAGGCGCTGGGCTGGGACTACCCGCCCTTCGAGGTTCCGTCCGACATTCTCGACGCCTGGCGCCTGTCCGGCCTCAACGCGGCCAAGAAGCGCAAGGAATGGGAGACCCGCCTCGCCGCTACTGAGAGCGAAATCCGCGCCGAGTTCGAGCGCCGCATGCGCGGTGAACTGCCGGGCAATTTCGACACCGTGATTGCCGACTACAAGAAGAAGCTCGCAGCCGACAAACCCAAGGTCGCGACCCGCAAGTCGTCGGAAATGGCGCTGGAAGTCATCAACGGCGCCGTGCCCGAGACGATCGGCGGTTCGGCCGACCTGACCGGCTCCAACAACACCAAGACCACCCAGACCAACCCGATCGCGCCCGGCAAGTATGACGGCCGCTATGTCTATTACGGCATCCGCGAGCACGGCATGGCGGCTGCGATGAACGGCATGGCGCTGCATGGCGGCGTCATCCCCTACTCCGGCACCTTCCTCACCTTCTCCGACTATGCCCGCCCGGCAATGCGCCTTGCCTCGCTGATGGGCATCCGCGTGATCTTCGTCATGACCCATGATTCGATCGGTCTCGGCGAAGACGGCCCGACCCACCAGCCGGTCGAGCATCTGGCCGCCCTGCGCGCCATTCCGAACCACAATGTCTACCGCCCGGCCGACGCGACCGAAGCCGCCGAATGCTGGCAGCTTGCGCTGGAAGACACCAAGACGCCTGCGACCATCGCGCTGACCCGCCAGAACCTGCCGGCCGTGCGCACCGAATTCGTCGAGGAAAACCTCTGCGGATACGGCGCCTATGAACTGGCGACCGCCGATGGCGACGCAGCCGTGACCATCTTCGCCAGCGGCTCCGAGGTCGAGATCGCGCTTGCCGCCCGCACCGCATTGCAGGCACATGGCCACCCGACCCGCGTCGTCTCGGTGCCGGTGTTCGAACTGTTCGAGAAGCAGAGCGAGAAGTACCAGGCCGCCATCATCGGCAACGCCCCGGTCAAGGTCGCCATCGAAGCCGCCATCCGCCTCGGCTGGGACCGCTTCATCGGCCAGGACGGCATCTTCATCGGCATGCATGGCTTCGGCGCCAGCGGCACGATCGAACAGCTCTACCCGCATTTCGGCATCACTGCCGATGCCACCGTGAAGGCCGCCGAAGCGCGTCTTCACAAGAAGTCGAACTGATCTTTGGCTCCAATGGAGAAACAAGCATGACCGTCAGAGTTGCCATCAACGGATTTGGCCGTATCGGCCGCAACATCGTGCGCGCCATCTACGAATCCGGCCGCAAGGACATCGACGTCGTCGCCGTCAACGATCTCGGCCCGGTCGAGACCAACGCCCACCTGCTGCGCTACGACTCGGTGCATGGCCGCTTCCCGCATGAGGTCAAGGTCGAAGGCGATTCCATCAGCATTGGCTCGGAAAAGTTCAAGGTCACCGCGATCAAGGACCCGTCGCAGCTGCCGTGGAAGGAACTCGGCGTCGACATCGCACTCGAATGCACCGGCATCTTCACGTCCAAGGATAAGGCCTCGGCCCACCTGACCGCCGGCGCCAAGCGCGTCCTCGTCTCGGCGCCTGCCGACGGCGCCGACCTCACCGTCGTCTACGGCGTCAACCACGACAAGCTCACCAAAGATCACATCGTCGTCTCCAACGCCTCCTGCACCACCAACTGCCTGGCGCCGGTCGCCATGGTCCTCAACAATGCCTTCGGCATCGAAAAGGGCTTCATGACCACGATCCACGCCTACACCGGCGACCAGCCGACGCTGGACACGATGCACAAGGACCTCTACCGCGCCCGCGCCGCCGCCATGTCGATGATCCCGACCTCGACCGGTGCCGCCAAGGCCGTCGGCCTGGTTCTGCCGGAACTCAAGGGCAAGCTCGACGGCGTTTCGATCCGCGTGCCCACCCCGAACGTCTCGGTCATCGACTTCAAGTTCGTCGCCAAGAAGAATGTGACGGTCGATGAGGTCAACGCAGCCCTCGTCGCAGCCGCCGACGGCCCGCTCAAGGGCATTCTGGCCTACACCAACGAGCCGCTGGTTTCGATCGACCTGAACCACAACCCGGCCTCGTCGACCTTCGCGCTCGACCAGACCAAGGTCATCGAGGGCAACCTCGTCCGCGTCATGTCCTGGTACGACAATGAATGGGGTTTCTCCAACCGCATGGCCGACACGGCCGTCGCGGTCGGCAAGCTCATCGCCTGATCTGCGGTCCACTTCATATTTCAGGAACGCCCGGCTTCGGCCGGGCGTTTTTGTTTGCGCTGGAGAGCCGCCCGGCGCCGCATGAGCCCGACAAATTTCTCATATAAATGCGCAACTTGCTTGCGCATGGCCATGTCTTCGCCGCACTGTACATTGAACTGGAGAGTCACAGGCGGAAGAAAAGGCGGCTCATGGATCATGTTATCTATCTCGCAACCCTGGTCGGTACAGCTTTGGTGCTGGCCGCAGCGTTTTCGAGCCTGATAGCTTTCCGTTTCGGCGCCCCCCTGCTCCTCCTGTTCCTCGGCATCGGCCTTGCCAGCGGCGTCGACGGCCTCGGCCTGCGCTTCGACAACGCCCCTGTCGCTTATTTTGCCGGCTCACTGGCGCTTGCCGTCATCCTGTTCGATTCCGGCTTCGGCACGCCAGTCAATGTCATGAAGCAGGCAGCCTTGCCCGCCGTGACGCTGGCGACGGTCGGCGTCTCCTTGACGATGGCCATTTTCGGCGTTGCCACCCACTATCTCACCAATTTCACCTGGCTCGAATCCTTCCTGCTCGGCGCCGCCGTCGCCTCCACCGACGCGGCTGCCGTGTTCTTCCTGCTGCGCGCCGGCAACATCCATCTGCGCGACCGGGTGCGCTCGACGCTCGAAATCGAATCCGGCACCAACGACCCGATCGCCATCTTCCTGACGATCACGCTGGTCGAGATCATCGCCATGGGCATCGACCCCGAAGCCAAGGTGCTGGTGACCGACCTCATCGTCGGCTTCTTCCTCACCATGGGCCTGGGGGCCGCCGTCGGCATTCTCGGCGGCTTTGCCATCGTCCGCCTCGTCGAAAGGCTCAATCTCGACCACGGCCTGCTGCCGATCTTCGTGCTGACGCTGTCGCTGCTCGTCTTCGCCGGGGCGGGCGCGATCGGTGGCTCCGGCTTCCTCGCCGTCTATCTCGCCGGACTTGTCGCCGGAAACTCCAACATCCGCGCGGCCTCGGTGCTGAAGCGCTTCCAGGACGGGATGTCGTGGCTGGCGCAGATCATCATGTTCCTGGTGCTGGGTCTCTTCGCCACGCCGTCGCAGTTTCCGGCAATCCTCGGCGTTTCGATCGTGCTCGGCCTGTTCCTGATTTTCGTCGCCCGTCCGTTCGCGGTGTGGCTCTGCCTCAAGCCATTCCGCTTTCCCAAGACCGAAACGGCGTTCATCTCCTGGGTCGGCCTGCGCGGCGCGGTCTCCATCCTGCTTGCCATCACGCCGCTGCTCAGCGGGCTGGAGCACGGCCGCGATATCTTCAACTCCGCCTTCATCGTCGTCCTGGTCTCGCTCGTCGTCCAGGGCTGGACGGTCGGGCCGCTTGCGCGTCGTCTCGGCCTGATCGTGCCGCCGCGTCCCGGCCCGATCGAAAAGGTCGAGCTAGAACTGCCCGGCTCAGCGCACCATGAACTGCTGAGCTACCGCGTCGTGCCCGGCAGCCCGGTGCTGCGCGGCGAGCGGCTGCCGCGCTGGGCGCGGCCTTCGCTGGTCGTCCGTGAAGGACGCTCGATGAAATTCCCCGACTTCGGCCGGCTGGTCGCGGGCGACCGCGTCTACATCTTCGTTTCGGATCGCTATCCGGCCCTTCTCGACCGCTTGTTCGCCAGCCGCGTCGAAGTCGACCCCGAGGATGCCGATTTCTTCGGCGCCTTCGCAGTCGACCCGGAAAGGCCGGCATCCGAGCTCGAGGCGGCTTACGGACCCGGCCTGGCTGAAGCCGAAATGAAGATGACTATTGGCGAACTGATGCTGTCGCGGCTCGGCGGCCGCGCCGAATACGCCGACCGGCTGACACTCGGCCCGATCGAACTCATCGTCCGCGACATCGACGAGAAGGGCAAGATCAGCGGCGTCGGCCTGTCCTTCGAGCCGACGCCGCCGCAGCCGGTGATACCGGAAAACCTGCGCGAGCGCTTCGGCGGACTTTTCGACCGCCTCCTTCGCCGCCCGGTGAAGGCGAAAGCTGGCGAAGAAGCTTAAGACTGATCGAGAGATCGTTTGATAATTCGCCCTGCCGAGACATATGGCGTGGATTTTCGAGAACCGGAGCGGAGTGGACATTGAGTCCATGAGCACCGGAAGCGCAGAAAGCCGCGTCAGATGGCCGGCAGGGTAGAATTAGCAGGCGGTCTCTCAGCTTGCTGCGATTCGCCGCGTCCCTCAGACCAAAGCCAATCTTGCATCGCGCGCAATGCACGGTAAGGTTCCGCCGATTTCAGCGAGGAGACAAATTGCCATGGCCGGTTTCAAGACGCTCGACGATATCGGTGATGTCAAAGGCAAGCGTATCCTCGTCCGCGTCGACCTCAACGTACCCGTCGCCGACGGCAAGGTGACCGACGCCACCCGCATCGAGCGCGTCGCGCCCACCATCACCGAGCTTTCCGGCAAAGGCGCCAAGGTCATCCTGCTCGCCCATTTCGGCCGCCCGAAGGATGGTCCCGATCCCGCCCTCTCGCTGGCGCCCATCGCAAAAGCCACTGGCGAGGTGATCGGCAAGCCCGTCGCCTTCGCTGCAGACTGCATCGGCGACAAGGCCGCAGCCGCAGTCGCCGCCATGAAGGACGGCGATATTCTGCTCCTTGAAAACACCCGCTTCTACAAGGGCGAGGAAAAGAACGATCCCGACTTCACCAAGCAGCTCGCCGCCAATGGCGATCTCTATGTCAACGACGCCTTCTCCGCCGCCCACCGCGCCCATGCCTCGACGGAGGGGCTTGCCCACCTGCTGCCCGCCTATGCCGGCCGCACCATGCAGGCAGAGCTGGAAGCGCTGGAAAAGGGCCTCGGCAATCCGGTTCGTCCGGTCGTCGCCATCGTCGGCGGCGCGAAAGTCTCCAGCAAGATCGACCTGCTCATGAATCTCGTGAAGAAGGTCGACGCGCTGGTCATCGGCGGCGGCATGGCCAACACCTTCCTGGCGGCACGCGGCAGCGACGTCGGCAAGTCGCTGTGCGAGCATGACCTTGCGCCCACCGCCAAGCAGATCATGATCGAGGCCGCCCAATCGGGCTGCGCCATCATCCTGCCGTCGGACGGCGTCGTCGCCCGCGAGTTCAAGGCCAACGCCGCCAACGAGACCGTCTCCATCGACGCGGTGCCGGCCGACGCCATGATCCTCGATGTCGGCCCCAAGACCATCGAGACCGTCAACCAGTGGATCGACCGTGCAGCAACGCTGGTCTGGAACGGCCCGCTCGGCGCCTTCGAGATCGCGCCCTTCGACCGCGCGACCGTTGCGGCTGCGAAGCACGCAGCAAGCCGCACCAGGGAAGGCAAGCTCGTCTCGGTCGCCGGCGGCGGCGACACGGTGGCAGCACTCAACCATGCCGGTGCCGCCGACGATTTCAGCTACGTCTCCACCGCCGGTGGCGCATTCCTGGAATGGATGGAAGGCAAGGACCTGCCCGGCGTCGACGTCTTGAAGGCATGATATAAGAATCCGCTGGCCTGCCTTCTGGCGAGGTGAAATACTTCGTTGGCAGGTGTGATCGAGTTTCAATCGATTCAAGCACTTCGGCGGCATTCCGTTCGTCACACACTTCTGTTATTCGCCGCTGATCACAGAGGAGATTTTGAATGAGCGAACGTCTCGAAGATATCGCAGCCGCAATGGTTGCCGACGGCAAGGGTATTCTGGCTGCAGACGAAAGCAGCGGCACGATCAAGAAGCGTTTCGACGTGATCGGGGTCGAATCCACCGCCGACTCCCGCCGCGATTACCGCGAGATGCTGTTCCGCGCCACCAACGCCATGAAGAACCACATTTCCGGCGTCATCCTCTATGACGAGACGATCCGCCAGAAGGCCGCCGACGGCACGCCGCTGGTCGATCTCATCCGGGCTACCGGCGCCATTCCGGGCATCAAGGTCGATGCCGGTGCCAAGCCGCTGGCCGGCTTTCCGGGCGACACCATCACCGAAGGCCTCGACGGCCTGCGCGAGCGCCTCGCCGAATATTACAAGCTCGGCGCCCGCTTCGCCAAATGGCGCGGCGTGATCGACATCAACGAAGAAGAGAACGTTCCCTCCTCGACCGCGATCGACGCCAACTGCCACGCGCTGGCGCGCTACGCCGCACTGTGCCAGGAAGCCGGCATCGTGCCGATCGTCGAGCCGGAAGTGCTGATGGACGGTTCGCACGACATCGACACCTGCTACGAAATCACCAAGGTCACGCTGCTGCAGCTCTATTCCGAGCTCTATGCCGCCAACGTGTCGCTGGAAGGCACGATCCTCAAGCCGAACATGATCATCGGCGGCAAGAAGTCGGGCATCAAGAACAGCCCCGAGGAAGTTGCCGAAAAGACCATCAAGCTTTTCCGCGAGACGGTTCCGGTCGCAGTGCCGGGTATCGCCTTCCTGTCGGGCGGCCAGTCGGACCAGGAGGCCACCGCCAACCTCAACGCGATCAACGCCATCGGCCCGCATCCGTGGAAGCTGACCTTTTCCTATGGCCGTGCGCTGCAGGCAGCCCCGCAGAAGGCATGGAGCGGCAAGGTGGAAAACATCGCCGCCGGCCAGGCAGCCTTCGCCCACCGCGCCCAGATGAACAGCCTCGCCGCCCTCGGCAAATGGCAGCAGACGGCCGAAAAGGCCGCCTGAGTTAAAAGCACCAACAAAAAGCCCCGCTTCGGCGGGGCTTTTTTCATTCGGCATCCAGACCGGCTTGCCCCTTCGGCAAAAACGCTTCGATCCACTCCTTCGGGAAACGTCGCGGACGGCCGCTTTCGCCAACTATCGCGGCTTCGACCCGTGCTTCGACCAGCACATCGTCACCACGCTTCAATTGCTGCGCCATCCAGATGCGCGCGCCCGAAATCTTTTCGGTGCGGGTATCAACCGTGAGGATATCGTCGATGCGGGCGGGTCCACGAAAATCGATCTCCATGCGGCGCACCACCCAGACGATCTTCTCGCCATGCTTGCCATCGGCAAGCTCGGTGTGGTGGACGCCTGCCAGCCGCAGGAAATCCGAACGCCCGCGCTCGAAGAACTCGAGATAGCGCGCATGGTAGACGACGCCGGAGAAATCGGTGTCGGCATAATAGACCCGCGCCATGATGCGGTGGCCGAACGAAGTCAGCTCGCCCGACAGCCCCGCCATCAGCCTTTCGCGTTCACCATGATCGTCCATCGCTCTTTCCTTTTCGCCGGCGACCTGACAGGTATTACACGAGGGTAATTCCGTCGAATTGGGCTTGGGGCAAACCCGATGACTTCCCGGATGACATCATTGGCGTCGATGTTCAAGGCTGGCCTTCTGGGTCTCGCCCTGCTTTTCGTCGCCGCACCGACCGCCGATGCCGCCAGCTTCTCGATGAAGCGCGGCATCAATCTCGACATCTGGGTCACCTGGCCGGACGAAAGCCAATGGGGCGACGAGAAGGCCATCCTGCCCTTTCCCGAATGGCGCAAGTCGGTGACCGAGGCCGACCTGAAAAGCCTGAAGGATAACGGCTTCGACTTCGTCCGCATGCCGGTCGACCCTTCACCCTTCCTGTCGGGCAAGACGACTGGCCTTCGCGACAAGCTCTTCGCCTCGGTGCTGGAATCTGTCCGGCTGGTCAATGCGAGCGGCCTGAAAGTCATCGTCGACATGCATCTCGTGCCGGCAGGCGGCAACCGTTCGCTCGGCATGGCCGAGGTGATGAACGACCCGAAACTCTTCGACGCCTATGTCGATCTTACCCGCGCCATGGCGAAAAGCCTGTCGAAGGAAGACCCCACGCTGGTCGCCTTCGAGGCGATGAACGAGCCGGTGATCGACTGCAAGGACGAAAAGACCAGCCTCTGGCCCGAAAAGCTGCAACGCCTGTTCGCCGCCGCCCGCGCTTCGGCCACGCGGCTGACGCTGGTGCTGACGGGGGCCTGCTATTCCAACGCCGAAAGCTTGGCCAAACTCGATCCGAAGACGATCCCGGACGACAACGTCATCTGGACCTTCCATTCCTACGACCCGTTCCTGCTGACGCATCAGGGCGCGACCTGGGCCGGCGATTTCATCCCCTATGTCACCGGCCTGCCTTACCCGCCCTATGCCGTGCCGCGCACTGAGCTCGATGCCGCGCTCGACAAGGTGCGCGCCAAGATCAAGGCCGAGGCGCCGTGGACGCGGCGCAGCGGCATGCTCGCCTATCTCGACGAACAGATCGCGACGATGGACACCGAAGACAAGCTGCTGGCGGTCATGGACGCGCCGTTCAAGACGGTGGACGCCTGGGCCAGGAAACACGGCATCAAGCCGGAAAACATCTTCCTCGGCGAGTTCGGAATGATCCGCCAGGAATATGGCAACCCTTACGTCATGCCGGCCAAATACCGCGCCGCCTATGTCCGCGACATGAGTGCCCGCGCCGAAGCGCACGGCTTCTCCTGGTCGGTATGGTCCTATGGCGGCGCATTCGGCGTGGTCGAGCAGTTCGACGGCAAACCAGCCGAGCCGGACGTGCTGGAGATGGTGCGAGGGTTGGAGTAAGCCCTGTCAGCAGCTACCGCCAAACTGGGGCTTGTTGGCTGTCAGGTTCCTGGTTTTGACTTTAGCCTTCGCCTTGATTGTAGAGACATGAGCCCCTTTGGCGATCTGCGCTTTTGTATACGAAGATACGACACCGGGATAAACACGCCTGGTGTTCTTCGCCTCTTGCATGATCGTCGATTTAAGTGGGGTGCTCGCGCATAAGCCCATACAATCCCAGATTATCTCCTCCGTTACCTTGACGTGATCCTTCGTGCAGCCGGTATGTTCGTAGACGCGGTACTCTGCCCACGAAGAGGATGGAACAAACCCCATCAACAATATAAGTCCTGCAAGTTTACTGCGCATCAACTCCCCCTTTGCTTAGCCTGAAACTTGGCAGCATCACTCCTCCTGAAACAGGCTGATCTGCTGCTGCGCCAGATCATTCGGCGCGTCCAGCCCGAGATGCTTCCAGGCATTGGCCGTCAACACGCGGCCGCGCGGCGTGCGCTGGATGAAGCCTTGCTGGATCAGGTAGGGCTCGATGATGTCCTCGATGGCGTCACGCGGCTCTGACAGGCCCGCCGCGATCGTCTCAATGCCGACCGGGCCGCCGCCGAAATTCAGCGCAATCATCGAGAGATAGCGCCGGTCGAGCTGGTCGAGGCCGAGCGCATCGACCTCCAGCCGTGACAGTGCCTCGTCGGCGATCTTGCGGTTGACGTGATCCGCCCCGGCCACGCTGGCAAAATCGCGCACGCGACGCAGCAGGCGGCCGGCAATGCGCGGCGTGCCGCGCGCGCGCCGCGCGATCTCCAGCGCGCCGTCATCACCGAGTGGCATGCCGAGGATGCGCGCGCCGCGCCGCACGATCTGCTCAAG
Source organism: Mesorhizobium sp. YR577 (assembly GCF_900116595.1). Lineage (NCBI taxonomy): Bacteria > Pseudomonadati > Pseudomonadota > Alphaproteobacteria > Hyphomicrobiales > Phyllobacteriaceae > Mesorhizobium > Mesorhizobium sp. YR577. The sequence goes on along the minus strand of NZ_FPBI01000001.1, from coordinate 341,485 downwards.
CTCCTCGACCGTGTAGAAATTGAGCCGGACCGGGATGCCGAAACGGTCGCGCAGCGGGTTGGTCAGCAGGCCGAGCCGCGTCGTGGCGGCAACCAGCGTGAACTTTGCCAGATCGATCTTGACCGAGCGCGCCGCCGGCCCCTCGCCGATGATCAGGTCGAGCTGATAGTCCTCCATCGCCGGATAGAGAATTTCTTCCACCGCCGGGCTCAGCCGATGGATTTCATCAATGAACAGCACGTCGCGCTCTTCAAGGTTGGTGAGAAGAGCCGCGAGATCGCCAGCCTTGGCGATAACCGGGCCGGAGGTGGAACGGAAATTGACGCCAAGCTCGCGCGCCATAATCTGCGCCAGCGTCGTCTTGCCGAGGCCGGGCGGGCCGACGAACAGCACATGGTCGAGCGCCTCGCCGCGCCCTTTGGCCGCCTCGACGAAAACCTTGAGATTGGCGCGCGCCGCCGCCTGGCCGACGAACTCGTCAAGGCTCTGCGGCCGCAGCGTCGTGTCGGTGTCTTCGCCGCGCTTGTCGGGCGTGATGAGGCGGTCGTTCACGCGAGGAGTTCCATGGATGGGATGGCCTTTGCTGCGCGCTGGTCGAAGGTGACGGTATGGGTGCAGCCCGCGCGCGTCGCGGAGTAAGCTATCAGGTGGTCGGCAACATCGCCCCTGCCGGACTCGGCGCTGTTGAACAGATCGACAAGCAGAGCTTCCTCCTCGAAGATGAACTCTCTTGCCTCGAGCATGGCCGACAGCAGCCTGCGGATATCTTTCATGGGGTAGTCATAGCGCTGCCGCAAGGCCCAAACCAATTCAGCCACCACGATCAGACTGACAAAAGCCGGGTCGTCGGGAGTGCGGTTTTCTATGAACTCCAAGGCATTGCGCGTTTGCTCGGGCTCATCGCGCACGAGGATACGCAAGAGCACATTCGTATCCACGCCGATCACTGGCCGTTCCCATGCGTCTCGTTCCATTCGCGGACAATCCGCTCATCGTCCTGTGCAATGGCACTGCCAATGGCCTCGTCGATTTCCTCGATGCTTGCTCCGGCTCCACGAGGTGGCGGCCCAAGAATCGCGGCAAGATCGACGGCGCGCCTGTTCTTGGCCAGAATTCTCACCCCGGTTTCGTCGACGACATAGTTGATGCGGTCACCCGGCTTCAGACCGAGATGGTCCCGAACCTCAACCGGGATCGTCGTCTGTCCCTTTGACGTGATCTTGGATTGATGGCCCAAATCATTGCCCTCGCACAAATTCCTTACCATCAAAGAATAGCAAGGAGAGTGAGTAAAAACAAGGAATCACCGCGCCAGTTCCTTCAACCCGAACCGGATCAGCTTGGACGAATCCGCATCCTCGCCCGCCGTCTTCAGCGCTGCCGAGACCGCATTGGCGGCGATGTCGCGCGAGTAGCCGAGATTGACCAGTGCCGAGACGGCATCGGCGATCGGCGCAGGCGCCACGCCCTCGCCCAGTTCCTGCTTCAGCCCGATCGTGCCGGTGGCCTCGCCGGCATAGGCCGGCGCCTTGTTCTTCAGTTCGGTGACGATGCGCTCGGCCACCTTTCTGCCGACACCCGGGGCGCGTGAAACCATGGCGATGTCGCGCAGCGCGATCGCATTGGCGAGATCGGCCGGCGCCAACGTCGAGAGGATCGCCAGCGCCACCTTGGCGCCGACGCCCTGCACATTGTTCTGTAAGAGGCGGAACCACTCACGCTCCAGCGTGGTCTTGAAGCCGTAGAGCCGGATCATGTCCTCGCGCACATAGGTCTCGATGAACAGCACCACCGCCTCGCCCGGCCCGGCAAGTGCGGCCAGCGTGCGCGCCGAACAGTAGGCGACATAGCCGACGCCATGCACATCGACGACGCAATAATCCTCGGCGATTTCATCGACGGTACCCTTGAGCTTGCCGATCATCTAGTCGTCCCCCAGGGGATAGGTTTCAGGGCTCAGGATGTTGAGACCGGGAAAGTAGGATCGGTACCGGGCTGGATCGCGCGTCAACAGACGATGCCCCGCAACGAGAGCATGCGCGCCAATAAGAAAATCCGGCAGCGTTCTTTCCCGCCGCCCGCCACGCATGCGGTAAAGATTGTGAGCGGACCCGGCCGGATAGGCGGCGCTGAATGGCAGATCTTCACAAAGAGGCCGTAGCCAGGCTAATGCGCGGGCTAGCGCATCCTCGCCGAGGGACGGCTTCGAAAGCTCCGCCCAAACAATCGCACTGAAAACAACCGGTCCATCGGCAAGTGTCTGCTTCAACGCGGCCAGAGACCAGCGGCGAGCATCCATCTCGGCTGGACCAAGAATATCGATCAGGACGTTGGTATCAACGAGAGTCGAGATCGTCACGCGGCCCCCGCAACCAGTCTATATAAGCCTTGCCGTCCATACCCATTGAATCGAATGTGCCTGCTACACTTGCAGCCCATTCCTCAAAGGTTTTGTTTTCCTGCTGGGTGAGGGCATCCCGCTTTTCCAGGAACACCGCCGAATCCCGCTCGACAAACTCGACCTCGCTGCCTGGCTCGATACCCAGCCGGTCGCGGATCTCCTTGGGGATCGTTACCTGTCCTTTGGTCGTCACACGCATGGTAATACCTCGTTGGTATTACTTACGTCAGAGGCGAGAACAAGTCAAGAACATCGGCTGCTACTACCCCGCCAGCACGGCCAGTCTCGACATCGCGCTCTGGCGATGATGGGCGTGGCAGATGGCGATGGCGAGCGCGTCGGCGGCGTCGTCGCTGTCATAGACGGCCTTGGGCATCAGCACCTTCACCATCATCTGGATCTGCTTCTTGTCGCCATGGCCGACGCCGATCACCGCCTTCTTCACCGCATTCGGCGCATATTCGGCAACCACCAGCCCGGCTCGGGCCGGCACCAGCATCGCAATGCCGCGCGCCTGGCCGAGTTTCAGCGTTGCACCCGCATCCTTGTTGACGAAGGTGATTTCGATCGCCGCCTCGTGCGGCGCCTGGCTGTGGAGGATATCGACAAGCCCGTCATGCAGCTGGCAGAGCCTTGTCGCAAGCGCCGCCTTGTCGTCGGAACGCACCGTGCCGGCCGCCACGAAGCGCAGCGAATTGCCAAGTGTTTCGACGATGCCCCAGCCCATGCGCCGAAGCCCCGGATCGATGCCTATGATGCGAATCGCTTGCTTCATGCGGTGACTGTACCTCCACCGCACCGGCATGTCAGGAAATTGTGAACAAACCGGAAACAAGCAAGCCAGATGGCCGGCAAGGTAGAGTTAGCAAGCGGTCTCTTCAGCCGCGGGCGAAGGCCGTGTTCAGAAGGCTGATCTGGTCGGAGACGGGATTGGTCCGGCGTATCGAAGCTGCCGTCGAAAGCTCAGTGCGGTCGCCATAGATCTCGTCGTCCATGCGGCGCACCAGCGCCTGCAGGCTGAGCGAACGGTTGACCAGGTCGAGAAACGCGGCGGGCAATTCGTTCCAGCCGACGGCGTCCTCGCGGGCGGAAGCCGTGTCGAGCCGCACCTTGGATTTTTCTGACGCGACCTGATCGCGCGTCATCTCGCCCGAATTGGCGGCGCGCTGCAGCAGCAGCCAGGATGCGACCTGCATCAACCGTGTCGTCAGGCGCATCGATTCGGCGGCATAGAGCGTGGCGGCCAGACGCGAAAGCTTCTTGGCTTCCGCACGGCCCTTGCCGTCGAGATATTCGGCAGTCTGTTCGACCAGCCCCATGCCTTCGTCGTAAAGCGGCTTGAAGGAGTGGGAGAAAACCCGCCGCTCCGCCAATTTGATTGTATTACCGCTTTCTTTCGAAGGCTCGATCATCATTACGCCTCTGTACTCACGCTCTTGCTGCGCACTGGTGCCATAACAAGTTGCCCCAGGTCGCGTGCCCCATCCTCATTGGCTGTGGAAAATGCGCCCGAGCCGGCGCGAACGCAAGCACATGTTTAACAAAAGGTTAATATGACAAAAGCGTGGACGCCTGGATAAGAATGGGCAAAAAAAGAGCCGCGGAAAGCGGCTCTCAGAAGTTAACAGGGAGGCGTCAAACGAAGTGGCTCCAGCCACTCGGTAAGAATCCAGGTAAACTGGATGAACATAGTAAACGCCCGTAAAGCTTAATGAGCGGTTAACCGGCTCGATATTTTTCGAGATAGCGCCCTTACCTGTCCCATAAGGGCACATTTTCGCGAGCCGGCCGCGATCCGTAGATCACCGGCAGGGCGATCCATGCGAACAGCAGCATGCCGAGGAAGAAGCCGATCGAACTGATCGCGACGAAAGGCTCTACCGCCTCATGTCCGGCAAGCAGGAAATAAAGCCCGACCACGAGGCCGACACCGCTCAAAGCCGTCAGCCAGAAGTGCACCACAGCCAGCCGCGAGGCACGCGCCGCCGGAAACAGATGATAGAAGAAGGCGAAGACGGCCGACATAAGCCAGCCCGCCACCATGATATGGGCGTGTGTCGGCATTTCGGTGTGATCCTGGCTCATCGCCATCGACAGCCCGAGCATCATCCCGCAGATTGCGTAGATGATCGCCAAGGTGAAGAAATTGCGTGCAACGCCTTGCATTTCGGTCCCCTCAATTTGCCTTTTCCCGAAGCGGGAATGGGTTGATTGCCCGGAGAACGCCTGTCCCCCGGCGGGGCGAAATATTAGCACGCGCGCAGAAAGCCAGACAGTCAGCCAAAAGGGTGTCCGGCCCTGAACCTGCGCGGCTGCGTCAGAGTTCCTTCGCCAGGTCCCGCAGCCGGAACTTCTGGATCTTGCCTGTCGAGGTCTTCGGGATTTCGGCGAAGATCACCGTCTTCGGCATCTTGAACCGCGCCAGAAACTTGCGGCAATGCTCGAGGAGTTCGGCTTCGGTCGCTTCCTTGCCCGGCTTGAGCTCGACATAGGCGACGGGCGTCTCGCCCCATTTGTCGTCGGCCTTGGCAACGACGCCGCAGAAAGCCACCGCCGGGTGCTTATAGAGCGCATCCTCGACCTCGATGGAAGAAATGTTTTCGCCACCGGAGATGATGATGTCCTTGGAGCGGTCCTTGAGCTGGATGTAGCCGTCGGGGTGCATCACACCGAGGTCGCCCGAATGGAACCAGCCGCCGGCGAAGGCCTCGTCGGTCGCCGGCCGGTTCTTCAGGTAGCCCTTCATGACGATGTTGCCACGGAACATGACCTCGCCGATGGTCTCGCCGTCACGCGGCGTCTCTTCCATGGTCTGCGGGTCCATCACCGTCAGCCCCTCGAGCGCGGCATAGCGCACGCCCTGCCGCGCCTTCTTTGCCGAGCGCTCTGCAGCAGGCAGTGCGTCCCATTCGCCATGCCATTCATTGACCACCGCCGGGCCGTAAGTCTCGGTCAGGCCGTAGAGATGGTTCACGGCAAAGCCGGCCTCGGCCATGCCCGAAAGTACTGCCTCGGGCGGCGGAGCGGCTGCCGTGTTAAAGGTAACGACCTGCGGAAACTCGCGCTTGTCTTCGTCCTTGGCGTTGATCAGCGCCGACATGACGATCGGCGCACCGCACAGATGCGTCACGCCATGGTCGGCGATGGCGGCATAGATCGCGCCGGGCCGAACCCAGCGCAGGCAGACATGCGTGCCGGCCTGCACGGCAAGCGTCCAGGGAAAGCACCAACCGTTGCAATGGAACATCGGCAGCGTCCAAAGATAGACGGCGTGCTTGCCCATGCCGGCATGGATCGTGTTGGCATAGGCCATCAGGGCTGCACCCCGGTGATGGTAGACGACGCCCTTGGGATTGCCGGTCGTGCCTGAGGTGTAGTTGAGCGCGATCGCGTCCCATTCGTCGTCCGGCATCGACCAGGCGAAATCGGGATCGCCGGTGGCGACGAAATCCTCATAGTCCAGCGTGCCGATGCGCTCGCCCTTCGGATACGGTGCATCGGCGGCATAGTCAGGATCGTCATAGTCGATCACCAGAGGCTTCACCTTGGCGAGCGCCAGCGCCTCTTTCATCACGCCGGAGAATTCGCGATCGACGATGACGATCTTGCTCTCGGCATGGTCGAGCTGGAAGGCGAGGACGGCAGCGTCGAGGCGGGTGTTCAGCGAGTGCAGCACGGCCTTCGTCATCGGCACGCCGAAATGCGCTTCCAGCATCGGTGGCGTGTTGGAAAGCATCACCGTCACCGTGTCGCCCTTGCCGATGCCCTGGCCGGCGAGCGCCGAAGCCAGCCGGCGCGAACGGCGCCAGAAATCGCGATAGGTGACGCGCTGGGCGCCATGAATGATCGCTACGTGATTTGGGTAAGTGGCAGCCGCCCGCTCCAGATAGGTCAGCGGCGTCAGCGGCTGATGGTTGGCGGGGTTGCGGTCCAGACCGCTGTCATAAATGCTTGCCACGATACCTCCCGAAGGCACTGATTTCGGGCGGACATTAGACCATGATCCCGCATGGTGGGAACATGATTTCGGCAGGGCTTGCGGTCAAAGCAGAGAACGCAAATCCCTTCCGGAGGGCCGGAAGGGATTTCTTTTCCGGTCTTAGCGATCCGGCGCCAGTCTTTATCGATCGGGCGAACGTGTCGCCGCGACTGCCGGCGTCTTGCCGCCCATCGGGCGTTGGGCGGCGGCCACGGCTTTCGCCGGCTGCACGGCACCCTTGCCGCCCCAGCCGATCTTCGGCAGCCATTCGAGATAATAGGCAAAGCCGAACTGCAGCGCGATGCCGGTCGAGATCAGCACCGTGTCGTAGAACAGCCCACCGGGGCTGACCATCTTCATCACCTGCGCCACCATCGCCAGCAAGGTGCCGGCAATGAACACCGGCAGCGAGTGCTTGCCGAGAATGGCGAGCGGATGATCCGCACGGGTCCGCGCCAGATTGGAAAGCGCCGGGATGACCGTGATCAGATAGGCAAGCGACAGGACGTGGGCCAGCCGCGACAGCGACAGGAAGGTCTTGTCGAAGCCGGTCAGCACCATCGGCAGGCCGAGCGACGTATCCACGCCCCAGAAAGGCACCCGCACCCAGGCCAACGACAACAGCACATAGGACGCGGCGATGCCGGCCAGCCAGGGGCTGAAGCGGATCTCGCCGCCGCGCTTCACATGCATCGTCGCGGCAATGCCGATGACGAACAGGAACTGCCACGACAGCGGGTTGAGGAACCACAGCCCGTCGCCGGGGAAGTTGCCCGGCGCGATCTGGTAGACGCCTGCGACGAGCCAGATGGCGCCTGAAACGCAGACCATCAGAAGCAGGCTGATATTCCCGAGAAGCAGGAACAGCGGCATCATCAGGAGCACGATCGCATACATCGACAAAATGTTGTTGTAGCCGACCTGATGGCTGAGCGTGGCAATGCCGACGAGTGCTTCCGGCGTGTCCTCGATGATCATCTGGATGTTGATCAGCTTGAGCAGGTCCGGCCGCGCGAAATGGAGTGCGGCACCCGAAAAGATCGCCAGCGTCGCCACCGTCGTCATGATGTGCGAGACATAGAGCACACCAGCCCGCCGCCACGCCTTCAGCGCGATCAAAAGCCGGTTGCCCGGTTTGAATTTCGTCCCGTAAGCAAGCCCGACGGCGATGCCCGAAATCAGCACGAAGGCTTCGGCCGAATCCGAAAAGCCGAAGTTCTTGTGGGTGGCGAACTCATAGATGGTGCCCGGCACATGGTTGATAAAGATCGTGAGCAGGGCCAGAGCCCGAAACACGTCTATACGGGTATCCCGTTGATTTGATGCGATATTCGTCATGGCTGCCATAAAACTCGTTGCGTATTACAGGTTTGCGACAGCCTGGCGCCCATAGCGCAACGCATGCCAGTTCGAACCTGTTGCTATGACGTGGAAATGCACAAATGAAGGCAAGGTTCGACGGGTTCCCGTCAAAAAATGTTTTAAGGCTGCAACAATTGCGCCCCGCCATCCCAGATCAGTTTTACCGCGATCAGCGCCACCGTCGCGTAGGTAAAGGGATAGAAGACCTCCGGCCGCATCCGCCTCACCAGCCAGGCGCCGGCAAGAGTTGATAGCGGCGCCAGCGGCATCAGCACTGCCGAGGCGGTCAGGTTCGTCGTGTCGAACTGCCCGAGCGCGAAGTAGGGAACAAGCTTCAGCGCATTGGTGATGGCAAAGAAAATCGCTGCTGTCCCCGACAGCACTTTCGGGTCGAGCCTCAGCGGCAAGGTATAAATCTGGAAGGGCGGCCCGCCGACATGGGCGACGAAGCTGGTGAAGCCGGAAATCGCACCCCACAAGGCACCTGCCACGCGATTGGATGCTGCCGAATACTCGGCCCCGTGGCGAAATTGCTGCCAGGCCCAACGCAGGACGAAGACGATCGCAACCGCCCCGACGATGAAGCGCACCATGTCGACCGTCACTGCCGCGGCTGTCAGCCAGCCGACGCCGATGCCGACAAGCGCGCCCGGCATCATGTCGAAAAGCGTCTGCTTGTCGAACACGCCGCGCCACGCCCATAACGAGACGATGTCCATCAGCACCAGGATCGGCAGCAGGATGGCTGCCGCCTGCACCGGCGAGATCACCAGCGCCATCAGCGGCACCCCGATGAAGCCGACAGCACCGCCGAAACCGCCCTTGGACAGGCCGACGAGAATCACAGCGGGAAGAGCAGCCGCGTAGAACCACGGATCGAGAAGCAGCGCATTCATGGGAGGGATGCCTTTCGCCGGATGAAATAACCCGGTTCCTTCGTCTTGGCGAGATCGATCAAAGCAAGATGCCGAAAAGTTGCAGACTTTTCGGACGAGATCATGCTTCATCTCGCTCCAGCCTCGCGACTGTTCAAGCAGCCCGTCTTCCTCTATGCCCAAATGCAACCACGATCACCCTGCATGGGGTCTGGCATTCTGGAAAGACGACAATGACCGAAGCATCCTCACCCAATCGCTGCCGCATCGTGCTGATCGCCCCGTCGGGTGAGAAGCCGGACCATTTCGTCGAGCGGCTGCGCCAGGCGATTGCCGGGGGCGACATCGCCTCGATCATCCTGCCGCCCTATGATCTCGACGAAGCCTCGTTCCAGGCCTTTGCCGAAAAGGTCGTGCCGATCGCCCAGGAAGCCGGCATCGCGGCCATCATCGCCGATGACACGCGCGCCGCCGGCCGTGTCGGGGCGGACGGCCTCCATCTGGAAACGAAGAAGGCAGAGCTCGAGGAAGCGATCGAGCACTATCAGCAGAAGATGATGGTCGGCGCCGGCGGTGCCAAGACGCGCGACGACGCGCTGGAACTCGGCGAGTTGCGCCCCGACTACATCTTCTTCGGCCGCTTCGGCTACGACAACAAACCCGAACCGCATCATCGCAACCTGTCGCTCGGCCAATGGTGGGCGGAGGTGATCGAGATCCCCTGCATCGTCATGGCCGGCTCCGACGTCGCTTCCGTCAAGGCGGTCGCCGCCACCGGGGCCGAATTCGTCGCATTGTCGAGCGCGGTATTCGGCGAAGGCGTGGACCCCAGGGATGCGATCGCCCGCGCCAATGCCATTCTCGACGAAACCGCGCCGAGTTTCTTGTCGGCGGGTAATTGAGGAGTGGGCGAACCGTGAGGGGCCAGAAGACTTCCCGCGCAATCCTTTGCCTGACGCTGGCTTTATGCCTTGCGCCGGCGGCAGCACTTGCCGTGGACGACCCGAAAACGACGCCGACCGAGTCGAAGCCCTTGCCGACGACGACGCCGGCCCCCGCCGAGATGAAGCGCCTGCCGGCGCCCACCGATATGGTCGACCCGCAGCGTTTCGGCGGCGGCAAGGGCAATGGCAGCGAGCCTGATCTGGATCGCTTCGGCGGCGCGAAAACCGACCCGGCCTATGGCGCGTTCCAGCGCGGCCTCTACATGACGGCTTACAATCTCGCTTTGCCGCGCGCCACGGCAGGTGATGCCGCCGCGCAGACGCTGGTCGCCGAAATCCTGTCGCGCGGGCTCGGCGTCCCGCGCAACGACAAGGAAGCGGCCAAATGGTATGCGCTGGCTGCCGAGCAGGGCATTCCCGAAGCGCAGTTCCAATATGCCCTGATGCTGCTCGACGGCGATTTCGTCAAAAAGGATGCTCAGGCCGCCTACGCGCTGATGCAATCGGCCGCCGAGGCCGGAAACCGGCTTGCCCAGTTCAACTTCGCGCAGATGCTGGTCGGGCGCGAATCCGAAGGCAAGGGGATGGACGACGCCGTCATCTATTACCAGCGTGCCGCGGACGCCGGACTGGCCGATGCGCAATATGCCATGTCGCAGATCTTCGCCAACGGCGTCGGCGGCAAGAAACACGATGACGTCGAAGCACGGCGCTGGCTGCTGCGCGCCGCCATCCAGGGCTACGACACCGCCCAGCTCGACCTCGGCACATGGCTTATGGACGGGCGCGGCGGCGACCGCGACCGCAAGGCCGGTTTCAACTGGATGCGGATCGCCGCGCTCGACGGCAACGTCGCCGCACAGAACCGGCTTGCCAAATTCTACATGCAGGGCCTTGGCACCGATCCCGATTCAATCAGCGCCGCCGCATGGTACATGCTCGCCCGCCGGGCCGGGCTGAAGGATGCGGCGATGGACGATTTTCTCGACGGCCTGACCGACGAGGAGATGAAAACGGCGCTGCAGCGGGCCAACCGTTTGCGCTGACATGGGTGGTTTCAGGCCGTAAACACCGCGTTTTCAGGCCTCTCTCTTGCCTCTCCACGCAAATTGTGGTCTTGGAAGCGCCGAAACCGTCGATCAGACGGATAAACCTCTCCGGAACTTTACAACAATGGCCAAGATCAACGGCAACGAAATCCGTCCCGGCAACGTCATCGAGCACGATGGCGGCCTCTGGGTGGCGGTCAGGACCAATCACGTCAAGCCCGGCAAGGGCGGCGCATACAACCAGGTCGAGCTGAAGAACCTCATCAACGGCACCAAGCTCAACGAGCGCTTCCGCTCGGCTGAGACCGTCGAAAAGGTGCGGCTCGAGCAGAAGGATTTTTCGTTCCTCTACGAGCAGGGTGAATCCCTGGTGTTCATGGACACCCAGAGCTACGAGCAGCTCGAGCTCCTGAAGGACTTCGTCGGCGATCGCGCTGCCTTCCTGCAGGACGGCATGATGGTCACCGTCGAGCTCTACGAAGAGCGCCCGATCGGCATCGCACTGCCCGACCAGGTGACGCTGACGATCACCGAAGCCGACCCGGTCGTGAAAGGCCAGACGGCAGCATCGTCCTACAAGCCGGCAGTGCTGGAAAACGGCGTGCGCGTTCTGGTTCCGCCCTTCATCGGTTCGGGCGAACGCATCGTCGTCGACACCAACGAAATCACCTACATCCGCCGCGCCGACTAAGCGCAGCGTTCGGAGTCCTGCAGATGGCGCGTTCGGCGATCCTCAATGTCATGGTCCAGGCCGCTATGAAGGCCGGCCGCTCGCTGTCGCGCGACTTCGGCGAAGTCCAGAACCTTCAGGTCTCGATGAAAGGCCCCGGCGACTATGTCTCGCAGGCCGATCGCAAGGCCGAAGAGATTATCCACGCCGAGCTTGCCAAGGGCCGGCCGGGTTACGCTTTCCTGATGGAAGAGCGCGGCGTGGTGGCAGGCGAGGATGACCAGCACCGCTGGATCGTCGATCCGCTCGACGGCACCACCAACTTCCTGCACGGCATCCCGATCTTCTCGATCTCGATCGCGCTGGAGCGTCAGGGCCAGATCGTCGCCGGCGTCATCTACAACCCGGCAATGGACGAGCTCTACACCGCCGAGCGCGGTGGCGGCGCCTTCATGAACGATCGCCGCCTGCGGGTCGCCGGTCGCACCAAGCTCACCGACTGCGTTATCGGCACCGGCGTGCCGCATCTCGGCCGCGGCCACCACGGCAATTTCCTGGTGGAACTGCGCAACGTCATGGGCGAAGTCTCCGGCATCCGCCGCCTTGGCTCGGCAGCGCTCGATCTCGCCTATGTCGCCGCGGGCCGCATGGACGGCTTCTGGGAAGAATCGCTGTCGCCCTGGGACGTCGCAGCCGGCATCCTGATGGTGCGCGAGGCCGGTGGCTTCGTCTCCGACAAGAATGGCGGCAACGACATGTTCGACACCGGCGCGATCGTCGCCGGCAACGAAACGATCCATCGTGCCCTCCTCAAGACGCTGAAGAAGCCGGTAGCGGCGCGCTGAAACGTCGGCATGTCTCCGCCGGAAGGCGCAAAGCCTCGCCCCGTCTTCTCCCAATTGGCGTCTTGAAAAAGCCTGCCTCGGTCGTTCATATCGTCGGGTATGACGAAAGCCGCGCAACCGAACACTGATCGGAATGCAGAAAGCGCCCTCCCTCTCCCCGGGCGCTTTCATTATTCGCGCGCCGAACTGATCGCCGACGGCATCGTCCATGCGGTCGGTATCGTGCTCGCCATCGCTGCCGGCTCCGCACTTCTCGCAATCTCTGCCTTCCACGCCGGTCCGGGCGAATATATCGCCGCGGTCTTCTACGTCGTGTCGCTGCTCACGGTCCTGTCGATCTCGCTCGCCTACAATCTCTGGCCGATATCGCCGGCGAAGTGGATCCTCCGGCGCTTCGACCACGCAGCCATCTATCTTCTCATCGCCGCGACCTACACGCCGTTCCTGGCCCAGTTGAACGACCCCGCGCTGACGCGCCGGATGCTCATTCTCGTCTGGTCGGCAGCGGCCCTCGGCATTGCCCTCAAGATGCTTTTCCCCGGCCGCTTCGACCGTATCGCCGTCGGCTTCTATCTCGCCATCGGCTGGAGCGGCGTCGTGGTGCTTCAGCCGCTGCTGCATACGCTGCCGCCGGCAACGCTCATGCTGCTGCTGGCAGGCGGCATCGTCTATTCCTGCGGCGTGGTCTTCTTCGCGTGGCGGGGCCTGCGTTTCCAGAACGCCGTCTGGCACGGCTTCGTGGTGACCGGCGCCGGGCTGCATTTCGCCGCCGTATTGGATGTTCTGGTCGTCAATCGGCTCTGATATAGCGCTTCGCTTGCGACAAGCTGCGCCTTGCGTCTTTCAATTTCGTCACATTTCCGTTTAGAGTCGCGGGCAAGTTGATTGCGGGCACGGAATCGGAGCGGCAATGGCATTCATGAGAATTTTCGGGATAGGCGAAGCCTCCGATGCCGAAGGCTACGATCCCTACAAGCTGTCGAGCCCGCAGGTCTTCCTTCTCTCCATGGTGGTGTTTTTGGCCATCGTCGCCTTCATCGCGGCGATCCTGACGCGGCAGATTTCGTCGGCCTTCACCACCAATCCCGGTCTCAACGGCCTCATCCTCGGCGTGCTTCTCATCGGCATCCTGCTCGCCTTCCTGCAGGTGACGCGGCTGTTCCGCGAAGTGCGCTGGGTAAACACCTTCCGCGCCGGCTCCGAGGAGGCCGAACCGGTGCTGCTGGCGCCGATGAAGGCGCTGCTCAGCCGCTCGTCGTCGATGGCCTTCTCGACCAGTTCGATGCGCACCATGCTGGACTCCATCGCCACCCGCCTCGACGAGACGCGCGATATCTCGCGCTATCTCATCGGCCTTCTGGTCTTCCTCGGCCTGCTCGGCACCTTCTGGGGCCTGCTGCAGACGATCGGCTCGATCGGCGAAACGATCCAGTCGCTCGATCCCGGCACAGGGGACACCGCCGCCGTGCTGGACTCCCTGAAGGCCGGTCTCTCCGCACCCCTGGCCGGCATGGGCACGGCGTTCTCCTCCTCACTCTTCGGTCTTGCCGGCTCGCTGGTGCTCGGCTTCCTCGACCTGCAGGCCGGCCGGGCTCAAACGCGTTTCTACACCGAGCTGGAAAACTGGCTCTCCTCCGTCACCGACCTTTCCTCCGACATCCAGGCGGTCGCGCCCACCGGCAGCGGCTCGGCGGATGAAATCCGGGCTTTGTCGGAGAAGCTGCGCAACATGCAGGAAACCGGCGGCTCCAGCCCGCGCGTCGCCACCGCAATGGCAAATCTCGCCGACGGCATTTCCGGCCTGGTCAAGAACATGCGTTCCGAGCAGCAGATCATGCGCGACTGGGTCGAGGCGCAGTCGCAGGAACAAAAGGCGATGCGCAACACGCTCGAGAAAATCGCCGACGCGCTCAAGAAGCGGGAACATAACTGATGGCGCTTGGTCGTAGGCGCACCGACCGCCGCATCGACTACTGGCCGGGCTTCGTCGACGCACTGTCGACGCTGCTTCTGGCCATCATGTTCCTGCTATCGGTGTTCGTGCTGGCGCAGTTCCTGCTCAGTCGCGAAATCACCGGCAAGGACGCCGTGCTGAACCGCCTCAACTCGCAGATCAACGAGCTGACGCAGCTTCTGGCGCTGGAGAAATCCAGCACCCAGGACGCGCAGGATTCGCTTGCCAATCTGCAAGCTTCCCTGTCAGCAGCCGAAGCCGAGAAGAGCCGGCTCGAACAACTGCTTTCACAAGGCGCGGGTGCAGGTGCTGCCGCCACCGCCCAGATCGGCACCTTGTCGGGCCAGCTCGACAATGAGCGCCAGGTCAGCCAGCGCGCGCTGAGCCAGGTCGAGCTCCTCAACCAGCAGATCGCAGCCCTGCGCAAGCAGATCGGCGCGCTGGAAGACGCACTCGGCGCTTCCGAAGCCAAGGATCGCGAATCCAACGTCAAGATCGCCGATCTCGGCAAACGGCTGAACGTCGCGCTTGCCCAGCGCGTGCAGGAACTGAACCGCTACCGCTCCGACTTCTTCGGCCGCCTGCGCGAAATCCTGTCCGACCGCGAAAACATCCGCATCGTCGGCGACCGCTTCGTCTTCCAGTCGGAAGTGCTGTTCCCGGTCGGCTCCGAGGTCATCAACGATGCCGGCCGCGGCGAGATGAAGAAGCTCGCCGACGCCATCATCGAACTGCAGAAGGAAATTCCGCCGGAGATCAACTGGGTGCTGCGCGTCGACGGCCACACCGACAACCGCCCGCTTTCCGGCACCGGCCGCTATCGCGACAACTGGGAGCTTTCTTCGGCCCGCGCCACCTCGGTGGTGAAATTCCTGATCGAAAACGGCGTGCCGGCCAACCGGCTGGTGGCCGCTGGCTTCGGCGAATTTCAGCCCCTCGACACCGCTGATACCGACGATGCGCGCAACAAGAACCGCCGCATCGAGCTGAAGCTGACAGAGCGCTAAAGCAGGAAAACAACGCCGAATTCATGCCATATTCGCTCAAATATGTTCGCGAATGCGGCATTTCCCATCAAACGCGAATTATCTTTTTGTAATTTGCGCGTGATGGGAGGCCGGGCGTAGCTTCGCCGCACAGGTCGGGAACTGCCGGCGATACTCCCATTCGCGACGCGACAGAACCGGACGGCCTGACTTGCGGGCGACATTGCCCGCCCGCGCAGAACAGAGGACGCAAATCATGCGCTCTTTTCTCATCAAGGCGGCACTCGCCGCAGCCCTCGCTTCAACCTCCTTCGCCGGCGCCTACGCAGCAGATCACTCCGGCGGCCATGGACATGAACACAACTTCGATGGTGATCGATTCAGCAGCGGTGACGACCCATCCACTCCGGATTCGATCGCCTCACAAACCGACGCTGCCCTGGGAACGCAGGTCATGCCTGCCCCGCAAGCCACGGCTGCGGTCCATCACGATCGGCTCGCCAGGATCGATCGCGAGATCAGCAGGGTCAACCACCGCATCATGCTCGATCGGCGGGATGGATATCTGAACAACGCCGAGGCGCGTAACCTGGAAAACCGCTCGAGGATGATCCGCACCGACGCACAGATGGTTGCCGAAAACCATCGCGGCGCCCTGCCTGAAGCCCGCTTCGACAGGCTGCAGACCCGCATCGCAAACCTTAACCGCACCATCCACCGGGATGTCGCCAACGCCTGACGGCTAAAGCAATTCCAGGAAAAGTGTGCAGCGGTTTTCCGTCCGGAATTGCGCAAATACAAAACGGCGGGCCGCTCCCAGTTGGCGGGGAGCGGCCTGCAATGCCGGCCGCAAATCACCAGCCGGCAAACAACGCCACCAGCGCAAGCGCCGCCGGTGCCGCCTGAATGAAAAGGATCTTGCGGCTGACGGTCGCCGCTCCGAACAGGCCGGCAACGACGACGCAGATCAGAAAGAACGTCTTGACCGCAAAGCCGGCTTCCCCAAGCCACAGCCCCCAGATCAGCCCGGCTGCGAGAAACCCGTTATAAAGCCCCTGATTGGCCGCCAGCACTTTCGATGCGGTGGCAAACTCCGGCGTCAGGTTGAACGCCTTGCGCCCCGCCGGCGTGTCCCA
This sequence comes from Mesorhizobium sp. YR577, assembly GCF_900116595.1. Taxonomy (NCBI): domain Bacteria; kingdom Pseudomonadati; phylum Pseudomonadota; class Alphaproteobacteria; order Hyphomicrobiales; family Phyllobacteriaceae; genus Mesorhizobium; species Mesorhizobium sp. YR577. Next base: position 325,284 of record NZ_FPBI01000001.1, on the reverse strand, counting down.
CGCAACCATCTCCAGATACATAAAATAAAGATGCAGCGCCGCCACCAGCGCGATCAGAATATTGGCGATCATTCGTTTGTCTCCCCCTCGCGACATGCGGCAAGTCCCGCCAGCACCATCATGATCACGCAGGATAGCGGTTCGGCAAGACCCAACGGAGAGCTGGCGCATCACACGAGAAAGCTTGCTGCTTGCGATCGCGCCCGACTTGGTGTCCTCTCCGGCCTTCCAAAAAATCCGGAGCAGCCATGTCTTTCGCCAAACTCGACCAACTCGGCCACAAGCTCGAAGCGCTGGAGCATGCGCTTGCCATTCTTGGTGCGGACGAGGCCACCCACATGGCCGTCGGCGGCGGCGAGAAGCGAGCCGAGGCGATGGCAGCCCTTGCCGGCATGCATCACCGCCAGGCCACAGCGCCGGAAATAGCCGACTGGATCGAAGCGGCCAGCAACGAAACGCTCAGCGAGGAACAGCAGACGGCGTTGCGCGAATTCCGGCGGCAATACACCAACATGACCTGCCTGCCGACCGAGTTCGTCGAGCGCCAGACCACCGCGCGCATGCGCTGCGAGCAGCTCTGGCGCGACCTGCGCGCCAAGAATGATTGGGCGGGCTTCCTGCCCGCACTGGAAGGCGTCATCGCGCTGGTGCGCGAAGAGGCCGCCATGCGTGCCGAAGCGCTCGGCCTCGCCCCCTATGACGCCCTGATGGAGCAATACGATCCCGGCCATCGCGCCGGCGACATCACGCCGGTGTTTTCCGAGCTCAAGACCTTCCTGAAGGGCTTCGTGCCCGAAGCCCTTGCCGTCCAGGAAGAGCGGCTGGCCAAGACACCCCTTCGCCCACTGTCCGGCGTCTATGCCATCGAGCGCCAGCGCGAGCTTGGCCTTGCCATGATGGCGGCGGTCGGCTTCGACCTCACCCATGGCAGCCTTTCCGTCTCGCATCACCCCTTCTGCGGCGGCGTGCCGAGCGATGTGCGCATCACCACGCGCTACAAGACGACCGAGTTCCTGTCGTCGCTGATGGGCGTGCTGCACGAGACCGGCCACGCCATGTATGAGCAGAACCTGCCCAAGCAATGGTCGCACTGGCCGCTGGGCAAGGCGCGCGGCATGGCCATGCATGAAAGCCAGAGCCTGTTCGTCGAAAAGCAGCTCGGCCGCAACCCGGCCTTCTGGGACTGGGCGCTGCCGCTGGTCGAGCAGCACCTCGGCGAACACTGGAGCAAGGCCGACATCCTTCCCCATGTCCATCTGGTCAAGCCCGGCCTGATCCGCGTCGACGCCGACGAGGTGACCTATCCCCTGCATGTCATCCTGCGCTTCGAACTGGAGCAGGATCTTGTTACCGGCAAGCTCAACGCCGTCGACCTTCCCGAAGCCTGGGACGCCAAGATGCGCGACTATCTCGGCCTGTCCACCATCGACACGCCGCAGGACGGGCCGATGCAGGACGTGCACTGGCCGGGCGGCGCCTTCGGCTATTTCCCCTCCTACACGCTCGGCGCCATGATGGCCGCGCAGCAATGGGCTGCACTTGAAAAGCAGCATCCCTCCATCAACGACGATGTCGCCAAGGGCAAGTTCGACGCCGTTACCGACTGGCGGCGGCAAAACATCTGGTCGCAGGCATCGCGCTTTTCGACGCCGGAAATCATGGAGCGCGCCACTGGCGAAAAGCTGAATGCGGCGTATTTCACGAGCCATTTGAAGGAGCGGTATGGGAGGTGAGATAGACGGCGGGCGCGGGCGTCTCGCTGGAGTTGCCCCTCTCCGTCTCGGCTTCGCCGAGCCACCTCTCCCCATTTCATGGGGCGAGGAACCTAGATTCTGCGGGGCCGAGTCATTTCAGAACTTGGGTTCCTCGCCCCGCTTGCGGGGAGAGGTGGCGCGCGAAGCGCGACGGAGAGGGGGCCTTTCTTTCTGCACGCCCCTTCCCCATCGTCACCCCCTCTCCCAGAATTTCCCGCTTGATCTCAAAACCCATTCCCCCAAACTGCTCGCGGCACCAAGCCGCCTTGGGAGGGGAGCAAGATGGCAGAACAGGCAGATGCGATCATTGTCGGCAGCGGGCTGGCAGGGTTGGTGGCGGCGGCTGAGCTTGCCGATGCCGGCAAGCGCGTCATCATCCTCGAGCAGGAAGGCGAGAACTCTCTTGGCGGGCAGGCCTTCTGGTCGCTCGGCGGATTGTTCTTCGTAGACAGTCCCGAGCAGCGGCGGTTGCGCATCAAGGACAGCCGCGACCTTGCGCTGCAGGACTGGCTCGGCTCGGCGCAATTCGACCGCGCCGAGGATTTCTGGCCCCGAAAAGTCGCGGAAGCCTTTGTCGATTTCGCCGCCGGCGAGATGCGTCCAAGGCTTCATGCGCAAGGCATGCGCTGGTTTCCGGTCGTCGGCTGGGCCGAGCGCGGCGGCGCGCTGGCGCATGGCCACGGCAATTCCGTGCCGCGCTTCCACATCACCTGGGGCACCGGGCCCGGCGTTCTGGAGCCTTTCGTCCGCCGCGTACGCGAGCATGTTTCCACTGGCCGCATCGAACTCAAATTCCGCCACCAGGCAAGCCGGCTGATCAAGACTAGGGGCGCGGTCACCGGTGTCGCGGGCGAAATCCTCGAGCCTTCGACCGTCGAGCGCGGCCAGCAGTCCGGGCGCAGCGTGATCGGCGATTTCGAATTCAACGCCAATGCCGTCATCGTTACCTCTGGCGGCATCGGCGGCAATTTCGATCTGGTCAGAAAAAACTGGCCGAAGGATCGCCTTGGCCCACCGCCGAAAAACATGATTGCCGGGGTGCCGCATCATGTCGACGGCCGCATGGTGGCGATCACGCAAAAGGCCGGCGGCGCGGTCATCAATGGCGATCGCATGTGGCACTACACCGAGGGCGTCAAGAACTGGGCGCCGATCTGGTCGAACCACGGCATCCGCATCCTGCCCGGGCCATCCTCGCTGTGGTTCGATGCCACCGGCAATCGCCTGCCTGCGCCCTACCTGCCCGGCTTCGACACGCTGGGCACGCTGAAGCACATCCTTTCGACCGGCTACGACTATTCCTGGTTCGTGCTGACGCAGAAGATAATCAAGAAGGAATTCGCCCTTTCCGGCTCCGAGCAGAACCCGGATTTCACTTCGAAAAGCTGGCGGGCTGTGCTGAAAAGCCGCCGGGCCAAGGGCGCGCCGCCGCCGGTCGAAGCCTTCAAACAGCATGGCGAGGACTTCATCGTCAGGGACAATCTCAGCGATCTGGTCGAAGCCATGAACGCGCTGACCTGCGAAAAACTGATCGACCACGACCACCTGCTGATGCAGATCGAAGCGCGTGACCGCGAGATCGACAACCCTTTCGCCAAGGACGCGCAGATCACCGCCATTAACGGCGCGCGCAACTATCTCGGCGACAAGCTGATCCGCACGGCCAAGCCGCACAAGATCCTCGACCCGGCCAACGGCCCGCTCATCGCCGTGCGGCTCAATGTGCTGACCCGCAAGACGCTGGGCGGCCTGCACACCAATCTCGACTCACAGGTGCTGGACAAGAACGGCGAGCCGATCCCGGGCCTCTACGCGGCCGGCGAAGTCGCCGGCTTCGGCGGCGGCGGCTACCACGGCTACAACGCGCTGGAGGGGACTTTTCTGGGCGGCTGCATATTTTCGGGCAGGAATGCCGGGAGGCATGCGGCAAGGTAGCGGCGCATAAAGGCCCCTCTCCGTCTCGGCTTCGCCGAGCCACCTCTCCCCGCAAGCGGGGCGAGGAACCTAGGTTCTGCGAGGCAGCAACATTTCAGGACTTGGGTTCCTCGCCCCCATGAAATGGGGGAGAGGTGGCTCGGCGAAGCCGAGACGGAGAGGGGGAACCTAGACGCTACCCCGCCAGCCCCCATTCAATCCCTCACCAAACCGCCCCATCCAGCGCATCCAGTGGAAACTTCAGATAGCGCTTGCCGTTCGCTTCCGGCTCCGGCAGGCGCGCACCGTTGATGTTGACCTGCAGCGCATGAAGAATGAGCTTGGGCATCGGCAGCGTCCTGTCGCGCGCCTCGCGCACGGCGACGAACTCGGCCTCGGTCCTATTCTGCGTCAGGTGCGCGTTCTCCCGCTTCTGCTCCGCCACCGTGCTTTCCCAGCGCGGCTCGCGCCCGCCGGGCTGATAGTCATGGCCGGTGAACAGCCGCGTATCCTCCGGCAGCGCCAGAATGGCCTGGATCGACCGCCACAGCCGGCTCGCGCTGCCGCCCGGAAAATCCGCCCGCGCCGAACCGCTGTCGGGCATGAACAGCGTGTCGTGGATGAAGGCGGCATTGCCGACGACATAGGTGATCGAGGCCAGCGTGTGCCCCGGCGAATGCATGACGGAAACGTCGAGATTGCCGATCCTGAACCGCTCGCCATCGGCAAAAAGCCGGTCCCATTGTGAGCCGTCGACCGGAAGTTCCGGCCAGTTATAGATATCGCGCCAGAGTTTTTGGACCTCAACAATCCGCTCCCCGATCGCCATCGGCGCGCCGGTCTTTTGCTTCAGATAGCTGGCGGCGGAAAAATGGTCGGCATGGGGGTGGGTGTCGAGGATCCACTCCAGTTCCAGCTTTTCCGCAGCGATATGGTCGAGCAGCCGGTCGGCATTGCGGGTGCTGGTCGCACCGGACTTCTCGTCGAAATCCAGCACCGGGTCGATGATCGCGCATTTACGCGTTTCTGGATCGGCCACGACATACTGGACCGAAAACGTGCGCTCATCGAAAAACGCCGCAACAAGAGGATTATTTTCCACGAAACTTCCCTGAGATGCAAAGCCATGCCAATTTTTCCCGGGAATGAAGCATACCGGCCATGGAAAAGGCAATCGCCACGATCGACGCAGGGTCGTCTTGAAGGCGTAGGTTCTGGTCGTCCAAAGCCTTTCCGGCTCAGATGGAGCCGCCCCTCATCCCGCTGCCGCGACCTTCTCCCCGTGAATGACGGGAGAAGGAGAAGCTCCAGCGCTGACGACCCCCTCTCCCCGTCCTTACGGGGAGAGGGTAAGGGTGAGGGGCTGCTCAGACCTGAAATGATCTAGGATGTGTTGAGATCCAGGTCGGGACCAAGCGAAAATACCCTACTCGGCCGCCTGAAACGCAGTCGCCCCCGTCTCGAACTGCAGCTTGGCAAGACCGGCATAGACGCCGCCCTTGCGCACCAGGCTGCGATGGGTGCCTTCCTCAACGATGCGCCCGCCATCCATCACCAGGATGCGGTCGGCCTTCAGCACGGTCGCCAGCCGGTGCGCGACGACGATGGTCGTGCGGCCTTTCATCAGCCGCTCGAGCGCGGTCTGCACCAGCGTCTCGCTCTGTGCGTCGAGCGCCGAGGTTGCCTCGTCGAGCAGCAGGATCGGCGCATCGCGCAGGATGGCGCGGGCGATCGCCACGCGCTGGCGCTGCCCGCCCGACAGCATGACCCCGCGCTCCCCCACCTGCGTGTCGTAGCCTTGTGCCAGCTTTTCGATGAACTCGTCGGCCAGCGCATCCTTGGCCGCCGCCTCGATCTCGGCCTGCGCGGCACCGGGCCGGCCGAAGCCGATATTCTCGCCCGCCGTCGCGGCAAAGATGGTGACGTCCTGCGGCACGATCGCCGTGCGGTCGCGCACGGCCTGCGGATCGGCCTTGGCGATGTCGACGCCGTCGATCAGGACGGAGCCGGAAACGGGATCGTAGAAGCGCAGCAGCAGCGCGAAGATCGTGCTCTTGCCGGCTCCCGACGGCCCGACAATGGCAACCGTCTCGCCCGGATTGATGGTGAAGCTGACGCCGTGCAGCGTCGGCCGGTCCGGCCGCGCCGGATAGGCGAAGGAAACGTCGCGGAATTCGACGAGACCCCGCGCCGGCTTGGGCAGCGGCAGCGGGTTGGCAGGCGCTGCGATCGCCGGTTCTTCGGCCAGGATCTCGATCAGCCGCTCAGCCGCGCCTGCCGCCTGCGCCAGTTCGCCCCAGACTTCCGACAGCGCGCCGAGCGCGCCGGCAGCGAACACCGAATAGAGGAGAAACTGGCCGAGCGTGCCGGCCGACAGCGTGCCCGAAAGCACATCACGCGAACCGAACCACAGCACCGCCACGACCGAGGCGAAGATGGTGAATATGGCGAAGAAGGTCAGGAACGACCGCGCAAAGACGGACGAGCGCGCCGCCTCGAAGGCCGTGTCTACGGCCTTGGCAAATCGCCCGGTCACCAGCTTCTCGTTGGTGAAAGCCTGCAGGATGCGCATGGCGCCGATCTGCTCGCTGGCATAGGCAGTCGCTTCGGCAAGCGTGTCCTGCGCCGCGCGCGACTTGCGCCGCACCGAACGCCCGAAGGCGACCAGCGGCAGCACGATGACGGGAATGGCGACCAGCACGAGGCCGGAAAGCTTGGGGCTGGTCACCACCATCATGCCGACCGCGCCGAGGCCGAGAATGACGTTGCGCAGCGCCACCGAGGCCGTTGCCCCGACTGCCGACTTCACCTGCGTTGTGTCCGCCGTCAGCCGCGAGATGATCTCGCCCGACTGCGCCGTGTCGAAGAAGGACGGCGAAAGCTTGGTCACATGGGAAAAAACGTCGCGGCGCACATCCGCCACCACCCGCTCGCCCAGCGTGATGACGAAATAGTAGCGGCAGGCCGAGGCGAGCGCGAGCAGCGCCGCCATCACCACCAGCATCGAGAAATAATTGGCGATGAAGCCGGAATCGGAGGTCGAAAAGCCGTGGTCGATCATTCGGCGCACGGCAATCGGCAGGGCCAGCGTCACACCGGCAGCGGTCGCCAGCGAAACACAGGCGCCAACCACCATGCCGCGATAACGCATGATATAAGGGGAAAGCCGTCGCAGCGGCTGAAGCGAACGCCGGCGATCTTCCTCCGCGCTGCGCCCTGTCTCAGCCATGTTGCCATCCCTGTGCAGCCGCATCTGGCAAAAGCGCCGAGTGCGGCCTTGTGATTCATTTTCGCCTGATGTATAGGCACCGCGACCGTTTTAGAAGCCGTGGCTCTTCAATAGCTGCGGCTTCGAGTTTTCAAAAGAGGCGCATCGCCGCAGGCGCAAGCCGTGAGCCGCAGCGCGACAGCCAGGAACAGACCGATGAAGACCGATATCCATCCCGACTACCACACCATCAAGGTCGTCATGACCGACGGCACCGAGTACCAGACCAAGTCGACCTGGGGCAAGGAAGGCGACACGATGAACCTCGACATCGACCCTTCGACCCACCCGGCCTGGACCGGCGGCCAGCAGACCCTGCTCGACCGCGGCGGCCGTCTCTCGAAGTTCAAGAAGCGCTACGAAGGCCTCGGCATGTAAGCTGGATCTTCGGATCGAGATTGAAAAACCCGCCTTCGAGGCGGGTTTTTTGTTTTGGACCCCAGGTCACAGCAACAGCGATCTGGTCAAGAAGGACCAACTCGCAAAGGTAGGCGCTGCCCCTCATCCCGCTGCCGCGACCTTCTCCCCGTATAGTGACGGGGAGAAGGGGACTTCAGCTACGGCTAGCATAATCATCAACGTTGAGAATATTTGCACCAGCGGCAATGACAGCCTTCTTCTCCCCGTCACTATACGGGGAGAAGGTGCCGGCAGGCGGATGAGGGGCAGCACCGGCGTAACCGAAGAAGCCTCCTTTCCCCTCACCCCGCCTCCATCTCCCGCAGCACCATGCGCTTGTAATTCTCCACCAGCGCGTCGCCCTCCTCACGCTCGACCGAGATCGCCAGCCGCATCGTCGATTCCCCCAGCGACATGATCAGAAACGCCGAGCGATCGAGCTCTCCCTCCTCCGCACCGGGTCGCAGCCGCTTCAGCACCGCAGAAAGCAGCGCGCCGTTGAGCCGGCCGCTTTCCAGTTCGACATCGCGCAATCCCTTGTCTGCCTGCGTGCCGAACCAGATGTCGCGGATCACCGGCTCGGCCAGGAACAGCCCGTAATAGATGTCGATGAGCCGGCCGAAGGCCACACGCAGCCCCGCCATATCGCGCACATCGGCAAGCTCGGCCTCGATGCATTCGCGCCCCTGCGCGTTGTAGCGCTCGGCCAGCGTGCGCAGGATCGCGCCCTTGTCGGGGAAGTATTGATACAGCGAGCCGATCGAAATCCCTGCATTTTCAGCAACTTCGCTCATGCGCATGGCATCGCTGCCGGTTGTTGCGATCAGCGCGGAGGCGACTTCCAATATGCGCTCCACCCGCTCACGGCTGCGCTGCTGCGTCGGGGCTCGGCGCGGCATGGTCGGCGTGTCTTCGGCAGGGGCTGGGCTCGGCTCCATGGTGTCCTCGATGCAATTCCGGTTGACAGCTATAATATGAGGGTTTATCACATTTGCAAATGTGAGGATTACTCACATTATGGAGGAAGTGATGAACACGATCAATGACACCACCAAACCGACCCTCATTCTCGGCGGCACCGGTAAGACCGGAAGCCGCGTCGCCCAACGCCTCACCGCCCGCGGCCTGCCGGTGCGCATCGGCTCGCGCTCCGGCCAGCCGCCCTTCGACTGGAACGACGACAAGACCTGGAAGGCAGTGCTTGATGGCGTCGGTGCCGTCTACATCACCTATTATCCGGACATCGCCGTGCCGGGTGCCACTGAGGCTGTTGGCGCCTTTGCGCGGCTGGCGGTGGAAAGCGGCGTGACGCGGCTGGTGCTGCTTTCCGGCCGTGGCGAGCCGGAAGCACAGCGCGCCGAAGAGGAACTCAAGGCCTCCGGCGCCGACTGGACCATCCTGCGCTGCGCCTGGTTCGCGCAGAATTTCAGCGAGAGTTTCCTGATCGATCCTGTCCTGGCCGGCGAGATCGCGCTACCGGTCGGCGACGTGAAGGAGCCCTTCATCGATGCTGACGACATTGCCGATGCTGCCGTCGTCGCCCTCACCGAGCCCGGGCATGTCGGACAGCTCTACGAGATGACCGGCCCGCGCCTGCTGACCTTCGCCGAGGCCGCCGCTGAAATCGGCAAGGCGAGCGGACGAGACATCCGCTACCAGCAGATTTCGCACGAAGCGTTCTTTACGACGCTGCAGCAGGCCGAGATACCGGCCGAGTTCTTCGGCCTGATGACGGAACTGTTTACCGAAGTGCTCGATGGCCGGAACGCCCATGTCTCCGACGGCGCACAGCGCATTCTCGGCCGCGCACCGAAGGATTTTTCCGATTATGCTCGCGACACCGCCGCCACCGGCATCTGGGAAGAGAAAAAATGATCGCGCCGCTCTTCATCGCCCTCACCTTCGCCGCCGCGCTGGGCAGCGGCATCATGGCGGGCCTGTTCTTCGTCTTCTCGACCACCATCATGGCAGCCCTTGCGCGCCTGCCCGCAGGCGATGGCGCAGCGGCAATGAACGCGATCAACGTCGTCATCCTCAATCCGCTGTTCCTTGCAGCCTTCATGGGAACGGCGCTGATCTGCGCGATCCTTGCAGTGAAAGCGTTCATGAGCTGGAGCGAACCTGGCTCAGCATGGCTGCTTGCCGGCAGCCTGCTCTACATCGTCGGCATTCTTCTGGTGACGATGATCTTCAACGTCCCGCTCAACGACGCGCTGGCTGCCGTCGGCCCGGAAACCAGCGAAGGCGCCAGCCTGTGGACCCGTTACCTTGCCGAATGGCTGCCGTGGAACCATGTTCGCACGGTCAGCGGCATAGCCTCGCTCGCCTGCTTCATCATGGCGCTGCGGTAGAAGGAGGCAGCGGCAGGCCGTGTCAGCCCTGCCGCTGCCAGCGCGCCACCGCATGATCGATCAGCCGGCCGACGAGGTCGGGATAGGCAATGCCGCTGGCGGCCATCGTCTTCGGATACATGCTGATATTGGTGAAGCCGGGGATGGTGTTGAGCTCGTTGACGAGCGCGCTGCCATCGGTGCGCACGAAGAAGTCGACGCGCGCCATGCCCTCGCAGCCGAGCGCCAAAAATGCCTTGCGGGCGATCTCCTGCAGCGCGGTCGTTGTCGCTTCCGGCAGATCGGCGGGAACGCGCAGTGCAGCGCCATCGGCATCCACATATTTGGCCTCATAGGTGTAGAAGCCATGGCTCGCGGCCGGCTCGATCTCGCCCGGCACTGAAACGATGAACGTCCCATCGGCCTGCTCGAGCACTGCGAATTCGACTTCGCGCCCCGCCACGAATTCCTCGATCAGCACCTTGCGGTCATGCCTGAAAGCCTCGTCCAGCGCCTTGTCCAGCTCGGCAGCCGTTTCGGCCTTGCTCACGCCTACCGAAGAGCCCTGGCGCGCCGGCTTGACGAAAACCGGCAGGCCGAGTTCGGCCTTGACCGCTTCGAACGAAGGCCACTCGCCGGCATGAACGGTCACGCCGCGCGCCACGGGCACCCCCGCCGCCTTCAGCAGCCGCTTGGCCGCGTCCTTGTCCATGGCATTGGCCGAGCCCAGAACGCCGCAACCGACGTAAGGAACATTCGCGGTCTCGGCCAGGCCCTGCACCGCGCCATCCTCGCCGAATGGGCCGTGCAACACCGGGAACAGGACGTTGATCCTTTCCAGTTCAAACGGCACACCGGCATCGGGAAGAGCAACCAGCCGCCCCTTGCCGCCCGGCAGGAGGCTCACCTCGGCGCCGGTTTCGGGCACCGAAGAAGGCAACGCGCCGTCGCCATCGAGCGAAGCCAGGAACCAGCGGCCGTCGCGGCCGATGCCGATCGGCACGACCTCGTATCTGGCGGTGTCGATTGCCTTGACCACGTTGCTCGCAGAAAGGATTGAAACCTCATGCTCGGCCGAGCGGCCGCCAAAGAGAACGGCGATGCGTGGTCTGGATGTCATTCCTGGTTCCCCTCACGATGAATTGCCGCCCCAGAATCAGGGGCGCATATCGAATGAAAGCCTATATGCACTTTTCTGTGGCGGTGCGGGATCAGGTGACGGGCTGCCGATATGGTAGACTGCTTCGGCGCCGGCCGTTTCAAGGCACTCGAAAGGAAACTCGCGATGAAAGACCCCTATTCCAACATGGCAGTCGGCATTGCCCTGGGCGTTGGTGTGGGCACAGCCCTGGGTATCGCCTTCGATGATCTGGCGATGGGCATCGGCATGGGCATAGCCATCGGCGCCGGCCTTGGCGCAGCACTTGGTCCGCGTAGCGGCAAATGATCGATCGGACCGCTACTTGCGGTCCGAATGGCCGAGATCGCGTTCGGGGTCGATGATGTCCCGCACGCGCTGCTTCAGCACCTTGGCCTCGGGAAAGCCCCCGTCGCGCTTGCGCTCCCAGATCAGCGCGCCATTGCAGGTGATCTCGAAGACGCCGCCGGTGCCCGGCACCAGCGCCACCTCGCCAAGTTCCGTGCCGAAGGTGGAAAGAAGCTCCTGCCCCAGCCACGCCGCCCGCAGCAGCCACATGCACTGGGTGCAGTAGGTGATTGCTACGCGGGCTTTTGGCGCGGCCTCGGTCATGCCGCGCTGAGCTTGGCCATCGTCTCTTCGTCGACCTCGAAATTGGCGTAGACGTTCTGCACGTCGTCGTCGTCTTCGAGGGTGGCGACGAGTTTCAGGATCGACTGGGCGCGGTCCTCGTCGACCGGAATGTTGTTCTGCGGCTTCCAGATCGCCTTCACCGATTCGGCTTCGCCGAGCGAGGCTTCGAGCGCCTTGGAAACCTCACCGAGATTCTCGAAGGTGCAGAGGATGGTGTGGCCGTCCTCGTCCGACTGCACATCGTCGGCGCCCGCCTCGATCGCTGCATCCATCAGCTTGTCGGCGCTGCCCGCTGAAACCGGATAAACGATTTCGCCGACGCGGTCCCACATGAAGGACACAGAGCCGGTTTCGCCGAGCGCACCGCCGGACTTGGTGAAGGCGGCGCGCACATTGGAGGCAGAGCGGTTGCGGTTGTCGGTCAGCACCTCGACGATGACGGCAACGCCGCCGGGGCCGTAGCCCTCGTAGCGCACTTCGTCATAGTTTTCCGCATCGCCCGCCGACGCCTTGTTGATGGCGCGCTGGATGTTGTCCTTCGGCATCGACACGGCCTTGGCGTTCTGCACGGCCAGCCGCAAACGCGGGTTCATCGCCGGGTCGGGCACGCCGACCTTGGCGGCGACGGTGATTTCGCGCGCCAGCTTGGAAAACATTTTCGAGCGCACCGCGTCCTGACGGCCCTTGCGGTGCATGATGTTCTTGAATTGTGAATGGCCGGCCATGGGACCCCTTAGTCTTTACTCGGCTATCTGGAATGGGCCGGCTTATAAACCAGAATGACGGTGAACGTCCAGAAGTACCGGCGTTTGCCGCCCTCGCGAAAACGTGACTCCCGATAATGCCCTTTCGCCGGTCATATTGCATTGCCGCATCATTCATCGCCGCCTGCGACGGGAGCCTTGGAATGCCAGCTTTTCGCCTTGCCTTTCTGCTCGCCTTCCTGTTCTGGCCATTGGCCGCATTCGCGCAGGAAGACCCGGTGCCGAGCCGCTGCATCGCCATCGCGCAGGCGCTGCCCGGCGTCACCTATGCGAATTTCACGCCGGCGCAGGCCAAGACCAGCGGCGAGGTGAAAATCACCTATGCCGGCCATTCCACCTATGTCATCGAAAGCCCCGCCGGCGTGCGCATCGCCACCGACTTCAGCGGCATCTATGGCAGCGACCCGCTGCCGCGCGTCGTCACCATGAACAAGGCGCACCGCACGCACTACACCAACGCGCCCGACCCCGGCATCGAGCACGTGCTGCGCGGCTGGAACCCGGAAGGCGGGCCGGCGAAGCACAGGATCGTCGTCGACGATGTCTATATCCGCAACGTCCCGACCGACATCCGCAGCTGGGGCGGCGAGCTCGAACGCGACGGCAATTCGATCTTCATCTTCGAGGTGGCAGACCTGTGCATCGGCCATCTCGGCCATCTGCATACGCGCCTCAGCGACCAGCAATATGGCCAGATCGGCCGGCTCGACATCGTCATGGTGCCGATCGACGGCGGCCTGACCCAGTCGATCGGCTCTATCAGCGAGATCACGACGCGGCTTTATTCGTCAGTCGTACTGCCCATGCACCGTCACGCGACGCCGCTGGACGAATTCCTCCGCCGCGTCGGCGAAGGCTTCGCCGTCGACTTCCGCGACAGCCCCTCGTTCACGGTCTCGCTGAAAACCCTGCCGCGCCAGCCGACGATTGTGGTGCTGGAGGGGATTTGAGCAATGCTCAGTGCCCGCCGCCGCTTTTCGCCTTGCGCTTCCTCGCCAGCATGTTGAGCCCCTCGACCAGCGCCGAGAAGCCCATGGCGGCGTAGATGTAGCCCTTGGGCACGTGGTAGCCCATGCCGTCGGCGATCAGCGTCATGCCGATCATCAAGAGGAAGCCCAGCGCCAGCATGACGATGGTCGGGTTCTTGGCAATGAATTTCGCCAGCGGATCGGCTGCCACCAGCATCACCGTCACCGCCGCGATGACGGCGATGTACATGATGACGATCTCGTCGGTCATGCCGACGGCGGTGATGATGGAATCCACCGAGAACACCAGGTCGAGAACGAGAATCTGGAAGATCGCCGCGCCCATGGTCAGGTTCACGGTCTTGCCGACGATATCGTCCTTATGGTCGGTCGGGTCGACCGTGTGATGGATTTCCTTGGTCGCCTTCCACACCAGGAACAGGCCGCCCGCGATGAGGATGATGTCGCGCCAGGAGAAGCCGTGGCCAAGTGCGGTGAATACCGGCGTTGTCAGCTGCACGATGAAGGAGATCGTCGCCAGCAGTACCAGCCGCATGATGAGCGCAGCACCAATGCCGAGCTTACGCGCCCGCGATTGCTGCTCGGGCGGCAGCTTGTTGGTCAGGATCGAGATGAAGATCAGATTGTCGATGCCCAGAACGATCTCCATGACCACAAGGGTCACAAGCGCGACCCACGCCGTCGGATCGTTCACGAAGGCGAAGTGCGGCGCCAGAAAGTCGATGATCGGCATCTGCTGAATGTCCCCTGACAATCTGAAAGAAAAATATTCCGGCAGAAGTAGGTAGGCTACAGGCTTACTTCAACGTCAAGACCAGAAAGAAGGCATTGTTTCTTCTAGGCGCGGCCCGAGCCGCAGGGGCGCAACCCTCTCGGCAAGCCCGGTACGGTCGGATATATCGACGCCGAGCCCGCAAATCGTCGCAGGGCCGTTCGCGGCCTCGAAACGTCCCTTCGGCACTTTCGAAAGAAACCGGTTCAGCGGCTCTTCCTTGTCCATGCCGAGCGAGGAATCATAATCGCCGCACATGCCGGCGTCGGTCAGGTAGGCGGTGCCACCGTTGAGGATCTGGTGGTCGGCGGTCGGCTGGTGCGTATGCGTGCCGACGACGAGGCTGGCGCGCCCGTCGACGAAATGCGCAAAGCACATTTTCTCGCTCGTCGCCTCGGCATGGAAATCGATCACCACCGCATCCGCCTGCTCGCCAAGCGGGCAGGCGGCAAGCTCGCGCTCAACCGCCTGGAACGGGTCGTCCAGCTCGGGATGCATGAAAACCCGGCCCATTATGTTCGAAACAAAGACGCGCGCGCCGTTCCTGGCGATATAGACGCCCGAACCCCGGCCCGGCGTGCCTTTGGGAAAATTGACCGGGCGCAGGAAGCGATCCTCGCGCGGCGCAAATGTCAGCGCCTCGCGCTGGTCCCAGACATGGTTGCCGGTGGTCACGACATCGGCGCCGGCATTCAGCGTCTCGCGAAAGATTTCCTCGGTTATGCCGAAGCCGCCGGCGGCGTTCTCGCCATTGACGATGACGAAATCCAGCTTGAAGTCGGAAATCAGCCCCGGCAGCTTTTGCCACACGGCCGTGCGGCCGGATTTACCCACCATGTCCCCGAGAAAAAGAAGTCTCATGCAGCGTCCCGTGTTCCGAGCGCGCGCGATACGGTTTCCGGCTCATTGGCGATAACGCGCAGATAGGCGCGCGCGGCCTGATCCGGTTCCGTCCTGCCCTGCTCCCAATCCCGCAACGTCCCTAGCGGGATCAGATAGCGGCTGGCAAATTCTTCCTGTGACAGATGTAGCGCGCGCCTGATGATCTTCACGCGCGGCACACGGCCAGGCGTGTTCAACGGCGCTTCGTCCAGCAGCATAGTGTCTGCGTCGTCGAGGGCAGCCGCCACCTCGGCAAAGCCCATGGACCGCAGCCGGTCCCAACCGCTCTTCATTTCAGCCTTGGCGTTCCTGGTCATATGTTCTTTGTTCACGGCGCGTTGGAAATCAGTCTTATTCGCTCACCGCGCTCCGTGTAAACCACCGTTGTTCTGTCCGCTGGTCAAGCGTCGCCAAACCGGCGCAGGCCGCTTTCGGTCAGGATTTCCGGGATGATCACGTCATGCGGCTCGTCGGGCACCAGCGGCACCTCCTGGCAATCGAAGGCGATGCCGATCATGCGCGGGTCCAGGCCCTTGTCGTGCAGGCGTGAAATCGCCCGGTCGTAGTAGCCGGCCCCATAGCCGATGCGATGGCCGCGCGCGTCGAAGGCGGCCAGCGGTATCAGCATCAGCGACGGATCGAGCACTTCCGCATCCTCGGGCGGCCCCGCGGTGCCAAAACTCATCTGGACAAGCTCGGCGCCGCGCACCAGTTCGCGAAAGACGATCGTCGTCTTGTCGAGGATTGCCGGCAGGCAGAGCCGCGCACCCTTTTCGCACAGGGAAAACATCAGCGGCCTGATATCGACCTCGGAGCGCATCGGCCAGAAAGCCGAGACGATCTGCCCCGGCTCGACCGGGATCGCAGCTGCCATATCCGCCATCTGCAGCGACGCCTCGATGCGCCACACCGCCGGCAGCGCGTCGCGGCGCGCCAGCGCTTCCAGGCGCAGTTGTTTCTTGAGTGCTTTTTCCATCATCGCGCCCCTTATGCCGGGGCAGGATAAAAAATGCCAGTTGCGACGCGCCATCGCATAAGCGACGTTTTCACAAGACGCAGCGAAATCGGGGAAGTGACGATCCACACAACCGGTGGAGAGAGCGATCCCGGGAACCTACAAAGTAGGTGGGCGCCGTATGAAAAGACCCACGGGTCTTCCCAGGGACAGCTCCCTAAGGATCGTTAAGGCCCCGGGGAAAATGTTCTCCTGCCGGGAAGCACAGACCGTCACTGGCGAATATAGGACGCATCGAGGGTGCACGCCAGAGAATTGCCGGCTTTGAAAAAAATTTAGATGAAAGCGCCGGCGTTTTCTCCCCCCTTGAGGGGGAGATGGCGCGCAGCGCCAGAGGGGGTCGTTCATGCCGAGCGCAACGCAAAAAGAACGTCGAGCACTGCCGCAGCGACCCCACCCGGCGGCTTCGCCGCCACCCTCCCCTCAAGGGGTAGGGAAACGCGGGCACAACCCTTGCCCCGTCACCATCCCGCCCCTACTGTCTCGGCCAACACCAATCTGGAGTTCGGAATGCGTTTTGAAGGCACCTCGGCCTATGTTGCCGAAAAGGATCTGATGGTCGCGGTCAATGCGGCGATCGCGCTGGAGCGGCCGTTGCTGGTCAAGGGCGAGCCCGGCACCGGCAAGACCGAGCTTGCCAAGCAGGTGGCATCCGCCCTTGGCCTCGACCTGATCGAATGGCACATCAAGTCGACCACCCGCGCCCAGCAGGGGCTTTACGAGTATGATGCCGTCTCGCGCCTGCGCGACAGCCAGCTCGGCGACGACCGCTTCAACGACATCAAGAACTATATCAAGCGCGGCAAGCTGTGGGAGGCCTTCGCCGCCGGCCGGAAGGTCGTGCTTCTGATCGACGAGATCGACAAGGCCGACATCGAATTCCCCAACGATCTGCTGCAGGAACTCGATAAGATGGAGTTCTTCGTCTACGAGACCGGCGAGACGATCCGCGCCGATGTGCGCCCAATCGTCATCATCACCTCCAACAACGAGAAGGAACTGCCCGACGCCTTCCTGCGCCGCTGCTTCTTCCACTACATCCGCTTCCCCGACGCCGAGACGCTGACCAAGATCGTCGAGGTGCATTATCCCGGCATCAAGCAGAACCTGGTGCGCGCTGCCCTCACCCAGTTCTACGAAATCCGCGACGTGCCGGGCCTCAAGAAAAAGCCGTCGACCTCCGAGGCGCTCGACTGGATCAGGCTGCTGGTTGCCGACGACATCGACCCCGCCGACCTGCGCGCCGACCCGAAGAACGCCCTGCCCAAGCTGCACGGCGCGCTTCTGAAGAACGAGCAGGACGTGCATCTGTTCGAACGGCTGGCGTTCATGGCGCGGCGGCAGGGGTAGCAAGTCCCCCTCTCCGTCTCGGCTTCGCCGAGCTACCTCTCCCCGCAAGCGAGGCGAGGAACCGACACCCATTGAGGTTGCGGCTTTACAGAACTTGGGTTCCTCGCCCCCATGAAATGGGGGAGAGGTGGCTCGCGTAGCGAGATGGAGAGGGGGCGCTGAAGCGCGGACAACGCTTTTTCAGCTCTGGACCGTTGGTAACAGCTTCGCACTCGGGCAGGCTCACCGCCAGCAACGACGATAGAAAGCGACAGCCAATGACCGAAGTCACCATCCGCCCGCTTGAACAGTCCGACCATGCCGAATGGCGCCGTCTCTGGACCGACTATCTGATCTTCTACAAGGCAACCGTGCCGGAGGAAGTCTACCAGACCACCTGGAAGCGGCTGTTTACCGAAGGCGAGTACGAGCCAAAGGGTTTCATCGCGCTGCTCGACGGCAAGGCGGTCGGCCTGACGCACTACATGTACCACCGCTCATGCTGGTCGGTCGTCAACAACTGCTATTTGCAGGACCTGTTCGCCGACCCCGACGTGCGCGGCAAGGGCGTCGGTGCGGCCCTCATCGAGGCGGTCAAGCAGGAAGCCGCCAAGATCGGCGTGTCGAACGTCTACTGGATGACGCACGAGACCAACACCACCGCGCGCAAGCTCTACGACTATGTCGCGCGGCGCACCGGCTTCATTGAGTACGATCTGCTGTAAGCACCGCGGTCTGGTTCGACACCCAGCGGTGCCAGTCGCTCTCGCTGCCGTGGAAGACGTTGAGGTCGATCTTCCCGGCAACGCCATGCGACAGCCCGGACCCCGAATACTGCCAGAACACCCACTTGCGGCCGGGATAGACCTTGGACGGGTGCTGGGCGACGGCGCGGAGCCAGAACGGATAATCCTGGAATTCGCCCCTGAGATTGTCGCGGTAGAAATCCGGCGCGGTGTAGATGATCGGACGCTGGCCGTAGTGCCGTTCCAGCTTGTCCATGAAGACCTGCATCTTCTCCAGCACCTTGGCGCGCGACAGGCGGCGCTGGCATTTCGACTCGCCATTGTATTCGACGTCGATGACCGGCGGCAGCGCGCCTTCCACCTTCGGCACGTTGCGGATGAACCAGTCGGCCTGCTCACCGGCGGTGCGGCACCAGTAGAAGAAGTGATAGGCCCCGCGCCTCAGCCCGGCCTCCTGGGCGCCGCGCCAGTTTTTCCGGAACATCGGGTCGAGATGGTCGCCGCCGTCGGTCGCCTTGATATAGGCGAAGTTCGCGCCCTGGCTGCGCAGTCTCTGCCAGTCGATCTCGCCCTGCCAGCGCGAAACATCGACACCGTGCACGGCCAGCGCCCTGGGCGAGGCCTTGCCGAAATTGATCGGCTTGGCGTCGCGAAACTGGCGGCTGTAGATGCGGCTGCGCTCAAGCGGCACCATACCGGCCGATGGGTTGGCAGGCACCATCAGCGCGACCGGCTTCAACTCGGGCACCGGCATTCCCGCCGACTTGGACTCGACCGCAAGCGCCACCGCTGCCGGCGGAACCGGGGCGGCCGCTGCCAATGCCTGGTGCGGCAGCGTTTGCTGAGAATCGGCAATGACCGCACCGACACTTGCCGCCGGCACCGGGCCGCTTGGCCTGACGACGGAACTTGTCGTTTCAAGCGATGGCTGCGCCAGGATGTCGCCCACACCCGAACTGGATGTGCAGCCGGCAAAAGCCATGCAGGCGAAGAGGATTGCTGAAACTCCTGAGAAACGCATAGACACCCGCACGCAAACAAACACGTCGACAGCCAGGGAAAACGCCATCGAACCCCACTGACGCAAATTCCTAACGACAAATTACCAAGAAAGGTTGAATCCTCCCGTTAACCACGACAACTCGAAAGACACTGATGCTCGCATGCATGCCGGCGATTTCATTGGATGCGATTTGCTGTAGCATCGACCGCCGCGTGGCCACGCAAGCCCATCGGCTCCATCGGAGGTATCCATGACTGAATTCACGCCGTTCGCTTCATTGATCGGCGGTGCCCTGATCGGCCTTTCCGCCGTGCTCTTGATGGCTCTGGATGGCCGGATCGCCGGGATCAGCGGCATAGCCGCGCGCCTGCTGCCGCCCTATCGGGATGGCACAGGCACCCTGTCGGCGCTCGCTTTCGTGGCGGGCCTCGTCTGTGCTCCCTTCGTCGTGATGGCCTTGACTGGCCAGCCCGTCCTGCAGACGGTTTCATCGAACCTGCCCCTCATGGCCATCGCCGGCTTGCTGGTCGGCTTCGGCGCAAACCTCGGCGGCGGCTGCACCAGCGGGCACGCCGTCTGCGGCATATCGCGTCTCTCGACACGCTCGATCGTCGCTACGGTCACCTTCATGGCCACCGCCTTCGTCACGGTCTTCGTCGTGCGTCACATGGTTGGAGGCTGAGCCCCATGACCTTCGTCGTCAATTTGCTTCTCGGCCTGCTCTTCGGCATCGGCCTTGTCGTCTCGGGCATGTCCGACCCCGCCAAGGTGCTCAATTTCCTCGATCTGGCCGGCACGTGGGACCCGTCGCTCGCCTTCGTGATGATAGGTGCGGTGCTTGTCGCTTTCCTCGGCTACCGCGTCGTGCTGAAGCGTGACCGCCCGCTGCTGGCGAGTGCGTTCCGGCTGCCCACGGCAAAGGATGTGGATGCGCGCCTGCTTTCCGGCGCTGCGATCTTCGGCATTGGCTGGGGGCTTGGAGGTTTCTGTCCGGGGCCGGCGCTGACAGCACTTGGTCTGGCCGCACCCGGAGCGCTGGTATTCCTGCCCGCAATGTTCGCAGGCCTATGGGCTGCCCGCATGTTGACCCTTGCCCGATCGCCCCTCAAGGAGGCATGAAGCAAGCCATGTTCATTCCCTTCTTTCTAGAGCTCAAAGCCGCCAAAGTCCCCGTGTCCCTGCGGGAATATCTGTCCCTGCTCGAAGGGCTGGAAGCGGGGCTGGTCGACTACGATGTCGAAGGCTTTTACTACCTCGCCCGCGCCGCACTGGTGAAGGACGAGCGCCATATCGACCGCTTCGACCAGGTCTTTGCCCATGTCTTCAGGGGTGTCGAGGCGCTGGCCGGCGAAGGCGCAATCGATGTCGAGAACCTGCCCGAGGAATGGCTGCGGCGGCTTGCCGAAAAGCACCTGAGCGACGACGAGAAAAAGCTGGTCGAGGCGCTGGGTGGCTTCGAAAAGCTGATGGAGACGCTGAAGAAGCGCCTCGAAGAGCAGAAGGGCCGGCATCAGGGCGGCTCGAAATGGATCGGCACCGCCGGCACCTCGCCCTTCGGCGCCTATGGCTACAATCCCGAAGGCGTGCGCATCGGCCAGAACGAAAGCCGCCACCGCCGCGCGGTGAAGGTGTGGGACAAACGCGAGTTCAAGAATTTCGACGATTCCGTCGAACTCGGTACCCGCAACATCAAGGTCGCGCTGAAGCGCCTGCGGCGCTGGGTGCGCGAAGGTGCGGAGGAGGAATTCGATCTGCTCGGCACCATCCACGCCACCGCCGAGCACGGCTATCTCGACGTCCAGACCCGGCCGGAACGGCGCAACGCGGTCAAGCTCTTGATGTTCTTCGATGTAGGCGGCTCGATGGACGACCACATCAAGGTGGTGGAGGAGCTGTTTTCAGCCTCGCGTGCTGAATTCCGCCAGCTCGAATATTTTTACTTCCACAACTGCCTCTATGAGGGCGTCTGGAAGGACAATCGCCGCCGCCATTCCGAGGTCATCCCGACCCACGACGTGCTCCACAAATATGGCCACGACTACAAGGTCATCTTCGTCGGCGACGCCTCGATGAGCCCCTACGAGATCGCCTATGCCGGCGGTTCCGTCGAGCACTGGAACCCCGAGCCCGGCGCGCTCTGGCTGCAGCGCGTCATCGCACAATGGCCGAACGCCATCTGGATCAACCCGACGCGCGAAAAGCACTGGAGCTACACCCATTCTATCAAGATGATCGGCGACATTTTTTCCGGTCGCATGTATCCGCTGACGCTCTCCGGCCTCGAAAGCGCGACCAGGGAGCTGTCGAGGAAGCATTGAGGATGCACTTGGTAAACTCGACTTTCGGTCTTACATTCGGCCGGAACAAAACTTCCCTGGAGGCGGCCTCATGGACACCCACACTTATCCCGTCACCCGCACCGACGCAGAATGGCGCGCTTTGCTGACACCGGAACAATATGCGGTCATGCGCGGCCACGGCACCGAGCGGCCGGGAAGCTGCGCCCTGCTTTACGAGAAGCGAGCCGGCACTTTTACCTGCGCCGGCTGCGACCAGCCCCTGTTTGAATCGAAGCTGAAATTCGAGAGCGGCACCGGCTGGCCGAGCTTCAACGACCCGGTCGAGGGTTCGGTGGAAACAACCGTCGACCGCAGCTACGGCATGGTGCGCACCGAATGCCATTGCGCGCGCTGCGGCAGCCATCTCGGCCATGTCTTCGAGGACGGTCCGCCACCGACCGGCCTGCGCTATTGCATCAACGGCGTGGCGCTGAACTTCCAGCCTGCTTGAGGCATGGCCGGCAAGATCGCGGCGGACAGGATCAGGCTCAAGCGGGCCTACGAGCCGCCGTCCGCCGATGACGGCATCCGCATCCTGGTCGACCGGCTCTGGCCTCGCGGCGTTAGCAAGGCGGACGCGAAGCTGGACCAGTGGATAAAGGAGATCGCACCCAGCACCGAGCTACGAAAATGGTTCGGGCACGATCCGGCAAAGTGGCAGGAATTCCGCCGGCGATACATTGCGGAACTCGAAACGCATCGCGAACAACTCGAGCATCTGCGCGAACTGGCTACGACCGGCGTGGTGACGCTGGTCTATTCCGCCCGCGACGAAACGCACAATGACGCCGTTGTGCTGCGTGAAGTGCTGCTTGGTTGAGGTTTAGCGCTCGCTGAGCAGTTCGGTCACGACACGCTCGAACCGCGAGGCCTCGGTCACCAGCCAGTCGGCCATGGCCGGCCAGTTGTCCTCGGCAAAGCAATTCACCCGCCATGTGCAGCCCAGGCTTGTGCCGTCGAAACGCTGCTCGGGCCTGATCTTCAGCCGCTTCTCGATAATGGCCTGGAAAGGCTTCAGCCGTGCTTGGGCATCGACCGCGCCAAGCTTCTCGTTGCGGCCGAAGAAAACGCCGACGAGATTGGGCTCCGGCGCCACATACATCGTGATGACGAGACCGAACTCGGCCAGCCCGCGCTGCCAGAACCATGGTCCGTGCCGCGCCCGGCGAGACTTTTCCTCGGGGTGCCGCTCCTCGAACAGCGCCCAGAAGGCCCGATGCCGGAACTCAGCCGCCCGGCGGGGGCCGAAGTCAAATTCTTCCATCGCTCGCCGCTCCCTCAACGCCTGCAAGGCCAGGTGTGGCGCGCTGGCCCGATCGAAGCACAGGATCAAGGATATCTGTCGAACCCGTGTGATCGACCGAGACTGGCAGAACGGTTGGGCTAGACTGCCGACGACAACCCGCCGGTGACAACAATAGGCGTGCCATCGGGAACCCGGTCATAAAGATCGATGATGTCCTGGTGCATTAGCCGTACGCATCCCGACGAGACCGACTTGCCGATCGACGACCATTCCGGAGAGCCGTGGAGGCGATAGAGCGTATCCTTGCCGTCCTGGAAGATGTAGAGCGCGCGGGCGCCGAGCGGGTTGCTGACGCCGCCCTCCATGCCGCCCTCCCAATCGTTCGTGCGTGGTATCTGCCGGGCTCGATATTTTTCCAGCTCGGGTTGGCGGTCGATCATTTCGTTGGGCGGGAACCAGCGTGGCCATTTCTGCTTCCACTGGATCACCCCCTGGCCCGACCACTCAAAACCCTGGCGGCCGAGACCGACACCATATCGGATTGCTTGCCCCATATTGCCGACGAGAAAGAGGAAATGGTTTGCCGTGTCGACGACGACGGTTCCCGGCTGCTCTCCGGTCGGGTCCGGCACGACCTGTCGATAGAATTTCGGGTTAATCTTTTCGAAAGGCACGGCAGGAATGTCATGACCGTCGTCGGACATGGCGGCATACATCATGCGAGGATCGCCGAAGCTGGGACTGACGACGGGCTGTGGCAGCGGCTGCGGTAGAGGTTCCGTGGTTTGGACAAACGATCCCCCTTGGCGCGGAGGACCACTCGTGCAAGCGGCCAGCGCGGTCGACGCGGCGCTTGTCGCGGCCATTACCAGTATCTTGCGGCGGTTGAATTTCGGCATGCAACTTTCTACCCATGTTCAGGATGGAAGCAAAGCCGGGTTTCACAATTTCCCGCTCGAGCGCCCTCAAGTTTTATCAAGCGGGTTCCGCATCCGGACCCGATGTCGAAATTCAGCCGCCCGGAGGCGGCTGAAGTCTGATTCTTCCATCGTCCCGCTCCCGGCTGCGTTTCACCGCTGAGCCGGGCGGGCGAGATTGTTCACTCCATGCCGAGGGCGGCCTTGTAGAGGTCGAGGATCGCTTCTTCTTCCTGCCGCTCGGCCTGGTCCTTCTTGCGCAGGCGGATGATGGTGCGCACGGCCTTGGTGTCGAAACCCGTGCCCTTCATCTCGGCGAAGACGTCCTTGATGTCGTCTGCGATGGTCTGCTTCTCTTCCTCGAGACGCTCGACGCGCTCGATGAAGGCGCGCAGCTGGCCCGCGGCAACGGTCTGGCTGGTTTCGGTGATGTCGTCGGCCATTTTTCCTGCTCCGAATGAAAGGCGGCGACTCGGGCCGCGGATGGGTCGCGTTCGATTGCCTTACCCAGCCTGAGGGGTCAAGGGCGGAAAAAGCAGCGTATCGTCGCTGTTGCCAAAGTTGAACGTCAGAGCATCGCACCGAAAAGCGGAATCCGGTTTTCGGAATATTCCGATGCTCACGCCAAGTGCTGGATCGTCCTTCGTGCGTCCGAATGGACGCACGGCGATCTAGTGGTCTTTCGGCCGGCGCGCTTCGAATTCGGCCTTCTTGGCTTCCGACGCCTCGGTCTGGTGCAGCGCCTGCCACTCGGCATAGGGCATGCCATAGACGATTTCGCGCGATGCGTCCTTGGAGAGGGCTACCCCTTCCGCCTCGGCCGCCTCGCGATACCAGTTGGACAGGCAGTTGCGGCAGAAACCGGCCAGGTTCATCAGGTCGATGTTCTGGACGTCGCCGCGCTCGCGCAGATGCTCGACCAGCCGGCGAAAGGCGGCGGCTTCGAAATCGCGTTTCTGGTCTTCGCTGAGATCGGTCATGGAAGGTTCCTTCATACTGGCCCCGTGCGCGAGCCGAATAGCTTGACCTCATGTATATCGGGGCGCGCATTGACCGCGTCAACGATCGGCGCGAGCCGGATTGCCCAATCTTCGGCGGTGGCATCGTCCGCGATCAGGTCCTGGCGGATCTCGATCAGCGCATGGGCATAGCCGTTGACGATGGCATGCTTGAACATGGTGTCGCCGCGCAGCGCGCCGTCATAAGGCTCGTTGTCGCCGACAGTCAGGGTGCCGTCCTCGGCAAGAAGCTCGATCAACGGACGAATGGCCCGGTCGTCGCTGTCCCACAAGAGGCCGACATGCCAGGGCCGGACATAGCCCTGCATCACGGGCGTGAAGGAATGCACCGAAAACAGGAAGGGCGCCTTGCCGGATTCCCGCGCGACGGAGGAAACCATGGCGCCGACCGCGTCATGATAGGGCCGATAATAATTATCGAGCCGGCGTTCCCGCTCCTCCGGCGTCATCGGATAGTTTCCGGGCACGACGGTGCCGTCATAGAGCTGGCGAATCAGTGTCGGGTCGTCCTCGCCGCGATTGGGATCGATCAGCAGCCGCGAGAAGTTTGCCAGCACCGCCGGCGCGCCGAGAAGGGTCGCCAGCTTGCGCGTGACCTGCTCGACGCCGATGTCATAGGCGATATGACGCTGGAATTCGGCGGGCGGCAGGCCAAGATCACCATATTCGTCGGGCAAAGCACGTTTTGCATGGTCGCCAAGCAGGACGATGCCGCGTTTGCGGTCTCCCTCGATGATTTCATAGGGGGCAAAAACTGCGGATCGCGTCATGGGCTTGCAAACGTCCCGTCTGCCGGTGTTGATGGGGATAGGCCCGTCATTTCATGAAGTTAGGCTGGGTGCAATGTCGTTGTTTGGTCAATGTTCTGGCAGAAATCATGCGAGAGCGATCAAGGATGCGACATGAAGCCACTTAAATCGATTGGATTGACGTGCTTGGGCGCGTTGACATGCGCACGGACTTTTCCGAAAAGGGGCATCCGACAATGCTGACAGCAGACAAGAGGGGTTCGAGGATGGATTTCGCCGGGGCATCGCGCATGCGTTCTGCATGGACGGCGCTGCTTCTTTTCCTCGCAATTCCTATTTTTTCAATTGCCACCGCAAGCGATGCGCACGCCGATTTCCGGGTCTGCAACGCCACGCAGAGCCTGATCGGCGTGGGCATCGGCTATCGCGCCAAGGCCGGATGGGTCACCGAAGGCTGGTGGCATATCGAAGGTTCGACCTGCAAGACCCTGATCGAGGGTCCTTTGTCATCACGGTTTTACTATCTTTATGCAGAAGACGCCGAGCGCGGTGGGCGCTGGGACGGTCCAATCAACATGTGCGTCGCTGAAAAGGAATTCAAGATTGCGGGCGTGACCGATTGCGTCGCCCGCGGGTTCCAGCGCGCGGGCTTCCAGGAATATGATACGGGCGAGCAGGCAAGCTGGATGGTCCAGCTGACCGACGAGCCCGCAACGGGCGGCGCAGCAGCCGTCACGGGAACGAATTCTCCATGAGACGTAGCCGCAAGGTAAAAATCCTCGCAACGATCGGACCGGCCTCCTCTTCCGAGGAGATGATCCGAAAGCTTTTCGAGGCAGGCGCGGATGTCTTCCGCATCAATATGAGCCACACTGACCACCCGCTCATGCGCGAACTCGTCCGCCGCATTCGCGCGGTAGAGACCGAACTTGGCCGGCCGATCGGCATTCTGGCCGACCTGCAGGGGCCGAAGCTTCGTGTCGGCAAATTCGCCAACGGCAAGGAAACGCTTGAGCTCGGCCAGGAATTCACGCTCGACGACAACCCGGCACCGGGCGACGCCAAGCGCGTCCACCTGCCGCATCCTGAAATCCTTGCCTCGGTCCAGCCCGGACATCGCCTGCTGATCGACGACGGCAAGCTGGAACTGAAGGCAGTCAAATGCGATGGAAAATCCATCGTCTGCACCGTGATTGCCGGCAAAGGCATCTCGGACCGCAAGGGCGTCAGCCTGCCTGACACCGAATTGCCGGTCGGCGCGCTGACCGAGAAGGACCGCGCTGATCTCGACGCGGTCCTGGCGACCGGCGTCGACTGGGTCGCGCTGTCCTTTATCCAGCGGCCCGAGGATCTTGCCGAGGCGCGCAAGATTGCTCGCGGCCGCGCTCTCCTGATGTCGAAGATCGAAAAGCCGCAGGCCGTGGCGCGGCTCGCCGAGATCATCGAACTCTCCGACGCGCTGATGGTGGCGCGTGGCGACCTCGGTGTGGAAATGCCGCTCGAATCCGTGCCCGGCATCCAGAAGCAGATCACGCGCGCCGCGCGCCGCGCCGGCAAGCCCGTGGTTGTCGCCACCCAGATGCTGGAATCGATGATCTCAGCCCCGGTGCCAACTCGCGCCGAAGTCTCCGACGTGTCGATCGCCGTATTCGAAGGCGCAGATGCGATCATGCTGTCGGCCGAATCTGCGGCGGGCGAATATCCGGTTGAAGCCGTGTCGATGATGAACCGCATCGCCGAGCGGGTCGAGCAGGACCCCACCTATCCCGGCATCATCAATGCGCAGCGTTCCGAGCCCGAAGCGACCGGCGCCGACGCCATTTCGCTGGCTTCGCGCCAGATCGCGGAAACGCTGAAGCTTTCGGCAATCATCACCTACACAGCTTCCGGAACGACCGGCCTGCGCGCCGCGCGTGAACGGCCGCAAGTGCCGATCATCGCGCTCTCGCCAGTCGTCGAAACCGCGCGCCGGCTATCACTGGTGTGGGGCACGCATTGCGTCGTCACCGAAGATGCCTTCGACCTCGACGACATGGTCGATCGCGCCTGCCGCATCGCCTTCGAGGAAAATTTCGGCAGACCGGGCGACCGCGTCATCATCACGGCGGGCGTGCCGCTGCGTACGCCGGGCGCCACCAACATGCTGCGCATCGCCTATATCGGCGCGGAAGGCCGCGGCGGCGCTTGAGGCCCGCTAACTCCGCCCTGCCGGCCATTCGGATCGGCAGGGCGAGTTGTCAGCCAGCTTTTCATTCCGGCGCGAGTTCACCGTCCATAACCGTCTCGTCGATGCAGCCCGCGCCATAGGCGTCACCGGCGATGCGCGCCTCTACGGCTCGCGCGGTGGCCTGCAGATCGACAGGCTTGCCGGCAAGTTTTTCGATAGCCGCGACGACAAGGTCCGGCGCGATCCAGTCCGGCTTGTGGCCGAGATTATGGACCCATAAGAGTTCCGAGTTCGGAATATCGCGGGCGAGCCCGACGGAATGGATTTCCTCGTAAACCACCGTATCGCGGTCCCCCGAGACCACGACAGTCGGCGCTTTGATCTCGCGATAGAGCGGTGCGGTCGCCAGGGCGTAGCGATAGAGGCCCTCGACATCGATGGCATTGGCGCGGAAGGCGCTCGGACGCAGCACCAGCGGAATCGACGCCCTCTTCGCATAATCGTCCGGCACCTTGTTGGGCGCAAAGACGCAGGCCGTGGCACCATCAAGCTGCATCAGCCCGGCGGGCGTGGTGACGGTTTCGGCAAACAGCCGGCCGATCACCGGAACCGACGTCAGGCTGTAATACCAGGACGTCGCCCCGCCCGGCCACGGATGGGTAGCCGCCGAAAGGAATACCAGGCCGCGCGTTTTTTCAGGATGTTCGAGGCCGAGTGCCGTGGTGGCTGCACCGCCGAAGGAATGGCCGACGATGATCGCTTGCCTGATGCCAAGCCGGTCCATCAGCTTTGCGATCGTGGCAGCCTGCGCGCTAGGGTTCTCGTTGTTTCCCGGCCCTCGGCTTGACCAGCCATGGCCGGGCCGGTCGAAGAACAGCATCTCGGCACGGCCTTCGAGCAGCGGCCGCAGCGGCACCATCTGATCGTTCAGATTGGCGCTGGCGCCATGGATGAACACGATCGGCGGAAGATCGGCATTCGCACCCGGCGGGACGCGGACATAGTGGATGCGCGCGCCGTCGATATCGATGAAACTTCCGACCGGCGGGTTGCGGCGTTCGATCAGCCACGAGCCCATGCGCGTCACGCCGACCATTATCAAAAGAAGCGCAAGCAGAAAGGCAGCGGCGGCGTAGAGCAGGTTCATTTCAGGGACGGTCGACGGGCGGCGTGGAAAATAGGCACCGGAAAATCAGCATCGCCGGCGGGCCGATGCATCAGATGCCTTCACCGGCTAGCTCTTCCGAAAGCGTGGAGACTTCGTTCTGGGCGCTGCGCATCATCGGATAGATATCGAGCACGCGCTGCCAGGCATTGAGCGCCAGCTGCTTGTTGCCCCTCTCCTTCATGATCTGCGCCATGCCGGCCAGCGCCCCGAAATGGCGCGGCTCCAGCCGCAGGGTCTGGTTGATGTCCGACATCGACTTGCCGAAGTTCTGCATCATGAAATGCACGGTCGCGCGGCGGTTCCAGCCCTCGGCGTAAGAGGGGTCGAGCGTCACGACCTGATCGAGGAAATCGAGCGCGACATCGAACTTCTGATCTCCCATCGCCTTTTGCGACCACTGCATCATCAGGTCGATGGAGGCACTGCCGGACCTGTTCCATTCCTCGCGGATGCGCTGCGCGATACGCTGGGCCGCCCGCTCGTTTCGCTCGCGCTTCAGATCGCCGAATAGCGCATCCAGCCGATCGGGCTTGGCGGTCACCTGCGTGCTTGTCGCCGGTCCTGTCTGTTGTGCGTAAACCGCCGGCACGAAAGCGCCGGCCAAAGCAAAGGTGAGAAAAAACGCAAAAAAATTCCGCATGCGAGAGAATCTATCCCCTCGCATCGGAACGTCAAACTGAATTTCGCGTGAAGGCCTGGGCCTTGAACCGGTCACCCCCGAAAAGCTTTGCTTTCGGGGTCGGTCACTCAGCCCTGGCGAGCCTTGTAGCGCGGGGCAGTCTTGTTGATGATGTAGATGCGGCCCTTGCGGCGAACCAGCTGGTTGTCGCGATGGCGGCCTTTCAGGGCC
The DNA here is from genome assembly GCF_900116595.1 of Mesorhizobium sp. YR577. NCBI lineage: Bacteria > Pseudomonadati > Pseudomonadota > Alphaproteobacteria > Hyphomicrobiales > Phyllobacteriaceae > Mesorhizobium > Mesorhizobium sp. YR577. The sequence goes on along the minus strand of NZ_FPBI01000001.1, from coordinate 295,893 downwards.
TTGAGCGAGTTCTTGATCTTCATGGTCTTGCCTGTCGAATGCGGCCCGAAGGCCTAATCAAAAAGCGCGCCAACAGCGCGCCTCAAATTTGTAGCTGGCTCTTAGACGAGAGTGTTTGCCGATGTCAACCTCCGGCAGCCACTTGTCCGTCAAATTAGCGCTTCAGCCGGGTGAAATGACCCATCTTCCGGCCAGGGCGGGCTTCCGCTTTGCCGTAGAGATGCAGAACCACTTCCGGCTCGGCGAGCAGGCTCTCAGCGCGCTCGACCTCGTCGCCGATGAGATTTTCCATCACGCAATCCGAATGTCGCGTGGCCGCGCCGAGCGGCAGCCCGGCGATCGCACGGATATGCTGCTCGAACTGCGAGTTGGCGCAGGCAGCTTCCGTCCAGTGGCCCGAATTGTGGACGCGCGGCGCGATCTCGTTGACGAGCAGCGAGCCATTGGGAAGCACGAAGAATTCGACGCCGATGACCCCGACATAGTCGAGCGCCTCGAGAATGGCGAAGGCGGCTTCGGTGGCACTCCGGGCGGTCTGCGCCGAGATCGTCGCCGGCACGGTCGAGCTGTGCAGGATGCCGCTGCTGTGGACGTTCTCGGCGGGGTCATAGGCCGAAAGCGCCCCGTCACGGCCGCGCGCCGCAATAACGGAAATCTCGCGGTCGAAACTCACGAAGGCTTCCAGGATCAGCGGCACTCCGCCCATGGCGGTATAAGCGCCGTCGGCGCCAGCCGGCGGGGTGTTGCGGAACAGGCGCTGGCCCTTGCCGTCATAGCCCATGCGGCGGGTCTTCAACACGCCGGCACCGCCGAAGGCTTCGAGCGCCGCGCCAAGGTCTTCGTCACTGTCGATGGCGCGAAAGTCGGCGGTTGGAATGCCGATGCCGTTGAGAAAGCTTTTCTCCACCACGCGGTCCTGCGAGACCTCGAGGGCGCGGGCCGGCGGATAGACCGGCACCGAACGCGCAAGAAGCTCGGCGGCGGACACCGGCACGTTTTCGAACTCATAGGTCACGACCGCACTTGCGCGGGCAAGTTCGGCAAGGGCGGCACTATCGTCATAGGCAGCAACGATCTGGCTGTTGGCCACCTGCGATGCCGGACAATCGGCCTGCGGTTCGAGGATCACCGTGCGATAGCCGAGGCGGGCGGCAGCCATCGCCAGCATGCGACCGAGCTGGCCGCCGCCGATGATGCCGATCGTCGAGCCGGCGGGCAGAGGTTCGCTCATGCGTCGTCCATGGGATGGTCCGCGACCTTGGCGGTCTGCTCGGCGCGCCAGGCATCCAGGCGCTCTGCGAGCTTTTCATCAAAAAGGGCAAGCACAGCGGCAGCCAGCAAGGCTGCGTTGACTGCGCCGGACTTGCCGATGGCCAAGGTTCCGACCGGTATGCCGGCCGGCATCTGCACGATCGACAGAAGCGAATCCTGCCCCGACAGCGCCTTCGATTCGACCGGCACGCCGAATACCGGCAGCGATGTCAAAGCTGCCGTCATGCCAGGAAGATGCGCGGCACCCCCAGCGCCTGCAATCACGATCTTGAAGCCTTCGGCCTTGGCGCCCTTGGCGAAATCGTAGAGCCGCTGCGGCGTGCGGTGTGCCGACACGATGCGCGTGTCATGCGCAATGCCGAGCGCTTCCAGCGTCTCGGCGGCGTGACGCATTGTCGCCCAGTCGGACTGGCTTCCCATGATGATGGCGACGTCGGCGCGCGCTGTGCTCAAATCTCTGGCCTCTGCTTTGCTGGAAACAGGCACGATAGAAATTGCTGCCAGCCGATTAGCGAAATGAACGGCGTCCCGCAAGAAGTCTTGCGACGAGAAGCGGCGGCGCTGCCGCTAGGCGATGATGTCCGGAATCATTTTGTCTTCCAGCTTCGACAGCCGGTCTTTCAGCAGCAGCTTCTTCTTTTTCATGCGCTGAATTTGCAGCGGATCACAAGCCATCGCAATCATCGCGTTGATCGCCGCGTCGAAATCGGCGTGCTCCTGCTTTAGCTTTGCAAACTCGAGACGAATCTCGGTCTGTTCCTGATCTGACATGTCCACCGTCTGCAAAATTTCGGGTGCCCGAAAGCACCCAGAGGCAAGGCCGGACGTGGAATTCCCCCCGGCGCGAAGCCCATACCACATTTCAATCTTTCAGGAAATGCTACCACGCCACATTCGACATCCAGATCATCTGGTGGCAGACTGTCATCGTGCCGTCACAGTACGGGACCTGCGGAGGAACCGTCTGTGGCGCGCAATCGAGGAAACCATGAAAGGGAGCTCCAATCATGTCTCTTGCCAACCATCTTGAAGAGTTGCAGCGGAAGCACGGCGACATCGAGCGCGAAATCGACACAGCGCTGAACCATCCATCGGTGGACGACCTCGAAATCGTGAATCTGAAGCGGCGCAAGCTGGCACTCAAGGACGAGATTGAAAAACTGAAGGCAAACCCGACCACCCACTAAAATCAGTTTTGCATAGACGCGCGCTCTGCGCGTTCTTCCGCCGGCGGCGCGGTTAGCCGCCGGGTCAGTAGGTTTTTTTTACCCTGTCAGAAATACGGAGCGGCCTGCGACCAGATGGAAGCACGGCCGCTCTGTTTGTTTGGAGCCTCCGAAAGACGCTTAATGCTGTTGGACCGGTGAGGATCCAGGGCTGAGATTTCCCCGCTATTCACAACCCGTTATTCACAGGCCGAAGCAACGGCTCCGCGTCAGGCTTCCCAGAACTGATCGAGCCAGACATTAAGCTGGAGGAAGCCGCCGGCGCTGACGGCATAGACCCGCCTTGTGCCTTCGGCCGTTGCGTTGACCAGGCCGGCGTCGAGCAGGACCTTCAGATGCTGGGAGACGGCGGGGCGGGAGACGGGCAATCCGGACGCCAGTTCGCCGACCGTCTTGGGACCGCGCCGCAACTCCTCCAGGAGGTGGCGCCGGTTGGGATCCGCAATGGCCAGGAACGCATCGGAAAGGATCATTCCCTATTTGTGCGGCAATCTGCCGCCAATCTCAACCGCCTTGTTATTCCGCCGGTTCTGGCGGCGTGCGCGGGTCGAGCCGGCCGGCTTCCGGGGTCACGCCGCGCTCGGACGGCAGCGTCTTGAAGGCCTCGCGATCCTCCACCGGCACCGGCGCGCGGCGGCTGATGCGCAGCAGCGTGTAGCCGGCGAGCGAGAAATGCGCGAGCGCTGTGGCTAGGAACAGGCTTTCCGGGCTGAGATAGCCCATCAGCGCCGCACCTATGATCGGGCCGATCATCGTGCCGAAGCCGTAGAGCAGCAGAAGCCCGCCAGACACTTTTACGAAATCCTCCGGGCGGGCGTGGTCGTTGGCATGCGCGACCGCCAGCGAATAGAGCGTGTAGGCAAACGCGCCATAGGCCGCCGTCATGGTGATGACCAGCACGCCCGTGCGGGGCCCGGTGAGGAAGGTCAGCACGCCGACGATCGCCGAAATGAATGCGGCCGCCGCCAGCACGAAACGGCGGTCGGTTCTGTCGGAGATGCGGCCCATCGGCAGCTGCATGGCCGCCCCGGCAACCACGACAAGGCTCATCATCAGCGCGATCTCGGGCGTGGAAATGCCGATGCGCGCGCCATAGACGGCACCCAGCGTGCCCCAGGCGCCGTTGGCGACGCCGGTGAGAAAACAGCCGACGCAGGACACCGGCGAATTGGCGTAAAGTCCCTTCAGATCGAGCGACACATCCTGCAAGGGCAGCGGCGTCGAGGCTGTCGAGACGGCGGTCGGGATCAGCGACAGGCAGAAGAAAATGCCCGCGACCATGAACAGCGAGGCCGATTTGACGTCGCCGAAGGCGACGATCATCTGGCCGGCCATGATCGAGGCGTAGGTGACCATCATATAGAGGCCGAAGACGGTGCCGCGATTCTCGTTGGTGGCCTTTTCGTTGAGCCAGCTTTCGATGACCATGAAGGCGCCGGCCATGGTGAAGCCGGTGAAGGCGCGCAGCAGGATCCAGATATATTCGTCGATCATCAGCCCGGTGAGCAGCGCAACGATCGCGCCCGAAGCGGCGAACGCCCCGAAGGCCCGCACATGCCCGGCCCGCCGCACAAGCCGCGGCGCAAAGAAGCAGCCGGCGACGAAACCACCAGCCCAGGCAGTGCCCATCAGGCCGAGGGCAGCGGTCGAAAAACCTTCTTCCTGCCCGCGCAATGGCAGGAGCAGACCGTGAAGTCCCGAGGCCGCCAGCAGAAAGGCCGTGCCGCGCAGGAGCGAGAGAATCGGTCTGTAGGCTGCGAACATGCGTCTCCCCGGCTTTGGTTTCCGCTGCCTGAAAATACCGATAATCGGGTTTTTCGACGGCGCGCTTACGACATCTTTCGACTATTTCAGCCGAAACAGCGCCTCCGCTGCATTCTTGGTGGCGTCCTTCGTCTTCAGTTCGGCCTCCAGCCGCACGATCTCGGCCTGGAGCAGACTGATTCGCTCTGACAGTTCCGACACCGACAGCAGCGAAAGATCCTGCCCGATGACATGGGCGCTTGCGGGTATTTTCGGCTCGTCCTCGAAGATCGCCATGGTCTCGTCTCCTTGTTGTCCGATCCCGAAAGCCCGGATTTTGCCGGCGGGATAGGACGTCGGAACAAGAGCTTAGGGCAGTCGCGACGAATTGGAAGCCTTTCGCCGCCCGATCGCTGTTTGCCTGTCGTGGCGACACGCTCCATAAGGACGGGCAAGAATGTAGGCCGACACCACACCAGTGGGAAGGGAGATAAAAATGGCAAGCAAGGCGGCAATTCCGGACAAGATGACGGCAGTGGCGATTTCGACGCCCGGCGGCCCGCTGGTGCTGAAAGCCGAAAGGCGCGACGTACCCAGGCCGGAAGCCGGCGAGATCCTGATCCGCGTCAAGGCCGCCGGCGTCAACCGGCCCGACGTGCAGCAGCGCAAGGGCGCCTATCCGCCGCCGCCCGGCGCCTCCGATCTTCCGGGCCTCGAAGTGGCGGGCGAAGTGGCAGCCCTTGGCGAAGGCGTGACGCGCTGGCGCGTCGGCGACAGGGTCTGCGCGCTGACGCCCGGCGGCGGCTATGCCGAATACGCCAAGGTTCACGAAACCAACACACTGCCGGTGCCGGCCGGCTTCACCTTCTCGGAAGCAGCCGCCCTGCCCGAAACCTTCTTCACCGTCTGGCACAATGTGTTCGAGCGTGGCGGGCTGAAGGCCGGCGAGACGCTGCTGGTGCATGGCGGCTCCTCGGGCATCGGCACGACGGCGATCCAGCTCGCCTCGGCCTTCGGCGCCTATGTCATCACCACCGCCGGCAGCGCCGAGAAATGCGAAGCCTGCCTGAAGCTCGGCGCCGACCGCGCGGTGAACTACCGCGAGGAGGATTTCGTTGAGGCGGTCAAGGAAGCGACCGAAGGGCGCGGCGCAAACGTCATCCTCGACATGGTTGGCGGCGATTACGTCGCCCGCAATTACAGCGCAGCCGCGATCGAAGGCCGTATCGTCCAGATCGCCACGCAGGGTGGAGCGGTGGCGAGCACCGACTTCTCCAAGCTGATGGTCAAGCGGCTTACCCATACCGGCTCGACCATGCGGCCCCGTCCGATCGAGGTGAAGGCGCAGATCGCCGCCGGGCTGGAAGCGCAGGTCTGGCCGCTTCTCGCCAGCCGCCGCGTCGCCCCGGTGATGGACATGATATTCCCCCTGACCGACGCCTGGCGCGCTCACGAGCGCATGGAGGAAGGCGAGCATATCGGCAAGATCGTGCTGGATGTGGGGTAGCGCTGCGTCCCCTCCCCCTTGAGGGGAGGGTGGCCCGAAGGGCCGGGTGGGGTCGCTGCGGCAGTGCTCGACCTTCCTTTGCGCCGAGTGCTGCATGAACGACCCCCTCTGGCGCTTTGCGCCATCTCCCCCTCGAGGGGGGAGAAGACGCCGGCGCTCCTCACCGCTTCCCGTTCGCCAGCCTGTGCGCGAAGAGGATCATGCCGATCACCAGATTGTCGGCGCTGGCCGGCAAAGGCACATCGCACAGCGCACCCTTGCTCACCCCTGAAGCCGAGCAACAGCGCCCGGCGATGCGGCACTCGCGCCGCTGGCAGCGGAAATGCGCACCCTCCAGCGAAGCAGCAATGCTCCAGGCAAGCACGAGCCCGTCGGACAGCGGTTTCGGCGCTGGCTTGCCATCGATCATGACGGCTGGACGAGGCTCGGCCCTCTTGCGCGCGGCGCGGCGATGCATGTTGGGAAATTCGGTCATGCGAAAAATCCTCCGTTGGGAAACTCCAGGCATGGTTGAACACGCCCGCACCTCGAACGAGGCCGGGATGAAGTGGGAAAGCGGACGCATGGCTTGCGCCTGTCTTTTTATGTTTATGTGACGCTTGCCATGCGCCCGCCGACGCTCTTGTCCCGCTCAGTCGCCTCCACATTCGCGTGGCCAGCCGTAGCTCAAGACCCGGGCTTAGGGGTTCATCACCCAGCAGCACCACCGCAGTGCCACCAGCCCGGACGCCGTCCCCTCCACGCTCATCCGGTTCATGACCCGTGTTCCCGTGAGGGCGACGCGAAGATTATGCGGGCGTCGTTTGGGGTGGGGAAAAAGATTCCTCCAGCCGGCAAGACGCTCGAAAGAAACCGGAACATTTTCAAAGTGATGGCCGGCGCAGTCGGCTAAAAATCAACGAAAACACCCCGAAACGCAGGAAACTTTTCCACCCGACGAAAAGCTCGTTTTGTGATATTCCCGTCAAATATTGATGGAAAACTCACAAATATTTTTAAATCCAAAAAAGTCGAAATCAAATTCAAACATGTAAAGCCGCAATTAAACCTCAATTGACAACTAAGAAAATTATATCGTTTTTTTGGGCCAGGTTTGGCTTTTGCGGGCGCAAAGATCTTCGGCGCGCCAATCTCTTCCAGATTTCCGATAGATGTAAGCCGGCGATAACGATCGCCGCGCGGGTTTTTCTTTGCGAGGGCAGACCAGTGGCCTCGACACGCACCAGGCATTCAATCGTGCACTTCTCGGCGCCTTTCGCGCTGCGGGGTCAGCCGGCGATATCCTCGGCCGGCCGCTTGGCTTTCGATCGATCCCGGCGAATTGGACGCTGCATTGCGCCAGGACAAGGAACAAACCTGCTCGCTACCCCGCATGCGCTTGGCATGCGGCTGACAAAGAACGGGCACGGACATGTCTGACCATCGTTTCGCCGTCGACCAGTTGGTCCGCCTCAAGGGCAGGTTTGGCCTGTCACCGACGACCGAGGAAGTCTACCGCATCACCGGCACCCTGCCGGAGAGAAACAATTCGCCTCAATACCGCATTCGCAACGACGAAGAGCGTTATGAGCGCGTGACGACGGAAGACAGCATCGAGGCATGCGAAGCCGCTCCGGTTTCGCAGGAGCCCGTGCAATGAAAGGAGATTTTCGCCATGGCGAAACAGCAACGCAGTAATCGCGAAGCCAGGAAGCCCAAGAAGGAAAAAGTGACGGCGAAGGTGGAAACGGCACCCGGCTCACAGGTCAAGGCTGCCACCAGCGATCTCATGCGCAAGCCGCACAAGATGTGACCGTCGCGAAAGTCCGATCCCTTCGACTGCTTCGCCTCAACGAAAGAAAGACAACGATGCCTGATGTGAACGCGATACCTGTCGTGAAGATGCCCGTCATGAAGACGCGGTTTCTGACGAAACTGCCGGAGGCGGGACAGAGAATGTCGGCCGAGCAGTGGAAGCGTTACGAAAAGGACGCGGCAGCCAGACGTAAGAGAGCCGACAGCGACGGCACGCTGCGCCGCATGCGTCAGCTCGTTGAAAACAGCCGATTACTTTAGGGTTCATTGCCATGGCATTGCAATTCCCCAACCGCAGCCGGAGCTATGACGACACCGCCCGGCGCATCCGCTTCAGCGGCTATGACGGCATGGCCGAGATTTCCTTCTTCATGGAAGCAGGCGCATTTTTCCCGCCAACGGCAGCGGCGACCGAAAGAGAGCTTCTTGCGGCTTTCGACGAGGCCCGCACCTCCGTTTATGAGGCCGCACAGAAGGCCTATGCCCGCGATCGCAAGAACCGGCACATATTGACGTCCGCCGATCTCAGATAGTCTTCCGTCTCAGCCGGCCGAAGCTGTCATCGCGACCTTGCCGGCCGGAATGAGGCTGTTGCCCGCAATTCCCAATATGTTAGGCCTGACGCCAACGAAGTTCGGCGGCGGGGATTCGCGTGAAGACAAGTGTCCGGTTCTGGCTGTTGGTGGCCTGCGTCCTGTCGGCGCCGGTGGTCGCCCACGCGGAGTGGCGGGCGTTGGAAAAGGTGCAGACCTACGCCGTCACGGGCAAGACCGGGCCCGAGCTTTATGAATCCATCGGCCAGAACGGCCCGAAGGTCAGCGTCGGACGCACCATTGCCCTCACCAATTTCAAGCTGACCTGGCGCCGGGATTACCGCCCGCAAAGCGACGGCAGTTGCATGCTCGCCTCGGCGCAGCCCAATCTCGTGATCACCTACACCTTGCCCAAGCCGGCCGCAAAGCTCTCAAGCCCCATGAAGGAGCATTGGGACGCCTTCGCCGAGGGCCTGCGCAGGCACGAGCTGGTGCATGGCCAGCGCATCAAGGACATGGTGACGGAGATCGTCGCCTTCAGCGTCGGCTTTTCCGCACCCGACGACCCCGGCTGCAAGAAGATCAGGGTCGAGCTGACGAAGCTGCTGGCGGCAGCTTCACAGGCGCAGCGTCAGCACAGCCGCGATTTCGACCGCGTCGAAATGAGCGATGGCGGCAATGTCCACCAGCTCATCCTGCGCCTGGTGAACGGGCAATAGCGCACCGGCTCCGGCCAATACTGATCACATTTTTCGTGTCACTTGAGGCCTCGCTTCACGATCTCGCGATTGGGGCGCTCGGCGCTTGTTGCCATGCCGGCACAGTCATAATGTGAGCGTTGCGCCTAATTCGAATAACGCCCGGTTTTCTGCCGGCGTAGGTGCGACGCGCTAGCCAGCTCAGAACACAAGGAGAGCAAGCCATGGTCGCTTTCACACTCAATGGCGAGGCCAAAACGCTCGACGTCGATCCGGACATGCCTCTGCTCTGGGCGATCCGCGACGTCATCGGGCTGACGGGAACGAAATTCGGCTGCGGCATGGCCCAATGCGGCGCCTGCACGGTCCATATCGACGGCACGGCGACGCGCTCGTGCCAGACCAGCGTCAGCGACATCGAAGGCGCCTCGATCACCACGATCGAAGGCGTTTCCGGCAAGGTCGGCGAGACGGTGCAGGCCGTGTGGGCCGAAATGGACGTGCCACAATGCGGCTATTGCCAGTCCGGCCAGATCATGTCGGCAACCGCCCTTCTGGCCGAGACGCCGAAACCCACCGACGACGACATCGATTCGGCGATGAGCGGCAATCTCTGCCGCTGCGCCACCTATCACCGCATCCGCGCCGCGATCCACGAAGCCGCGCACCGGCTGGAGGCATGACCATGTTGCAATTTCGTATGAAGAAAGAAGCCGTGCAGCCGACACGCCGTCAGTTCCTCATCGGCACTGCGGCAGCCGCGGGGCTTGCCGTCGGCTACCGGCTGATCGCCGCCGATCCTGCACTCGCGCAATCGGCTCCTGCCGCAGCAGCGGCCAATCCGTTCCAGGCCTATGTCGAGGTCACGCCCGACAACAAGGTCATCATCCACTCCTCGCAGTTCGAGATGGGGCAAGGCTCCTATTTCGGCATCGCCACGCTGGTGATGGAAGAACTCGACGGCGACTGGGCGCAGGTCGATGTCATCGGCGGCGCCGGCAATACCGCGCTCTACGGCAACCTCGCCTGGGGCGGGTTCATGCAGGGCACCGGCGGCTCCACCTCCATGACCTCGTCATGGGAGCGCTACCGCAAGGCGGGCGCTGCCGCGCGGACCATGCTGGTTGCGGCCGCCGCCAAGAACTGGAACGTGCCGGCAGGTGAGATCACGGTTGCCGGCGGTGTCGTCTCGCATGGCACCGACAAGCGCGCCACCTTCGGCGAACTGGCGCAGGCAGCAAGCGCCTTGCCCGTCCCGGACAACGTCGAACTGAAGCCGCGCGAAAAATGGACCCAGATCGGCTCCGACAGCCTCAAGCGCTACGATTCGCACGGCAAGACCAATGGCACGCAGACTTATACGATCGACCTGAAGATGGACGGGCTGGTGACGGCCGTGATGATCCATCCGCCGAAATTCGGCGCCGAGGTCGAGAGCTTCGACGCCGCCAAGGCCAAGGCGCTCGACGGCGTTGTCGACGTGGTGCAGACGCCGCGCGGCATCGCCGTGGTCGGCACCAATATGTGGACCGCGATGAAGGGCCGCGATCTGGTCGAGGTGAAGTGGAACGAGGCCAAGGCCGAGAACCGCGGCACCGCAGAGATCATGGCCGAATACAACAAGGCAGCCGACGGCCCGGGAAAAGCCACCGCCCGCAATGACGGCGACGCGGCAGGCGCATTGGCAAGTGCGGCCAAGGTGGTCGAGGGGCATTACGAGTTCCCCTATCTTGTCCACGCCTCGATCGAGCCGCTCAACGCAGTCGCCCGCGTCAATGAGGACGGCACCATCGATGTCTGGGGCGGCCACCAGATGCCCGACATCTATCAGGCTGCCGCAGCGCAGGTCGGCGGCACGACGCCCGACAAGGTGAAGCTGCATGTGATGAAGACCGGCGGTAGCTTCGGCCGCCGCGCGGTATCGGACGCCGACCTGGTGGTCGAGGCTGTGGCAACCGCAAAGGCGCTCGGCCCCGGCAAGCCGGTGAAGGTGCAGTGGACGCGCGAAAACGACATGCGCGGCGGGCGCTACCGTCCGGCCTATGTCCATGCGATCAAGGCCGGGCTCGACAAGGACGGCAAGATCGTCGCCCTGCAGGACCACATCGTCGGCCAGTCGATCCTGGGTGGCTCGCCCATGGCCGCGATGATCAAGGACGGCGTCGACGCCACCTCGGTCGAGGGCGCATCGAACCTGCCCTACGCGATCCCGAACATGAAGATCGAGCTGACGACGACGGACGTGAACATCCCTGTGCTCTGGTGGCGTTCGGTCGGCTCGACCCACACGGCCTATGTCATGGAAACCTTCATCGACGAACTCGCCGCCGCCGCCAACCGCGACCCGGTCGAGTTCCGCCTGTCGATGTTGGGCGATCATCCCCGCCATGCCGCCGTGCTGAAACTGGCCGCCGAGAAGGCCGAGTGGGACAAGCCGCTGCCGGAAGGCCGCTTCCGTGGCGTGGCGCTGCATGAAAGCTTCTCGACCTTCGTCGCCGAGGTGGTCGAGATCACCTACAAGGGCGGCAGCGACTTCACCGTCGACCGCGTCGTCTGCGCGGTCGATTGCGGCACCGCGATCAACCCGGACCAAATCCGCGCCCAGATGGAAGGCGGCATCGGCTTCGGGCTCGGCGCGATCCTGCAGGAAGAGCTGACGCTGACCGGTGGCGTGGTCGACCAGGAGAACTACGACACCTACACGCCGCTGCGCATCGACCAGATGCCGCGCATCGAGGTGCACATCGTGCCCTCGACCGAGCCGCCGACCGGCGTCGGCGAACCCGGCGTGCCGCCGATCGGCCCGGCGGTCGGCAATGCGCTGCGCGCGGCGACCGGCAAGACCATCCGCAAGCTGCCGCTGATCAAGAATCTGTCGGCGTAGATCGGCAGAAGACATGCAAACGGCCGCGATGAAAATCGCGGCCGTTTTGGTTTGGACTAAGGCCCCCTCTCCGTCTCGGCTTCGCCGAGCCACCTCTCCCCATTTCATGGGGCGAGGAACCTGGATTCTGTTAGGCCACGACGCTTCAGGACCTGGATTCCTCGCCCCCATGAAATGGGGGAGAGGTGGCGCGCGAAGCGCGACGGAGAGGGGGGATATGCGCAGAGCGCGAAAATGACACCCCTACCCCGCCGCAGACCCGGCCGAAGGCGCACGCGCCGCCCCAGACGGCGCTGCCTCTTCGGCAACATCGCCCATCACCCGGTCGCGGCCGGCGTCCTTGGCCATGTAGAGGCGCTTGTCGGCCGCGGCGAAGAGTTCGGCGAGGCTCGCCCTGGCAACATCGACCGTGGCAACCCCGATGCTGACGGTGAGGCTGACGGGACCGGTTTCGCTTGCAGCGCGGATCGACTGGCGGATGTTTTCGCCGAGCAGACGGGCGACATTATGCGGCAGCGGGCACAGTATGGCGAACTCCTCGCCGCCGATGCGGAAGACATGATCCTGCGCGCGCACCGCAACCGTCAGGTTCTCGGCGATCCACTTCAGCACGCGGTCGCCCTCGGCATGGCCGAAGCGGTCGTTGATGGATTTGAAGTGATCGACGTCGACGATCAGCAGCGTCAGAGGCGTGCCGGTCTTGACGCTTACCGTCACCGCCTGCTCGCCCATGGTCTCGAAGCGGCCGCGGTGAAGAAGGCCGGTGAGGCTGTCACGGCCGGCGAACTCGACGAGCTTTTCGTAGCGCTCGCGATAGGTCAGCGTCTCGAAGACGTCGGTGAGGCCGCGCTGCGGCCGCAGGCTGGGCCGCTCGAACCAGCGCAGATAGCCGACCGTCATGGCGCTGAAGACGAGGCCGGCGCACATCTTGGCGATCCAGCCGCCAAGCAGCACCGAGGGCGGCGCGGCGGTGACGATGTGCAGCACGGAATAGAAGCCGATCTGGTCGAAGGTGAGCACGAGGCAGACGCTGGCGGCGATGCGCGCGAACAGATGCTGGCCGAGGCTGCGCCCAAGCCGCTCGTAGAGAAGGATGATGGCGATGGCGTCGATATAGAGCAGCGTCGTGCCCCAGACCATCAGCCAGCCCATCTCGTCGAGGAAACCGATGTCGGGCGATTGCCCGTTGGGGAGATCGACCACCTGATGCTGGCGCAGGATGAGGCCGAGGCCGACCATCAGGAAATTGCCGACGAGAAGGCCGTAGATCGGCTGCCTGACGGTGGCGGCGTCTTCCTTCATGTAGAGAAGCAGGATCATCACCAGCTTGCCGGAAAACATCACCGTGGAGCCGGGCGAAACCATGCCGAAGGGCAATTCGATGTAAAAGACGCTGGCGAGATAGGTCTCGAGGAAATGCATGACGCCGAGCGCGCAGACGAACAGACCGAGGCCGACGCGGGCGCGCAGGCGAAACAGGCAGGCCATGACACCGAAATAAAGCACTGCCTCAGTCAGCAGCAAAAGACTATTCGCCACGTCCACCCACCCAAACTCAAGACGCGGTCAGCGTCCAAACCACTGTTCTTTGTGACGATTAATGGTTAATCCGGCCTTTCTTTGGTGCAAGGCAAATAAAAATGGCCGCAACCGAGTTTAGGGTCGGGACCTGTTACCAGAGATTTATGTTGCAATGCAATAAATGCATTCCCGCCATGCAAAAGCGTCTGTTCAAGTCGGATCAGGGCATTCCCATCTATAGGTTACCGAAACAATGGAGGCTACCATGAACCCGATCCGCACTTTCCGTAACTGGCGCCGCTACAGCGAAACCGTCCGCGAACTGAACCGTCTTACCGATCGCCAGCTTGGCGACCTGGGCATCAACCGCGGCAACATCGCAAGCATCGCCCGCACCTCGATCTAAAGTCGATTGAAAGCAGAGCCGGCTAGTTTGGGATAGTTCATCCCGCCGGTTCCGAGCCCGCTGGACCTTGTCCGGCGGGTTTTGTCGTTTTGAGCCAATATAAAACAAAACGGCCGCAGCTTTCGCCACGGCCGTTTCGTTTACCGGCTAAATTTCCGCGCGATCAGTTGATGGCAGCGATGTTGCCGAGGCGGAGGAACAGGGTTTCGCCCGAAGAATCGTCGACGCCGTCATTGTCGGTGACGACATAGGCGTCGCCATTGGCGTCGATGGTGAAGCCTTCGACCTTGTCGACGACATAGCCATTGGTGGCGGCCTTCAGGTCCGGCACGAGGTCGCGCACCAGCGTTTTTTCGACCAGCGGCAGCTCACCGTCGAGCTTGGCCGGCTTGAAGGCGTCGAGCGAGACGGACTGGATGCTCTTCAGCTTGGCCTCGGTGCCGATGAGATTGTCGCGCTCGATGATGTAGAGCTTGCCGTCATGGGCGGTGATTTCCGACAGACCGACCCAGCCCTTCTCGGTCTTTTCGAGCGGATAGCGCACGCCCGACCACTCCTTGGCCTTCGGCTTATAGGCGAGCAGCTTGACCTGGCCCTTCGGGTCGTCGGCCCATTCGCGCTGCACGGCCATGACCAGCGTCAGGTCGTCGCCTTCGCCGATGGTGGTGATGCCCTCATAGCCGAAGCGGCCGTCCTTGCCGATAAGTTCGGCAGGAAGCGGGATCTCCTGCTTGATCTCGCCCTTGGCATTGACCTTGTAGATGGCATTCGCCGTCAGCTTGGCGGCATCGCCTTCGGAGGCCAGCCAGAAACCGTCGTCGCCATCCGACGCGATGCCTTCGATGTCGAGCTTCTGGGCCGGCACACCGTCGCGGGTGACGACCAGCTTGCCGGTGATGACGGCAGGCGTCTTGGTGGCGTCGATGGTGAAGATCGACGGCTGCGAGCGGTAGACCGAGTCCGACACGGCAAAGAGCTTGCCGGCTTCCTTGGGATCGGCAGCCAGACCCGAAAGCGCTCCCCAGCCGATCGGCTTGCCGTCTTCGGCAGTGTTGGAGACGATCATCGGATAGGCGGCCGGGCCTTCGCCCATCTCATAGACCATGACATGCGAGCGCACGCCGCCGTCTTCGACCAGGTCGGTCTCGTTGGCGGTGACGAGCAGGTTGCGCGAGGGGATGGCGACCAGACCTTCCGGGCCGATGCCCGAGGGCAGCAGCTGGACGAATTCCGGTTCGGCGCCGGTGTCCTTGTAGACGGCAATCATCGAGGCGCGTTCGCTGGCGATGAAGATGTACTGCGTGTCGCCGAACTTGGCGACTTCAGCGCCTTCCAGCTCGACGCCCTTCTTGTTGCGCTTTTCCGGATAGTGGCCGGCAGCGGCGATCTTCATTTCGAGCGACGGGCCGGATTCGTAGAGCACCTTGCCGGTCTTGTCGAAGATGGTGAAGGAGCGCGAACCGCCCTTGTAGTCGCCTTCATTGGCGATGACGAAACGGTCGTTGTCGAGCCATTTGATCGCGTCGGGTTCGCGAGCCACGCCCTTCATGCTGCCGGTGAAGTTCAGCGCGCCGTCGTTCTTGGTGTCGACGCCTTCGAGGTCGACCGAGCCGGCGGAGAAATGCGCCGTGACCTTGCCGGTTTCGGCGTCGACGATGGCGATGTGGTTGTTTTCCTGCAACGTGACGGCGATTTCATTGGCGTCGTTGAAGTCGACGAATTCCGGCTCCGGGTCTTCCGGGGCGATTTCCGACAGGCCGGTCATGTCGACGGTCTTGATGGTGGCGCAGTCGGGAGCGCCGTCCTTCAGCGAGACGATCTTGAGGAAGCCTGCGGGAAGCTGCGGCAGCTCGCCGTCGTTCAGGTCCTCGTCGCGCTCGTTCTCGATGGCGATGGCCGCGAACTTGCCATCCTTGCTGACGGCGACGGAATCGGGCTGGCCGCCGAGATCGCAGGTGGCTTCGATCTTCCTGGTGGCGGCGTCGATGACGGTGAGGTTGCCCGAAGGCTTGGCCTTGCTCTCGGAGGTGTTGACGCCGGCCAGCACTTTCGTGCCGGCGAAGACGACGGAGGTCGGCTCCCCCTCGATCTTGACGATGCCGCCGGCCTTCGGCGCCTTGGCGTCGGAAATGTCGATGAAGCCGACCGCACCCAGCGGGCTGTCGGAATAGACCAGCGTCTTGCCGTCTTCACTCGCCTTGATGATTTCCGACGAGGTCGGCGTCTTCTGGTCGATGTCGGAAGGCAGGTTCGAGGCGACCGGGAAGGAAGCGACGCGGTTGAAGAAACTGTCGGCATGGGCCGGCAGCGCGACCGACGCGGCAAGGGCCGCCGTGAGTATCAAAAGACGGGAGTGACGGGGCATCATGAACCTCTCCTGGTTGCTGAGTTCCATGCTGCTTTGGGCGATCGATATTTCACTGCGATGACGGACAGGTGACAGTTCGATGACAACGAACCGTCATCGCGGCCCGATGCGAAGTTTTCTTGCTCCCGGCCGCGAACAAGGTTATATACGCCTCGAATTTCCCAATTCCGGTGGTCTGAACCACCGCCCGCGCACAAGGGACGCGGGCGAACGAGAGGATATTATCTGATGGCCAACACGCTTCTGATGCCCAAGGCGACCGCAGTCTGGCTGGTCGACAATACCGCGCTTTCCTTCGAGCAGATCGCCCAGTTCTGCGGCCTGCATCCGCTGGAAGTGAAGGCGATCGCCGACGGCGAGTCCGCGCAGGGCATCAAGGGCATGGACCCGATCATGACCGGCCAGCTCACCCGCGAGGAAATCGCCCGCGGCGAGAAGGACGGCAACCATCGCCTGAAGCTTTCCGAGCCGAAGGTGCGGGTGCCCGAGAGCAAGCGCAAAGGTCCGCGCTACACGCCGCTGTCCAAGCGCCAGGACCGCCCCAACGCCATTCTGTGGCTGGTGCGCAACCATCCCGAGCTGAAGGATGCGCAGATTTCGCGCCTCGTCGGCACCACCAAGGCGACCATCGAGCAGATCCGCGAGCGCAAGCACTGGAACTCCGCCAGCCTGCAGCCGATGGACCCGGTGACGCTGGGCCTGTGCTCGCAGATCGACCTCGACATCGAAGTGCAGCGCGCCTCGAGCGGACGCCCGGCTGCCGCACCGTCCGGCGACACGCTGCTGCCGGCCTCCATGACCGAAAGGCTGGAGCCGAAGATCGAAGCCGTGGCCGACGAGGACAAGGAACTCGACGCCAACGCCGTCTTCGCCAAGCTCTCGGCGCTGAAGTCGAAGACCCCCGACGAGGACGAAGACGACCGTCCCTGATTCTTAAAAAGCCCGCTTCGAGCGGGCTTTTTTATTGGCCTGACTTGGACACCGGGCAGGCCAAACCCATGGTCGCAAAATCCGGTTTGCAACACAGCCAGCATCAGACGCAAAGCATCGTTTTCAACGGGAGAGCTACGGCGTCAATCCGTGCGGTTACAAGCCAGAACGACGCCATTTTCCGCGAGATGAAGGCGCCAGCCCGCATGCCAAAGCCGGTAGGTCAGCTCATAGATCTTGTCGCGGCGCGCATCGAACATGGCAGCGGTCACCCAGTCGCGCAGCTCATAGCAATTGCCTGCTGAACTGTAGAGCGGTTCAGTCAGAAACAGTTGAGCGGCAGTGGCGGGCAGTTCCTTCTCGGGAACAGGGTTCAGCAAATTTCGCTCGAACAGAATAGATATCGCCTCGGTCAGGGCCAGAACCTCTTGAGCATGGGGAGCGTTGGTGTCCACAATTTCGATCGTTGACCAATCAAACTGTTCGTTGGGATCGGCCTTGTCGATATGCCTTGCAATCTCGGCCACCAGATCGCGGGCCGCTCCTTCTGTGAGCGACGTGGAGGGGCCGGCAAGGTAACTCTCGAAGCGCCGCAACATCTCCGCTCCGTTCGGAAAGAGAGCAAAGCAAACCCGTCGCGTCTC
Source organism: Mesorhizobium sp. YR577 (assembly GCF_900116595.1). Classification (NCBI taxonomy): domain Bacteria; kingdom Pseudomonadati; phylum Pseudomonadota; class Alphaproteobacteria; order Hyphomicrobiales; family Phyllobacteriaceae; genus Mesorhizobium; species Mesorhizobium sp. YR577. Next base: position 278,367 of record NZ_FPBI01000001.1, on the reverse strand, counting down.
GGGCTGCGCCCGAGCGATGCCGAAGATCAGCCGGTAGTCTGTCTGAACCTCACCCGGAAGCGGATCGGGACGCTCAAATTCTCCTGCCGCACGCAGCGCCGCATCCTTGTCGAAGGCATCGTGCCACGCCGCCTGCCACTCCACGAACTTTTGCTTGATCCAGTCACTCTGTTGCCCACGCAGGGTTTCGGGATCAACCGGAGTACGCGCGAGCAAGTTTCTAAACCAGTTTTTCATTCAGATCATGCCGATCCGCGATTTCCATCAGGGTCGGCACAACATGTCCGATTCGCCGCGTTGCGGAAACGGCGCGGCGATCCCATGGACCGCCGCGCACCTTCCGGTCCGCTGTTCTAACGGCGCGCCTCCGGCATCATCGGCATGCGGCCGACGCTGTGGAAGCCGCCCGCCGAAAAGGCCTGGAACGGATGGCCGGGGAACCCCGAGCCATGATGATGCGGCGGTGGCAGGCGATGGCAGCGCCAACCGCAACGGCCTCCGCCGTCGAACGCGAACCCGTCATAGCCGTCATAATAGCCCAGCGGCGCGTAGGCGGCATAACCCGGTCCGTAATAGCCGGTGTCTTCCGTCACGCAGCCCGCCAGCGGGGCCAACAGCCCCAGTGAAAGTAGCAAGGCCATACGCATAGTCCTTACCTCCTGATGTAGGCAAAGGATGCGCCTGGATGGTGCTTCAACTGTGATGAAGACGGGACCGGGACAATCACAAACCGATCAAATTTGCGGTGTTGGAGCGTGTGGGGAGAGGAACCCCTGGTACTGGCAGATGCTGACGCGTTCACCGACGGGAACCAGCTCGCCAATACTTTCTCAACTCTCCAGATGCCAATGATACAGCTGCGAAAGGCGGCCGCGGAACGGCCATGGACTTTTTCAAAAAGGTTCATGCAGACTTTTGTTCGACTGTAGAGAGCGGATGGAGTGAGATAAAAACTCTCGCTGAAAAGTCTGCCTATTGGGAGGCCGGTTTGACTGGCGCGGAGGAGTTGACGGTGAGGAGGAGATCCGCGTTCACCGCATTATTCACCAGCCATACGAAGACCATCAAAGGCCCATCAGGCTGATGTCGATCTCAATGCGCAAGCGAGAACATTGGGCATTCCATCGGCAGAGTTATTCGACTTGAAAAACCACGATGGAAAACTGCTTATTACCCTTAAAAGTAAGGTTCTGGACGTGAAGGGGTTTCCGATCACAATTGGGGCGCATGAAGACGTTGTAAGCCGCGCTTCCGAAGCTCTGGGAAAAGCAAAACGCCTCTAGAACTTTTCCTACAAGACAACCGCGACTGAAGTCGCCTCACGCCCCCGCCGATCTTGCCCCACTCCCATCATACTCATTCCTTTCCACCCGCCGATAAAAGTCCGCAAGCTGCTTGCCGCGTTCGTGGCGGAAGGGGCGGCCGGTGGGGGTGATGGCGCTGATGCGGTCTATGCGGAAGGCGCGGAAATCGTCGCGCATTTCGCACCAGGCGACCAGCGTCCACACCTTGCCCCAGAACCACAGGCCGAGCGGGCGCACGTCGCGGGCGGTGGTGCGGCCGGCCTCGTCGCGGTAGTCGAGCGTCAGCACGTCGCGCTTTTCGACGGAGCGCTCGAGAATGTCGATCGCCTTGCGGTCGGCGTCGCTGACCACCCACATCGGCGTGTGGATTTCAGTGCGGGCGATGCGGTCCTTTTCGGCGTCGGGCAGCACCGCGCCGATCTTGACCAGCGCCTCGTCGGCGGCCCGCGCCATGGTGGCGCCGCCGAAGGCCCTGACCATGCGCGCGCCGGCGACGAGTGCTACGATTTCATCTCTTGTGAACATGAGCGGCGGAAGGTCGAACCCCTCCCTCATTATGTAGCCGACGCCGGCCTCGCCATCGATCGGCACGCCCGTCGACTGGAGGTCGGCGATGTCGCGATAGATCGTGCGCTCCGACACTTCGAGCCACTGGCCAAGTTTCTGCGCGGTGACCAGCCGGCCGCCGCGGAAATGCTGAACGATCTGAAAAAGCCTGTCGGCGCGCCGCATGGTGTTATCCCGTCAATCCTTCGCGCTGCCGCTGCTCGGCAACGAAGCCCGCGCCGAAGGTCAGCCGCTTCGTCGTCGGCGTCTTCGCATCGAGCACCCGCCAGAACGGCGTGATGTCGTCGAGGCCCACGCCACGCTCCAGCGCCTCATGTGCCGCCTCGGCCACCGTGCGCAGATGATAGCCTGTATAGATCGGGCAGGTAACCTCGGCCTTGTGGGCCTGGGCCAGCGTCTTGCGCATCGTCACGACGTCGACATGGTGACCCGAGGGGATGGCACGAATGAAATCGTCGACCAGCTTCGGCGTCGGCACCAGCATGACCTCGCCCTTGCGCATGCCGGCAATCGACACCGGCGCGGGCTTGATCTCGACTTTCGCCGGCGCGTTGAGCCTGTCGGTCCAGCTTTTCATGTCGAGCATCCTCCACGATCCCGAAATGGCAACATGGCATGATCCTCCTGACAGCATAATGTCAGGAGCCTCGTCGGGATAGTCAGGAATATTCGCGCGCGAAGAGCGAGCGCATTTCGCTGACCGCATCCGCCCGCTCGGGATAAAGCGTGCGCAGGAATTCCAGCGCGAAGGTGCCAGAGGCCGAACCGGGTGCCGAGACGATGCGGCCGTCAACCACTGCGTGCGGCACGTCCTGGTAGTTTTCTCTCCCGGCATAGTCTGGCTCGTGGTGGAGGATCCAGTCGCGGCCGTTGCTGGTGTGCTTTGCTTTCCTGAACAGGCCGGCACGCGCCAGCGCCAATGTGCCGGCGCAGATGCCGCCAACCACCCCGCCGCGTTCCTCGACGGTGTGCAGAAGTGCTGAGACGTCCGGCGCCTTTTTCGAGGCCCAGCCGTCGGAACCGATGACGGCAATGGCGTCAAGATCGGCGTTTTCCGCGGGATCGGCGCCCCGATCGGGCGAAAGGCGGAAACCGCTCATCGATGTCACCGGCTCGCCGGTCGGGGTCAGCGACACGGCGCGCGCGCTGAACCATTCGACCGCCGAGCCGGAAAGCAGGCCGTATTCCCAGTCGGCAAGCCCCTCGATGAACAGGAACCCGATCGTTTTACCGGCGGACATGAGCATCTCCTTCCCCGCTCAACCGCGACGTGCGCGGCGGGCGGCGTAATTGTCCGGCCAGCCTATATCCTTCTGGATGCTGCGCGGAAGGGAATTGATGAAACGCTCGGTGCGGATCTCGTCATGCAGGGTCTGGACCTTGCCGGCATAGTGCTTGAGCGTGCGGAAGATATCGGTGGTAAACATGACAGCTCTCCTTCGTTAACGGAGACACTATCCCACACCCGTACTGACAGCAGTCTGTCAGGAGGGTTTTGGGGGTGGCGGAAAGATTTGCGCGGTCGTTTCAGGCGATCAAAAGGAGCCCCCTCTCCGTCTCGGCTTCGCCGAGCCACCTCTCCCCATTTCATGGGGCGAGGAACCGGCACTCGCTGAGGTCGCGACCTCACAGAACTTGGGTTCCTCGCCCCGCTTGCGGGGAGAGGTGGCTCGCGTAGCGAGACGGAGAGGGGGCCTTTCTAGGCGCCTTGCTTAAACCCTACGCCCCCTTCACCGGCACCGTATAATTCAGCGGCAGGCGGCCGCCGTCGGCGTAGATGGTCTGACCGGTGATGTAGCTGGCATCGTCGGAGGCGAGGAACGCCGCAATCGCTGCAATCTCGGACGGCTCGCCGACACGGCCCATCGGCGTGCGCGACAGGATGCGGGTCTTCGCCGCCGCGTCGCTGTTCACGCTGGCCAGCATGTCCGTCATGATCGAGCCGGGGCCTATGGCGTTGACGCGAACGCCATGAGGCGCCAGCGACAGTGCCATTGCCCTGGTGAGCTGGTTCACGCCACCCTTGGAGACGGAATAGGCGACCTGATCGGGGAGAGCCACGACGGCGTTGATCGAGGACATGTTGATGATGGAGCCGGCAGACCCGCCCTTCTCCACCTTCTCGACCATGAAGCGGGCGACGGCCTGGCCGGCGAGGAAGGAACCCTTCAGATTGACCTGCAGCACGCGGTCGAAATCCTCTTCCTTGAGCTCCAGGAAATCGGCGCCGTGGACGATGCCGGCATTGTTGACGAGAATGTCGATATCGCCGAAGGCATCGATGGTGGCGGCGACCAGATTGTGGATGTCGAGACGCTTGCCGACATCGGCCTTGACGAACTGGACCTTGCCGAGCTTGGCGAGATCGCGTTCGGCCTTTTCGCCTTTCTCGTGATCGACATCGGCGATCATCACCCGGGCGCCGTCATGCAGGAAACGCTGGGCGATCGCCAGCCCGATGCCGCCCGCCGCACCCGTTACAATCGCCGTCTTGCCGGTAAGGGCCATGGAATTCTCCGTTCGCTTGGCCGGTTTATATCCACGCGAAGGCGATCGGAACAGGGTTTCCGCTATACAAGCTGCCGGACAAATTCCGCTAGATTGTCGAGCGTGGAGGAAAGTCCTGCCGCATGATCTTCCGCACTTATGCCTTCCGGCACATTCTCGCAGACGATGCTAACTTCCGTCCCGCCGGCTACCGGCCTGAGACTCCAGGTCATCTTCATTTCACCTGCAAAAGCCGGGTCGTCCGATTCGAACGTCACGATCTGCACGACGCGATCATTCGGCACCAGTTCGACGAAGCGTCCCTCCACGATATCGGTGTCTTCGGACGCCTTTCCACGCACCGAAGGATCGGGCGCATCATACGTCAACGCCATTCGGTAATGGCCGCCGGCCTTCGGTTCGAAGGTTTCGATCCTGGCAATCATTCCCTTGGGCGGCAGCCACTCCACCAGGGCAGCCGGATCGACGAAGGCATTGTAGACAGTGGCCGGCGAAGCCGTGACGATGCGAGACGCCTTGTCGGTTCTTCCCATCGTTCTAGCCGATCCCCCGCGCATTGAGCGCCGCCTTGATCTCGTCGAGGATGGCGGGATCGTCGATCGTGGCCGGCATCTTCCATTCCTCGCGGTCGGCGATCTTCTGCATAGTGGCGCGCAGGATTTTTCCCGACCGCGTCTTGGGCAGGCGCTTGATCGCCACCACGATGCGGAAGGCGGCGACCGGGCCGATGCGCTCGCGCACCAGCGCCACCACTTCCTTCTCGATCTCGGCGGCGTCGCGGGAGACGCCGGCATTGAGCACGACGAAGCCGCAGGGCACCTGCCCCTTCATGGCGTCGGCAATGCCGATGACAGCGCATTCGGCGACGTCGGGATGCTCGGCCAGAACCTCCTCCATGCCGCCGGTGGAAAGCCGGTGGCCGGCGACATTGATGATGTCGTCGGTGCGGGCCATGATGAAGAGGTAGTTCTCATCGTCGATATAGCCGGCGTCGGCGGTTTTGTAATAGCCGGGGAATTCGATGAGATAGGCCTCGCGAAAGCGCTCGTCGGCATTCCACAGCGTCGGCAGGCAGCCGGGCGGCAGCGGCAGCTTGACCACGACATTGCCGAGCGTGCCGCGCGGCACCGGGTGGCCGGCATCGTCAAGGATCTGCACGTCGTATCCGGGCATCGGCACGCCGGGCGAGCCGTATTTGACCGGCAGCTGCCCGAGCCCGACCGGGTTCTGGCTGATCGGACTTCCGGTCTCGGTCTGCCACCAATGGTCGATGACGGGGACGTTGAGGTTGCGCTCGGCCCATTTGATCGTTTCCGGGTCGGCACGCTCGCCGGCAAGGAACAGCGTGCGGAATTTCGAGAGGTCGTATTTCGGCACGAACGCGCCCTTCGGGTCCTGGCCCTTGATGGCGCGGAAGGCGGTCGGGGCGGTGAACAGGGCAACGACGCCATGCTCGGAAATCACCCGCCAGAAAGTGCCGGCATCGGGCGTGCCGACCGGCTTGCCCTCGAACAGGATGGTGGTGCAGCCATGCAGCAGCGGCGCATAGACGATGTAGGAGTGGCCAACAACCCAGCCGACATCGGAAGCGGCCCAGAACACCTCGCCCGGCTTGACGCCGTATTCGTTTTCCATCGACCATTTCAGCGCCACCATGTGCCCGCCATTGTCGCGCACGACGCCCTTGGGCTGGCCGGTGGTGCCGGAGGTGTAGAGCACATAGAGCGGATCGGTGGCGGCGACCGGCACGCAGGGGACCTCGCGGCCAGAGGCCTTCGCAGCTACAACCGTCTCGGCATAGTCGACATCGCGGCCGGGGATCAGGTCGCAGGTCTGCTGCTCGCGCTGAAGGACGATGCAGGCGGACGGCTTGTGCCGTGCCAGCTCGATGGCGCCGTCGAGCAACGGCTTGTAGGCGACCACGCGTCCCGGCTCGATGCCGCAGGAGGCAGAGATGATCAGCTTCGGCGTCGCGTCGTCCAGCCGGGTTGCGAGTTCGCGCGCGGCAAAGCCGCCGAACACCACCGAATGGACGGCGCCGATGCGGGCGCAGGCGAGCATGGCGAAGACCGCCTCCGGTACCATCGGCATGTAGATGATGACGCGGTCGCCCTTTTCCACGCCCTGATCCTGGAGCACGGCGGCGAGTGCGGTGACTTCCGCCAGAAGCTCGGCATAGGTGAATTTTTTCTGGGTGCCGGTGATCGGGCTGTCGTAAATCAGCGCGAGCTGGCCGGCGCGACCACCGGCGACATGGCGGTCGACCGCGTTGAAGCAGGTGTTGCATTCGGCGCCCGCGAACCAGCGGCCGTAGATGCCGGCGTCGGCATCTAAGACCTTGTCCCACGGCTTTACCCAGTCGATATCGCGCGCCGCCTCGGCCCAGAACGCCTCCGGGTCCTTTTGCCAGCTTTCATAGACTTCATGATAACGCGAACGCATCGCAACACCTCCCAAGCGGCGACAGACTGTGGCCGTATTAGATGAAGATCAGGGCAGGCGTCCATCTGACTAAGGGATAAACGGACTATCGCCGGGGGGAATTCTGATGGGTCTGAGCGGGTGAAGGACCCCCACCCCTAGCCCCTCCCTACAAGGGGGAGGGGAATTTTCCGCGCGCTCCGCCCCAATCTTCACTGTTTCTCGTGGCGATGACGACGAAATTGTCCCCCTCCCCCTTGTGGGGAGGGGTTAGGGGTGGGGGTCCTTCAAGCGCAATTGCCCTGCGTTCAGAGACAACCAGACAACCACTTTGACAGCCACCCGCATTGCTGCTCAAACACGGCCATGTCCAAGGCGCTGTCGCTCGTCATCATAGCCATCATGGCAATCCAGCTCATCAAGCCGCTTGGCTTGCCGGGCCTCAGGCAGCGGCGCGACTTCTGGAAGCTGGCGGTGCTGGCGCTGGGGGCGATCGGGATCACTGTATTGCTGAGCCACGCGGTCTGAAGAGCGACTTGCGGAAAAATAAAAGCTTCGCATTCGCGCGCCGCAAACACTAACTCATCCTTAACCATAACAGTTCATGAAGAAGATCGTTAGGAATGCGTCTTTTTTTAACGCCTTCCTTTGACCAAATTTCGCCTTGAAAAGGCCGGCAACGGCGCATTTTGGGGCACTTCCGGAAGCTTCGCGCGAACGGACCACATGGGATGATGCGCAAGGGCGGGCCGCGAGCGGCGCCCGGAAATATTAAGGACTGTCTTATCATGGAAAATCTCGCACTCGCCGAACCGAGCGCACAACTGTCCATCTGGGCGCTTTTCTGGCAGGCCGGCTGGGTCGTCAAGCTGGTCATGCTCGGCCTGCTCGGCGCTTCCGTCTGGACCTGGGCGATCGTCGTCGACAAGCTTATCGCCTATAGCCGGATGCGCTCGGCACTGAACCGCTTCGAGCAGATCTTCTGGTCGGGACAGTCGCTGGAAGAACTTTACCGCACGCTGTCGGACCGCAAGACCACCGGCATGGGCGCGATTTTCGTCGCTGCCATGCGCGAGTGGAAGAAGAGCTTCGAGAAGGGCGCCAAGGCCCCGCTCGGCCTTCAGACCCGCATCGACAAGGCGATGGACCTGGCGCTGACCCGCGAGATGGAGCGCATGGAAGGCCGGCTCGGCTTCCTCGCCACCATCGGTTCGGCAGCCCCGTTCATCGGCCTGTTCGGCACCGTGGTCGGCATCATGACCTCGTTCCAGGCCATCGCCGGATCGAAGTCGACCAACCTCGCCGTCGTCGCCCCCGGCATCGCCGAAGCGCTGCTGGCGACCGCTATCGGCCTGCTCGCCGCTATCCCGGCGGTCATCGCCTACAACAAGCTGTCATCGGACGCGAGCAAGATCGCGGTGCGCATGGAAGGGTTCGCGGACGAGTTCTCCGCCATACTCTCGCGCCAAATCGATGAAAAAGTCGCGGCCAAGGCCTGAGGTAGAGCAATCATGGGAATGTCTGTAGGAGCTGCGGGAGGCGGACGCGGAGGGCGCGGCCACAGGCGGCGCGGCCGCCATCACGGCCTGATGTCCGAAATCAACGTCACGCCCTTCGTCGACGTGATGCTGGTGCTGCTCATCATCTTCATGGTGGCGGCCCCGCTGATGACGGTCGGCGTGCCGATCGACCTGCCGGAAACGCAGGCCAAGGCGCTGAATTCCGAAACCCAGCCGATCACCATCTCGATCAACCAGGCCGGCCAGATCCATATCCAGGAAACCGAGATCCCGATCGAGGAACTGGTGCCCAAGCTCGGCGCGATCGCGCAGGCCGGCTATGAGGAACGCATTTATGTGCGCGGCGACAAGACCGCTGACTACGGAACGGTCATGAAGGTGATGGCCCGCATCCAGGCGGCCGGCTACACCAAGATCGGCCTTGTGACGCTGCAGGAACAGGACCAGTAGAATTCGATGAAGGCCGGTCTCACCACATCGGTTGTCCTGCATGTCGCGGTCCTTACCTTCGGCATGCTGACGCTGTCGGCACCGAGCGCCCTCGAGGTCGCCGATGTCGAGGCGTTTCCGGTCGACATCATTCCGATCGAGGAAATCACCCAGATCCAGCAGGGCGACAAGACCGCCGCCGTAAACGAAAAGCCTGCGCCCAAGCCGACGCAGCGCCCCGACATCGTGCCTGATGCGCAGAAGGTCGGCGAAAACACCGTCGACACCGACAAGAAGCCGACGCCGGAAGCCAAGCCCAAGCCGGTGGAAGCAGCCGACGCGCCGCCGCCCTCGCCCGAGCCGACGCCCAAGCCTGCGCCCGAGCAGCCCAAGCCCGAACCGGTGAAGCAGGAAGAGCCCAAGCCGACGCCGGTGCCCGCCACCGAAGTGACGCCGCAGCCGCAGCCCAAGCAGGAAGTAAAGCCGGACCCGGTGGCCGAGACGATCGCGGCTGAAAAGCCCGACGCCGAGACCGTCCAGTTGCCGAATACCGCGCCCTCGCCGGCTGCCAAGCCGCAGCCGCCGCAGGCCCAGACGGCAAAGACGCCCGACCGCAAGGAAGCCGAAAAGCCGGCCAAGGAAGCAGCCGCCAAGCCGAAATCGACGGAAAAGTCGTTCAACGCCGACGAAGTCGCAGCCCTCCTCAACAAGGACAAGGCTTCCGGTGGCGGCGCCAAGCGCTCGACCGAACAGGCATCGCTGGGCGGCGAAAAGACGACCGGCGGCTCGAAGCTTTCGATGAGCGAAATGGACGCGCTGCGCGGCCAGGTGCAGCGCTGCTGGAACATTCCGGCCGGCGCGCTCGACGGCGACACGCTGAAGGTTTCGGTCAAGTTCAAGCTCGACCGCACCGGCGCGTTGGAAGGCAGCCCCGAGATCATTTCCGGCGGCGGCAGCTCCGGCGTCGAACGTGCGGCCGCAGAAGCTGCCCGCCGCGCCGTCTCGCGCTGCTCGCCCTACAATCTTCCCGCCGATAAATATGACGCCTGGGCTGACGTCATCGTCAATTTCGACCCCAGCGAGATGTTCTGACCCACATCCGCGCATCTGGACCAAAGAGGCCGAACTTCATGAAGAATTTTTTCAAGACGATCATGCTGATGGGCGCGATTGCCACGGGGCTGAGCGCGGTCGCTACTCTGCCGGCCCATGCGCTGGTCGAGATCGACGTCAACAAGGGCACGGTCGAGCCGCTGCCGGTCGCCATCACCGACTTCCTGTCGGGTGATGCAGTCGGCGCCGAGATTTCCAGCATCGTCGCAGCCGACCTGAAGCGTTCCGGCCTGTTTGCGCCGATCGACAAGGGCGCTTTCATCGAAAAGATTTCCAATCCCGACGCCGCCCCGCGCTTCGAGGACTGGAAGGTCATCAATGCACAGGCGCTCGTCACCGGCCGGGTCAGCCAGGAAGCGGACGGCAGGCTGAAGGCCGAGTTCCGGCTGTGGGACACCTTCGCCGGCCAGCAGCTCATCGGCGAGCAGTTCTTCTCCTCGCGAGCCAATTCGCGCCGCGTCGCCCACATCATCGCCGACGCCATTTATGAGCGCCTGACCGGTGAGAAGGGCTATTTCGACACCCGCGTCGTCTTCATCGATGAATCGGGTGCCAAGAACCAGCGCAAGAAGCGCCTCGCCATCATGGACCAGGACGGCGCGAACATCCGCTACCTTTCCGATGGCCGTTCGATCGTCCTGACGCCGCGCTTTTCGCCGACGCGGCAGGAAATCACCTACATGTCCTATGAGAGCGGCCAGCCGCAGGTCTATCTCTTGCAGATCGAGACCGGCCAGCGCGAACTCGTCGGCAATTTCCCGGGCATGACCTTCGCCCCGCGCTTCTCGCCCGACGGCCAGAAGGTCATCATGAGCCTGCTGCGCGACGACGGCAATTCCAACGTCTTCGCCATGGACCTGCGCAGCCGCACCACCACGCGCCTGACCAATTCGAACTCGATCGACACCTCGCCGTCCTATTCACCGGACGGCTCCAAGGTCGTTTTCACCTCCGACCGCGGCGGCCGCCCGCAAATCTACGTCATGGGCGCGGACGGTTCAGGCCAGACCCGCATCTCCTTCGGCGACGGCACCTATTCGACGCCGGTATGGTCGCCGCGCGGCGACCTGATCGCCTTCACCAAGCAGGCAGGCGGCCAGTTCCAGATCGGTGTGATGAAGACCGACGGTTCGGGCGAGCGCATTCTTTCCTCGGGCTTCCAGCAGGAAGGCCCGACCTGGGCGCCCAATGGCCGCGTGCTGATGTTCTTCCGCGACGCCGCAGGTGCGGGCGGACCGAAGCTCCACTCGATCGACCTGACGGGCCGCAACGAACAGGCCATCCCGACGGCCAACTACGCCTCCGACCCGGCCTGGTCGCCGCTGCTCGAGTAAAACGAAAGCCTTCAGAACGCGGCGGTTCATAGGATCGCCGCGTTTCCGCCGCATTTCGGCCTACGGTGCGCGGGAAATGGAATGTGGGTCGTATGCCGGGCGCGGACGGGCGCCGGCAACCAATCATTAACCCTGTTTCTTGACCGGCGGTTAACTGCGATGTGGTTACTGATCGATCAACGAAATCACTCGAATGCGAAGGAGAGGCGGGATGCGCCGCATCGCTAAACTAGCAACCAACCCTGTGGTCATCGCCTTGATGATGTCGCTGGCTATCGCCGGCTGTGCTTCCAAGAAAACCCCTAACAGCGCAGCCGATCTCGGCCTCGGCGGCGCGGGCGCTGCAACGCCTGGCTCGGCCCAGGACTTCACCGTCAATGTCGGCGACCGTATCTTCTTCGATACCGACTCCTCGTCGATCCGCGCTGACGCGCAGGGCATCCTGTCCCGTCAGGCCCAGTGGCTGAACAAGTATGGCAACTACACCATCGTCGTCGAAGGCCATGCCGACGAGCGCGGCACCCGCGAATACAACCTGGCACTCGGCGCACGCCGCGCCGCCGCCGCCCGCGACTTCCTCGTCGCCCGCGGCGTCGCCTCGAACCGCCTGAAGACGATCTCCTACGGCAAGGAACGCCCGGTCGCCGTCTGCGACGACATCTCCTGCTGGTCGCAGAACCGTCGCGCCGTCACCACGCTCTCCGGCGCCGGAAGCTAAGCGCTTGATCCCGTAAAGTTGCAGACTTTACGGACAAGATCATGCGCGAGCAGAAAGCCTGATCCCGCCACAAGCGGTAAATTAGCAACACCTGTTTTGGAAAGGCGGCTCAAGGGCCGCCTTTTTCATTGCCACATTTTGCAAACAAAATTTGGCCGAAGTCTCGCTCCCTGATAAAAGGCGGTGCGCAACCGCGCGATTTCCCGTTTTTCAATGGCGAGAGGCACATGTATTTTCGATCCATCCTGAGCGGCACACTTGCCGTGCTATTGCTTTCAGGCGCGGCTTTTGCGCGTGACGCCGGACCGGGACACGGCCCGGGCAGAAGCGACGGCGCGGGTATTTCCACACCATCGCCAGCCGCAGGCCTGCCGGGCGTTTTCGGCAACCGCAGCGGTGGCACGTATCAGGTCGCACAGGCCGGCGATCCGCGCGTCAGCGGCCTCGAAGAGCAGATCCGTTCGCTGAACGGCAAGGTCGAGGAACTCAACTTCCAGATCCTGCAGATGCAGGAACAGCTCCGCAAGATGCAGGAAGACAACGAGTTCCGCTTCCAGGAGCTTGAAGGCAAGAAGAAGTCCGACGCGGGCTCGGGCAAGACCAATAGAAGCGTCGCGGAGAATTCCGCGGCGTCTTCCGACAAGCAGACGACCGCCGCAACCGGCGGTTCGTCATCGCAGAGCGTCGAGCAGGTCATCGGCGAGAACGGCGGCGGCACCACCACCCCGCCCAGCAACGGAACGGGAAAAGCGCCGACGACCTTCGGCACGATCACCTTCGACGCCGACGGCAACGTCACCAGCGGCAGCGTCGGCGACCAGGCTTCGGTCGGCGGCAGCGACCTGGACGCGCCAGCCAACAACGACGACGCGGCACCTTCGAATGGCACGGTCGTCGCAGCATTGCCCGCGACCGACGATCCGGACGAGGTCTATCGCAACTCCTACCAGTTCATTCTTTCGGGCGACTACAGCACGGCGGAATCGGGCTTCCGCGATCACATTGCGCGCTTCCCGGCCGACCCCAAGACGGCTGATTCGCGCTACTGGCTCGGCGAGGCCCTGCTCGGACAGCAGAAATATCGCGACGCGGCTGAAATCTTCCTCGCCGCCAACAAGGAATTCCCCAAGGCCAAGAAAGCGCCCGACATGCTGTTCAAGCTCGGCGTCTCGCTTGTCGGCCTGCATCAGCGCGACGTTGCCTGCGCCACCTTCGGCGAAATCGGCAAGCGCTATCCCGAAGTTTCCGGCGCACTCAAGGAGCGCATCAAGCAGGAACAGGCGCTTGCCGCGTGCTGACCGCTCCGGTGGGCATCGACCCGCTTCAGCTATTCTCGAATTTTGATGTCGCGCCCCGCCGCGCGCTGATTGCAGCGGTTTCCGGCGGCAGCGACTCGCTCGCTCTCCTTCTCCTGGCAAAATCCTTTCTCGACCGGACCGCCCCGGCGACGCGGCTGGTGGCGGTGACCGTCGATCACGCACTGCGGCCGGGCTCGGCAGACGAGGCCGAGGCAGTGGCACAGCTCGCTGCCCGCCATGGCATCGCCCACCGCACCATGACATGGACCGGCGAAAAGCCGGCGACCGGCATTCCCGCCGCCGCGCGCGAGGCGCGCTACAGGCTGCTGGCGCAGGCGGCGAAGCTCGAAGGCACCGACCTGATCCTCACCGGCCATACCGCCGACGACCAGGCCGAGACGGTGCTGATGCGCAAGGCGCGCCAGGACGACGGGCGCGGGCTGGCCGGCATGGCACCGGCGACCTTGTTCGACGGCAGTGTCTGGATCGCCCGTCCCCTGCTCGGCACGCGCCGCGAAGCCTTGCGGGATGTCCTGCGCGCGCGGGACGTTGCATGGCTGGACGACCCGACCAACACCAACGAGACATTCGAGCGCCCGCGCATGCGGGCAGAACTTAGACAGGATAGCGAGCGGGTGGCCGAAGCACTGGAGATTGCCGGTGAAGCTGCCGGCCAACGTATGCGGCTGGGAGCCGAAGCAGCCGCCCTGATCGACGCTTTTGCCAGCCGCCCGGCACCCGGACTTTGGCGGCTCGACCGCGATTTCGCAGCGCCGAAAAATCACGACGCCGCCGTCTACGCGCTGCGCATCCTGCTTGCTGTCGTCGGCGGCACGCCTTTCCTGCCCGACGAAGTGCGCGCCGCCGAACTTTTCGGCCATCTTGGGCGGGACACTTTTTGCGCCACATTGTCGCGGACGGTGATCGACAAGCGGCGAAGCGGCATTTTTCTCCACCGCGAGACGCGCGGACTGCCGGCCCCATCGACGCCCAATGACGGCATGATCTGGGACAGCCGCTACCACATATCGTCCGCCGCTTCGATCGACGGCGCCGCCGTCGCGCCGCTCGGACTGCTGCAGGCCAAGTCCTTGGCGACACAGACGGAAAACCCGCCGGCAAGCCTTGTCCGCCCTGCCCTGGCCGCCGAGCCGGCGCTGTGGCAGGGCGAAGAATGCCTCGGACGGATTGCGGCGGACGCCGCTTTGCGGGGGTTCAAGGCGATGCCGGTTGCGGCTCCGTGGGCGCGTTTTCTGCCGGCTTTCGATCTCGAACCAGCCCGCGCCGTCGTTGCGCTGCTGGGCGCTGAGCCCCTGCCCGCTTCGCCATGGCGAGGCCACAAAGCTAAAGCTTAACCGATCCGTGCTCTTCTGCTTGGCATTGGCCGAGACGGTGCCTATGTTAGAGCCAAGCTTTTCACCAACAATGCGTGTCCGCTTGCGGGCACGAACAGGATAATCGATGAATCCGAATTATCGTAATCTCGCGCTCTGGGCGATCATCGCCGTTCTTCTGATCGCGTTGTTCAATCTGTTCCAGACGCCGCAGACGCGGGGCGCATCGAACGATGTCGCCTATTCGGATTTCCTGAAGGAGGTCGAGGCGGGCCGCGTCAAGACGGTAACCATTGCCGGCGACCGCATTTCAGGCACCTATAACGACAGCGCCAGCGCCTTCCAGACTTATTCTCCGGGCGATGCGACACTGGTGCAGCGCCTGCAGGACAAGAACGTCACCATTCAGGCGCGTCCTGAGAACGACGGCTCCGGCTCGCTGTTCTCGATGCTGCTTTCGTGGTTGCCGATGATCCTCATCCTCGGCGTGTGGATCTTCTTCATGCGCCAGATGCAGTCCGGCTCCGGCCGCGCCATGGGCTTCGGCAAGTCCAAGGCCAAGCTTCTGACCGAGGCGCATGGCCGCGTCACCTTCGGCGATGTCGCCGGCGTCGACGAAGCCAAGGAAGACCTGGAAGAGATCGTCGAGTTCCTGCGCGACCCGCAGAAGTTCCAGCGGCTGGGCGGCAAGATCCCGCGCGGCGTGCTGCTCGTCGGCCCTCCCGGCACCGGTAAGACGCTGCTGGCCCGCTCGGTGGCGGGTGAGGCGAATGTGCCCTTCTTCACCATTTCCGGTTCGGACTTCGTCGAAATGTTCGTTGGCGTGGGTGCCTCCCGCGTGCGCGACATGTTCGACCAGGCCAAGAAGAATGCGCCCTGCATCATCTTCATCGACGAAATCGACGCCGTTGGCCGCCATCGCGGCGCCGGCCTCGGCGGCGGCAATGACGAGCGCGAGCAGACGCTGAACCAGCTTCTGGTCGAGATGGACGGCTTCGAGGCCAATGAATCGATCATCCTGATCGCCGCCACCAACCGCCCCGACGTTCTCGACCCCGCGCTGCTGCGTCCGGGCCGTTTCGACCGTCAGGTCGTGGTGCCGAACCCCGACATCGTCGGCCGCGAGAAGATCCTGAAGGTGCATGTGCGCAACGTGCCGCTGGCACCGAATGTCGACCTCAAGGTCGTCGCGCGCGGCACGCCGGGCTTCTCGGGTGCTGATCTGGCCAACCTCGTCAACGAGGCGGCCCTTATGGCTGCGCGGCGCAACAAGCGCCTCGTCACCATGGCCGAATTCGAAGATGCCAAGGACAAGATCATGATGGGCGCGGAGCGCCGCTCCTCGGCCATGACGCAGGAAGAAAAGACCAACACCGCCTATCACGAGGCCGGCCACGCCGTCGTCGCGCTGAACGTGCCGAAGGCCGACCCGCTGCACAAGGCCACCATCATCCCGCGTGGCCGCGCGCTGGGCATGGTCATGCAGCTGCCGGAAGGCGACCGCTACTCGGTGACCTATACCTGGATGATCTCGCGCCTTGCGATCATGATGGGCGGACGCGTCGCCGAGGAACTGAAGTTCGGCAAGGAGAACATCACCTCCGGCGCTTCTTCCGACATCCAGCAGGCGACCAAGCTGGCGCGCTCGATGGTGACCCAGTGGGGCTATTCCGACAAGCTCGGCCGCGTCGCCTATGGCGACAACCAGGAAGAGGTCTTCCTCGGCCATTCGGTGGCCCGCACGCAGAACGTCTCGGAAGAGACCGCGCAGATCATCGACGCCGAAGTGCGCCGCCTGATCGACGAGGCCTATGCCGAAGCGATGCGGATCATGACCAAGAAGAAGAAGGAATGGATCGCGATAGCCGAAGGCCTGCTCGAATACGAGACGCTGAGCGGCGAAGAGATCAAGCAGCTGATGGCCGGCAAGAAGCCGTCGCGCGACCTCGGCGACGACACGCCCCCGAGCCGCGGTTCGGCCGTGCCGAAAGCCGGTTCGACCGGTGGCCGCCGCAAGAAGGGCGAGGAGCCCGAAGGCGGCATGGAGCCTCAGCCGCAAAACTAAATACTTTTAAGGAATGTGAAGCGCCGCTGGATGAAAATCCGGCGGCGTTTTTCGTTTGGCCGCTCAGCCCCCTCTCCGTCGCGCTTCGCGCGCCACCTCTCCCCCATTTCATGGGGGCGAGGAACCGGCACCCATCGAGGCCGCGACATTTCAGAACTTGGGTTCCTCGCCCCCGCAAGGCGGGGGAGAGGTGGCGCGCGAAGCGCGACGGAGGGGGGTTATGCGAACAAACCCTGCCTGCTCAACTAAGCATTCGCCTCTTCCAGAAACTCCTGCACGACGCGGTCGTTGGCGTGGATGCAGACGATCTCCAGCCGGCCTGTTCCCACATTGACGAATTTATGCGGGATGTTGGCGGCGCCCACGACGATATCACCGGCGGTGGCGCGGGTTTTTTCCCGCCCGACGGTGAATTCCGCCTCGCCCGAGCGCACGACCCAGGTTTCCGTATAGGGGTGGACATGCAGCCCCGGCCCCTGCCCCGGATCGTTGTCGACAAGAAAGAACGACACTCCGGAGCCATGCTCGTTGCCCTGGAAGAGAACGGTGCGGCTTGCGCCGGGCTTCGGTTCGGTGCGGCGAATGACTTCGTACATCTTGCTTCTCCCGGTTGGTTCGATTGATGCGGCAAACTATCTTGACGTGAAGATATCTAGCAAAGAAATATCTTCACGTCAAGATATAATGCGCCTATAGGCTTTCCATGGAGACAAGCATGAGCGACAAGCCGAAACCCGACCATGTCGACCGCCTGCGCGGCCAATGGGCCCGTGAAGCGCCTGATATCGACACCACGCCGATGACGATCCTCGGGCGGGCCTACCGCCTGTCGAACCTCATCCGCCCGAGCATCGAGGCGACCTTCGCCGGCTTCGGGCTCGACCGCGGCGAGTTCGATGTCATCAGCACGCTGCGCCGCTCCGGCCCGCCCTACAGGCTGACCCCGACCGACCTCTACACATCGCTGATGATTTCTTCAGGCGGCCTGACCCACCGGCTGGGGCGACTGGAGAAAGCAGGGCTGATCACCCGCGAAAAATCACCCGAGGACGGCCGCAGCTTTTTCGTGGCGCTGACGCCGGAAGGCCAGAAACGGGCGGAAGAAGCGTTCCGCGCCGACATGGCAAACGAGATGCAGTTCCTCGAAAAGCTCACCCCGGAAAAGCGCGCAGCGCTTGCCGATCTGCTGCGGGAGTTGGTGCGGGGGGTGGAGGAAAGAGACGCGGATGCTCCGTGAAGTAATCAAGGAACAGCGTCAGCCATAGCCAACCGTTACGCGTGTCGGCCAATCGGGATGGCTGCGCCAGATTCGCACGCGCGTTATTTCCGTCTCGATGAACCCCATCACAAGCACGACACCTGTTGCAGTGCTCACGAACAATGTCCGGGTCGGTGTTTCGATGAAGTCGTCGAAATCCGCGTCTCGCCTCAACCACACTTCTCGTGCAGGGCCGAACGCAAGCCGCGTCCTGCCGTCTATTTCCGGGAAGACGCCGATCGACACGCATGATCGCGTCGAGAGTATCTTCTCGCCCCATATAGGTTCTGGAGCTTCACCTCCCGTTTCATCGGCCAAGAAGATGATGGAATATGGCGGCCTGATGTAGCAAACACTATGCAAGAATTTTGATCTCGAGGGCGTTGCGTTCGGGCGGACCCAACAAAAAGCCCGCGAACCTTTCGGTGCGCGGGCTTTTGCGTTGTCCTGAAACGGTCGGCGCTTAGCCGGACACGCTGGCCTTCAGGCGGGCGTTGCAGAGGCTGTAGTAGCCGCCGCCCTTCTGGATCCAGCGCAGGCCGGCGAGCTTGTCGCTGTCCTTGTTGTCATAATACTGCTCAAGGCAGGTGTGCATGCGTGCCTTGCCGGGGGTCTCGGTGGCGAACTTCTTCGAAACGGCCTTCGGGAAGCTGACGCCACGCGGCGCGGTGACGGTCGGCTGGTCCGGCTCGCCATCATAGGTCGCCTGGTCGAGGTTCGGCACGGTGTCGTCGTCAGCTGCCGATGCGCTGCAGGACGACTTGCGGAACTGGTTCCAGCTCTGGCCGCCGAGCGAATTGGCGTCCTTGGCGGCGCTGTACTTGGCGCTGCATTCCTTCATCGTCAGGCCCTTGCCGCCGGTGTCGGCAGCAGCGGTGTCAGACTTCGAGGCTTTCGCCGGCTTTGCCGCCATTGTGGCGCTGGCGCCGGGGCCGCACTGGGCCTTGCGGAAGTCGTTCCACTTCATGCCGTTCAGCGCATTCGCGTCCTTGGCGGCATTGTACTTGGTGCTGCATTCCTGCATCGACAGGCCCTTGGCATCGTCGTCGGAAGCTGCCGCCGGCTTTGCCGCCATCGTGGCGCTGGCGCCCGGGCCGCATTCGGCCTTGCGGAAGTCGTTCCACTTCATGCCGTTCAGCGCATCGCCATCCTTGGCTGCGTTGTACTTGGCGCTGCATTCCTTCATCGACAGGCCCTTGGCCTCGTCACCGGCAGCTGCCGTGTCGGACGACTTGGCGGCTTTGGCAGGCTTGGCGGCAACGGTGGTGCTGGCGCCCGGGCCGCACTCGGCCTTGCGGAAGTCGTTCCACTTCATGCCGTTCAGCGCGTCGGCGTCCTTGGCGGCATTGTATTTGGCGCTGCATTCCTTCATCGACAGGCCCTTGGCCTCGTCATCGGCAGCTGCCGTGTCGGAAGCCTTCTTGGTCGTCTTTGCAGCTTTCTTGGTGTCGGCCTTGGCCGGCGCGGTTGCAGCGGCGTCGTCGGCCGCGCATTCAGCCTTGCGGAACTGGTTCCAGGTCTGCCCGCCGAGCGAGCCGGCGTCCTTGGCGGTGTTATACTTGGCGCTGCATTCCTTCATGGTCAGCGCGCTGGCTGGCGAGGCCATGAACAGGGCGATGGCCGCGAAGCCCGATAGGGTGACTAGTTTGTTGAAGAGCATGGCAATTCTCCGTAAATGCTGCCCACAAAACGTCCCTGAGCAAATCTTTACCCTGCAACGGACAGTTGCGCCAGATACTATCTATTTCGGACGTTGTTATGACTAAAACTTCGCTGGCATGATCTTGGCGGTTTCAGCCGGAAAGACGCTCCAGCGCCAGCAACATATGCGCTTCAATCTCCTCGCGCAGCCCTGTCCGATCCGAAGTATCCGGCGTCACGAGGTATAGATCGACCAGCGTTCCCATCAGCACGCTGAGGAAATGCAGGCGAGAAGGATCGACAGCACCGCTTCCGGCTGAAAACTTCTGCAGAAACGGCGCCACGATATCGCCGACGATGCTGGCCTCGTTGCCGCCGCCCTGGTCGGCCTCGATCGGACGCAGCGCCCGCATGGTCGCCAACAGACCGGAATGCGCAGGAATGGTCTCGGCGGTATCGAGATAGAGCCCGAGCAGCTTCCGCGCCGCCGCCGCCATCGGCATGCCGGGATCGAGATCCGCAAGGGCTTCGCCGCATGTCTCGACGATGCGCACGACGGTGCCGTCATAGGCGGCGAGCAGCAGTTGCTCGCGATCGGAAAAATAGCGGTAGATCGTGCCGACCGAAACGCCGGTGATCTCGGCGAGCCGCGTCGTCGTCACGGCGTCCGCCCCCTCAGTGGCGACAAGCGCCTCCGCCGCCGCCAGCAGAGCCGTGCGCGTGCGCTGCGCTCGCTTCTGGCGCGGCACCACAGGACCGGTCGCGGGTGCGCCGGCTTCTGGCTTCGGCAAAAGCTGAAACTGTTTCATCTTTATTGACTTTGATGGATCGCGGGAGCATCGTCAATGCAAAGAGGGAGGATTTTCATGCGTTCATTGTCGCCGCGCGCGGCCTTTCTTACCGTGCTTTTGACCTCTGCCGCCTGCGGCCCGCTTCTGGCCGCAGAGATCCCTGTCGAAGCCGGAGACGGTGCCGCCGAACGCCTGACCGAGGCGCTGATCATGGCCAAGCCCGGCGACACGATTGCCATCGGCGCTGGAAAATTCGAACTCACCGAGGGCCTGTCGCTCGATGTCGACGACGTGCTGGTCAAGGGCGCAGGGCCCGATGCGACGATCCTCTCCTTCAAGGGCCAGACCGGCTCGGGCGAGGGCCTGCTGGTGACGTCCGACCGGGTGGTGCTGGAGGATTTCGCCGTCGAGGATTCCAAGGGCGACGGCGTCAAGGCCAAGGGCTCGGACCAGATTACCTTCCGCAACCTGCGCGTCGAATGGACCAACGGGCCGGACGCCAACAACGGCGCCTACGGCGTCTATCCCGTCACCTCCAAGAACATTCTGGTCGATGGCGTGACGGTGAAGGGGGCGGCGGACGCCGGCATCTATGTCGGCCAGAGCGAGAACATCGTGGTGCGCAATTCGCGCGCCGAATACAATGTCGCCGGCATCGAGATCGAGAATTCGATGAAGGCCGACGTCTACAAGAACACCGCCACCCACAACACCGGCGGCATCCTCATCTTCGACCTGCCCAACCTGCCGGTGCAGGGCGGCCACGACATCCGCGTCTTCGACAATGACGTGGTCGACAACGACACCGCCAATTTCGCGCCGAAGGGCAACACCGTCGCTATGGTGCCGAAAGGCATGGGCATCATGGTCATGGCCAACCGCAACGTCCATGTCTTCGGCAACCGCCTGTCTGGCAACGCCACCACCCATGTGCTGATCGCCGCCTATCCTAACGAATACGACGACGACAATTACATGTTCGTGCCGCGCGGCGTCTTCGTCCATGGCAACACCTATGGCGAGGGCGGCAACGCGCCGGACGGAGAGGTCGGCAAGACCATTTCCGACGTTTCCGGCACGCCGGTGCCGAGCATTATCTGGGACGGCGTCACCCGCATTCCCGAATATCTTACCTGGGTCTCAGCCGCCGACCGCATTTATGTCGACGAGGCAGAGGGCACGACATTTGCCAACCTGAAGATGATCTCGCAGCTGATGCTGCCGTGGTCGACATCGCCGGACAAGGATATCTCGGCGTATAAAGGGAGTTTGCCGGAGCCGGCTGCGGTGAAGCTGCCGCAGGAGAACGGGGCTTAGGCGGAATCAGTGCCGTGGGGCTGATAACAGTGAGTTTGCTTCAAAGGCTTTGCGCACTGCTTGGCAGCGTGGCGCCGCCCCTCACCTGCCTGCCGGCATCCTCTCCCCGTATAGTGACGGGGAGAGGAAGGACGGCCGCAATCTTGCCGCTTCCTCCTTCAAGGGGAGAACAAGGCTGGCCGCAACGTCGATGTCCCCCTCTCCCCGTTTACGGGGAGAGGGTAAGGGTGAGGGGCAGCGCTAACGCAAGACGAGCAGGCCCATTCGCACACTTGCTGCTGGCGATCGCTTTCTGCACCGCCACCTCCCCCGCTTTCGCCGTCTCACCCGACGCTATCCTCGCAGATACCCCGCCAAAGCAGCTTTCAGCGTTCGGCTTTTTCACCGATATCGCGAAGCAAACACCTGCCGAGAACGTCACCCCCTTCGCGCCGATAACGCCGCTCTTCTCCGACAACGCCCTGAAATACCGCTTCGTCTACCTTCCCGAAGGCCAGTCAGCGACCTACGACGACACCGAAGCCTTCGACTTCCCCGTCGGCACCGCGCTGATAAAAACCTTTGCCTTTCCCGCCGACTTCCGCGCACCCGACAAGGACATCCGCCTGATCGAAACCCGCGTGCTCTTGAAGCATGAGGGCGGCTGGCAGGCCTGGGCCTATTTGTGGAACGACGAGCAGACCGAGGCGACGCTGAAGATAACCGGCGCCAAGGTCGATATCGCGACGGTCAAGGCAGACGGCACGCCGCTCAGCTTCACCTATGCCGTGCCCAACAAGAACCAGTGCAAGGGCTGCCATGCCTTCAATGGCGAGATCGTGCCGCTGGGCCCCAAGGCGCGCAACCTGAACGGCGATTTCCCTTACGCTTCCGGCCCACAGAATCAGCTCGCACACTGGGCCGAGGCCAAAATCCTGTCGGGCCTGCCGGCATCATCCCCCGCCGTGCCGGACTGGCGCGATGCGGCCGCTCCGCTCGATGCCCGCGCCCGCGCCTGGCTCGACGTCAACTGCGCCCACTGCCACCGGGCGGAGGGCGCTGCCAGCAATTCAGGGTTGTTCCTGACCTGGGGCGAGAAGGACAGAGTGCGCTACGGCGTCGGCAAGCGGCCGGTGGCGGCCGGCAAGGGTTCGGGCGACCGCTCCTTCGACATCAAGCCTGGCGATCCCGACGGCTCGATCCTGCCCTACCGCGTCGAAAGCACCGAGCCCGGCGTCATGATGCCGGAGCTTGGCCGCCATGTCGCAGACCCGGAAGCGGTAGCCCTGTTGCGCGACTGGATTGCCTCGATGCGTTAGCCCATCCACCGAAAATCGGAATCGATTTCCCGGCCGGATCATGTGCCAATGCAAGTGTCTGAACACCTTCGCGCATTCGAATGGAGATGTGGCGCTCCGGCGATGAAGGGTCTATGCAATCAAAGACGCTGAAAATGAAAGAATTTCGAAGGATTCATGACAGATAATCACATAATGTGATATCGGGCGGCCGGCTTGTTATGGCAAGAGCAGCGCCGGGACATGAGTCCTCGGCCGGGGATAGTAGAGTATGAGCAGACGATATTTCGGAACCGACGGTATCCGCGGACGCGCCAACAAATTTCCGATGACTGCCGAGATCGCTATGAAAGTCGGCATGGCAGCCGGCCTTTCCTTCCAGCGCGGCAATCACCGCCATCGCGTCGTTCTCGGCAAGGATACGCGCCTTTCGGGCTATATGATCGAGAACGCCATGGTCGCAGGCTTCTGCGCCGCCGGCATGGATGTATTCCTGCTCGGCCCGGTGCCGACGCCCGCGGTCGCCATGCTGGCGCGCTCGCTGCGCGCCGACATCGGCGTGATGATCTCGGCCTCGCACAACCCTTACTACGATAACGGCATCAAGCTGTTCGGCCCGGACGGCTACAAGCTCTCCGACGAGATCGAGATGCGCATCGAGGCGATGCTCGATCAGGACATTGACCTCGCCCTTGCCGACGCAGACGCCCTTGGCCGCGCCAAGCGCATCGACGGCGTGCATGACCGCTACATCGAATTCGCCAAGCGCACTTTGCCGCGCTCCATGTCGCTGTCGGGCCTCAGGGTCGTCATCGACTGCGCCAATGGCGCTGCCTACAAGGTAGCACCCGCAGCCCTTTGGGAACTCGGCGCCGAGGTCATCGCCATCCACGACAGCCCCAACGGCTTCAACATCAACGAGGACTGCGGCTCGACCCATCCGGAGAGCCTCGCCAAGAAGGTGCATGAGGTTCGCGCCGACATCGGCATCGCGCTGGACGGCGACGCCGACCGCATGATCATCGTCGACGAGAACGGCACCGTGGTCGACGGCGACCAGATCATGGCGCTGGTGGCCGAATCCTGGAACCAGAACGACCGCCTCGTCGGCGGCGGCATCGTCGCCACCGTCATGTCCAATCTCGGTCTGGAGCGCTTCCTCGGCGATATCGGCCTGCAGCTTCACCGCACCCAGGTCGGTGACCGCTACGTCGTCGAGCATATGCGCGCCCATGGCCTGAACATCGGCGGCGAGCAGTCCGGCCATATCGTGCTTTCGGATTTCTCCACCACCGGCGACGGCCTCGTCTCGGCCCTGCAGGTGCTGGCCTGCATCAAGCGCCAGAACAAGCCGGTGAGCGAGCTCTGCCGCAAGTTCGAGCCGGTGCCGCAGCTTCTGAAAAACGTCCGCTTCTCCGGCGGCAAGCCGCTGGAAGCAGCCCCTGTCAAGGCGGCGATCGAGGACGCGCGCAACCGCCTCGGCCAGTCCGGACGTCTCGTCATCCGCCCGTCCGGCACCGAGCCGCTGATCCGCGTCATGGCCGAAGGCGACGATCCCAAGTTGGTCGAGACCGTGGTCAACGACATCGTCGGCGTCATTTCGGATCTCAAGACGGCCGCCTGATTCACGACAGACAAGGCCTTTGAAAAGCCCGCCTCCGGCGGGCTTTTTCCGTTCGGGAAGCACCTGCCGGGTGCTCGTCATAGTTAAGGAACAGGGTTAAGCACAACTTAACCTTTGGACTCCATTATCCACGTCGAATTCAACCGATCTCGCCCCGGTGGGGGTGCGAGGGATTCGCAGGGGTAATGAAAATGCTCAACATTTCCAAGCGGGTGTTTGCCGCACTGTTGGTGACCGGCTTTGCCGCGCCCGCAGTCGCCGCCGACCTCTATGAACCGGTCGTCGAACCGCAGCCGCAAGTCGTCTACCAGCCGGTCGAGACGGGCGGATGGTATCTGCGCGGCGACCTCGGCTATCGCTGGTCGAAATTCCGCGGCGCCGACTACATCACCTACGGCGTCTGCGACACGGGCTGCGGACCCGTTGCCGTTCCCGGCTCGAACTCGTTCGATTTCGGCGACCTGAAGGGCGCAATGTCGTTCGGCGGCGGCGTCGGCTACCAGGTCAACAACTACTTCCGTACCGACGTGACGGCCGACTACTGGTTCAAGTCGAAATTCAACGGCCAGACCTCTGACGGCGTCAACACCTCGACCGACACCTCGTCCTACAGCGCGCTGCTGCTGCTCGCCAACGCCTATGTCGACCTCGGCACCTGGCACCGCGTGACGCCTTATGTCGGCGCCGGTATCGGCGGTGCTTACGTCAAGTGGGACAATCTGCGCAACCAGTTCCCGGGCGTCGACGACAGCCATAATGGCGGCAAGGAATGGCGCTTTGCCTATGCGCTCATGGCCGGTGCTTCCTACTGCATCACCAAGAACCTGCAATTCGACGCCGGTTATCGCTTCACCCGCGTCAACGGCGGCAAGATGTTCGACTATGTCGACTCCTCGGCCGGCGGCCCGGGCGCCGGCCCAGGCTACGACAAGGGCTTCAACGTGCATGAAGTGCGCGGCGGCCTGCGCTACCAGTTCGGCGGCGGCAAGGCCGATTGCGCCGAACCCGAGCCGGTGGCCTACGAGCCGCCCCCGGTCGAGCCCGTCTACAAGTAATTACCCTGCCCACTACTTCGACCGCCCGGCCTTCGCCGGGCGGTTTTTTCTTGGTCCAAACAACGATCAATGGCTCGCCCTAAACCTTAACAAGGCCGCCAAAACGATAAATCCGCTAACCATCCGTTATCCTTAACCGTGGCTTAACCCCTATGGTTAACAATGCTCTCGGGTGGCGGTTGCACGACAGTCGGTCGTGCCGCATTTGCGGGAGTTTGGCGTGATGAAATCGCATGGCATTTTGATCTTTTCGCTTGCCGTCGCAGCGGCGCTGGCTGGCAACGCGGCAAATGCCGCCGACTACGATCCTCCGATCTTCGTCGACAACGCGCCGGAATACGTTCCCGTGGAAGTCGGCTCCGGCTGGTACCTGCGCGGCGACCTCGGCTACAGTCTCAACAAGCCATATGACTACTTCGAGACGCCCGCAGGCTTCACCTCGAGCGAGATTCCCGTGTCGGGAAGCATCGGCATGGGCTATCACTTCAACGACTACCTGCGCGGAGAGCTGAATTTCGGCATTTTGCCGAGCAGCAAATTCTCCAACAACTATACCGCCTCCTGCGACGGCACGCAGACCGTTACGGTTACCGACGGCACAGGCAACACCAGCGCCTTCGCCGGCCGCAGCACGCGCGATTGCCCGAGTTCCGACAACGCCAAGAACAAGGCGTATAACGGCATGGCAAACGCCTATTTCGATCTCGGCACATTTGCCGGCTTCACGCCCTATGTCGGCGGCGGCCTCGGCGTTGCATACACCTCCTATCGCTCCGCCAAGGGTGATCGCCACTGCAACGGCTCGAGCACCTCGGTTCCCAATGGCCAAGGCGGAACGACGACGACGATCTTCGAATGCGACGACGCCAGCACCTATTCGGGCGATGTCACCTCGGAACGGCAGTACAACCTGGCCTATTCGATCGGCGCCGGCTTCAACTATCGCATCAGCCAGAACACTTCGGTCGATCTCGGCTACGAATACTATTCCGTGCCCGGCGCCCGCTATGTTTCCTATGGCGCCGACGGCCCGACGTTCGGCAAAGGCATCGACTACCACCAGCTCAAGGTCGGCCTGCGCTACGACCTGTGGTGAGCTACAACATCATTACCGGCAACAAAAAGGCGGGCTTCGGCCCGCCTTTTCCGTTCCGGGCCGCGGCAAACATTTCCTTGCAAAATAAAGTCGGATTCAAGCGATGGAATTAACCGGTCGTTGACCATGGAGATGCATCCTCCGGGTCCAGCGGCAAAGCATTGAGTACCGCGGCGCGCAAGCGCCCAGGCAACAACCCGCCACCCTCACGGGGTGGCGGGTTTTCTGTTTATTCCACCCAAAAATGGAGGGTGCGGGAATAGCTCGAAACGGCTATTCAGCACTTGTTAAAGCCCCTTGATGCCCGTGTGTTCATTCTGGAGCACGCGGGTTTTTTTTGCGCTCCAACGGAGCATCACCAGAACAGGGCGCGTCAAATACGGGCCGCTTTTTTTGACGCCTTCCATCTTCATTCTGCGTTTGCCTGCAAGACAGTTTGTCGCAAACTCTTTTGCCTCTTGCGAACTTCCGCGCCTTTCTGTATTTCCCGCCGTGGGCCACCCCTCCCCAACGAGGGGCCAGCTATCTGGAAGGATAGAACCACGATGACGACGCTTTCCGCGCCAGGACTCCGTCCGGCAAATCCCAATTTCTCCTCAGGTCCCTGCGCAAAACGCCCCGGCTGGTCTCTTGAAGGCCTCCGCGACGCGGCCCTTGGCCGTTCGCACCGCGCCAAGATCGGCAAGACAAAACTTGCCCGCGCCATCGACCTTACCCGCGAAGTTCTTCAGGTTCCGGCCGATTATCGCATCGGCATCGTACCGGCTTCCGACACCGGCGCGGTCGAGATGGCGCTGTGGTCGCTGCTCGGCGAGCGCGGCGTCGACATGGTCGCCTGGGAATCCTTCGGTGCCGGCTGGGTGACTGATGTCGTCAAGCAGCTGAAGCTGCCGGACGTCCGCACATTCGACGCGCCCTATGGCGCGCTACCCGATCTCGCAGCGGTCGATTTCGACCGCGACGTGGTCTTCACCTGGAACGGCACGACCTCGGGCGTGCGCGTCGCCAATGGCGACTTCATCCCGGCAGACCGCAAGGGCCTGACCATCTGCGACGCCACTTCCGCTGCCTTTGCGCAGAAGCTTGATTTCGACAAGCTCGATGTCGTCACCTTCTCCTGGCAGAAGGTTCTGGGCGGCGAAGGCGGCCACGGCATGCTGATCCTGAGCCCCCGCGCCGTCGCGCGGCTCGAAAGCTACAAGCCGGCCTGGCCGCTGCCGAAGATTTTCCGCCTGACCTCCGGTGGCAAGCTCATCGAAGGCATCTTCAAGGGCGAGACCATCAACACGCCGTCGATGCTGGCGGTTGAAGATTATCTGGACGCACTCGACTGGGCGAAATCCATCGGCGGGCTCGATGCGCTGATCGCCCGCGCCGATGCCAACGCCAAGGTGCTGGCCGACTGGGTTGCGAACAATCCGGCAGTGGCGTTCCTCGCTGCCGAAGAAGACACGCGCTCGAACACGTCGGTCTGCCTGCGCTTCGTTGACCCGGCGGTCTCGGGTCTCGACGACGCCGGCCAGCAGGCTTTCGTGAAGGCTTTCACCGGCCTGCTCGAAGCTGAAAAAGTCGCCTACGACATCGCCAGCTACCGCGATGCCCCTCCCGGCCTGCGCATCTGGTGCGGCGCCACAGTGGAAGCGTCTGATCTTCAGGCGCTGACGCCTTGGCTCGACTGGGCTTTTGCAACGGCCAAGGCATCGCTGAAGGCGGCTGCTTGACGCAGCGCATCCCTCCCCCTTGAGGGGAGGGTGGCGAACGAAGTGAGCCGGGTGGGGTCATCTCCACCTCGCCAGCCTCAACAAAATCCAGGCGGCATCACAGGACTTACGTCGAGCACTGCCGCAACAACCCCACCCGGTCGCTTCGCGACCACCCTCCCCTCAAGGGGGAGGGAACCAGCGCCAAGGAATCCAACCATGCCTCGCGTTCTCGTATCCGACAAACTCTCCCCCACTGCCGTGCAGATCTTCAAGGATCGCGGCGTCGAAGTGGACTACCTGCCCGATCTCGGCAAGGACAAGGAAAAGCTGCTCGAAGTCATCGGCCAGTATGACGGCCTCGCCATCCGCTCGGCCACCAAAGTCACCGAAAAGCTGATCGCTGCCGCGACCAATCTGAAAGTCATCGGCCGCGCCGGCATCGGCGTCGACAATGTCGATATCCCGGCTGCCTCGCGCCGAGGCATCATCGTGATGAACACGCCTTTCGGTAATTCCATCACCACCGCCGAGCACGCCATCGCGCTAATGTTCGCGCTGGCCCGCCAGATCCCGGAAGCCAATGCATCGACCCATGCCGGCAAGTGGGAAAAGAACCGCTTCATGGGCGTCGAGATCACCTCAAAGACGCTGGGCGTCATCGGCTGCGGCAATATCGGCTCGATCGTGGCGACGCGCGGCGTCGGCCTGAAGATGCATGTCGTGGCCTTCGATCCGTTCCTGTCGGAAGGCCGCGCCGAGGAACTGGGTGTCGAAAAGGTCGAGCTTGAAGAGCTGCTCAAGCGTGCCGACTTCATCACACTGCATACGCCGATGACCGACAAGACGCGCGGCATCATCAACGCCGAGGCCATCTCCAAGATGAAGGACGGCGTGCGCATCATCAACTGTGCGCGCGGCGGCCTGGTGGTCGAAGCCGACCTCATTGCAGCGCTGAAGAGCGGCAAGGTGGCGGGCGCCGGCATCGACGTGTTCGAGACCGAGCCGGCAACCGAAAACGCTTTGTTCGGCATGGAAAACGTCGTCACCACGCCGCATCTCGGCGCATCGACCAGCGAGGCGCAGGAAAACGTTGCGCTGCAGGTGGCCGAGCAGATGTCGGATTATCTCGTCAAGGGCGCGGTATCGAACGCCATCAACATGCCGTCGATCACTGCGGAAGAAGCCCCGCGCCTGAAGCCGTTCGTCAAGCTTGCCGAAGTGCTCGGCGCCTTTGTCGGCCAGGTCACCGAAGATCCGATCAAGGAAGTCGAGATCCTGTTCGACGGCGCCACCGCGACGATGAACACCCGCGCCCTGATCAGCGCTGCCCTTGCCGGCCTGATCCGGCCACAGGTATCCGACGTCAACATGGTGTCGGCCCCGATCATGGTGAAGGAGCGCGGCATCATCGTCGCCGAGGTCAAGCGCGACAAGTCGGGCGTCTTCGACGGCTACATCAAGCTGACGGTGAAGACCGAAAAGCAGGAGCGCTCCATCGCCGGCACCTGCTTCTCCGACCACAAGCCGCGCTTCATCCAGATCAAGGGCATCAATCTCGACGCCGAAGTCGGCCAGCACATGCTCTACACGACCAATGCCGACGCGCCGGGCATCATCGGCCTGCTCGGCACGCTGTGCGGCAAGAACAACGTCAACATCGCCAACTTCCAGCTCGGCCGCAACCGGCCCGGCGGCGATGCCATCGCGCTGCTCTATCTCGATGCGCCCTTCCCGGAAAAGGCGCTGGCCGAAGTCCGCGCCAACCCGTCGATCGATTCGGCCAAGCCGCTGCAGTTCGATGTGAACGGGATCTGAGAACGGGCAACTGGCCGTTCAGGCAATTGGAAGGCGCCGGGCAACCGGCGCCTTTTCTTTTGTTTTTCAGGCGCCCATAGTGTTAAGCTTGATACCAAAGGTAACACCTTGGAGTACCCGCTGTGGCCGTTACGTCGACCACCAGCCTGAAGCTGGATCAAGACACCAAGGAGCGCGTGCAGAAACTCGCCTCCGCCCGCCGTCGTTCTGCCCACTGGCTTATGCGCGAAGCGATCGAACAATATGTCGAGCGCGAGGAGAAGCACGAGAAATTCCGACAGGATGCGCTGACTGCATGGGCGGAGTATCAAGCAACCGGCAAGCACGTGACGGCGGAGGAAGCTGACGAGTGGCTGGCCAAGCTTGAATCCGGTGAGAACGCTGACGTACCCGAATGCCACGACTGATCTGGTCGCCCAGCGCACTGCACGACATTTCGCGGCTATACCGCTTCCTTCTTCCCAAAAACCCGAATGCCGCCAAACGCGCTGCCGCTGCAATAAGGGAAGGCGTCAAACTTCTGGGACGTCATCCGGAGGCCGGCAGGCCGATCGAAGACATGCCGGCTGAATTTCGCGAATGGCCGATCGAATTCGGCTCGGGCGGCTATGTCGCGCTCTATCGCTTCGACGGCGAGATGGTGATCATTCTGGCGGTCAGGCACGGACGGGAAGCTGGATATTGAAGTGCACGCTTGAAGGCTCAATCCTGCCAGGGATTGACCAGCGGAATATCTAGATCATTGAAATCCTTGATATTGCGCGTGGCCAGAACTGCTCGCCTTGAGACCACAATGCCGGCGATCTGCGTGTCCATCCTGTCGATGTTGCGACCAATCGCGATTCGCTTGGCACTTAAAATCGAAGCGGCTTCGGCAGCGTTTCGGTCAAACGGCAGAACGCGACCTACTATCTCATCTCGCAAAAACTGATCGAAGCGTTCAAGGAGACCGCTTTTGCGCTTGCCATCCGGTAGAAGAAACAGCCCCGATCGAACCTCAAGGACACTTATGGCCGTTATCCAGACGATGCTCGACGTTTGACGATCAAGCCAGGATACGACCGTAGGGTTCATGTCCGGCCGCATAAGCGCCGAGATTACATTGGTATCCAGAACGATCATTCGCCGAAATCGACCGGCTTGAGCGGTTGACGAGGAAATTCCGGTAGCGGCTCGTCATTGTCGGGGATGTCGCGAAACAATTCGGCTATCCTGGTCCCCAGGCCAAACTCCTGCCCATCATCCTTCAGCACCGTCGCCCGCAGGATCATGCGGACCTCTTCTTCCATGCTGACGCCATGCTTTGCCGCGCGCTCCTGAAGGCGCTGCTTTACGTCGTCATCGAGCTGTCGGACCAGCAATTGCGCCATGGCAATTCTCCTTTGCTATCATGATAGCAAATATCGACATGGGGGTCGAGAGTTTCAACCCGCCATCTTCCGCCCGCTATGCTCCGCCAGCCCGATGCCGCCCAGCACCAGCGCCATGGCAACCGCGTGATAGAGGTGAAAATCTTCGCCGAGGATGACGATCGACAGCAATGTTCCGAAGATCGGCACGAGGTTGATGAACAGGCCGGCGCGGTTGGCGCCGATCAGTTCCACGCCCCTGATGTAGAATATCTGCGCCAGGAGCGACGGAAAGACGACCGTGAACAGGACGATCGCCCAGCCCTGCCCGTCCGGAACGATCGCATTGCCGGTCCAGAATTCGGCGACCGCGAAGGGAACGCTGGTGACGAAAGCCGTTCCCGTCAGCATGATCATCAGGCTCTGCCAGTGGATGGCCGGTTTGAAACGCAGCGCCACCGTGTAAGCCGAATAGACCAGCACCGCTATGAGCATCAGCGCGTCGCCGAAATTGACGTCGAGCTCGAGCAGACGCTGAGGCTCGCCATGGGTCGCGGTGAAGACAATGCCGACGACCGACAGCACGAAGCCGACGATCTGCGCCCAGGTGACGTGCAGGCGGAAGAGCAGGAAATTGGCGGCGAAGATCAGCATCGGCATGCCTGCCTGCTCGATGCTGGCATTGATCGCGGTGGTGTAGATAAGCGCCGTATAGAGCGCCATGTTGAATACCGTGAAGCCCAGCCCGCCGAGCGCGGTCAGCAGCCACAGATGCCGGCGCACGACCGGCCAGTCGTGCTTCAGGCGCGCCCGGCCGATGAAGAGCAGCACTGTCATTGCCAGCCCCCAGCGTATGGTGGTGAGCAGCATCGGCGAGATATGGCCGACCGCCAGCTTGCCGGCAACCGCATTACCGCCCCAGAACAGCGTGGTCAGGATAAGCAGCAGATAGGCGTTTCGATGCATGGGAATTTCCGGCGGCGGGCTTGAGATACCGGCGTAGAATGGATGCGGGTTCGCGTAAACAGCGCCAAACGCGGAAATTGTTGTGCCTGATTACCCACAACTGCCGAGAAACCGTGCAAAGAATGGTCGCCTTCCAAAACGCATGACGCTATAGAGGCCTGTCATTTTTACGTGTTCGCCGCCTGCTTCGCGGTGCTGGAAGGGAAGAAAACATGGCCAATGTGGTTGTCGTCGGCTCTCAATGGGGCGACGAAGGCAAGGGCAAGATCGTCGACTGGCTGTCGGAACGCGCCGATGTCGTGGTGCGTTTTCAAGGCGGCCACAATGCCGGTCACACGCTCGTCGTCGATGGCAAGGTCTACAAGCTGTCGCTGCTTCCTTCCGGCATCGTTCGCGACGGCAAGCTCTCCGTCATCGGCAACGGCGTGGTCTTCGATCCGCATGCCTTCGTCGCCGAAGCGGAGAAATTGCGCGCGCTCGGCGTGGAAGTAACGCCCGAACGCCTGAAAATAGCCGAAAACACGGCGCTTATTCTGTCCCTCCACCGGGAACTCGACGGATTCCGCGAAGACGCGGCCTCCAATTCCGGAACGAAGATCGGAACGACCCGCCGCGGCATCGGCCCTGCCTATGAAGACAAGGTCGGGCGCCGCGCCGTGCGGGTGATGGACTTGGCTGATTTGGATACGCTGCCCCTGAAGGTCGACCGGCTGCTGACGCACCACAATGCGCTGCGCCGCGGGCTCGGTCATCCCGAAGTCGCGCATGAGACGATCATGCAGGAGCTGACTTCCGTTGCCGACGCGATCCTGCCCTATATGGACCGGGTGTGGAAAATACTCGACGACAAGCGCCGCGCAGGCGCGCGCATCCTGTTCGAAGGCGCGCAGGGCACGCTGCTCGACATCGACCACGGCACCTATCCCTTCGTCACCTCGTCCAACACCGTTGCCGGCCAGGCATCGCCCGGCTCGGGCGTCGGCCCCGGCGCGATCGGCTATGTGCTCGGCATTACCAAGGCCTACACGACGCGCGTCGGCGAAGGCCCGTTCCCGACCGAACAGGACAATGAGGTCGGCGAATTCCTCGGCACCAAAGGCCATGAATTCGGCACCGTCACCGGGCGCAAGCGCCGCTGCGGCTGGTTCGACGCGGTGCTGGTGCGCCAGGCGGTCGCCGTCAACGGCATCAACGGCATCGCGCTGACCAAGCTCGACGTGCTCGACGGCCTCGACGAGATCAAGGTCTGCACCGGCTACACGCTGGACGGCGAGACGATCGACTATCTGCCGGCGAGCCAGGGCGCGCAGGCGCGCGTCGTGCCGATCTATGAAACGCTGGAAGGCTGGAAGGGAACGACTGCCGGCGCGCGCAGCTGGAACGATCTGCCGGCACAGGCTGTTAAGTATGTTCGTTATATAGAGGAACTGATCGGCGCGCCGGTGGCGCTCCTTTCAACCAGCCCTGAGCGGGACGACACAATACTTGTGACCGATCCCTTTCAAGACTAATTTTGCCCCTTCCCGCCGCTTCGCGGCAAGGCGGGAAGGAAACCACAGGTCGACAAAAGCATGGCAGATTTCGTTGCGGTTCTGAAGAAGACGCTGGATGGGCTGAGCGAAGCTACGCCCGAACTGCGCCAGAAGGTCTACGACAAGGCCCGCGGAACAATTGCCGCGAAGCTCGCGGCGATAAACCCGCCGCCGCCGCAGGCTGTCGTCGACCGCCAGAAGCGCGCGCTGGAAGACGCCATCGAGGCGGTGGAAAAGGAATACCCACCGCGTCCCGGTCCGAAGATCTCCAGCGACCCGCTGGAGGAGCTGGAAAACGTCTTCGCCTCCATCGAGCGCCAGAAGACCGAGCCGCCAAAGCCGCGTTTCGACAACACATTCAAGGCTGACAGCGCGCCAAGGCCGCCCGTGCCGGCTGCACCCGTCGCGCCGGCCGCGTTTGACCCCTCGCCAAAACCAGAACCCAAGGCTGAGCCTGCCCCCAAGGGCGACTTGTGGCCCAAAACCACGCCTGTCGTGACGGCGCCTCCTGCCGCAGCACCCGCCAGGGGCGAAGCCCCGGTCCGCGAAGACGTGTTCGGTCCGGAAAATGACGACGACGACATTCAAACAGACGAGCGGGAAAGCGAAACCCGCAAGCGCGGCTATGGCGGCCTGATCGCGGCCGTGATCGCCCTTGCCGTGATTGCGGGTGGCGGCTACGGCGTCTGGCTCAACAAGGATGCCTTCGCCAACCTGTTCAGCACGAACGGAAGCGAGACGGCAACGACGACGCCTTCGGTGACACCGCCGGCAACGACCCCGGCACAGCCAGAGACCAACACCGCTGCCAATCCGCCGGCTGGGGAGCAACCCTCGCCTGCGGCACCGCCTCCGGCCAATGGCGGCACGGACAGCGAGCCCAAATTCACCCAGCGCCTGAACGCCGACGGCTCGGAGATCGACCCGGGCCCCGCCGGCGGGCCTGCCGCCATCGGCGAGGGAACCTCTGTCGCGGCGGTGACCCAGCCGCCGGAGACGCCCGCCCCCGCGGCACCCGGCGCAACCACGGACCCGGCAGCGCCACCTGCCGCGCAGGGCCAGACACCTGCCGCTCCCGGCGCGCCGGCTGCCCAGCCGGGCGTGGCCGTCGGCCAGCGAGCGATCTTCTACGAGGAACGCACCAACGTCGCCGAGGGTTCGGCCGAACCGGGCAGCATCGTCTGGTCGGTGGTGCAGGAATCGCCGGGCGGCGACCTGCCGCCTGAGCCGGCGATCCGCGCCGAGGCGACCATTCCCGGCAAGGATCTGCAGTTGCGCATGACCATCCGCCGCAACGCCGACCAGACCCTGCCGGCAAGCCACATCATCGAGGTCATCTTTCTGACGCCAGACGGCTTCGAGGGCGGCGGCATAGAGAACATCCTGCGCGTGTCGATGAAGGGATCGGAACAGGAGGCCGGCAGCCCGCTGATCGGCATTCCGGCGAAGATAGCCGATGGCTTCTTCCTCGTTGCTCTCAACGACGGCAAGCAGGAGATGGACGCCAACATGGCCCTGCTGCGCCGCCAGAGCTGGATCGACGTGCCGATCGTCTACAAATCCGGCCGCCGCGCCCTGTTCACCATGGAAAAGGGCATCCCCGGCCAGAAGGCCTTCGACGAGGCCATCAAGGCCTGGGA
Organism: Mesorhizobium sp. YR577; assembly: GCF_900116595.1. Taxonomy (NCBI): domain Bacteria; kingdom Pseudomonadati; phylum Pseudomonadota; class Alphaproteobacteria; order Hyphomicrobiales; family Phyllobacteriaceae; genus Mesorhizobium; species Mesorhizobium sp. YR577. The sequence goes on along the minus strand of NZ_FPBI01000001.1, from coordinate 242,692 downwards.
CGCAGCCCGCAGCGGGTGATGACGTCAGACTCTTTTTTGGCTTGAGACGGCGTGAACTCGCATAGGTTCGCGCTGCCCCTCATCCGACCCTTCGGGCCACCTTCTCCCCGTAAACGGGGAGAAGGAAGAAGCGGCGAGGTCGCGGCCAGCCTTCTTCTCCCCGTTTACGGGGAGAAGGTCCCGGCAGGGGGATGAGGGGCAGCGCGAACTTTAGATCAGGAAGAGAATCTTAGGCGTCGGCGGGGCACAGGCCCTTCGATCGAACGCCTCCCGGCCCTCCGCTAGGGCTCCGGGCGTTCGACATTCGAAAAGCCAAATCGTTGGCTTTTCGCCGACCTACGGTCGGACATGTCTCACCCCTCCAGCTCCTCCCGAAGCATTTCCAGTTCCAGCCATTCCTCTTCCATGGCAACCAGCGTCGCGCGTTCCTTGTCGAGGGCGGCGATGGTTTTTTGAAACCCCTTCGGGTCGCGCTCGTAGAAGGCCGGGTCGGCGATGTTGTTTTCCAGCGCCGAGATCGAGGCCGAGACGGCAGCCATCTTTCCGGGGAGGCTTTCCAGCGCGAATTTCTGCTTGAAGGAAAGCTTCTTCGCCGGTCCCTTCTGCGCTTCCGACGCGCTCTCGGCGCGCGGCGTGTCGCCGGCCTGCTTCTGCACCGCACGGCGGTCGTTCAGCCGCGTGCCGCCGCGCTGGGCGAGCATGTCGGCATAGCCGCCGGCATATTCGATCCAGCGCCCCTCGCCGTCCGGTGCGATGATGCTGGTGACGGTGCGGTCGAGGAAGTCGCGGTCGTGGCTGACGAGGATGACCGTGCCGGCGAAACCGGCGACCAGTTCCTGCAGCAGCTCCAGCGTTTCCATGTCGAGATCGTTGGTCGGCTCGTCGAGCACCAAAAGGTTGGCCGGACGCGCCAGCACCCGCGCCAAAAGCAGCCGGGCGCGCTCACCGCCGGAAAGCTCGCGCACCGGCGTGCGCGCCTGCTCCGGCTTGAACAGGAAGTCCTTCATGTAGGAGACGACGTGGCGCTCCTCGCCATTGATGACGAGGTTGTCGCCGCGCCCGTCGGTGAGATAATGCCCAAGCGTTTCCTGCGGATCGACCGCCTCGCGTTTCTGGTCGAGGGTGGCGATCTCCAGATTGGTGCCGAGCCGCACCGAACCGGAATCCGGCTGCAACTCGCCGGTCAGCATCTTCAGCAGCGTCGTCTTGCCGGCACCGTTGGGTCCGACCAGGCCGATGCGGTCGCCGCGCTGGATGCGTGTCGAAAAGCCTTTGACGACGGTGAGATCGCCGAAGCTTTTCTCGATGTTCTTGGCTTCGATGACCAGCTTGCCGGATTCGGCGGCATCGCTCGCCACCATGGTCGCCACACCTTCCGCGCCCTTGTGACCACGAAAGCGCTGGCGCATCGTCTGAAGCTCACCCAGCCGGCGCATATTGCGCTTGCGCCGCGCGGTCACGCCATAACGCAGCCAGTGCTCCTCGCGCACGATCTGGCGGCCGAGCTTGTGCTGTTCGCGCTCTTCTTCTTCGAGGATGGTGTCGCGCCATTCCTCGAAATGCGCGAAACCTTTGTCGAGCTTGCGTGTCTGGCCGCGATCGAGCCAGACGGTGGCGCGCGATACGCGCTCGAGAAAGCGCCGGTCGTGCGAAATCACGATCAGTGCCGAGGACGAGCGGTTGAGCTCGTCTTCCAGCCATTCGATCACCTGCAGGTCGAGATGGTTGGTCGGCTCGTCGAGCAGCAGGATGTCGGGCTCAGGCGCCATGACGCGGGCAAGTGCGGCACGCCGCGCCTCGCCGCCCGAAAGATCGTCGGGGCGCTCCTCGCCGGTCAGGCCGAGATGTTCCATCAGATAGGTGGCGCGGTAGGGATCGTCAGCCGGCCCGAGACCCGCCTCAACATAGGCGCGCACGCTCGCAAAACCTTCCATGTCGGGCATCTGCGGCAGATAGCGGATGGTCGCGGAGGGCTGGCGAAAGAATTCGCCGTCCTGCGGCTCGATGATGCCGGCGGCGATCTTGAGCAGCGTCGACTTGCCCGAGCCGTTGCGCCCGACCAGCGCGATGCGCTCGCCCGCCGAGGCCGACAGTGCTGCACCGTCAAGCAGCGGCGTGCCGCCGAAGGTCAGCCGGATGCCGTCGAGATTGAGAAGCGGTGGCGCCATGTCTTTTCAGTGTTCCGGAAGAGGATAAGGATGGGCGAGCAGCAGCGCGCGGCCACGTTCGAGCGTGATGCGCAGGCTTCCGCGCACTTCGTTGGAGAGCGTCAGCGATGAGCCGAAGGCGACCTCGACATTGTCGAGCGGCCATTTCGCGCCGATTTCGGTGAGGCCCGACAATTCGGAAAAGCCGAGCACGGAAAACAGCGTGCCGTCGGCATAGTCAAAACCGGTCGTGCCGGGCAGCAGCGGGTGCCCCTCCTGCGCGCCGCTGGTCAGCACCGTCGGCGTGCCTTGTTCGGCCAGCCTCAGGGCCAGCGCCAGATGCAGGAAGGCATGGTCGGCGCGCGGGCCGCCGAAGGCGCCGGCCAGCACCAGCGAGGTCGCGCCGCGCTTGAGCGCTGCTGCAATCGCCAGTTCGCCGTCGGTATTGTCCTTTTCCGCTGGAAAGGTCTCGCGCGGTATAGCTGCGTAGCTTTCGGGCAGGTTTTCCGGAACGGAGTCGAAATCGCCGACCCACAGCTCCGGCGTCACGCCAAGCATCGCCGCATGGCCGATGCCGGCATCGGCCGCGATGATGCGGCTGCCTTCGAGTTGCGCGTCGATGCGGGGCGTGCGGACGAGTTCGCCGCCAAGCAGGATGAAAAATCGGCTCATGGTGGCTCGCCTCTATCATGCCGCGCGGCCATACGGGAAGCCGCCAATGCGCCGCGCAGCCCGAAACTACCGCTTGCGCGCCTCTTCGCTTGGTCCTATGTCTGATCCCGCTCTAACGGGGTGCCGGACACGATTTTCGTGAGCCGGCTGAGAGGCAAGGGGGAAACCCGGCCAACCCGCTGAACCTGATCCGGTTTGTACCGGCGGAGGGATTAGATGCTTCGGACGCCCGGCGCTTCAAATTCCCTTTCAACGCTAATGAAGGAGGCGCCGATGCGCACGCTGCTATTCTCGCTCGTTTCCACCCTTGCCGTGGCCGCCGCCCTGCCGGCGCTCGCCGCTGAAAAACTCACCGTCTACACCTATGAGAGCTTCACCGCCGAATGGGGCCCGGGCCCGCAGGTGGAAAAGGCCTTCGAGGCTGAGTGCGGCTGCGATGTCGAGTTCGTCTCGGTGGCCGACGGCGTGGCGCTGCTGAACCGCGTCAAGCTGGAGGGCGCTTCCACCAAGGCCGATGTCGTGCTCGGCCTCGACACCAACCTGACCACCGAGGCCAAGGCCACCGCCCTGTTTTCGCCCTCCGGCATCGATCTCGCCAGCATCAAGGTGCCGGGCGGCTGGACGGACGATACGTTCGTGCCCTTCGACTACGGCTATTTCGCCGTCGTCTACGACACCGAGAAGCTGAAGAACCCGCCCAAGAGCCTGAAGGAACTGGTCGAGGGCGATCCTTCGGAAAAGATCGCCATCCAGGACCCGCGCACGTCCACGCCGGGCCTCGGCCTGCTGCTCTGGGTCAAGGCGGTCTATGGCGACAAGGCACCGGAAGCCTGGGCCAAGCTGAAGAACCGCGTGCTGACCGTGACGCCGGGCTGGAGCGAGGCCTACGGCCTGTTCACCAAGGGCGAAGCGCCGATGGTGCTGTCCTACACCACCTCGCCCGCCTACCACATGATCGCTGAGAGCACGGACAAATATCAGGCTGCACCCTTCGAGGAGGGTCATTACCTGCAGGTCGAAGTCGCCGGCATCACCACCACCGGCGCGAAGAACCCACTGGCGAAGAAGTTCATGGAATTCATGACCAGGCCCGGCTTCCAGGACGCCATTCCCGAAACCAACTGGATGTTCCCCGCCGGCAAGACCGACAAGCCGCTCAACCCGGCCTTCGACAAGCTCGTAAAGCCGGCGAAGACCTTGCAGATCAGCGCCGACGACGTGGCCGCCAACCGCAAGGCGTGGGTGGACGAGTGGCTGGGGGTTATGAGCAAGTGAGCGGGCGGCGGCGGCCTTCCTCCCCCCTTGAGGGGGAGGTGTCGCCGCAGGCGACGGAGAGGGTTGCCGGAGGCAGCGCGAGGCGCAATTGAATGTCGAGTACGGCCGCACCGACCCCACCCCCGGCCTTCGGCCGTACCCTCCCCTCAAGGGGGAGGGATAGGCGCATCACCGCCGGCATCATCGCGCTTGCCGCGATAGCCGTCCTCATCGGCGGCGCGTTTCTCGGCCTGATCCTCGAAGGCGCGCGCGACACGTCCGGCGCTATCGCCGCCTTCGATTCCTACCTCTTCCGCGTCGCCCGCTTCACGCTGTGGCAGGCGCTTCTATCAGCTACGCTTTCCATCATCCCCGCGATCTTCGTCGCGCGCGCCCTCTCCCGGCACCCGGCATTTCCAGGGCGCGGGCTGATCCTGCGCCTGTTTGCCGTGCCGCTGGCGCTGCCGGCCATCGTCGTGGCGCTTGGCGTTCTCGCCCTCTACGGCCGCGCCGGCTATTTCTCCGGCCTGCTTTCGACCATCGGCGGCGGCGACTGGCCCGGCATCTACGGCCTGTCGGGTATTCTGGTCGCGCATGTCTTCTTCAACCTGCCGCTGGCGACCCGCCTCTTTCTGGAGGCCCTGAACACGGTGCCTGCCGACCAGTGGCGGCTGGCGAGCCAGCTCGGCATGGGTGCTCGCTCCAGCTTTCGCCTGATCGAATGGCCGGCCCTGCGCGCCAGCCTGCCGGGTGTCGCCGGCCTTGTCTTCATGCTGTGCATCACATCCTTCACCATCGTGCTGACACTGGGCGGCGGCCCGCGCGCCACCACGCTGGAAGTCGCGATCTACCAGTCGCTGCGCTTCGACTTCGACCCCGCCCGCGCCGTGGCACTGACGCTGCTGCAGATCGCGCTCACCATGGCGGTCGTGTTTGCGCTGATGCGGCTCGGCGCAAACACCACCGGCGATGCCAATCTGTCGGTGACGCAGCGCCGCTATGTCTCCGCCGGGCGTGGCGAAACCGCCCTCAACGCGGTCCTTCTCATTGCCGCACTTGCCTTCGTTGCCGGGCCGATGCTGGCGACCGTCCTTGCCGGACTCAACGCCGATCTTTTCCGCCTCGCCGGCGAAAGCACGGTGCGGCAGGCGACGATCACCAGCCTCGTGCTGGCAACGCTTTCCGCCTGCCTGTCGGCCATGCTGGCGCTGTCGCTGATCATGGCGCGGCGCGCGCTGGCCTTGCGGCGCGGGGCCGGCGAAAAGACCTTTCTGGAGCGCATGACCGACACAGGCGCCGGCTTCGTGCTGGTGGTGCCGCCCATCGTCCTCGGTGCGGGCTGGTTCGTGCTGCTGCGCCATATGGGCGATGTCTTCACTGTTGCGCCGATCATGGTCGTCACCGTCAATGCGGTCATGGCCATGCCCTTCGCCATCCGCGCCATACGCCCAGCCTATGACGCCGCCAGCGAGCGGCACGAGCGCCTCTGCGCCCAGCTCGGCATCAGCGGCTGGAACCGCCTGAGGCTGGTCGACTGGCCCGTTTTGCGCCGCCCGCTTTCGACCGCCTTTGCCTTCGCCATGGAGCTGTCACTTGGCGATCTCGGCGTCATCGCACTGTTCGGCAGCGATTCCGTGCAGACGCTGCCCTATCTTCTGCTCGCCCGCATGGGCAGCTATCGTACCGCGGATGCAGCCGGGCTTGCCCTGATGCTCGGCCTTCTCTGCCTCGTGCTGATGCTTGTCGCCGACCGGCTCGGAAAGGACGCTTCGCGATGATCGACAGGACAGGTGCCGGCATCACGCTGGACAAGGTGGCCTTCAGCTATGGCGAGACGGGGGTGGATTTCGACCTCGCGATCGAGCCGGCCGCGATCACCACGGTGATGGGGCCAAGCGGCGCCGGCAAATCGACCTTGCTCAATTTGATAGCCGGCTTCGAACTGCCGCGTTCGGGCCGCGTGCTGATCGGCGGCACCGACGTGACCGCTACGCCGCCCTCGGAACGGCCTGTCTCCATGGTGTTCCAGGAGAACAACCTCTTCGCCCATCTGACGGTCGAGCAGAATGTCGGCCTCGGCCGCTCCGCGGCCCTGCGCCTAATCGACACCGACCGTGCCGCCATAGCCGAAGCGCTTGACCGCACGGGCCTTGGCGACAAGCCAAAACGCCTGCCGCGCGAGCTTTCCGGCGGCGAACGCCAGCGCGTGGCGCTCGCCCGCGTTCTGGTGCGCGACCGGCCCGTGCTGCTTCTCGACGAACCCTTTGCCTCGCTTGGGCCTGCCCTGCGCGAGGACATGGTCGATCTGGTGAAGGCGCTTCAGGCCGAACGCGGCATGACTGTGGTTTTCGTGACACATCAACCAGAGGATGCCCGCAGAATCGGCGGAAACATGGTGTTTCTCGACCGTGGAACGGTGGCCGCGACCGGTGAAACCGTTACATTCTTCACCAAAGATGGACCTGCGGCGTTCCGGGACTATATTGGTTTTGATGCTGGCGCGTAGCGATTCGATTGAATCGCCCGGAAGCGGACATAATTTGCGGCCAGAGCAGTTTCAGGGGCTTATCCGCATTCTTGTTTTGCCAGGAAGAGTATGGCTAGGTCCGCGTAACACTGGGCTGCCGTGGATGGCAGTCATTGCCCGACGAAAGGAAGCCGTTCTGTCGACCTGCCGGATCACAGCCAGAGAGATGCTCTCGCCGGTGCGCCCTGCGGCGCGCTTCGGCTTTGCCGTGGCTTTTGTGGCACTGCTGGCCGGCTGCCAGGCGCTGACCGGCAGCGACATCACGGAATCTGCTTTCCGCCCGTCCGACAACCCGGTCACCGTCGACAGCGTTTCGCGCAACAACCGGCTGGCCGAACTCGCCAAGAGCCAGCATCCGCGCATTCTCGCGACCTATGGCGGCGAATATTCCGATCCCAAGCTTGAGCGCATGGTCGCCAAGGTCGTCGGCAGCCTGACCACCGTGTCGGCCAACCCGACCCAGACCTATCGCATCACCATTCTCAACTCGCCCAACGTCAACGCCTTCGCCCTGCCCGGCGGCTATCTCTATGTGACGCGCGGGCTGCTGGCGCTCGCCAACGATTCCTCCGAGCTTGCCGCCGTCATCGCCCACGAGATGGGCCATGTGACGGCCAATCACGGCCTTCAGCGCCAGCAGAAGGAAGCCGAGGAGGTGCTGGCCAACAAGGTCGTCACCGACGTTCTCGGCGAAAGCCAGACGGCCAAGGTGGCGCTGATCCGCGGCAAGCTCCGGCTCGCCCAGTTCTCGCGCAACCAGGAGCTGGAAGCCGACGCCATCGGCATCAAGGCGATCGGGCAGGCCGGCTTCGACCCCTATGCCGCCGGCCGCTTCCTGCAGTCCATGGCTGCCTACAGCGATTTCCGCTCGATCAGCGGCGCGACCGATCCGAGCCTCGACTTCCTGGCCAGCCACCCCAACACGCCGCAGCGCATCGAACTGGCGCAGCGCCACGCCCGCCTGATCGGCCCTCCCGGCACCGGGGTCAAGGATCGCGATTCCTTCCTCGCCGGCATTGACGGGTTGTTGTTCGGCGACACGCCGGAAGAAGGCTATGTGCGCGGCAACACGTTCATGCATCCGCGTCTTGGCGTGTCGTTCTCGGTCCCCGCAGGCTTTGCCATCGACAATACGGCGGCAGCCGTCACCGCGACCGGCCCCGGCGACATGGCGATCCGCTTCGACGGCGTGACCATCGAGCCGAAGATGTCGCTGACCGATTATCTGCGCAGCGGCTGGGTTGCCGGGCTGGTGGATTCAAGCGTGCGCACCGAGACCATCAATGGCAACGAGGCGGCAGTCGCCCAGGCGCGGGCCGACGGCTGGCAGTTCGACGTCACCGTCATCCGCGCCAACGGCCAGGTCTATCGCCTGCTGACGGCCGCACCGCTGGCCGGCAATTCGCTCGATGCCGTGGCACGGTCGGTGGGCGGCAGTTTCCACGTGCTGAGCGAGGCGGAAAAGGCAGCGCTCAAACCCCTGCGCATCCGCGTCGTCACCGTCAGGCCGGGCCAGACGATGGGCACGCTGGCTGCCGGCATGATCGGCGTCGACCGCAAGCTCGACCTGTTCAGGGTGCTCAACGGCCTTGCGCCCGGCGCCACGGTATCGGCCGGCGACAAGGTGAAGATCGTTTCGGATCGGTAGGGAAAGAGCCCTTCTCCCCTTGTGGGAGAAGGAAAATCGCAGCATCAAGCGCTCAGAAACGCAGGGCTTTCCTTGACGAGCGCAACCCTGAGCTTCTGTAGCGCGCGGCTTTCGATCTGCCGCACGCGTTCCTTGGAGATGCCGAGGGTTTCGCCGAGCGATTCCAGCGTGGCGCCCTCGTCCTGAAGCCGGCGCTCCTCGATGATGCGCAGTTCGCGCTCGTTCAGCACATGGAGCGCATTCTTCAGCCAGCCAGAGCGCCGTTCGTCGTCGATTGCCTCGCCAACGACTTCATCGGGCAAGGGATCGTCGGAGACGAGGAAATCCATGCGGTCGGCCGAGCCGCCGCCATCATCGACCAAGGGGGCATTGAGCGAGGTATCGGGGCCGGAAAGCCGCGAATCCATCATCGCGACATCGGATTCCGAAACGCCAAGGGCGGTGGAAATCTCCTTGTAGAGCGCCTCTCCCGAAAGCATGCCCGGGCCCTGCGCCAGCTTGGCGCGCAGCCGGCGCAGGTTGAAGAACAGCGCCTTCTGCGTCGAACTGGTGCCGCCGCGCACGATCGACCAGTTGCGCAGGATGTAGTCCTGCATCGAGGCCCGTATCCACCAGGTCGCATAGGTCGAGAAACGCACGTCACGGTCCGGCTCGAACCGCGCTGCGGCCTCGAGAAGGCCGACATGGCCTTCCTGGATCAGATCGCCGATGGGCAGGCCGAAATAGCGGAATTTCGTCGCCATCGAGATGACGAGGCGCATGTGGGCAGTGGTGATGCGGTGCATCGCCGCCTGGTCGTGGTGGTCGCGCCACCGAAGTGCCAGTTCATGCTCCTCGCCGCGCTCGAGATAGGGCGCCTTCATGGCCGCCCGGATCATGGTTCGCCTTGCTTTGTCTTCAATCATCCGGGCACTCCCAAACTCCGGCGCAATTGCTCTATACTTCGAGGCTTCCGACCCGGGGGTGGACATTAGACGGGGATGGTCGGGGAGGGTTGAAGTCGCCGCACATCGCCCTACAGGCCTTGAAACGTCTCGCGCGAAGGATTGTTCCATGATCTCCGTCGACCGTACCGATCTTGCTTTCCAGCTTTTCGACGCCCTGCCGACCGCCAGCCTGGCGGCACTGCCGCGCTTTGCCGACTATGACCGGACTGCCATGGAGGAGGTGCTGGACACCGCCGAGCGCATCGCCATGGATCACTTCCTGCCGCATGCGGCAGCGCTCGATCTCGACGAGCCGCGCTTCGAAAGCGGCAAGGTGGCGATGGACCCCCGCGTGGGGCAGGCGCTGGCCGCCTATCGCGAAGCCGGATTCTTCGGCGCGGGCTTCGATCAGGAATGGGGCGGCGCGCAGATGCCGGAAACCCTGCGCAGTGCTGCAAGCTTCATCTTCTCGATGGCCAATGCCAGCACCGCAGCCTACCCGTTCCTGACGGTTGGGGCAGCGCACCTCATCGCGGCCTTCGGCTCTGACGACCAGAAGGAACGCTTCCTGAAACCGATGATCGAGGGCCGCTTCTTCGGCACCATGTGCCTGTCGGAGCCGCAGGCGGGCTCCTCACTCTCCGACATCACCACCAAGGCGGAACCGGACAAGGACAGCTATCTCCTGCATGGCCAGAAGATGTGGATCTCCGGCGGCGATCAGGAAATCTCGGAAAACATCGTCCATCTGGTTCTGGCGCGGCTTCCCGACAGCCCGCCCGGCGTGAAGGGCATATCGCTGTTCATCGTGCCGAAATACCTGCTCCGGAAGGACGGCAAGCGGGGCAAGAGAAACGGCGTCGAGCTTGCCGGGCTGAACCACAAGATGGGCTATCGCGGCACGACGAATGCAGCGCTCAATCTCGGCGAGAAGGCGCCCTGCCGCGGCTATCTGGTCGGCGAGGCCAATCGCGGCCTCACCTACATGTTCCATATGATGAACGAGGCCCGCATAGGCGTCGGCCTTGGGGCGGCTGCCCTTGGTGCCGCCGGCTATCGTGCTTCGCTGGTCTATGCCAGGGAGCGCCCGCAGGGCCGCCACCCCGGCCACAAGGACGCAGCGAGCGCCCAGGTGCCGATCATCGAGCATGCCGATGTCAGGCGCCTGCTGCTCGCCCAGAAGGCCGCTGTGGAGGGCGCGCTGGCGTTGCTGCTCTACACGGCCTTTCTTGTCGACGCGACGAAGGCAGCCCCCAATGCCGAAACCCGCCACGAAACCGAATTGCTGCTCGATCTGCTAACGCCGATCGCCAAGTCATGGCCGTCGGAATTCTGCCTCGAGGCCAACAAGCACGCGATACAGGTGCTTGGCGGATACGGCTATACGCGCGACTATCCGGTCGAGCGCCTCTACCGCGACAACCGGCTGAACGCCATCCACGAAGGCACGCATGGCATTCAGGGCCTCGACCTGCTCGGCCGCAAGGTGATGCAGGACAACGGCGCCGGCATCAAGACGCTGGCCACAAGGATCATGGCCGACGTGACGCAGGCGCACGCCTTCGAAAACCTCGCCGCTCATGCCGAGGATCTGGCCGCCCATCTCGGTGAGGCGGTGGCGACGACCGGCAAGCTTGCCAGCAGGGCCGCCAGTTCCCCCGAAAGCGGCCTTGCCAATGCGACGCTCTATCTCGATATGATGGGCCATGTGGTGGTCGCGTGGATGTGGCTGCGCCAGGCGCTCACCGCGTCGCGCAAGCTGAGGAACGACGGGGCCAACCGGGATTTCCTCGAAGGCAAGCTTGCCACCTGCCGCTACTTCTTCGCCTACGAGCTGCCCAAGGCCCGCACCCAGCGCGCGCTGCTCGACAGCCTGGACGACACGACATTGACGATGAAGCCGGAGTGGTTCTGAAACAACGGCGGGCTCAAGCCAGCTTTATCTCGCCTTCCACGACATGGTTGAGGTCGGTGCCTTCGGCGGTCAGGGTCATGCGCAGCTTGAGCTTGCCGCCCTTGACCTTGCCGTTGCGCGCCACCGCCTCGATCTCACGCTGCGAGGTGATGCCGACTTCCTTCAGGAATTTACGGATCGACATGTTGAGGGCGTCTTCGTCCATGGCCGGCACTCCTCTGGCGGATTGACGGGATTTTATATCGTTATGAGGCAAGAGCAATAACGATCGATCTTCGATGCCTAAATGGTGGCAACAAAAAAACCCGGCGTTGCCGCCGGGTTTTTCAAATGTCGAAAGCCTGAAAGCCGCTGCTTACGCAGCTTCTTCCTGCTCGGCTTCTTCGTTGTCGGCCTCGGCCTTGGCGCCACGCTTGGGGCCCTTGGCAAGGTTGATCTCGATCATGCGAACCGCTTCGGTTTCCGACAGGCGGTTCACAGCTGCGATTTCGCGGGCCATGCGGTCGAGGGCAGCTTCATAGAGCTGGCGCTCGGAATAGGACTGCTCGGGCTGGTTCTCGGCACGGAAAAGGTCGCGAACGACTTCCGAGATCGAGATCAGGTCGCCGGAATTGATCTTCGCATCATATTCCTGCGCGCGGCGCGACCACATGGTGCGCTTCACGCGAGCGCGGCCCTGAAGAACCTTCAGCGCACGGTCGACATAGTCGGTTTCCGAAAGCTTGCGCATGCCGATGGAGGTCGCCTTGGCGACCGGCACCTTCAGGCGCATCTTGTCCTTCTGGAAATCGATGACGAAGAGCTCCAGCTTGTGGCCCGCTACTTCCTGCTCGTCGATGGACATGATCTGGCCGACGCCATGTGCCGGGTAGACGATGTATTCGCCGGTCTTGAAGCCGTGACGGCCTGCTGAGGAAGGCTTCTTCTGCGGGGTTGTGGTTGCCATTACGCCCTGAACTCCTTTTGTGGTCCCGGCTAGAGCGCCGGCGGACCTGATGGGACGGCCAACTGGCCGAACTGGGAATGCCACACACAGGCTAACGCCCTCCGGTAAAGCAGGACCTGGCAAATCGCATCAAAAGCGTTTGCCTGGCCCAAGATGCCTTGGTCCGGAGTTCGTGTTCACCTTTCAGTGATTAGGGCGTTGCGCCATAAATCGACAGCGTGTCAGCGGCATGTTGCAGCAGTGGTACCACAAAAAGTTGAAAGAATCAAGGTTTTGCTGCATGCGCGAAGACCCGACCGCCGGAAATGTCCGCCGGAAGGCGTAATCAACGCCCGTTCATGCTGATTGCAGCGTTGCTGCCTTCAATCGCCTTCGCCGGGCTCCGCCGAAAAATACTTCTCGAACTTGCCCTCGACGCCGTCGAATTCCTTGGCGTCGGCCGGCGCATCCTTCTTGGCCGTGATGTTGGGCCATTTGGATGCATATTCGTCGTTGATCTGAAGCCATTTGTCCAAGCCCGGCTCGGTGTCCGGCTTGATGGCGTCGGCAGGGCATTCCGGCTCGCAGACACCGCAGTCGATGCACTCGTCGGGGTGAATGACGAGCATGTTGTCGCCTTCATAGAAGCAGTCGACCGGACAGACCTCGATACAGTCCATGTATTTGCATTTGATGCAATTATCGGTCACGACATAGGTCATGCTGCTACTGCTCCGGGACGGCCCTTTCGAACCTTAAGATGGGGTGAGGTAGCGCCTTTGCCAATGTCTTGCAAGGGTGGCTTTTGCGCGCAATTGCCTCACACCGGAATGCATTTTCACCCCACCCAAGCAGCAATGGCAACCGATACCGTCAATCGCCGCCGCGCAACCGGTCTGTTTCCCGGCGCTGGCGCTTGGTCGGGCGGCCGCTGCCGGCGTCACGGACGGGAACGAGTGCGTCGGGAAGTGAAGCATCCTTCGGCGCGGGTGCGGGCGAAAGATCCTCGTAGAGCAGCCGAGCTTCTTCCGCCGGCCCACGGCGGAACCCGCACGAAAGCACCTTGTAGACGAGGATGCGCCGTTCCAGCGTGATGGTCAGGACATCGCCTGGCTTAACCGAATCCGCAGCCTGGCTGGACTTCTCGCCATTGATGCGAACGCGGCCCGCCTGGGCCAGTTTCGCGCCCAGCGAACGCGATTTCACCGCGCGCGAAAAGAACAGCCATTTGTCGATACGCTGACGACCGTCGGCGGGCATCGACCCTGCAGCCTACTTCTTGAGCTGGTCGCGCAGCGCGGCGAGCTTGGCGAAGGGCGAGTCCGGATCGACGCGCACCGGCCGCTCCTCGCGCGGCTTGGACTGGAACGAGGGCTTGCCCTGGAAGCCGCCCTTGCCGCCGCCACGATCGTCGCGGCGATCGGGCCGTCCACCCTCGGTGCTCGGCTTGCCGGACTTGCCCTTGAACTTGCTGCGGTCGAAACGCTCCTTGCCGCCCTGCTCGCGTGCCGGCCTGTCGCCTTCGCGGGCCGGACGTTCGCCATCCCGGCGCGGCTGGCCGGGTGCGCCACGCGCTTCCGCCTGGCCACCGCGCGGGCGATTGTCATGGCGTGGACGCGGATGACGCTCGAAGCGGGCCGGCCGCCACAAAAGAATGGGCTTGGGCTCTTCGACCGGCGTTTCCGGCTGAGGCGCAGTCGCTTCGACGGCGGGCGCAGCCTCGGCAGGCGTTTCCGCAGCCGCCTCTGGAGCGGGCGTCGCTTCTGCGTTTTCAGATTCGGGCGCCGCCGGTGCGGATTCCGCAACCGGTTCTTCCGCGGCCGGTTCCGATGCGGGAACCTCAACCGGCGCGGCGGCTGCGTCAGCAGTTGCCTCGACAGCGTCCGCAACAGTTGTGTCGGCTTCGGGCGCGGCGGCAGCAGCCTCTGCCACTACCTCACCTTCGGGCTCCAAAACCGGCTCGGCAACTTCAGCCACCGTTGCGTCGGCTTCCGGCGTGGCGGCTTCCGCCTCAGTGGTCGCAGCATCTTCCGATACTGCATTCGCTTCGTCGGCGGCAGCTTTCGCAGCAGCCTCCTGCGCTTCGATCTTTGCGGCAGCTGCCTTTTCGGCGGCTTCGCGCGCGGCGGTGTCCAGCGCTTCCAGCCGTGCCTTGACCTCGACGGCCGGCTTAGGCTCGGCGCGGTAGCCGAGACCCTTCAGGATTTCCTCGATGTCGTCAGCAGTAGCACCCAGGATCGACATCATCGCCGGCGTCACCAGGAAGGCGCTGCCGTCGAAGGCGCCATCAGGCCGCGCGCCGATGCCGGCCTTCCAGGCCAGTGCCGGGCGAATGAGATCAGCCAGCCGCTCGAGAATGTCGACGCGCACGGCGCGGCGGCCGAGATTGCGGAAACCGGCAAGCTTGTAGAACGCCTTGTCGAATGTCTGATCGATGACGACCGAAGTGCGGCCGGCAGCCAGCGCATGAACCACGTCGCCGAAGCCGGGCTTGTCCTTGCCGTCGTTCTTCAGCGCCCACAAGAGCGTCACCAGCCCGGCCGGACCCGGCTTCAGCAATGACGGCACGAAGACATGGTAGGCGCCGAAGCGCACGCCGAGACGGCGCAGGCCGGCGCGGCCTTCCTGATCGAGCGTCTTGATGTCATCGGCAATATCGCGGCGGTTGATCAGCCCGAAATTCTCGACGAGCTGGAAGGCGATGCCGCGCGCAATGCCGGAAAGCTGTTCGGCGTTCTTCAGATCGAGCAGCGGCTTGAGCAGCGTGTCGATCTGGAAATTGACGAAGCGTTCGGCGCGCACGGCGACCTTGTCGCGTGCCGGGCCGGTCAGTTGCTCGTCGGCAAGCAGGATGACGCGTGGACGCAGCGCGTCGTCGGTCGACACCAGTGTGCCGATCGGCGCACCGATCCAGCGCAGCGTGCCGTCGGAACCAAGCGCCAGATCGCCATTGGCGCAGGCCGAGAAGCGATCCGCGCGCGTTTCGAACTCGACGCCGAGCGCCTTTTGCGCTGCCGCCTTGATGGCCTTGCCATCCTCACCGGCCGCGCTCTGGTCGGCGGTGAAACGGAACCCCTGCAATTCCCCGACATGGTGGCCTTCGACGAGGACCGTTCCGGTTGGGCTTATTTCGGCTTCAAGCATTGTATTTTCTCTAAGGCGGCGCATGAGGACGGAAGTCCTGCGGTCTACGAAGCGTTTCGTCAACCGTTCATGCAGCGCATCCGACAATCTGTCTTCGATTTCCCGCGTCTTTTCCTGCCAATGTGCCGGATCGGCAAGCCAGCCAGGCCGATTGGAAACATAGGTCCACGTCCGTATTTGGGCGATGCGGTGTGAAAGCGTGTCGATATCGCCCTCGGTCGAGTCGGCGCGGCGCACCTGTTCGGCCATGTAATTTTCGTCGACATGGCCGCGATCGGCGATATCGACGAAGATCGAGGAAATGAGGTCGGCATGCTGCGCCGGCGCGATGCGGCGATAGTCCGGCAGCGCGCAGACCTCCCACAGCAACGCGACGCGGTCGCGGCTTGTCGCCAGCGCGCGGATGTCGGCATCCTTCGACAATTGCTCCAGCGCCTGCGCATCGACCGCTGGCAAGGCCCGCGTCAACCCTTCGACTGGCGCTGTCGTCTCGATCGAACGCTTCAGCGCGTCGAGGCTGGAAAAATCGAACTGCGACGTGCGCCACTGCAGCACTTTCACCGGGTCGAACTCATGCCCTTCGATCTTCTCGATCAGCTCGTCTGAAAGCGGATCGACCTGGCCGGTGACGCCGAAAGTGCCGTCGCGCAGATGCCGCCCGGCACGGCCGGCGATCTGGCCGAGTTCGGCAGCGGTGAGATCGCGAAACTGGAAACCGTCGAATTTGCGGTTCTGGGCGAAGGCGACATGGTCGACATCGAGATTGAGGCCCATGCCGATGGCGTCGGTTGCGATGAGGTAATCGACGTCGCCGGACTGGTAGAGCGCCACCTGCGCATTGCGGGTGCGCGGCGAGAGCGCTCCGAGCACGACGGCAGCACCCCCACGCTGGCGCCGGATCAGCTCGGCAATGGCATAGACCTCGTCGGCCGAAAAGGCGACGATGGCCGAGCGCCGGGGAAGACGCGTCAGCTTCTTGGAACCGGCATAGGCGAGATGCGACAGGCGCGGGCGGGTGACCACGGAAACGCCGCGCAGCAGCCGCTCCAGAATGCCGCGCATGGTGGCCGCGCCCAAAAGCAGCGTCTCCTGCCGGCCCCTGAGATGCAGGATGCGGTCGGTGAAGATGTGGCCGCGCTCGAGATCGCCGGCAAGCTGCACCTCGTCTATGGCGACGAAGGCGGCATTGGTCTCGCGCGGCATCGCCTCGACTGTGCAGACCGAATATTTGGCGCCGGGCGGCAGGATCTTTTCCTCGCCGGTGACGAGCGCCACCTTGGCAGCACCGACCTTGTCGCAGACGCGGCCATAGACCTCGCGCGCCAAAAGCCTGAGCGGCAGGCCGATGATGCCGCTTTCATGCGCCACCATGCGCTCGATCGCCAGATGCGTCTTGCCGGTGTTGGTCGGCCCGAGCACGGCCGTCACGTCGCGGCCGGAAAGCACGAGCGGGTCATTCTGTTTGGGATGAATGTTCATCGGCGGCGGTGGCGGCCTTTCTGGCGCGGTTTGTCGCGAAAGACCCGACTGGCCGGCTATCGCGGCAATTTCCGGGCAAGCACGTTCGTTTCGACAGATAGGCACTTGGGCGCGGAAACGAAAGCCTGAATTTTCGCGAAAATTAAGAGGTGGAACGAGTCTGGAACGAATCGGCTACGAATCGCTGACTCCAGCAGATTCAGCTTTTGTTCACCCCCACATGTAGCCTGAGTCACGGTGAATCTCACCACATGCTGAATCGCTGAAATTCGACAGGCTCGGGATTCGTCCCTCGGCATTAACCTTTCGCCGGCTGGATGGCGCCAGAAACGTTTAACAGATTGAATTTATTATATTTTATAGAATTTCACATCGAGAACATCCGACCTCGCGTGTCCCGAAATTAACGTTCCGGTCAAACCCGGAACGAATCAGCGACGAATCACTGATTTAGCTGGATTCACGGTTTGTTCGACGCAACATGTGGGACTTGACAGCGATTCAGCATCCACATGCAGGAGCGCGTATTCACCTGACTACGCCTTTTTCGCTACTGTTGTTAACCTTTGCCCGGCGCAGCACTTGCCCGGCCGAAGGCGCGACTCGCGCCTTAAGGCTTTCGTAAAGATGCTTAAGCGGAAATGACCACGGAGAGCCCCGTGGCGAGCATTTCCGTTAACGTTCCGCTCAAAGGAAGAACGAAGCAGCGACGAATCGCTGATGGCGGTCGTTTCCCGGTTTGTTCACCACAGCATATGGTGAGGCTTGTCCGGCGAGGCACAATTATCCCCTGCCGGCGTCGCTCCGGCATGCCGACCGGGCGGCAGGAATTAACCAAAATGCCCCGTTCCGGCACAGCTTTGCAAACGCAAAGGCTGACCCGACGTAAATAGCTGTGACAATCGTTGAAGTGGCAGGCCCCACCGCATGTCTCGCCATTGCGTTGTGCCCGATTTCGTGAATCTTCTAGGTCATTGGTACTAGGAGGGTATTACCATGTCCAAACGTCTCTTCGCCGAGTTCCTCGGTACTTTCTGGCTTGTCTTCGGCGGTTGCGGCAGCGCCGTTCTTGCCGCCGCTTTCCCCCAATTCGGTATTGGTTTTCTTGGCGTTGCGTTTGCGTTCGGCCTGACGGTCCTCACCATGGCTTATGCCGTGGGCGGGATTTCCGGCGGCCACTTCAATCCGGCCGTATCCGTCGGCCTCACCGTGGCCGGGCGTCTTCCGGCCAAGGATCTCGTCCCCTATGTCATCGCCCAGGTCATCGGCGCCATCGTCGCCTCGGCGATCCTGTACTTCATCGCCAGCGGCAAGGCGGATTTCTCGCTTTCCGGCGGCTTTGCATCGAACGGCTATGGCGAGCATTCGCCGGGCGGTTATTCGATGGGTGCAGCACTCGTCGCTGAAATCGTGCTGACCTTCATGTTCCTGATGATCATCCTTGGCGTCACGACGAAACGCGTTCCGGCCGGCTTCGCGCCGATCGCCATCGGCCTGGCGCTGACCCTGATCCACCTGATCTCGATCCCGGTGACCAACACCTCGGTCAACCCGGCACGCTCCACCGGCCCGGCACTGTTCGTCGGCGGCTGGGCGCTACAGCAGCTCTGGCTGTTCTGGGTCGCCCCGATCGTCGGCGCCATCCTCGCCGGCATCGCCCACAAGTCGTTGTTCGGCGACGAGTGATTTTTGCGGCAGATCAAACGGAAACGGCGCCCTCGGGCGCCGTTTTCTTTTTTGCCAACATCAACGGTCGTCAGCCGTGCCTCTGGCAACGTGGCAGCCACCCAACCTCACACAAAATACTGCCCGCCATTGGCGGTAATCGTCGAGCCGGTGATGAAGCCGGCATCGTCGGATGACAGGAACACCACGCAGCGCGCGATCTCGACGGCCTCGCCGAGCCTGCCGACAGGGATCTGCGCGATGATGGACTCGCGCACCTTTTCCGGCACCGCCATGACCATGTCTGTCGCGATATAGCCGGGGCAGATGGCGTTGACGGTGATGCCGGCGCGCGCGCCTTCCTGCGCCAGCGCCTTGGTAAAGCCGATATCGCCGGCCTTGGCCGCCGAATAATTCGCCTGCGCGAACTGGCCCTTCTGGCCGTTGATCGAGGAAATGGTGATGACGCGGCCGAACTTGCGCTCGCGCATGCCGTTCCACAGCGGATGCGTCATGTTAAAGACGCCGTTGAGATTGGTTTCCATGACCTCGCGCCACTGGTCGCGCGTCATCTTGTGGAAAGGTGCGTCGCGGGTGATGCCGGCATTGTTGACCAGAACATCGACCGGCCCGAGATCGGCCTCGACCTGTTTTATCCCGGCCTCGCAGGCGTCGTAGTCGGCAACCGACCATTTGTAGGTCTTGATGCCGGTGTCGGCGGTGAATTTGTGCGCTGCTTCGTCATTGCCGGCATAATTGGCGGCAACCTTGTAGCCGGCATTCTTCAGCGCCACCGCAATGGCCGCCCCGATGCCACGCGATCCCCCGGTGACGAGTGCTGTTCTGGTCATGAAGTGCTCCTCCTCGTTTGATCGGAGAGCGAGTAGGGAGTAGCGAATAGCGAGTAGGGCTTCTTTTGGCCGCTTCCGCTTTCGACACTTCCTATTCGCTACTCACTATTCCCTATTCGCTTTTCTTCAGATCGCTTCCACACACATCGCCACGCCCATGCCGCCGCCGATGCATAGCGTGGCGAGGCCCTTCTTGGCGCCGCGGCGCTTCATCTCGAAGACCAGCGTGTTGAAGATGCGCGCGCCGGACGCGCCGATCGGGTGGCCGATGGCAATCGCCCCGCCATTGACGTTGACGATGGCCGGATCCCAGCCGAGACCCTTGTTGACCGCGCAGGCCTGAGCCGCAAAAGCCTCGTTGGCCTCGACAAGGTCAAGATCGGCCACCGACCAGCCGGCCTTCTCCAGCGCCTTCTTCGATGCCGGGATCGGCCCCGTGCCCATTATGGATGGGTCGACGCCGGCGGTCGCCCAGGAAACGATGCGGGCAAGCGGGGTGATGCCGCGCCGCTCGGCTTCGGCCTCGGTCATCAGCACGGCAGCGGCGGCACCATCATTCAGGCCGGACGCGTTGGCGGCAGTTACCGTGCCGTCCTTGTCGAAGGCGGGTTTAAGCTTCTGCATGGCATCGATCGTCGCGCCGATGCGGATATATTCGTCCTGGTCGACGATGGTGTCGCCCTTGCGGCCCTTGACGGTGAAGGCGACGATCTCGTCCTTGAACTTTCCGGCTTTCTGAGCGGCCTTGGCCTTGTTCTGCGAGGCGAGCGCGAATTCGTCCTGATCGTCGCGGGTGATCTGGAACTGACGCGCGACGTTTTCGGCGGTGTTGCCCATGTGGTAGCCGTTGAAGGCGTCCCACAGACCGTCCTTGATCATCGTGTCGATGAGCTTGAGGTCGCCCATCTTGGTGCCGGCGCGCAGATGCTGGCAATGCGTCGACAGCGACATCGATTCCTGGCCGCCGGCAACGATGATCTTGGCGTCGCCCGTCGCGATCTGCTGCATGCCGAGCGCGATGGCGCGCAGGCCCGAGCCGCAGACCTGATTGAGACCCCAGGCGGTGGTTTCAATAGGCAGGCCGGCGGCGATGGACGCCTGCCGCGCCGGGTTCTGGCCCTGCCCCGCCGTCAGCACCTGACCGAGGATGACCTCGTCGACTTCGGCGGCATCCACACCGGCACGTGCCAGCACTTCCTTGACGACGACAGCACCCAGTTCATGGGCAGGCGTATTGGCGAACGAGCCGTTGAAGGAACCTACCGCAGTGCGGGCGGCGCTGGCGATGACGATGGAATTCGAGGCGGGCATTTCACTCTCCAGAACAGTTAGGGCCGGACCGCATAGAGGTCTTCTCAAGGGCTTTTCTTGCCCGTTAAGGAACCCGAGTCAAACTGGAAATCGATGGGTCAGGATTGCTGCCGCAATAAAACGCAGCCAAAAAATCGCCCGCGCAACGCAGCATTTCCGCACAAAATTCCCGCACTGCACAAAGCGCTTGGAATTGCAGACGTTTTGCGCATATCCTCGCCATGGCGCAATCGTTACCGGCTGCATACTTCGCGTTCCGGTCCCTGGGGAGGAATTTGATGCCCGCAAAAGACGATCCGGTCGTGATCAAGAAATACGCCAACCGCCGACTCTACAACACAGGCACCAGCACCTATGTGACGCTCGAGGACTTGGCCGAGATGGTCAAGAAGGGCGAGGAATTCACCGTGCAGGACGCCAAGACCGGCGAGGACATCACCCACCCGGTGCTGACGCAGATCATTTTCGAGCTGGAGAACAAGGATGGGCAGAACATGCTGCCGATCCCGTTCCTGCGCCAGCTCATCGCCTTTTATGGCGACCAGATGCAGATGATCGTGCCGAGCTTCCTCGAACAGTCGATGGTGGCTTTCGCCAAGGAGCAGGAACGCTTTCGCGAGCAGATGAAAACCTCTCTCGGCAAGTCGCCGATGGAGATGATGAAGCTTGCGCCGATGAAGGCGCTGGAAGAACAGACGCGCCGCAACATGGAAATGTTCCAGAACGCCATGCGCCTGTTCACGCCCTTCCCGCAGGGCGGCACTGCCTCCGCACCCGCCGAGCCGGCAAAGCAGGAAAGTTCTGAAAAGCCGGGCGACCTTCAGGAGCTGAAGGAGCAGATTGCTGCCATGCAGCGGAAGATCGATTCTATGGGGTGAGAAACGTCCGGCCTTTGGCCGGCGAAAAGCCAACGATTTGGCTTTTCGAGTTTCGAACGCCCGGAGCCCTAGCGAAGGGCCGGGGCAGCGGTGCCTCGTTGAAGGTGCGAACTGCAGAAGGCCTTAAACGGCCCCTCACCCTTACCCTCTCCCCGTGAAGGACGGGGAGAGGGGGTCGCCAGCGTTGCGGCCAGCCTCCTTCTCCTCAAACCTTCCCAACCATCCGCACCCGCCCAAACGCCCAATCCAGCGCCAGCATCACCACCAGCGATACCCCGACGAGCGGAAACACCACCCCGCCGACCGCAAGAATCGCAATCAGCCCGCGAAACACGCGCCTGTCCGACGGCATGGGCGGCACGCCGAGCGAACCTTGCGGCCTACGCTTCCACCACATGACGCCCGCCGAAACGGCAAGCGCGACGATGGCGATGCAAGCTGCCAGCAGCACAAGCTGATTGGCGAGACCGAACTGCTGGCCGAGGTGGACATTGATCCCCCACTCGAGCCATTTGCCGAGCGGCCCGTAATCGGCATAGCTCATGTCGATCAGCGGCTTGCCCGAATACTGGTCGAGGTGAACCACCCGTTGCTGCGACAGGTCGTCTGGATAGACGGAGCCGGTATAGACGCCGGTGGGTGTCGACGGAATGTTGACGGCATAGCCGCGATGCAGGCCGAGCCGGTCGAACGTCGAGACCGCATCGTCCAGGCTGATCGGGGTGGCGCCGTGGTGTCCGGCGGGCGATTGCGGAACCTGCGCCTGTTCGAGCGACCATGATGTCTTGGCGACATGATCGAGATGCTCGTCCGACATCGGCACCGCGATCCGCACGCCTGCTGGATAGCCGAAATTGCTGCCGTTGGCCCATTCGTTGACCTTGCCGCCCCAGACGCCCGACCACGGCATGCCGGTGATCGCCAGGAAGACGATGAAGAAGCCGACGAAAATGCCGGTGACGGCATGGGTGTCGCGCCAGAACACCCGTCGCTTCGGGGTTCCGCGCACGCTGACGACGCCGCCCGTCTGCCGGCGCGGCCACCACAGATAGATGCCGGTGCCGACAAGCAGGACCGACCAGCCGGCAGCGATCTCGATCACCATGCGGGCGGTCGACCCGAAATATTTCAGGCTGTGCAGGTAGCGGATAGTCCACATCACCGTTCCGCGATCGGGGAGCGAGCCGAGCACCTTGCCGTCATAGGGATCGACATAGACCGCCAGCTTGCCTTGCGTCTCGGTATTGACGGTGATCTCGGCCGATGAATTTGGCGAATCGGGATCGGTGAATTTGACGGCAGTGCCGGGATGGGCAGCGAGAGCTGCGGCCACCATGGCGGACGGCGTCGCCTTGGCCGCGCTCTCGCGGATTTCAACGCGTTTCAGGTCGGCATGAATGACTGCATCCAGCTCGTCCCGAAACAGATAGAGCGCGCCGGTGACGGCCAGCGTGATCATGAAGGGCAGGACCAGCAGGCCCGCATAGAAATGCCAGCGCCAGACGGCGCGGTAAAGGTCGGACGCGGATTGCGCGGCAATGCCGGCACTTTCCCGCCCGATGGTCAGATCGGACATGAGTGTCTCCATAGGCGTGAAATATCGAACGGCCTGTCAGGCCGGTTTCGTATCGCTCGACGTCACATGGAGAGTGGTGGTGCCCTGGCTTCTGCGAGAAGGCCTCGGAAGACCGACTGGAAGACGTCGGCTTGCTCGAAGCGCACCGCATTCGTGTCTTTCGGCGCGGCATAGGCAAAGACCGCGAGTTGGCCAAGAACCGCCGGCGTGGCGGTCGCGGCAAGCTGGCAGAGCGTCGCGCAAGGGCATTGGAACGCCTTGTCTACCGGCGAGCCGCCGGGCTCTTTTGCGGCGGTAGAGATCGTTCCGTCCGAAGCGCAGATGACATGCAAGGGATCGAGGGCCGAAGCGGCCATGGCCCCTTGCGAGAAGCCGGCAACCAGCCCCTGAAGCAACAGCATATAGCCGATCAGCGCAGCAATCGCGCCGACCGACAGCCTGTCCTTCAAGAGGTGCCGCATGAGCTTCATGCAGCGTCAATGACATGCCCGCGCCTCGAAGTCACTGCGGCGCGATGTGCCGTAGGATGCTCACCTGCCAAGGCAAGAACCCCCACCCCTAGCCCCTCCCCACACGGGGGAGGGAAACCTAACGGCATCCGCGCAAGGCGCCGATCATGAACGGTTTCGCACCGCATGTCGGCCGCAAAATCCCCCTCCCCCTTGTGGGGAGGGGTTAGGGGTGGGGGGTCCTAAGGCGATCAACCCGATTTTCCATATGCGATGGTCCTGCATCACCAGCCCAGCGCCAGCCCGTCCTTGCGCGGGTCCGAGCCGCCGATCAGGAAGCCATTCTCGTCGTCGATGACGATGACCTGGCCGCCACCATGCGGCTTGGCCGCGTCGCGCAGCGCATGGCCCTTCTTCGCAAGCGTCTCGCGCACCTCCGCCGAGATTCCGGCCTCAGCCTCGAGCACGCCATCCTCGGCCCAGAACAGCCGCGCGTGGTCGAGCGCCTCCTGCGGGTCCATGCCGTGATCGGCAAGGTTGGAGAAGACATGGGCGTGGCCCATCGGCTGATAGGCGCCGCCCATGACGCCGAACGATACGGCCGCCTTGCCATCCTTCAGCGCCATCGCCGGGATGATGGTGTGCATGGGCCGCTTGCGCGGGCCGAGTTCGTTGGGGTGGCCTTCCTCCAGCGAAAAGCAGGCGCCACGATTCTGCAGCGCGATGCCGGATTTCGGCGTCACGATCTTGGAGCCGAAACTGTCATAGACCGAGTTGATGAAGGAGACGGCGCGGCGGTCGCGGTCGACCACCGTGAGGTAGACCGTGTCGGAGGCCGGCGTCTTCGGCAGCACGATCTTTGCATTGCGCCGCGCCGGATCGATTCCTTCGGCGAGTGCGGCGGTATAGGCGTCCGAAAGCAGCTGCGCCGGCGTCACCGTCATCGACTTCGGGTCGGCGACCAGATGGTCGCGCACCGAATAGGCCAGCCGCGCCGCCTCGATCTCGAGATGATAGCGCTCGGCACTGTCGGGGGAGAGCTTGCCGGTGCCGACCTTGGCCATCAGGTTGAGCAGGATGAGCGCGGTGATACCCTGCCCGTTCGGTGGAATTTCGAGAATATCGTAGCCGTTATAGCGGGTCGAGATCAGCTCGACCCAGTCGGCGGAAGTCGCGGCAAGGTCATCCTCGGTCATGAAGCCGCCCTTGGCGCGGATCGTGGCGGCGATTTCGGCAGCGACCTCGCCTTCGTAGAAAGCTTTAGCGCCCTGCGTGGCGATCTTGCGCAACGTTGCTGCCAGCGCCGGCACCTTGTGGCGTGTGCCGAGAGCAGGCGCCTTGCCATCGACCAGATAGTGCCGGGCGGCACCCTCGTCTGCCGCGAGTTCCTCGACCACACCCACCCAATCCGAGGCGACGCGCGGATGCACCGCATAACCGTTCTCGGCATAGGCAATCGCGTCCGCAAACAGCCGCTCGAAGGAGAGCTTGCCGAAGCGGGCATGCAGCATTTCCCAGGCATTGATGGCGCCGGGCACGGTCACCGAATGCGGCCCGCTTTCCGGCACGGCGCTGTAACCGAGATCGCGCAGGCGTGCCGCGTCCGCTCCAGCAGGCGCGCGGCCGGAGCCGTTCAAACCATGAATGGAGCCGTCAGGCTCGGCCAGGATGACAAAACAATCACCGCCGATGCCGGTCATATGCGGCTCGACCACGGTAAGCGTTGCCGAGGCAGCGATGGCCGCATCGACGGCGTTGCCGCCTTCTTTCAGCACTGCGATTGCCGCAGCGGTTGCCAGCGGATGCGAGGTCGCGGCCATGCCGTTTTCCGCGTAGACGGGCGAGCGCCCCGGCACATCGAATCTTCTCAAGCGTCAATTCCCTCATTGCGGCTGGTCATGGCCGATCTGGCAAAACAGCTTCTTTTCCGGAAGGCATACAAATTTCACGCCCCGCCGCATAAAAGCAATGGGCCAAATCGGCCCTAGAGGAGAAACCATGCCAAGCCTGACACTCGCCAAGACTAACGAAATCATCGATGCCGCTTTTGCCAAGGCGAAGGAAATCAATCTCAAGCCGCTTGGCATTGTCGTGTTCGATGCCGGCGGGCATGTCATCGCGTTCCAGAAGCAGGACGGCGCATCGTTCCTGCGATTCGAGATCGCGTCGGGCAAGGCCTATGGCGCGCTGGCGGTCGGCGCAGGCTCGCGCCGGGTGGAGGCCATGGCCAAGGAGCGTCCGCATTTCATGCAGGGCCTGTCCGGCGTTTCCGGCGGCAAGGTCGTGCCGGTTGCCGGCGGCGTGCTGATCCGCTCGCAGGGGGAGGTCATCGGCGCGGTCGGCGTTTCCGGCGACACCTCCGACAATGACGAGCTGGTGGCAATCGCCGGCATCCAGGCCGCCGGTTTCGAAGCCGACGGCGGCTGATCTGAGGGTTGGATCGGGCGATTCACCCCCACCCCTAACCCCTCCCCACAAGGGGGAGGGAACCTTGCTGTACCACCCGCCCGACCTCATTCTTGGTCTCCAAGCGATGGAAATCATTCCCCTCCCCCTTGTGGGGAGGGGTTAGGGGTGGGGGTCTTATCAGCCGGAAAGACTCCAAGCGCAGCGGCAGCGTTTTCGGCCTTCGCGGCCACTTCCCATCCTATTCGGGTTTCGCTACAAACGCGCTCCAGCGCAACAATCCCAGGTTCGGCTCGTCTTGCCTTTGTAATTCCGGTCTCGTCAGTTCCACCAGAAACGCGGCATGGCGCAGGCCTGTCGCAATCGCGAATTTGCGTTCTTCAGGTGGCGGATCGAGACCGGGATGGCATGGCTGGACTGCCGCTGGTGTCATCGCCGCCGGCTCGCCCTTGATCCGCACCCGACTTCTGCCAAACCGTGCCTCGCCTGAGGCTCTCCGACACCGCCGTCTTGAGGAACTTCCGACCAGGAAGATCAAGCCGGCATGTCAGACGTACTCTGCGTCCAATGGACCATTATCCCTCAAACCGCCCCGCAACCCTGGCTTCCCTGCCGCCGATGCGGCGACATCAGGCCCTTCAGCAGCTCAGGCAAGGCCAGGGTCAACGCCAATGGCAAGCGCATCGATGCCTGTTTGATCTATCGCTGCATCGACTGCGACGGCACCTGGAACCGCCCGCTGCTGGAGCGCCGCAATGTCCGCTCGATCGATCCGGGCCTGCTGCACGCGCTGCGCACGAACGACCCCGAATGGACGGCGCGATTGGCCTTCGATCTCGACGACCTGCGGCGCAGCGCCGAACGGGTCGAAGAGTTCGGCGACGTTGAAGTTCGAAAGAACGTCGTCTCAGGTAATCCCCACTCCGCAGCGAAAATGGAAATCCATCTCGCTGCGCCGTCCAAAACCAGCTTGCGCGTCGACCGTCTTCTGGCGAATGAACTTGGCCTGTCGCGAAGCCGCATACAGGCACTGCATGACAAAGAGTGCCTGACCGCAACGGCGGACAGGCATTTCATGCGGCGACCGGCAAAGGACGGGATGCGCATTACCGTCGATCTGTCGGGCGAAAGCGACCGCCATCTTGTCGCGATGACGGCGGCCGGCGTCGACAGCAGCTGAGTGCGTCAGCTCAGATTGACGTCGCGCCCTGCGGAGCGGAGCGAAACCGAGAAGCCACCGAGCACGTCGATCAGCGCAATCACCATCAGCGTGAAGAAGACGGGATGCGCAGCACTCCTGACCAGCAGGAACTCGACCAGGAAGGCGACGAAGACGAAGGTCGAAAGCAGGTGATCGACGATCGAGGCATTGGAGGTGCGCGTCGATTTCATCATCTCGACGAAGAGCAGAAGCAGCGCCACGACGATGAGCAGATCGCCGACCGTCATCGTCCAGATGCCGCCCGACATCATCTGCACGGAAAACATCTGCGTGGCG
Organism: Mesorhizobium sp. YR577; assembly: GCF_900116595.1. NCBI lineage: Bacteria > Pseudomonadati > Pseudomonadota > Alphaproteobacteria > Hyphomicrobiales > Phyllobacteriaceae > Mesorhizobium > Mesorhizobium sp. YR577. The sequence goes on along the minus strand of NZ_FPBI01000001.1, from coordinate 215,421 downwards.
AAAGGATCGCCGGTGCCCGAACCGAACAGGCCGGCAAGGCCGAGATTGAACAGGATGAAGGGGATGATCAGCAGCGGCACAAGGGACAGCATCTATTCTCTTTTCTCGCAAAGAACGGCGAAACGCCTTGGTAGACTAACAGGTCATCCGATTGAACGCCTGACAAACGAAAAAGGACCGGCGCGCGGCCAGTCCCTTGATCGTTTCACCGCATAACGGCGCGAGGAAGGCTTCTCAGCTTTCCTTGGGCGTCAGAACCTGGCGACCGCGATACATGCCGGTCTTCAGGTCGATGTGGTGCGGACGGCGCATTTCGCCCGAGTTCTTGTCTTCGACATAGGTCGGAGCCTTCAGCGCATCCGCCGAACGGCGCATGCCACGCTTGGAAGGCGAGGTCTTTCGTTTTGGCACAGCCATGGAATTGCTCCATCCATCGTAAAAGCCCCGACTGCCCTCGCTAAAGGGCCGCACGTAACAGGCCGTAATCTGAGATAAGTGGCGTGCCTATACACGGCAAAGCCGCGATTGACCAGCACCGCGGCGAATTTTTTTCGATCCAGCCTAGTCGACGCAGCCGACATAGGCGCCAGCGCGTGAAGCCCGGCGCTGGACGAGGTTGGCGAGCCGCTTCAAACCGGCACCGGCTCTCGCCGGATTGCGATCGATCGGATTGGGCAGCGTCACTGCAAGCAGAGCGGCCTGCCGTGCCGTGAGCTGTTTGGCCGGAACGCCGAAATGATGCTGGGCGGCAGCCTCGATGCCATAGATGCCCGGCCCCCATTCGGCGATGTTGAGATAGATCTCCATGATCCGCTTCTTCGACAGGACCGCGTCGAAGTAAACCGCCAGCGGCACCTCCAGCCCCTTGCGGATCATCGAGCGGCCTTGCCAGAGATAAAGGTTCTTCACCGTCTGCATGGGAATGGTCGATGCCCCGCGCGTCGCCTCCCCGGCCAGCGCATCGTCTATCACCAGCCGCAGTTCGCCCCAGTCGATGCCCCGGTGCGAGCAGAACTGGCCATCTTCCGACATGATGACGGAGTGCGCCAGCACCGGCGCGACATCGTCGATCGAAACCCAGCGGCGGTCGTAGCCTGAAAACGTCGCCAGATCCTTCAGCATCAAGGTCGAGACCGGATGTATGAAGGGCAGCATGTAGAGAAACGTCAGCACAGCGGGAATCAGCGCAACGCCGATGGCCGCGAGGATGGCGCGGCGAACCCACACGCGCATATCGCCGAGCGATCTTGCCTTCCGCCTCGGTGCCATTTCGAGCCCCCGCGTCTCGGGATCGATTATTGGTTCGTCCAAGCCTTCTGTCCCTCAGCGCTCCTTGCCTTCGGCATAATGGCGCTTGGCCGGCAGCGCAATGTCTCAATGCGACGAACTTGACCGCGGCTGCGATTGCCGTAAACCGTGGCGGCCATGATCGAGGAAGACATTTTGCCGTTCGAAGCCCACCTTGAGTTGCGCGCCCAGTCTGTCGAGGCGCTGCTGCGACGCCTGCTCGACGAGCGCATCCTGCCCGGCGAGATTGTCCGGCCGGGCACGCTGCTGGCCGCCATGCGCCATGGCGTGCTGAACGGCGGCAAGCGCCTGCGCCCCTTTCTGGTGCTGGAAAGTGCAGCCCTTTTTGAAGCAGACGGCGAGGCAGCACTGCGCGTCGCCGCAGCGCTCGAATGCGTGCACTGCTACTCGCTGATCCACGACGATCTGCCTGCCATGGACGACGACGATCTGCGCCGCGGCCAGCCGACCGTGCACCGCGCCTTCGACGAGGCCAGCGCCATCCTGGCCGGCGACAGCCTTTTGACCTACGCCTTCGACATTATCGCCGATGAGGCGACGGAACTGCCGGCGCAGCGAAAGCTCGACCTCGTGCTAGGCCTTTCGCGGGCAGCCGGCATCGGCGGCATGGCCGGCGGCCAGGCGCTCGACCTCGAGGCAGAGCGCAAGCGCCCCGACGAGACCGGCATCATCACGCTGCAGGCGATGAAGACCGGCGCGCTGATCCGCTACGGCTGCGAGGCCGGCGCCATCCTTGCCGGTGCAGCACCCGCCGACCGCGAGCGGCTTGCCGAATTCGGCTCGGCCATCGGCCTTGCCTTCCAGCTTGCCGACGACCTGCTCGACCTGACGTCTAACGCGGAAACCATGGGCAAGGCGACCGGCAAGGATGCTGCCGCCGGCAAGGCGACGCTGGTCGGATTGCATGGCGCGAACTGGGCTCAGGATCAACTGCACGGCCTGGTGGAACAGGCGCATCTTCTGCTTGAGCCCTACGGCGAACGCGCCGCCCTCTTGAAAGATGCGGCCAGCTTCGTCGCCGACCGGCGCAAATAGGCTGAATCTCCACACACCCTGGCGCAACCTGCGGGAGAACCGGTGATTCTCGATCACGAAATTTTAATGTAAATCAAGCGTAATCCGGCTCTGTAAAATTGTGCGTATGTGTCCGGAGTGTGTGCGTGCCAGATTATTCGCTGTTCATCCGTTCGATCCGGATCAGATATCTGTCGGGTTTGCTGATTTTCGCGCTGACCTCGGGCGCGATCTTCTACACGCTGAACAGCATGAACCAGCTGCGCAACGCGATCGACCAGATCGGCGGCAACCTCACCACGCTCGGGCGCGATCTTCGCAACGCCACGACATTCTCCGAGACCGCAACCACCGCCTGGCGCGCCGACACCCGCGCCGACCTTTCCAATGCCGCGAGCGGCCACGCCAACCGGCTGCAGGAAAAAATCGACGCGCTGACCGCCGATCTCGCCGCGGTGCGGAACGATCTTTCAGCAAAAACCATCGGTGATCTCGATTCCGCTTCGGTCAATGGCGACCTGTTCTGGTCGGCGCGCGATATCGTGCGCAATCTCGGCGTGCTTGCCGGCGCGCAGAAGATCGACGAGTGGGGCAATCGCGAAATCCGCAACCAGAACGATCTTTTCGCCCAGCCTCTGCTGATCCGCGCCCGCACCGCACTCGATCGCGAGCGCGCATTCGTCGAGCACCGCAGCGACACGTTCCTGTCCTATGCCGGACTGGCGCTGATTGCGGTGCTTGGACTTGTTGCACTGTGGATATTCCGGCCGATGGAAAAGGCGATTCGCAAGGCCTTTGCCGAGTCGGCGGAATCACTGTTCCAGGCCGAGGCCGCCGACCGGGCCAAATCCGAATTCCTCGCCAATATGAGCCATGAAATCCGCACGCCGATGAACGGCGTTCTCGGCATGGCCGAGCTTCTGGCCAAGACCGAGCTGACGCCGCGCCAGAAGACCTTCACCGACGTGATCGTCAAATCCGGCAACGCACTGCTGACCATCATCAACGACATTCTCGATTTTTCGAAGATCAATGCCGGCCAGCTCACGCTCGACCCCGCGCCGTTCCGTCTTTCGGAGGCGGTCGAGGACGTCGCCACGCTGGTTTCGGCACGCGTCGCTGAAAAGAACCTCGAGCTCATCGTTCGCGTCGACCCCCGCCTGCCGGCCCATGTCGTCGGCGATGTCGGGCGCTTCCGCCAGATCATCACCAACATGCTCGGCAATGCGGTAAAGTTCACCGAGAAGGGCCACGTTCTCATCGACGTTTCCGGCACGGTCGAGGACGGCACCGTTCAGTTGAAGGTTCGCGTCGAGGACACCGGCATCGGCATTCCCGCCGAGAAGCTGCAGACCGTGTTCGAGAAATTCGCGCAGGTCGACAATTCTTCCACGCGCCGTCACGAAGGCACCGGCCTGGGCCTCGCCATTGCCGCGCGGCTTGTCGACCTGATGGGCGGCACGATCGGCATCGAGAGCGAGGTCGGGCGTGGCTCCGTGTTCTGGTTCACCGTGCCACTGCCGGCGCATGAGGCCACCGCGCAGACCGAGATCGTGCCGACCGATGTCACCGGCGCGCGCGTTCTGGTCATCGACGACAACCCGGTCAACCGCGACATCCTGCTCGAACAGCTCAGAAGCTGGGGCTTCGATTGCGCCGCTGCGGAGACGGGCGCCGTCGGCCTCGCCTTCCTCGACCGCGCCCACCAGCTCGGCGCGACGGTGGACTGCGTCATCCTCGACTACCAGATGCCCGGCATGAACGGCGCCGACGTCGCCAAGGCGATGTCCTCCGACAGCCGGCTTGCCTCCATCCCCGTCGTGCTGCTCACTTCGGTCGACCAGGTCGATTTCGGCCGCCTCGTGCTCGATTACGGCATTGCCGCGCACCTGACCAAGCCGGCCCGTTCGGCGATACTTCTGGGCACCGTCATCGGCGCGATCCAGAAGGCGCGCACCCAGCTTGGCAAGGCGGCGCAATTCGTGCGGGAGGCCGCACCTGTTGTCGCACCAGCGCCGGCGCCCAAACCCGCAACACCTGCCTTCACCGTCTTGCGCGGCTCGGCTGCCACGACGCCCATGCAGAGTACGGCACAGCCCTCGGCCAATGTACCGCTCGACATCCTCGTGGCCGAGGACAACGAAGTGAACCAGCTTGTCTTCGGCCAGATCCTCGACGGTCTCGGCCTATCCTACAGGATCGCCGCCAACGGCCGCACCGCGGTGGAGATGTACCGCACCTTCAGCCCGCGCCTGATCCTGATGGATGTGTCGATGCCGGAGATGAACGGCTATGAGGCCACGCGCGCCATCCGCACCGCCGAGGCCGCCATCGGCGCGCATACGCCGATCATCGGCGTCACCGCCCATGCGCTGAAGGGCGACCGCGAGAAATGCATCGACGCCGGCATGGACGACTACCTGCCCAAGCCGATCTCGCCTGACCGCCTCGGCACCAAGATCGGCGCGTGGCTGAGCGAGACGACGGAGTTGGCGCGGTCGGCCTAGAGGCTGTTACGGCCCATCCTGAATGGTGACGATCTTGGCATCGAAGGCCTTGCAGGCGCTGTCCTTGCAGATGCCGTTGATCCAGACCTGGCCGTCGCCGAACATGATGCCCTGATAATTCACGAACAGGTCTTCATATTTCTGATCCTCGACCACCTTGGCGATCTTGGGCGTGAAAATGGCGTCGTAATGGGTGACGAAATCCTTCTCGGATTTGATCTCCGTATCCTTGCCGCTGATCTTCACGCTGATCGGATAATCGACCAGCGCCGCGACCGCCTTGGCATCCTTGCCCTTCACGCCCTGCTGCAACGCCTTGATGACCGTCTCATACTGGGCGTGGTTGCCGAGCGCCTCGTCGATCGCCTGGTTCGTCGTTTTCGCGTCCTGTGCGTAGGCTGGGAAAGACCCCATCGCCATAAGAGCCGTCAAACCGGCAGCCAGAACAATGGATCGCGTTCCTGTCATTCTTTTTTCCTCGTCAAAAGCGCAGGCAGCCCCACAAGCATGGCAGCCTAAACCGAACCCGTTCGCTCACTCAATTCAAACCAGCGAACATCCCTCTTCCTCGAAGGAACAGCGTTAACGCTCGAAAAAGGCAATAAGCTGTCAGGGCCTTTTAATACCCACGCGGCGCTCCCGCAGCAGCGCGGCTGTCCATCGCACCGTAATAGCGCGCGCCGCCACCCTTCTCGATTTCGGCCACACTCTTGCCGCCGATGATTATGCCCGCGGCCTGCCCCCAGATCGTCCAGTCCGGGTCGATATCGACATCATGTCCCATGCCGGTGAGCAGACGCCGCGTGTCAGGCGACAGCGCATAGGGCTCCATATAGACCTTATCGGGCAGCCATTGGTGGTGGATGCGCGGCGCGTCGATCGCTTCCTGGATGTTCATGCCGTGATCGATGACGTTGACGATCGCTTCCAGCGTAATCGTGATAATGCGCGCGCCGCCGGGGCTGCCGATGACCATGAACGGCTTGCCGTCTTTGGAAACGATGGTCGGGCTCATCGAGGACAGCGGCGTCTTCTTCGGCTCGATCGCATTGGCTTCGCCCTGAACCAGCCCGTAGAGATTGGGCACGCCCGGCTTGGCGGTGAAATCGTCCATTTCGTTGTTGAGCAGGATACCGGTTCCCGGCGCCACGACGCCGGCGCCGAAAGAGCCGTTGAGCGTGTAGGTGACGGCGACCGCGTTGCCCTCGTCGTCGACGATGGAATAATGCGTCGTCTCGTTGCTCTCGCCAAAACCCTCCGGCTTCAGATCCTGCGAAACGCCCGCTTTGAACGGGCTGATCTTGGTGCGGATTTCCCTGGCATAATTCTTGTCGAGCAGCTTCTCGACCGGATTTTTCACGAAATCAGGATCGCCAAGTGCCGTATTGCGATCGACATAGGCATGCCGCATCGCCTCGATCATGACATGTGTGGTGTCGGCCGAACCGTAGCCGAGATAGGAAAGCGGATAGCCTTCCAGCACGTTGAGGATTTCGCAGATGATGACCCCGCCCGAACTCGGCGGCGGCGAGGAGACGATCTCATAGCCGCGATAATTGCACTTGATCGGCTCCAGTTCGCGCACCGAGTACTGCTCGAAATCCTCCTTCGCCAGAATGCCCTTCATCGACATGCTGGCATTGACGATCGCGTCGGCAATCGGCCCCTTGTAGAAAGCGTCCGGCCCCTTTTCAGAAATGCTGGAAAGCGACGCGGCAAGTTCAGGCTGAACAAGCGTCTCGCCGGCAGCGTAGGGCTTGCCATCCGGCTTGAGGAAAATTGCTGCCGCCGCAGGGTCCTTCGCCAGCTTCTTGGCGCCACCCTCCAGCGAGGTCGCGTCACCCTCCTCCAGCGCAAAACCTTCCTTGGCCAGACGTATCGCCGGCGCCATAAGATCCTCACGCGACAGTTTTCCATATTTGGTCCGGGCAGTCTCAAATCCCATGACCGAGCCCGGTACGCCGACGGCAAGATAGCCGCTGGTGCTGAGGCCCTTTATGAACTCGCCCTTGTCATCGAGATACATCGTCTTGGTCGAGGCAAGCGGCGCGCGCTCGCGGAAATCCAGGAACGTCGTCTTGCCGTCCTTCAGGCGGATGGTCATGAAGCCGCCGCCGCCGATATTGCCGGCGGTCGGGTAGACCACTGCCAGCGCGTAGCCGACCGCAACCGCCGCATCCACGGCGTTGCCGCCCTTCTTCAGCACGTCGACGCCGACCTCCGACGCCAGATGCTGCGCGGTCACCACCATGCCGTGCTCCGCTTCCAGCGGCTCGGGCGATACGGCAAAGGCGGACGATAATGGGATGAAGCCGACCGCGCTGGTAATGGCAAGGATGATCGATCTGCGAAAGGATTTTTCCATGTGGCTGCCTCCTTGGATTCTGATCCCCGACAGACAAGCCCGTCACGCCGGCCGTGTCCAGCACGAATGACCTGGGCAGCATCCGCTCAGGGACACGTTGAATGATGCCCTGTCAGGCTGGGTGATCGGCGCCGCAATCCGCTCGCAGAGTGGCGAAGGCGGCCTGCGCGATGGCGTCCTGACCTGCCTGCATATCGGCAAGGAAATCGTCGTAAGCCTGCCAGAGCGGTGGCAATATCTCGACGGGACTACCCGGCTTGCCTTCGCAACTGACAAACCCCGCGGCCTCCGCATCGACAAAAATATTGCGGACATGCGTTCGCGAGACGCCAAGACGATCGGCGATCGAGCCGAAACTCTGCTCGCGGGGGTAGCGCGAAAGTGCTGCCTGCGCCACGAGCAGGAACGCGCAATAGCCGGCGTTGCGGGAGAGAAACGTCATTATCGGTTGGTGGCGCGTGAAAACCGTGGCCTTGTCGAGCGCCAGAAACATTGCTTTGCGTATTGCAAAATGCACCCGGGGATCCTGCCGCAAGGTCCAATCGTGCCCGCGATCAGGATAAAGATCGTACAGGAAGCGATGGTAGACGGCGAGATGATCACGATCATGCGCCAGCAACTGCTCGGTCGGCTTGAGGATGCGCACCCTGATATCCGACGGAGATTCGACCGAAACGACGTAGCCCACCTGACGAAAGCGGGCGACGAGATCCTCGACACGGCGCGCACTTGCCAGACCGCGCTCCACAAGAACATTTTGAACCTGCCCGAGCGTTGCCCAGGTCGTCCGGTCATCCTCGTCGTGGGCGACATGGAAGCCGACGAGAAGCGCCCTCAGCATGATCGTGCCGGAATCGATCATGAGCCGGGTGACGAAGCGGTTGTCGGCAAACAACCCTACCAGGGCATCGATATGCGCGCGCCGCGCCTCGGCAAAACGGGGATGAGCCAGTATCTCTTCCGCCGTCTTGCTCATCTGCCTCGCCAGGTGCGAAAGCGCCGCGCCTTCTCCATCCAGTCCGTTCCCATTCTGCAAGTCGATCACATAGAACATGCAACCACAAGACGTTGTTGCGGCGAGTGACGCCGCAATTGAAAATCGGACAGGAAATCGGCTTCGCTGCCTCGGTTATGCCGGTGAATACTTCCGGATCTACCTGTTTCGCATCACCACGCAGGCGCCGCCGGCGCCACGCAACTTCTGGCAGATGATGTCGGCCGTGGCCCGGTTGTCGGCGCCTATCCTGACCGCGTAGATGCCGCGCCGGCCGATGGGCGAGCGTATGCGGCTGACCACCGGATCGTAACCACGCAGCAGCGCCGGGAATTTCGCCCTCTCGCGCTGCCATTGGCGGATGGCCGCCGACTGGCGGAAATTGCCCGCCACCTGAATGCCCCACGGCTTGACGTTTATGCGCGACATGGGAATGGTCGCCGTCCTGACGATCGGCAGCCTGCGGCAGGCTTCGGAAAACTCCTGCTTCTTATCGAGCGGGTGAATGGTGCCGGCATAGGAAGCGTTGGTGAAATTGTCCGCCGGCTCGCCCATGATGTCGAGCACGTAGTTTTCCGTTTCCATCGGCAGGAAGCCGCCGGAGGAGAGCCAGCGCGACACCCGGGTCTCGCCGGCATTGTAGGCGGCAGCCGCCAGGCCGAGGTTGCCGAAGCCGGTTTTGAGCTCGCCGAGATATTTGGCCGATGCCTCGATCGCCTGCTCGATGTCGAACGGGTCGACCAGCCCGCGTATCCTGGCCGTGCCGGGCATGAACTGGGCAATGCCTTCCGCGCCTGCAGGGCTGACCGCATTGGCGTCGAAGCGGCTTTCCTTCCAGATCAGACGGGCAAAGAAATCGCGCGGCACGCCGAAGCGGCCGGCATGGGTGTCGATGAGATTGCAGATGCGACCGACCGTCACCGGTTTTGTCCGTCCGGGCGGGTCGGCAAGGGCTGTGTCGCTCCAGGCGATCACGCAAAAGAGCAGGGCTGCTTTTGCGAGGCTGCGCATGCGCTACTCTGCTGCCTGCTTGCCGCGGCCGAACCGCTGCTCGATATAGTCGGCGACCAGCCTTTCGAAATCCTCGGCAATAGAGGGACCGCGCAGCGTCACCGCTTTCTTGCCGTCGATGAAGACGGGAGCTGCCGGCATCTCGCCGGTACCGGGCAGTGAAATGCCGATATCGGCATGCTTCGATTCGCCGGGTCCGTTGACGATGCAGCCCATGACCGCAACCTTGAGCTCTTCGACGCCCGGATATTTGTCGCGCCACACCGGCATGTTCTTGCGCAGATCGGCCTGGATGTTCTGGGCCAGTTCCTGGAACACCGTCGAGGTCGTGCGGCCACAGCCTGGGCATGCCGCCACGATCGGCACGAACTGGCGGAAACCCATGGTCTGCAGAAGTTCCTGCGACACCTGCACCTCGCGGGTGCGGTCGCCATTGGGCTCCGGCGTCAGCGAAATGCGGATCGTGTCGCCGATGCCCTGCTGCAACAGGATGCCCATGGCCGCCGACGAGGCGACGATGCCCTTGGAGCCCATGCCGGCCTCGGTGAGGCCCAGATGCAGCGCGTGGTCGGAGCGCTGCGCCAGCATCGTATAGACGGCGATGAGGTCCTGCACCTGGCTGACCTTGGCCGACAGGATGATCTTGTCGCGCGGCAAGCCGATTTCCTCGGCGAGGTCGGCCGAGATCAGCGCCGACTGCACGATCGCCTCGCGCGTCACTTCCTGCGCCGTCAGCGGCGAACCGCTGTTCTGGTTCTCGTCCATCAGCTTCGTCAGAAGCTCCTGGTCGAGCGAACCCCAGTTGACGCCGATGCGAACCGGCTTGTCGTATCTGATCGCCATTTCGACGATCGCCGCGAACTGCTTGTCCTTCTTGTCCTTGAAGCCGACATTGCCCGGATTGATGCGGTATTTCGCCAGCGCCTCGGCGCAGGCCGGGTGATCGGCAAGCAGCTTGTGGCCGATATAATGGAAGTCGCCGACCAGTGGTACATTGATGCCGAGCCGCTCCAGCCGCTCGCGGATCGCGGGCACTGCGGCAGCCGATTCGTCGCGGTCGACGGTGATGCGCACGATCTCGGAGCCGGCACGATGGAGTGCCGCAACCTGCGCCACGGTCTGGTCGATATCGGCGGTGTCCGTATTGGTCATCGACTGAACGACGACCGGCGCACTGCCGCCGACGATTACGCCACCGACGTCGACGCCGACCGAGTGGCGGCGGGGAAATGGGGAGGAAAAATATCCGGTCATTGCCGGCAGCCTCTTTGCGAAAAGGTAGTCGCGCCTGACGTGGAGGACGCCGCGCCCGATGTCAATGGCCGCGACGTTTCGCTCACCCGTCAGTCTATATCGAGCAGCATTATTGAACCAAAGGGTTTACAGTTTTTTATCGGGCTGATATTGAACCATATGGTTTTAGATGACACCCCCGCCCTGGACGGTATTTTCCGTGCGCTGTCGGACCCGACGCGGCGGGCGATGCTGCGCAGCCTGACAGCCCGCGAGCAGAATATCGGCGAGCTTGCCGCACCCTTCGACATGTCGTTTGCCGCAGCCTCGAAGCATATTCGCGTGCTGGAAGCGGCAGGCCTCGTCCGGCGTCGCGTCGAGGGCCGGTCGCATATCTGCCGCATCGAGCCCGCGCCGCTGAAAGCCGCCGACGAATGGCTGCGCTTCTACGAGAATTACTGGCTGGACCGGCTCGACACGCTCGAGGCCATCTTGCGCGCCGAGGATGAACAAAAGCAGGGAGAACCGCCATGATCCGGGTAAAACTCACCAGCGTGCTGGTCGATGACCAGCAGAAGGCGAAGGTTTTCTATACGGAAAAGCTTGGCTTTGCGCTCAAGCGCGACATTCCCTTCGGCAATGGCGCAAGCTGGCTGACGGTGACGGCTGCCGATGAACCGGACGGCACCGAACTGCTGCTCGAACCGGTGCACGGCGTTGCCGAGGCGGTGACGTTCCAGAAGGCCCTGTTCGCCGCCGGCATCCCGATCACGGCCTTCGGCGTCGACGACATCCACGCCGAATATGCGCGGCTGACATTGCTCGGCGTCGAGTTTCGCGGCTCGCCGACGAAACCGGCAAGCGGGCCAACCACCGTTGCGCTCAACGACACTTGCGGCAATTACATCCAGCTTTTCCAGATCGACGAGGCGAGCTGAAACTCAAAGCTCCAGCTCCCAGGTCTGCCCGACCAGATCCTGGCCGAAGGAGTGGTGGCGATCTTCCTCAACCAGCTTGAACCCCGCCGTCTGATAGATGTGCCGGGCAGCCAGCAGTATGTCGTTGGTCCATAGCGTCATCGTCTTGTAGCCCTTGGAACGGGCAAAGGAGATACACTCCTCGACCAGCCGGCGCCCGATGCCGAGGCCGCGCGCAGATGGATCGACATAGAGCAGCCTGAGCTTGGCGACGGTTTCTGATTTGCGCACGATGAAGACCGAGCCGACCACCTCGCCGTCCCGCTCGGCGATCCAGGCACGCTCCCATTGCGGGTCGAAATCCCTGACGAAGGTGCTGAGGATTTCCGCCACCAGCGCCTCGTAGCTCCCGTCGAAACCATATTCCTGCGCGTAAAGCACACCCTGCCGGTGCGTGATCCAGCCGATATCGCCGACCTGCAACGGCCGCAGGATATAGGGTTCCTTCGGTTCCGCGCCGCCAAGCAGGCGCTGCACGGCCTGCATCGCCTTCACCGCCTTTTCCCGATCCTCGACGGAAAGACGCCCCAGCAGCGTGGAGACCTCTTCTGCGGATGCGCGGTTCAGCGGCGCGAAGGCTGCGCGGCCGGCAACGGTCAACGACAGAACCGTCTGGCGGCCATCGAGTGTGGACGGTGCGCGCGTCAACAGACGGCGGGTCTCGAACTTCTTCAGAAGCCGGCTGAGGTAGCCGGCATCGAGCCCCAGCTCGCGCGTCAGGTCGCTCGCCGTCAAGCCGTCGCGGTTCGCCAGCTCATAAAGAACCCGCGCCTCGGTCAGCGAGAAATTGCTCTTGAGCAATCCCTCCTGCAGCAAGCCGATCTGGCGCGTGTAGAAGCGATTGAAGATCCGCACGGCTTCGATCTGGTCTTCGGTGGGAGCGAGAATTTTGAGCATTGAAGCACCATGGAAAGCGCCTATCCTCGTCAAATTACTTGACTTAGTCAAGTAATTTTCATTTTGTGGCCTATCCTTCCGTGCCGTCCTGTCGCACCACATTCGCAATTTTGCTGCAATGCAATATATAGAGTGCGCCGCACCATTTTGGACAAAGGACATTTTGCCATGGCCGCCACAAGAACAGCAATCGTCACCGGTTCGACCTCCGGCATCGGCCTGGCGATCGCCCATGCGCTCGCCGCGCAGGGCTGCAACATCGTCGTCAATTCCTTCTCCGACACGGCTGACGATCACGCCATCGCGGACAAGATCGCCAGGGATCATTCGGTCAAGACGATCTATGTGCAGGCCGACATGTCGAAGCCGGCCGAATGCCGCGCGCTGGTTGCCAAGGCCGCCGAAAAATTCGGTTCGGTCGATATCCTGGTCAACAATGCCGGCATCCAGCATGTCGCGCCGGTCGAGGAATTCCCGATCGACAAATGGGATGCGATCATCGCCATCAACCTGTCGTCGGCCTTCCACACGATCGCGGCAGCCCTTCCGCTGATGAAGAAGGCCCGCTATGGCCGCATCGTCAACATCGCCTCGGCCCACGGCCTCGTCGCCTCGCCGTTCAAGTCTGCCTATGTCTCGGCCAAGCACGGCATCATGGGCCTGACCAAGACGGTAGCGCTTGAAGTCGCCACCGACGGCATCACCTGCAACGCCATCTGCCCCGGCTATGTGCTGACGCCGCTGGTCGAAGCCCAGATTCCTGACCAGATGAAGGCCCACAACATGGACCGCGAAACGGTGATCCGCGAGGTCATGCTCGACAAGCAGCCGACCAAGGAATTCGTCACCGTCGAGCAGATCGGCGCAACCGCTGCCTTCCTCTGCTCGGACGCCGCCGCCCAGATCAACGGCACGCATATCTCCGTCGACGGCGGCTGGACGGCGGAGTGAGGCGCTGAGTTTTTCTTTCTCGCCGTTTACGGCAAGGCAATTGCATATGAATGCTCTGATAGAGCCTGGGCGGCATTATACCCCCACCCCTAACCCCTCCCCACAAGGGGGAGGGGGACGATTTCACTGTTTTAGCCAGCAAGAACGGTGAAGATCGGGGCTGGGCGGCCACGAAGCAAGATTTCCCTCCCCCTTGTGGGGAGGGGTTAGGGGTGGGGGTATTTCGAATGCGATTACGCTCACCAGAAAGCGATTGAAAGGACAACGCCATGACCACCAACGGCAAGGCGGAGGATAACAAACCGATCAATGTCGCCCTTCAGGGCGGCGGCTCGCATGGCGCCTTTTCCTGGGGCGTGCTCGACCGCCTGCTGGAAGACGGCCGGCTTGATATCGCGGCGGTGTCCGGCACCAGCGCCGGCGCCATGAATGCCGTAGCCCTGGCCGACGGCTGGGTCCGCGACGGCGCTGACGGCGCGCGCCAGAAGCTTCACGATCTGTGGCGCGCGATCGCGCTCAAAGGCCGTTTCAGCCCGGTGCGGCGCGCACCCTGGGACGTGTTGTGGGGCAACTGGTCGATCGAGAACACGCCGGGCTACATCTGGTACGACATGATGTCCCGCTCGCTGTCGCCCTATCTCGCCAATCCGCTCAACGTCAATCCGCTACGCGACGTGGTCGAGGCCGAGATCGACTTCAACAATGTCCGCTCGCGCAAGGCGATCAAGCTGTTCATCTCGGCGACCAATGTCGAGACCGGCCAGCTGCGCGTCTTCGATCACAACGAGATTACCCTCGACGTGGTCATGGCCTCGGCCTGCCTGCCGCAGATTTTCCAGGCGGTGGAGATCGAGGGAAAGCCCTATTGGGACGGCGGCTATGGCGGCAACCCGGCGATCTTTCCGTTCTTCGATCAGGCCGCGACCGAAGACGTTCTGCTCGTGCAGATCAACCCGGTGGTGCGCGAGGAAACGCCAAAGACCGCCAACGAAATCCAGAACCGCATCGACGAGATCACCTTCAACGCCGCCCTGCTGCGCGAATTCCGCGCCATCGCCTTCATCAAGGAGATGATCGCCTCGGGCCGGCTGCCGCATGGCGAGTATCGCGACATCCGCATGCATCGCATTGATGCCGACGAGGCCTTCAAGAACCTTTCGGCCTCATCCAAGATCAACGCCGAATGGGCCTTCCTCGAATATCTGCGCGATCTCGGCCGCAATGCCGCCGGCGACTGGCTGGAAGAGAATTTCGATGCTATCGGCAAGCGTGGCACGCTGGACCTGACGGACGAATTCGAAGGCCGCTTCGGCCCGCTGCGCCAGCGCGATCCCGGCAAGCGCGTCCGCGAATTCCTTGCGACCCGCAAGAAGCCTGCCGGTGCTCGCCCTCACGCCTGAAGTGAAAGTTCGATAACCCGGACCAATCCCCGCACCGCCTTGCGCTGCTCTTCCGCGCCGGTGATCCTCATCTTCATGCCTTCGAGACCATCGAACAGCATGTCGGCGAGCATCATCGGCGACAGGCCGCGAGCCGCCAGATCGGCACCGGTAGTCTTGGCTTCGCTCTCGATTGCAGCGGCGAAATGACCGACCAGCGTCGAACGCCACGCCTCGACGACATCGCCGGCAAGACTGCCCTTCATGTCGAGGATTTCCGCGCCATGCGGCGATTCCGAAATCTCAGCCATGACCGAGATGATCGCCGTGTCGATCGCAAGCCACATGCGCTCACCGAGCGGCTTGCCGGTGGCCAGCGCCGCCTTCGCCTTCGCGCATGAGCCTTCAAGCAGGATCGACGCCAGCGCGCGATAAATGTCGGTCTTGTTCCTGAACAGGAGATAGAGCGCCGGGCGTGAGACCTCAGCTGCCCGGGCGATGTCGTCCATGGTCGTGCGCGAAAACCCATAGGCGAGAAACATCTTCAACGCCCCGTCGAGGATGCGGGCGCGTTTCGGGTCGGCGGCTGTTTCTGCGGTTTGGCTCACGGCAAATCTGTCCTTGCAAACGTCTATTGACATAATGACGAATTTTGTCAAGATGTAGAAACGTCGGAGGCGCAGGCTTCACGGCAGGCTGTGGATGACAACAAAGGGTATCCCCATGCGCCTCATCGTCGACGGAAAACCAATCGACATCGAAGCCGATCCGGAGATGCCCCTGCTTTGGGCGCTGCGCGACCTCGCCGGCAAGACCGGGCCGAAATTCGGCTGCGGCATCGCTGCCTGCGGCGCCTGCACCGTGCATATGGACGGCACCCCAGTGCGCTCCTGTATACTACCGCTCCGAGAGGTGCAGGGCGAAATCACCACCATCGAAGGCATCTCCACCGACGGCAAGCTGCATCCGGTGCAGCAGGCGTGGCTGGAAGAGCAGGTCGCCCAATGCGGCTACTGCCAGGCCGGCCAGATCATGAGCGCGGTGGCGCTGCTCGACGAGATCGAGAGCCCGAGCGACGAGGACATCGACAACGCCATGGGCGGCAATCTCTGCCGCTGCGGCACCTATCCGCGCATCCGCGCCGCAATCAAGAAAGCGGCAGCACTCAAGACGGCGGGGATCTGACCATGGCCAGCGTTGGCAAGATCGCCCGCCGCACATTCCTGATTGGTGCAGCCGCAATCGCCGGCGGCGTCGCCATCGGCTATTACTATTATCGCAAGCCCTACCCCAACCCGCTCGAAGGCGAGCTTGCCGAGGGCGAGGCGACGTTCAATCCCTATGTGAAGGTCGCCTCCGACAATACCATCACCGTCATCGCGCCGCGCGCCGAGATGGGCCAGGGCGTTTCGACCTCGCTTGCCGCTTTGGTCGCCGAGGAACTCGATGTCGGCCTCGACAGGATCAAGGTCGAGCACGGGCCGGCGGCCTACGCTTACTACAATTCCGAAATGCTGGCCGACGGCGGCCCCTTCGCCTTCTACAATGACGGCCTCGTCGCCGAAACGGCGCGCGGTGCGATGGGCGCTCTCGGCAAGGTCCTCGGTTTCCAGGGCACTGGCGGTTCGTCATCGATCCGCGACGGTTTCGACAAGATGCGCCAGGCCGGCGCCGCAACCCGCCATGTTCTGGTGGAAGCGGCAGCCAAGAACCTTGGCGTACCGGCTTCCGAACTGGAAACGGCCGACGCCACCATCACCCACAAGGCGTCGGGCAAGAGCGTGACCTATGGCGAGGTTGCAGTTGCAGCCGCGCAGATCGAACCGCCGGCAACGCTGAAGCTCAGGGAAAAGACCGAGTGGAAGCTGCTCGGCAAGCCGCAGATGCGCACGGACATGCTGGCCAAGGTCACCGGCGCGCCGATCTTCGGCGTCGATGTGACCTTGCCCGACATGCTGCACGGTACAGTGAAGATGAGCCCGCGCTTCTGGTCGAAGCCGGTTAAGTCCGACCTCTCCAAGGCCGAGAAGATGCCCGGCGTGATCAGGATCGTGCCGCTCGAAACGACCTACGGCCACGGCTTCGGCGTGATCGCCGAAAACACCTGGGCGGCGTTCAAGGCGGCTGAAGCCATCGAGGTCGAATGGGCCGGCGCCGAATATCCAATAGATAGCGCAGCGATCTCCAAGGCGTTGACCGACGCGCTTGCCACGCAGGGCTCGGCGCTGCGCGACGACGGCAATGTCGACACCGCCTTCGCCGACGCGCCACGCGAAAAGATCGTCGAGGCCGATTATGCCGTGCCTTATCTGGCCCATGCCTGCATGGAGCCGATGAACGCCACGGCACGGCTGAAGGACGGCGTGCTCGACATCTGGTCGCCCAACCAGATGCCGACCATAACCCGCCAGCTTTGCGCCGGTGCTGCGGGCGTCGAGCAGGACAAGGTCAATGTCCACACGACATTCCTCGGTGGCGGCTTCGGCCGGCGCGGCGAGATGGATTTTTCCATCTATGCCACCCTTCTGGCAAAGGAGGCAGGGGGGCGTCCGGTGAAGATCATCTGGACACGCGAGGAAGACACCCGCCACGACGTCTACCGCCCCGCGGCAGCCGGAAAATTCCAGGCGCGGCTCGGTGACGACGGCCTGCCGGTGGCAATCGACATGAAGATCGCCTCCCCCTCGATCATCGCCAGCGTGCTGCGGCGGACGTTTCCATCGCTGTCGCCGGTCGGGCCGGACAAGACCATCGCCGAGGGCTCGTTCGACCAGCCCTATGTCGTGCCGAACTACCGCGTCGCTGCGATCCCCGCGCAGGTTTCGGTGCCCGTCGGCTTCTGGCGTTCGGTCGGCAATTCCTACAACGGCTTCTTCCACGAAGCCTTCATGGACGAGATCGCGACCGCCGGCAAAACCGACCCCGTCGAGCTGCGCCGGAAGTTGATGACGGCACACCCGACCGCGCTGAAGGTCGTAGAGAAAGTCGCCGAGATGGCGAAATGGGGCGAGACGCTGCCCACCGGCAAGGCCAAGGGTTTTGCCTTCACGCTGAGCTTCGGCAGCTGGGTCGGCGAGGTCGTGCAGGTCGCCGACACGCCGGCCGGCATCCGCATCGAAAAGGTCTGGATCGCCGCCGATGTCGGCACGGCGATCGACCCCGGCATCATCGAGGCTCAGCTGGTTTCCGGCGCAATCTATGGCCTGTCGGCGGCGATGGGACAGGAGATCACCTTCGCCGATGGCATGGTCGAGCAATCGAACTTCCACGATTTCGACGCCATGCGCATCTTCCAGTGCCCGACCTTCGAAGTCGCCATTCTGGAAAACGCCAGGAAGATGGGCGGCGTCGGTGAAGTCGCCACGCCGCCGGCGATCCCCGCACTCGCCAACGCCGTCTTCGCG
Organism: Mesorhizobium sp. YR577; assembly: GCF_900116595.1. NCBI lineage: Bacteria > Pseudomonadati > Pseudomonadota > Alphaproteobacteria > Hyphomicrobiales > Phyllobacteriaceae > Mesorhizobium > Mesorhizobium sp. YR577. Next base: position 197,381 of record NZ_FPBI01000001.1, on the reverse strand, counting down.
CTGACAGGCAAGCGCATACGCAGCCTTCCGCTGTCGAAGGAAGTGAGTTTCGCATGAGGGCTTTCATCGTAATCCTGACCTCGGCCATCATGGTCTTTGCCATGGCGACATGGGTTCTGGCGCAGGAAGCGCAGACGCCGGCGACTGTCGATGCAGCGGCGGGATTGCCGGAATGGGAAAAGATCTATGCGGTGTTTTCGCATCCGCGTTGCGCCAATTGCCATGTCGAGGACGATCATCCGCGCTGGTCGGGCGCGCATTACGGCAAGACCCGCTTCCACGCCTTCAATGTCCAGCGCGGGATTGACGGCTCGGGCCTGGGCAATCCGGGGTTGCGCTGCATGACCTGCCATTTCGAGACCAACTCCGCCGTGCTGCACGGCCCGCCCGGTGCCGAGAACTGGCATCTGGCGCCGGCCGAAATGGTCTGGTTCGGAAAGTCGTCCGGCGAAATCTGCGCCCAGATAAAGGACCCGGCGCGCAATGGCGGCAGGTCGCTCGCCGAAGTCGCTGAGCATGTGCGCAGCGACAAGCTCGTCGGCTGGGGCTGGAATCCCGGCCCTGGGCGCGAACCAGCACCTGGCTCGGCCGAGGAAACCTATCAGGCAATCGAGAAATGGACGGCTGCCGGCGCGCCCTGCCCGTAATCGTCAAATCCCTGCATGTATTTGCAAGGCTGACGTCATCTTCGCCGGTTAACGAGAGCTCCTGACAACCCATTGTCAGGATTGGACGACCCATGAATTTTTCTGACTATTTTGCGTCACAAACTTGCGATAAAAGGCGCACACCGTTCAACTTTTCGCGAACGAACCGATTGAACCCGGCGATAGGCGCACCCATATCCGGCGGCGCGCCTCAAGCACGAGAGTGGCCTCGCCGGGGCCCTTACATTGGAAATGGTCATGGCCAAGATTAGGTTCCACAAGCTTGCCGCTATCATTGTGCTCATCGGCTTCGCCGCCTGGATGGGCACGGGCGAATTCTCCTCCGTCGGCAGCGCTGCCACCGAAGCCGAAAAGAAGAAGGCCGAGACTGTAGCGCCAAAGGCTCCGCCCCGCACCGTCGCTGTCATCACGCCGCCGCAGCGCACCTATGCGCGCGTTATCCGCATCTCCGGCCTGACCGAGGCCGACAAGCGTGCCGTTCTGGCGACCCGCGTCGGCGGCGTCATCGACAAACTGCCGGTCAAGCAGGGCGATCGCGTCAAGACCGGCGATCTCGTGCTGATGCTGGCGGCAGAGGAAAAGCTGTCGGCAGTGGCCAACGCCAAGCAACTGCTGGTTCAGCGCCGGGCGGAACTGGACGCCGCCGAGCGGCTGGCCAAGACCGGTAACCTGGCAAAGCTCCAGCTCGACACCGCACGCTCCAATCTCTCCTCGGCGCAGTCTCTGCTCGACACCGCCCAGGCCGAACTCGATCGCAATGAGGTGAAGGCCCCGTTCAACGGCGTCATCGACCGCGTTCCGGTGGAACTCGGCAGCGCGGTCATGCAAGGCGGTGAGGTCGCGACCATCCTCGCCCTCGACCCGGTGATCGCGCGCGGCGAAATCAGCGAACGCGACCTGCGCTACATCAAGATCGGCGACGAGGCCGATGTGCGCATGGTCAACGACCAGACCGTCAAGGGCAAGGTGCGCTACATCAGCCGCGATGCGTCTTCGGCGACCCGCACCTTCCGCATCGAGATCGCCATCCCCAATGCCGACGGCGCCATTCCAGCCGGCATGACCGCCGAAATCGCGCTGAGCGCGCAGCCGACCGACGCAGTGATGCTGCCGCGCTCGGTGGTGACGCTGGGCGACAAGGGCGATCTCGGCATTCGCTCCGTCGACAAGGACAGCAAGGTCACCTTCTTCCCGATCGACCTCGTCGATGATTCGCCGAAAGGGCTGGTGCTCGGCGGCATTCCAAGCGACGCACGCATAATCGTTGCCGGTCAGGAATTGGTGAAGGAAGGCGACGTGGTCAAGCCCGTCGACGCCGACCAGGAAACCTTGCGCAAGCTGATGGGCGAAGCTACCGGCAGCACGCAATAAGCGGGACCAGAGAGCATGAATATCGTCAAGCTCGCAATAAACAACGCGCGCCTAACAATATCGGTGCTGTTCTTCCTCGTGCTGGCGGGCGCCATCGCCTATGAGTCCACGCCCAAGGAAGCGGAACCCGACGTTCCGATTCCGATGATGTATATCAGCCTGATCTACCAAGGCATTTCGCCTGAGGATTCGGAGCGCCTTCTGCTCCGGCCGATGGAAAGCAAGCTCAAAAGCCTCAAGGGCCTGAAGGAAATGCGCTCTGCCGCCTTCCAGGGCGGCGGTTACGTGCTGGTCGAGTTCCAGCCGCAGACCGATCTGGCGACAGCGTTGCAGGACACGCGCTCCAAGGTGCAGGACGCCAAGGCCGACCTGCCGCAGGCGGCCGAGGAACCGACCGTCAACGAAGTCAATATCTCGGAGTTTCCCGTCCTTGTCGTGACGCTGTCGGGCGACGTGCCGGAGCGCGTGCTCACTGCATCCGCGCGCGAGCTGCGCGACCGCATCGAAGAGATTCCCGGCGTGCTCGAAGGCTCGCTGCAGGGCTCCCGCGACGACCTTGTCGAGGTGCTCATCGACCCGATGAAGCTGTCGTCCTACGGCCTGCAGCTCGACCAGCTGATCCAGGGCGTAGCGGCGTCCAACAGCCTGGTCGCCGCCGGCAACATCGAAGGGTCGGAAGGCAAATACGCGGTCAAGGTACCGTCCCTGATCGAGACGCCCGAGGATGTGGCCTCGCTCCCGATCGTCGCCGGCCCGAACGCGGTTGTCCAGGCCAAGGACATCGCCACGGTGCGCTCGACCTTCGCCGATGCCGAGACGATCACCCGGCTCAACGGCAAGCCGGCCATCGCCATCGAAGTCAAGAAGCGTATCGGCTCCAATCTTATCGATACGATCGGTCATGTGAAGGAAGTGGCCGACGAGTATATCAAGACCATGCCGGAAGGCATGAACGTAACCTACACGCAGGACAAGTCGGTCTTCGTCAACCAGTTGCTGGGTGACCTGCAGAACCACGTCATGATCGCCGTGATCCTGGTGTTCATCGTCATCCTCTATGCGCTGTCCGGCCGGGCTTCGCTGCTCATCGGCCTGGCGATCCCGTCATCGTTCCTGATGGGCATCCTGCTGCTCGCCATGATGGGCTACACGATCAACATGATCGTGCTGTTCAGCCTGATCCTGGCGGTCGGCATGCTGGTCGACGATGCCATCATCGTCACTGAGTTCGCCGAGCGCCGCATGAGCGAAGGCATGCCGAAGGAAGAGGCGTTCGCACTGGCCGCCCAGCGCATGGCCGGTCCGGTCATCGCCGCCACCATGACGCGCATCGCCGCCTTCTCGCCGCTGTTGTTCTGGCCCGGCATCATCGGCGATTTCATGAAGTATCTGCCGATCACGCTGATCGTCACGCTTGCAGCATCGATGCTTTACGCGCTGGTGTTTGCGCCGACGCTCGGGGCCATCTTCGCCAAGGCGCCTGCCCATGAGGAGGAGCATCGCGACGGCCGCTATATGGCCATCGTCAAGCAGGCTGTGCGCTATCCGATCACCGTCTGCCTGCTGACCGTCGCGCTGCTGGTGGGCGTGTTCATGGCCTATGGCAAATACGGTGCCGGCGTCGAGTTCTTCCCCAATGTCGAGCCCGACTACGGCCTTCTCTACGTTCATGCGCGCGGCAACCTGTCGCTTGCCGAAATGGATGCCGCCACCAAGGCGGCTGAAAACAGGCTGCTCGGCTGGCCCGGCATCAAGTCGGTCTACACCCGCGTCGGCAAGACGCAGGGCGGCGGCCAGGACATACCGGAAGATGTCGTCGGCGTGATCCAGTACGAGTTCGTCGACTGGCGCGAGCGCAAGTCGGCCAACAGCATCCTCGACGATCTGCGTGGCGTGATGGCCGGCATTCCGGGCGTCGACGTGGAAGTTCGTGTGCCCGACGCCGGCCCGCCCACGGGCAAGCCGGTGCAGATCAGGCTTTCCGCTGCCGATCCGGCCGGCCTCGACCAGAAGGCGCGCGACGTTGCTGCCCGCATTGCCCAGGTACCCGGCGTCATCGACATTTCGGACGGCCTGCCGCCGCCCGGCGTCGATTGGGCGCTGACGGTCGATCGGGCAAAGGCCGCGCAATACGGCATCAGCCCGACTTCGGTCGGAACGGTCGTCCAGCTGGTGACGAACGGCCTGAAGCTCAGCGAATACCGCCCTGCCGGTGCTGACGACGCGGTCGACATAAGGCTGCGCCTGCCGGAAGACCGACGCACTTTGTCGGCGCTCGACGAGCTGCGGGTCCAGACAAGCCAGGGCTCGGTGCCGATCTCCAACTTCGTCGTCCGCACGCCGGAGCCGACGACCGGCATCCTCCACCGTATCGACGGCGCCCGCACGGTGGTCGTGCAGGCAAACGTCGCTGCCGGCCAGCAGGTCGCCGCGGTGCAGGCGCAGGTTTCCCAGGCGGTCACCGACATGAAGCTGGAAGGCGTGCGCTGGAAACTCGCCGGCTCCAACGAGGACAGCGAGGAGGCCAGCGCCTTCCTCAGCAAGGCCTTCGGTGCCGCGATCTTCCTGATCTTCCTCGTGCTTCTGGCGCAGTTCAACAAGTTCACCAGCGTCTGGCTGGTGCTGTCCTGCGTGGTCATGGCGACGATCGGCGTGTTCCTGGGCCTGCTCTTGACCGGCCAGGCCTTCGGCATCGTCATGTCCGGCATCGGCGTCATCGCGCTGGCCGGCGTGGTGGTGAACAACAACATCGTGCTGATCGACACCTACGACCGGCTGCGTGAGGAAGGATGGGACAAGACCGAAGCCGTCCTGCAGACCTGCCGCGAACGTGCGCGGCCGGTGGTGCTAACAGCCGTTTCGGCCATCCTCGGCGTGCTGCCGATCGCCTTCGGCCTCGGTCTGGAAATCTTCCACCATGAGACGACGATCAACGCGCCGTCGACCCAGTGGTGGATCTCGCTGTCCAGCGCCATCGTCTTCGGCCTGTCCTTTGCCACCGTGCTGACGCTGGTGGTGACGCCGGCCATGCTGATGGTGTTCACCCGCGCAAAACGCCAGCCCGGCGCGCAGCGCAGCTGGTTCAGCCGGCTGTTCCGGCGCGGCAAGAAGGACGATGCGGCCACTGAGACGGCTCCCGTGGTGACCACCGCCGAGCCGGTCACCTACCCCAAGGCCGCCGAATAAATCGAAGCGAAAGCGGCCGTCCCGGGTGCCCGGGACGGCCGCTGTTTCGTAGCCGGCGGAACAATGTGGCGCGATTGCGCATTGTCAGTTCATTGCAACACTCCAGACGAGGGAATTGCCATGACGCTGACAACACTTCTGATCATCATTCTCATTCTGATCCTGATTGGCGCGGTTCCCGCGTGGCCGCATTCGCGCGCCTGGGGTTATGGCCCATCCGGTATCGTCGGCATTATCCTCGTCGTGCTGCTCGTATTGCTTCTGATGGGACGAATTTGACAGGCAGCCGCCTGCAACAAAAAAGCGCGCCGCATCACGCGGCGCGCTTTTTTGTATGGGCTTGAAATCCGAAGCTATTCGGCAGGCTGCGCCGCAGGCACGAAATCGGCCGAGCGCGCCAATCCGGCAAGCAGGAACACCACAACGAGCAGCGCCGAAACCGCCACGAACACCGGCGCAAAGCCGGTGTGCCCGCCGATGAAGCCGATGGCCGACGGCGCTACCAGAATGCCGGAATAACCCATGGTGGTGACGACGCTCATGCCGGCCCCAGCCGATATGCCGGGCTGGTTGCCCGCCGCCGAAAAGGCGATCGGCACCATATTGGCAATGCCGAGGCCGCAGAAGGCGAAGGCAGCAATGGCAATCCATGGCGTCGGCGCAAAGCCTGCCACCAGCATGCCGGCAGCGGCGATCAGGCTGGAAACCCTGAGCGTGGTCACCGCGCCATAGCGGTTCCTCACCGCATCGCCCATGAAGCGCACCAGCGCCATGGTGCCGGCGAAGCAGCCAAAGGCGAAGCCGGCCGTTGCGATATCCGCGCCGAGTTCCTGCTTGAGATAGAGTGCTGCCCAATCGAGCACGGCGCCTTCCGGGACCATCGAGAACAGCGCCATCACGCCGACCAGGTAGATCACCGGATTTCTCGGCAATGTGAACTTGCGATGCTCAGCCGCGACATGCCTGTCCTCGACGACGAGGTAGCGCAGCGCAAATCCAAGGAGGACAAGCGCTACCACGGTTACACCCGCCGCATGGGCGAGATAGCCATAGGTCTGGATTGCGATGCCGCCGATGCCGCCGCCGACGAAACCGCCAAGGCTCCAGAAGCCATGCGAGGACGACATGATTGCCCGCGAAAGCTTCTTTTCGACGGCCACCGCATTGGAATTCATCGCCACGTCCAGGCCGCCGATGACGCCGCCGAACAGGAACATAGAGAGCGCAGCCAGCGGCACATTCGGCGCGAGTGCTACGATCAGCAGGCCAAATGTGGCGGCAGCGCCAAACCAGCGCATGACGCTGCGCGAGCCATGACGCGCAATAAGATGACCGCACCACGACATGAAGGCGATGGCGCCGACGCCGAACACCAGGATCAGCAGGCCGAGCGTGAATTCGCTGATCTCGAGCCGCGTCAGGAAAACGGGAATCTGCGGCGCCCAGCTTCCGGTGATGAAGCCATTGGCGAAGAAAGCAGCGGCAACTGCCCAGCGGCCTTTCTTCGCGGCAGCGATCGTGTTCGTTGCGTTCATAAGCGATTCTGCGTCCGGATTTGCGATTTAGCGACAATTAAATCGGTTTAATTTCTTGTCAACGCATAAGGCATAGCCAAACGTTGGGCCAGCCGCGTTGTCCGGTCAGCTTATTTCGCGCCAATGCGGCAAGAGTTGGAAGTCGTTTGAAACTTCTGCCTGCCGGCGCATTTACCGGCAGGGTAGAATTAGCGAACGGTCTCTCAGCCGAAGGCTATGAGCAAATCTTTCGCGTCGATCTGGTCGCCGGCCTTTACCAGCACCTCGGCGATGGTGCCATCGCGCTCGGCGTGGAGCGCGGTTTCCATCTTCATCGCCTCGATCGACAAAAGCACGTCGCCGGCCTTTACCGCCTGCCCTGCAGCCACGGCCAGCGTCGAGACCACGCCCGGCATCGGCGCGCCGACATGGGCCTCGTTGCCCGGCTCTGCCTTGCGGCGGGCCTTGGCGGCCGAGGCACCATGCGCACGATCCGGCACCTTCACGCGGCGCGGCTGGCCGTTGAGCTCGAAGAAGACGGTGACCATGCCCTTTTCATCGACATCGCCGATGGCAAGGCAGCGGATGACCAGAGTCTTGCCCTTTTCGATGTCGACGAAAATCTCGTCCTCGGAGGCCATGCCGTAGAAATAGACGGGCGTCGGCAGCACGCTGACCGGACCGTAGGTATCCTGCGCGCCGACGAAATCGGTGAAGACCTTGGGATACATCAGCCAGGACGAGAATTCGAATTCGCTGAGTTCGCGGCCAAGCTTCTCCTCGATCTCCTTGCGGTCGGCCTTGAGATCGGCGGGCTTGAGCAGCGAGCCGGGGCGCACCGTGATCGGCTTCTCGCCCTTCAGCGCCTTCTTCTGCAACGCCTTCGGCCAGCCGCCGGGCGACTGTCCGAGATCGCCGCGCAGCATCGAGACGACCGAATCCGGGAAGGCAATGTCCTTGTCGGGGTTCTCGACATCGGCCACCGTCAGGTCCTGGCTGACCATCATCAGCGCCATGTCGCCAACCACCTTGGACGAGGGCGTCACCTTGACGATGTCGCCGAACATCAGGTTGACGTCGTGATAGGCCTGCGCAACCTCGTGCCAGCGCGTCTCAAGCCCCAGCGAGCGCGCCTGTTCCTTGAGATTGGTGAACTGGCCGCCCGGCATCTCATGCAGGTAGACTTCCGAGGCAGGCCCCTTGAGGTCGCTTTCGAAGGCGGCATACTGGTTGCGCACGGCTTCCCAGTAGAAGGAGATGCGGCGGATCCATTGCGGGTCGAGGCCCGGATCGCGCGGATCGCCCTTCAGCGCCTCGACGATCGAGCCGAGACAAGGCTGCGAGGTGTTGCCGGACACCGAATCCATCGCCGCATCGATAGCGTCAACGCCGCTCTCCACTGCAGCAAGCACGGTCGCCGCCGACAGGCCGGAGGTGTCATGCGTGTGGAAATGGATCGGCAGGTCGGTCGCCTCGCGCAGCGCCTTGAACAATACGCGCGCCGCTGCCGGCTTGAGCAGGCCGGCCATGTCCTTGACGGCGATGATATGCGCGCCGGCCTTTTCCAGCTCGCCGGCGAGGCCAACATAATATTTGAGATCGTACTTCGCCCGCGCCGGGTCGAGGATGTCGCCCGTGTAGCAAATCGCCGCCTCGCAGAGCTTGCCCTCAGTGCGCACGGCATCCATGGCGACGCGCATGTTCTCGACCCAGTTCAGGCAATCGAAGACGCGGAACAGGTCGATGCCGCCGCTAGCTGCCTGCTTGACGAAATGCTGGACGACATTGTCGGGATAGTTGGTGTAGCCGACGCCGTTTGCGCCGCGCAGCAGCATCTGCAACAGCAGGTTCGGTGCCGCCTCGCGCACCAACGACAGGCGCTCCCACGGATCTTCGGTCAGGAAGCGCATGGAAACGTCGAAGGTCGCACCACCCCAGCATTCCAGCGAAAGCAGCTGCGGCAAGGCGCGGGCATAGGTGCCGGCAATGCGGGCGATGTCATGGGTGCGCATGCGCGTCGCCAGCAGTGACTGATGGCCGTCGCGCATCGTCGTGTCGGTGACCAGAACCTGCTTCTGGTCCCGCATCCAGGCGGCGAATTTTTCCGGCCCGAGCGCATCGAGCCGCTGCTTGCTGCCGTCCGGAACCTTGCCGTTGAGATAGGGCACGATCGGGGCGGCCGCATCTTCCTTCGGCGCCGGGCGGCCGCGCGTTTCCGGGTGACCGTTGACCGACACGTCGGCCAGATAGTTGAGCAGCTTGGTGGCGCGGTCCTGCCGCTTCACCTGCGCGAACAGTTCCGGCGTCGTGTCGATGAAGCGCGTCGTGTAGGAATTGTCGTGAAAACTCGGATGCGTGATGATCGCTTCGAGGAAGGTCAGGTTGGTCGCCACGCCGCGGATACGGAACTCGCGCAGCGCCCGGTGCATGCGGGCGATAACCTCGGTCGGCGTCGGTGCCCAGGCGGTGATCTTCTCAAGCAGCGGATCGTAGAAACGCGTGATGACCGCGCCCGAATAGGCCGTGCCGCCGTCGAGGCGGATGCCGAAGCCAGTCGCGCCACGATAAGCGGTGATGCGGCCATAATCAGGAATGAAATTGTGCTCCGGGTCTTCCGTCGTGATGCGGCACTGCATGGCATGGCCGTTCAGCCGGATCTCGGACTGTGACGGCACGCCAGATTCCGGCTTGCCGATCTCGAAGCCATCCAGGATGTGTATCTGCGCCTTGACGATATCGATACCGGTCACCTGCTCGGTGACGGTATGCTCGACCTGGATGCGCGGATTGACCTCGATGAAATAGAATTTGCCGCTGTCGGCATCCATCAGGAACTCGACGGTGCCTGCGCCGATATAATTCGTGGCGCGCGCGATCTTCAGCGCGTAGTCGCAAAGCTCGCCGCGCTGGATGGCGTCGAGATAGGGTGCCGGCGCGCGCTCCACGACCTTCTGGTTGCGGCGCTGGATCGAGCAGTCGCGCTCGAACAGATGCACCGCATTGCCATGCGTGTCGCCCAGCACCTGCACCTCGACATGGCGGGCGCGTTCGATCAGCTTTTCGAGATAGACCTCGTCCTTGCCGAAGGCAGCCTTGGCCTCGCGCTTGCCTTCCGTCACTTCGCGGGCAAGATCGGCCTCCGAGCGGATGGCGCGCATGCCGCGCCCGCCGCCGCCCCAGGAAGCCTTGAGCATCACGGGGTAGCCAATCCCTGCGGCAAGCTTCTTGACCGTCTCCATGTCGTCAGGCAGCGGCTCGGTCGCCGGAACGACCGGCACGCCGACCTCGATGGCCAGATTGCGCGCCGCCACCTTGTTGCCTAGCCGGCGCATCGTCTCCGGCTTAGGCCCGATGAAGGTAATCCCCGCCTCGGCGCAGGCGTCGGCGAATTCCGGGCTTTCCGAAAGCAGGCCGTAGCCGGGATGGATCGCATCCGCGCCGGACTGCTTCGCGACCCGGATCACCTCCTCGATCGACAGATAGCTCTCGATCGGCCCCATATCCTTGGCGAGATGCGGCCCGCGCCCGACCTGATAGCTCTCGTCGGCCTTGAAGCGGTGCAGCGAGTATTTGTCTTCCTCGGCCCATATCGCGACCGTTTTCAGCCCGAGTTCATTGGCCGCGCGAAACACGCGAATGGCAATCTCGGAACGGTTGGCGACGAGGATCTTCGAAATGGGCACTAGCAAGGCTCCATACACCGAGGGAAATTGGCCGGCGCATGATTAGCGGGAAATTGCTGCAGTGCAACCCAAATCGAAGAACTAATTTCAATCGATTTAATTTGAAGCAAGAAAAAATGCCCGGCGCGAACGCCGGGCATTTCCGCAAGGTAGAAAACCTTAGAGCTGGAAGTAGTTGTACTTGCCGTCGTCGCCCTTCTTCCACTGGTAGACGACATAGTCGGCGTCGGTGCGGTCACCCTTCTCGTTGAAGGAGAGCTCGCCCAGAACCGTCTTGAACGGTCCCTTTTCCTTGATCGCCTTGGCAACTGCCTCCGGATCGTTCGAACCGGCAGCCGCAGCAGCCAGTGCTACGACCTGCGTCGCGGCATAGGAGTACAGCGTATAGGCTTCAGGTTCGAAGCCGGCAGCGCGGAACTTCTCGACGATTTCCTTGGCGTTCGGGTTGTTGCGCGGATCCGGGCCGAAGGTGTTGTAGGTGCCGGCAACCGCGTCACCCGCGATCGAGGCAAGTTCGTTCGACACGATGCCGTCGCCCGAGAACAGCGGAGCCTTGAGGCCCTGGTCAGCCGACTGGCGGATGATCAGGCCGGCTTCGGTGTGCAGGCCACCCCAATAGATGAGCGTGACGCCGGCTTCCTTCATCTTGGCGATGAGCGCGCCGAAATCCTTGTCGCCGACATTGACGCCTTCATACATGGCTTCGGTGACGCCGGCAGCGTTGAGCGCCTTCTTGGTTTCGTCGGCAAGACCCTGGCCGTAAGGCGTCTTGTCATGGATGACGGCAACCTTGGCGTCCTTGAAGTTGGCGGCGATGTAAGCACCGGCAACAGCGCCCTGCTGGTCGTCACGTCCGCAGGTGCGGAAGGTGTTCCACAGGCCGCGCTCGGTGAAGACCGGGTTGGTCGCAGCCGGGGTGATCTCCAGGATGCCGTTTTCGGCATAGACTTCCGACGCGGGGATCGAAACGCCCGAGTTGAAGTGGCCGACAACGAATTTGACGCCATCGGCGACGAACTTGTTGGCAACCGAGATGCCCTGCTTAGGATCGGAAACGTCGTCGCCGATCGAGACCTTGATCTGCTCGCCGTTGATGCCGCCGGCGGCATTGATGTCAGCTGCAGCCTGTTCGGCACCCTTCTGGAGCTGAGCGCCGAAGGCAGCGTTCGGACCCGTGATCGGGCCGGCAACGCCAAGCAGGACGTCCGCCCATGCGCTGCCGCTGAACGCCATCATAGCGGTCAGTGCAACTGCGGACAAAAGTGATTTTCTCATTGAAACACTCCCATTAACTGAGTGGGCGTGGATGATGCTTTCATGCGATGCCCACCCTATCGCAGAAAGATGAGTTTGCCGATTTTCCGGCCGTTGTCACGCCGTTTCACGAGGACGCGGCGTTAATCATGAACGTCAACCTTTCGGCTTCCAGCTCAACAGTGAAGCTCTCTCGTAGAGCCAATTATATTGCGTCACCATCTGGTTGGTGCGCGTGTATCGAAAGCCGATCGATCCCAGGACCAGAAGGATGATCGTGTCGACGATGTAGTATTGCAGCGAAAACATCGTGCCGTTGAACAGCGCATGATGGATGAAGCGGATCGCGATGCCGAGCAGCAGCAGATAAAACACCAGCGCCACATAGTTGCGCCAGGTCTGCGCGCAGGCGCGCCCCGTCATCCAGGCCGCCCACCCGCCAAGCAGGCAGGTGACGAAGAAGAACTGCCATATCGAGGGTTCTTCATAAAGAATGCCCTGCATTTTGCTTCCCTCCGGACAGACCTTGAAAGGTCCGTCTCCTTTTCTTCACCGCGCCGAAACCGTCATCGCACCGACACTCTTCTTCTTGACCATGATCTTGTCCGAAAACCGGTTTCCACTTTCGGGACCATGGTCTAATGACGCCCGCCTTCCAGATAGGCCGCGCGCACTTCCGGATTGGCGAGCAGTTCCTTGCCCGTGCCGCTCATCGTCACATTGCCGTTGACCATCACGTAGCCGCGCGTAGCCAGCTTCAGCGCGCCGAACGCGTTCTGCTCGACCAGGAACACCGTCAGCCCCTGCGTCTTGTTGAGCACGCGGATGGCGTCGAAGATCTGCTTGACGATCAGCGGCGCCAGGCCGAGCGACGGCTCGTCCAGAAGCAGGAGCTTCGGTCGCGCCATCAGCGCACGCGCGATCGACAGCATCTGCTGCTCGCCGCCCGACAGCGTGCCGCCGCGCTGGCCGATGCGTTCCTTGAGGCGCGGAAACAGCGTGAACACCTTTTCGGCGTCCTCGTCGTAATGCTTCAGATTGTCGAGGCTCGCGCCCATCTGAAGATTTTCCAGCACCGTCATGCGCGGAAAGATGCGGCGTCCTTCCGGCGACTGCGCAATCCTCAGCCGCGCGATCTCATGCGTCGGCATTTCGGTGATGTCGGTTCCGGCAAACGTGATCTTGCCGGCGCGCGCACGCGGCGAACCGAAGATGGTCATCATCAGCGTCGACTTGCCGGCGCCGTTGGCGCCGATCAAGGCGACGATCTCGCCCTCATTGACCGACACGTTGACACCGTTGAGCGCGCGGATATTGCCGTAATAGGTCTCGACGCCTTCGACCTTGAGCAGGGTCTTGCCGGTCATTATTTACGCTCCCCGCTCTTGGCCGCTTTCGGCGCGGCACTTTTGGGCTTCTGCGAAGGATGACTGGTCGCGACCTTGCCGGCGTCGACGCGCTTCGAGAACTCGGTCTCCTTGCCCTTGTCGAGCAACGCTGCCTGCTTCACCCATTCCTCACGCGCTATGCGCCCGTCGAAAGCGAGATAGGCTTCCGCCGCAACCACATCCGCCTTCTTCCACGCCGCGATCTGGTCGAAATGGAAGATGCCGTGCTCGTTGAGCTTCTTCTCGTTGACGAGGCCGATGCCCTTGATGCGGGTCAGGTTGTCGGCCCTGTTGCCGCGCGGCGCGGCGAGCCGGTTGGAAACACCGGCAGCCTTGGGCGCAGCCGGAGCTTTCGCAGCTGGCTTCGCGCTGGCCGGCTTGGGCGCAGCCTTCACCGGCTTGCTGGCGACGGCCTTGGTTGGGGCAACGGCCTTGGCCGCAGGTTTAGGCGCAGCCTTTGCGGGAGCATCGCTCTTGGCCGAGGCCTTGCCGGCAGAAGCAGCTGCTGGCTTCGGTGGAGCTTTCGCCGTCGTAGCAGGTTTCGCTGCCGCGACCGGCTTGGTCGAAGCAGTGGGCTTTGCCGGTTTCGCCGCCGCACCAGATACCGCAGCAGCTTTCGGCGTTGCTGCCTTTGCTTCCGGCTTTGCCTTTACCGCAGTGTAAGCAGGTTTCGCCTCAACCGGCTTTGCAGCGGGCTTTTTGGCAGCTGGCTTGGCCGGAGCAGCCTTCGGCGCCGCTGCCGGCACAGCCGCCAAGGCGGCGGGCGCAGATGCGGCTCTGGCTGCCCGGGCATCGACCTGCGAAGCCTTCGACGCGCCGTCAGCCACCGTGATGCGCTCGCCTTCGCTGTGGCCGATCGTGTCGCTTACCGGCCCGGCGAGCATGGAAGAGGACGAGCCGGGGCCATGCGCCGAGTCCGGACCGACATCCAGTTGCTCGATGACGTGATCGTCGCCGACCGCTATCAGGACGTCCTCGACCTCCTCGTCGTCGACGCCGAGATAGGCGGCGATGACGCGCGGGTCGTTGCGGACCGATTCCGGATTGCCGTCGGAAATCTTGCGGCCATATTCCAGAACCACGACATGGTCGGAAATCTGCATGACCACCGACATGTCGTGCTCGATCAGGAGGATCGACGTGCCGGTATTGTCCTTGATGTCGTTGAGCAGCGTATTCAGTGCCAGCGATTCCTTGGGATTGAGACCGGCTGCCGGCTCATCCAGGCACAGGAGCTCCGGCCCGGTGCACATGGCGCGTGCAATCTCCAGGCGCCGCTGCGCGCCATAGGGCAGGTCGCCGGCCGGATCGTCGGCGCGGTCGATCAGGTCGGCCTTTTCGAGCCAGAACTTCGCCAGGTCGACGGATTCGGCCGAAGCCTTGCGGTAGCCGCCGATGCCGAGCAGGCCGAGCACCGTGTAGCCCGAGGCCCGCATCAGCTTGTTATGCTGGGCAACGAGGAGGTTTTCCAACAGCGTCATGCCCGAAAACAGGCGGATGTTCTGGAAGGTGCGCGCCACCTTTGCCTGCGCCGTGATGCGGAAATCCGGCATGCGTTCCAGCAGGAACTCCTTGCCGTCATGCCCGCTGAGCCGGATCATGCCTTCCGACGGCTTGTAGAAGCCTGTGATGCAGTTGAACACGGTCGTCTTGCCCGCACCGTTCGGCCCGATCAGTGCGGTGATTTCGCCGCGCTTGGCCTCGAAGGACAGGTCGCCGATGGCGACCAGCCCGCCGAACTTCATCGAAAGATGCTCGACCGAAAGGATCGGTTTGCTCATGTCTGTTCCCGTAGTCATCAGCCGTGCCCTTCCTTGGTGAAGGAAGCTGAAACGGATTTTCGTTCATGCAGGAATGCGGTGGGTTCGCGACTGCCGACGAAGCCGCGCGGCTTCCACAGCATGACGATCACCATGGCGCAGCCGAACAGCAGCATGCGGTAGAGTTCCGGCGTGAAGCCGTCGCCGAAGATCGCCTTCAGGAACTGCATCTCGCGCAGGATCTCGGTGCCGCCGATCATCACCAGCGCCGCGATGGCGATGCCGGTAAGCGAGCCCATGCCGCCAAGGACGACGATGGCAAGGATGATCGCCGATTCCAGGAACACGAAGGATTCCGGGCTGACGAAACCTTGCCGCGCCGCGAAGAACGAGCCGGCGAAGCCGCCGAACATCGCGCCGGTGGCAAAGGCGGTGAGCTTGGTGGTGGTGGTGTTGATGCCGAGCGAACGGCAGGCGATCTCGTCTTCGCGCAGCGCTTCCCATGCACGGCCGACCGGCATGCGCCGCAGCCTGATGGTGACGAATGCCGTGAGCAGCGCCAAAGCGAGGATCAGGTAATAGAGGAAGATCTTATAATAAGCGCCGGACTGGGCGATGTTGAAGACCTTGGCGATGTAATTCGGATCGCTGACGTTGAACGAGAACAGGCCGAAGAAGCTGACCTTGGGAATGCCGGAGATGCCGGCCGACCCGTTGGTGACTTCACGCCAGTTGATCAGCACGAGGCGGATGATCTCGCCGAAGGCCAGTGTGACGATCGCCAGATAGTCGCCGCGCAGGCGCAGCACCGGAAAGCCGAGGATGACGCCCCAGAAAGCAGCCATCAGGCCGGCGGCCGGAAGCAATATCCAGAACGACCAGCCGAAATGCGTGCCGAGCAGCGCGTAGGAATAGGCACCGACCGCATAGAAAGCGACGTAACCAAGATCGAGCAGGCCGGCGAGGCCAACGACGATGTTGAGACCCCATGCCAGCATCACATAGATCAGGATCTGGATGCCGAAATTGTCCACCCATTTAAGCGAACCCTGGAAGCCGAACATAAGCACCATGGCGACCGGATAAAGCACCAGGAGGATGACCGACAGCAGCGAAAAATGGGCCAGGATGAAGCTGCGGAAATAGAACAGCACCGACGCCAGCGCATAGATGATCGCAAGGCCGCGCAGCAGACCGACATAGGCGGCCGACTGCGGGCTGAGAGAGCCTGCCAGCGTGCCGCTGAAGAGCAGCAGAAGGACGGCAATGACGACAGCTGCGATGAAATAGGGCAGCCTGAAGAAGCGTGTCGCAGCGCTGTCGGGAAACAGGCCGGTCGCGATGTTCGCGATCTTTTGGTTCGCCACGAACGGGCGGATATAGGCGACGGTGACGAAACGCCCGATCATGACGAGCGCGACGACGACGGCGAGCAGGCCCCAGCGCTGGACGAGGATCAGCTCGTTGCGGATGTTCTGGTCGCTCTTGAGGCCGATGAACAGAACGAACAGGCCGAAGGAGATCGCGCCGGCATAGAGCGCTTCACGGATAGCCTGCGGGAAGGGGTTTGCGACCTCTTCCCGGCTGGTGGAGACGGTTTGAACCATGATGTCAGACCTTTTCCACTTCTGGCCGGCCAAGAATGCCGGATGGCAGGAAGATCAGCACGATCGCCAGGATGGAGAAGGCCGCCACGTCCTTGTAGTCGATGGAGAAATAGGCCGACCACATCGATTCGATGAAGCCGATCATCAGCCCGCCAAGCACGGCGCCCGGTATGGAGCCGATGCCGCCGAGAACGGCTGCGGTGAAGGCTTTCACCCCGGGCACGAAGCCATCGGAGAAGACCACGACGCCGTAATACATCAGGAACAGCGTGCCCGCGACAGCCGCAAGGCAGGCGCCCATGATGAAGGTGATGGAGATCGTCCGGTCGACGTCGATGCCGAGGAGCGCTGCCATCTTGCGATCCTGCTCGCAGGCGCGCTGCGCGCGGCCCAGCGAAGTCTTGTTGACCAGATACCAGAAGATCGCCAGCAGGGCCGCGGTCACCACCACGATGATGATCTGCTTCAGCGACACGCTGATGCCCTCGATCGTGTAAACTTGGCTGACCATCGGCGGGATCGGCTTGTTGCGCGGGCCCTGCGTGACCTGCACGAAGTTCGACAGCGCGATCGACATGCCGATGGCAGTGATCAGCGGTGCGAGCCGGAAGGAGCCGCGCAAGGGCCTGTAGGCGACCTTTTCGATCGTCCAGTTGTAAAGGCTGGTGAGCAGCATCGCCACGATCATCATGATCAGCAGCGCCACGACCACCGGCACCGAATAGAACAGCCCGACCAGGATGAGGAAGACGATGAGCGCGGTGAACGCGCCGACCATGAAGATATCGCCGTGGGCGAAGTTGATCATGCCGATGATGCCGTAGACCATCGTGTAGCCGATTGCGATCAGCCCATAGATCGATCCCAGCGTCAGCCCGTTGATAAGCTGCTGGATAAAATATTGCATCTAGCTGCGGCTCCCCTGGAATGTCGCCTTTTGGGTCGCATTCCTTTTCGTATTTCCCCTAGTCCTAAAGTTTCGAACCCGGATTGCAATGTCAATTTTCGCGATCGGGTGGAAAGATTTCAGGCATGCGTCCAGCTGCTTGTTTTTGATCCTGGCTTGCTGGACTACTCGGAAGCTATCATTGGCATAACGCAATGTCCTTGCTGAATTTGTGATGCCTTTTCCATTCTATCGTACAATCATGCGCGCAATAGGCAAATCACGACGAATTGTTGCAGCAAGCGCGGCAGCATTGTTTCGGCAACCCGTGCGTGCCGCGCGCCCCTTCATGTGACGACGAAGCCATGCGCGAAGGGATCGCGATCATCGATGAAGATTGTATTCAATCCCGTCATCCGCGCCCACCCGCCGATGGATGGAATGATGGCGGTCTTTCCCGCCACTTTCGTTTCGCTTTCGACCCGGCCCTTGAACAGGGAGCCGATGATCGATTCATGGATGAAGTCGTCGCCGGTCTTCAGCCTGCCCTTGGCGTGAAGCTGCGCCATGCGCGCCGAGGTGCCGGTGCCGCAAGGCGAGCGGTCGATTGCCTTGTCGCCATAGAAGACGGCATTGCGCGCATCGGCCTCCTCATGCTTTGCCGCGCCGGTCCACAGCATGTGCGACAGCCGGTTGATGCCGGGATTTTCCGGATGCACGAAGGTGTATTTCTCGTTCAGCCGCTGGCGCACCACCGGGCTCCAGGCGATCAGGTCGCCGGCGGAGTGATCGGCCATGTCGCGGTAGTTATCCTGCGGCTCGACGATGGCGTAGAAGTTGCCGCCATAGGCGACATCCACCTTGATCTCGCCGAGTACCGGGCACTCGACCGTCAGCCCTTCCGCATGGAGGAAGGAGGGGACGTTGGTGATGCGCACTTCCTCGACATATTCGCCGACCTGTTTGTATTCGGCGATGACCAGCCCGGCCGGCGTATCGAGGCGCAGCGTGCCCGGCGTTTTCGGCTTCACCAGCCCATGCTCGATCGCCATCGTCACCGTGCCGATGGTGCCGTGGCCGCACATCGGCAGGCAGCCTGAGGTTTCGATGAAGAGGATGGCGATGTCGCAATCCTCGCGCGTCGGCGGATAGAGGATCGAGCCGGACATGACATCATGGCCGCGCGGCTCGAACATCAGCCCGGTACGGATCCAGTCGTACTCAGCCAGGAAATGCGCGCGCCGCTCCATCATGGTCGAGCCCTGAAGCTGCGGCCCGCCCCCGGCGACGAGCCGGACCGGGTTGCCGCAGGTGTGACCGTCGATGCAGAAGAAGGAATGCCGAGCCATGATGCCTCAGAAGCGTTGAGCGGAAAAAGGTGACAGGTCGATTTCCGGAGCCTGCCGCAGAACGAGGTCGCGGATCAAGGCGCCGGTGGCTGCCGATTGCGTCAGGCCAAGATGGCCGTGGCCGAAGGCGTAGAAGACATTGTCGCGGCCTCTGGCGCGGCCGATGACCGGCAGCGAATCCGGCAGTGACGGGCGATAGCCCATCCATTCGCGCCCGCCCGACGGATCGAGCCCCGGCATGAACTTTTGCGCCTTCTTCATCATCGCCTTGGAACGCGCGAAATTCGGCGGCCGATTGAGCCCTCCAAGCTCCACCGCACCGCCGACGCGAATGCCGGTTTCCAGCGGTGTGACGACGAAACCCTGATGCGAGAAGATGAGCTGGCGCTTCAGGTCGAAGGCGGTTGCCGGCAGCGTCGTGTTGTAGCCGCGCTCGGTCTCCAGCGGGATGCGGTCGCCGAACTGCCGCGCCAGAAGATGCGACCACGCGCCCGCAGCAATAACGAGCTTGTCGGCCAGGATCGTGCGGCCCTGCTTCAGCTGTATCGCGATCCTGTCACGCGAAGGCACGGCGAGCGCGACGTCGCCCTGCACGAACTTCGCGCCATGCTTTTCGGCATAGCGCCAGATCGCTTTGCCGAGCAGTTTCGGATCCGAAACGGTCTTCCATCCCGGCACGAAAGTGCCGCGTACCAGGTCCGGCGACAGGCCGGGCTGATAGGCGGCGAGTTCATCCTTTTCCAGATGGCGATAGCCGATGCCGAAGCGGTCGCGCGCAGCCCAGCCGGGTAGCGAATCGCGAAACTCCTGCTCGCTCTCATAGAGCTCCAGCGAGCCGTCTTCGCGCAGCATGGATTTCGTGCCGGAGCGCTGCATCAGTCCGGCCCAGGCCGTCTCGGCGAGCTTCATCAGGCTGGCCTGCGCGACCAGCCCGCCTTCATAGTTTCCGGCCGCGCCGGCGCGCCAGAAGCGATAGAGCCAGGGCATAAGCTTGGGGAAATAGGCCGGCGGAATGGCGAGCGGCCCGAGCGGATCGAGAAGCCATTTCGGCACCTGCGCCAGCATGCCCTTATGCGCCAGTGGCAGCACGTCGGAAAAAGCGAGTGCCGCAGCATTGCCGGAACTCGTCTCCTCGCAGATGCCGGTGCGGTCAAACACCGTCACCTTGAGCCCGGCCTCAGCGAGATGGGCCGCAGCACAGATGCCGACGATGCCGGCACCGATGATGGCTACTTCCACCTCGCCTGAACTGCCTACACTCATGACGCCTCCCGTCGTCTGCGATTTCAGTGATCAGAAGGACGGCAATACCGGCCTGACTGCAAGTGCATCCTTGATGATCTTCTCGACAGCCTTGCGGCGTTCGCCCGAAAGCGGCTGGCGCGGCATGCGCACGCGGTCATTCGTGCCGATGGCGTGAACCTCGGCAAGCTTGATGTTCTGGACCAGATAGGTCGAGACGTCGAGGTCGAGCAGCGGGCGGAACCAGCGATAGATGGCGAGCGCCTCATCGCGGCGACCCTGCTTCATGAGCTGGTAGATCGCAACCGTCTCGCGCGGGAAGGCCGTGACCAGCCCGGCAACCCATCCGATGGCGCCAACGCTGAGCGCCTCGAAGGCCAGGTTATCGACGCCGGTGAACAGGTCGAAGCGGTCACCGAAGCGGTTGATGATCTCGGTCGAGCGGCGGATATCGTCGGACGATTCCTTGACCGCCACGAACAGCGGATCGGACGCCAGTTCCTCCATCACCTCAATGGTGACGTCGACGCGGTAGGCGACGCGGTTGGAATAGATCATTACCGGCAGCCCGCCGCCGGCGGCCATCGCCTTCAGCGTAGCGACCGTCTCCTGCGGGTTGGTGTGATAGATCGGGCTCGGCACGATCATCAGACCGTCGGCCCCTGCCACCGCTGCCTGCTTAGCAATGGCCGCACCTTCGCGTGTGCCGGCCTCGTTGATGGTCAGAAGCACCGGCTTGCCATTGGCCACGCCCTGCGCCGTCTTCAGCACCGAAAGCTTCTCCTCGACCGACAGCATCGGCCCCTCGCCCAGCGACCCGGCGACGATGATGCCGTCGCAACCCGCTTCCATCTGCAGCGCAAAACAGCGCTCCATCTCGGCATGGTCGAGGCGGTCGTCCTCGGTGAATTTGGTCGTTACGGCGGGGAAAACTCCGGTCCACATATCGGTCGCTCCATCTGATATACCACAGATATATCAGTAATGAATTCCTTCTGTCAATTGGCTTTGCAGCCTGATATATCAAAAATATGTTAACCGGAATGAGCAGCCTTGAATACCGTCGACAGCAAGCCGGAACGTGCGGACACAGCCGAATCCGCCAGCGCGAAAGCCTATCGCGTGCTCGAAAAAATGATCGTCACGCTCGAACTGGCGCCGGGCAGCGTCACCACCGAAAAGGCGCTCATCGAAAAATTGTCGCTCGGGCGAACGCCCGTCCGCGAGGCGATCCAGCGCCTGGCGTGGGAAGGGCTGGTTTCGGTGCGCCCGCGCGCCGGCCTCGAGATCGCACCGCTGCATGCGGGTGACTGGCTGCGCGTGCTCGATGCACGCCGTGGCGTCGAAGTGATTCTGGCCCGCTCCGCGGCACGCTTCGCCACCGCTGAAATGTCCAGCCGTTTCCAGGAGACGGCGATGGCCATGCACGATGCGGTCCTCACCAACGACGTGATCGGCTATCTCGAAGCCGACAAATCGCTCGACGAAGCCATGGCGCTCGCCGCCGACAACCGCTTTGCCGCCCAGCTCGTCGCGCCGCTGCAGACGCATAGCCGCCGGTTCTGGTTCCGCTTCCAGAGCGGAACGGGCCTCGCCGAAGCCGCCGGCAACCACGTCTCGCTCATCCGCGCCATCCTCGAGCGCGACGAGGAAGCCGCCGGCACCGAAGCCGACCGCCTGATGGCGCTTCTGCGCCTGCACGCGCAGGCAGCCGCGATGCGGTGATTCCCACGCCGAAGCTGCGGTTCCTCACCCCCGCTGTTGCGGGGGAGAGGTGGTTTGCGCAGCAAACCGGAGAGGGGAGGATGAAGCGCGGTACGGTTGGCGGAGGGGCGTCGATCATATCGGGGCGGCCGAGATCAACGAGACCCCCTCTCCGTCTCGGGCTTCGCCCGAGCCACCTCTCCCCCACTTCGTAGGGGCGAGGAACCGCCAATCGCCAACGGTGCATGCCACAAACGAAAAGAGCGCGGACGATGCCGCGCTCTTTTCGATCAGTTCATCGCGGGCCCAGAGGCTGCTTGATAACTCGCCCTGCCGAGTCATATGGGGTGGTTTTCGAGAACCGGAGCGGAGCGTACGTTAAAGTACGTGAGCACCGGAAGCGCAGAAAATTGCCTCAGATGGCCGGCAGGGTAGAGTTAGCGAGCGGGCTCTAGTTCATCGTCGGAATGACGAACTCAGCCCCATCCTTGACGCCCGACGGCCAGCGCGAGGTTACCGTCTTGGTCTTGGTGTAGAAGCGGAAGGCGTCCGGGCCGTGCTGGTTGAGGTCGCCGAAGGACGAGGCCTTCCAGCCGCCGAAGGTGTAATAGGCGATCGGCACCGGGATCGGCACGTTCACGCCGACCATGCCGACCTGCACGCGGGATGCGAAATCGCGCGCTGCATCGCCGTCGCGGGTGAAGATGGCGACGCCGTTGCCCATTTCATGGTCGTTGGCGAGCTTGATGGCATTTTCGTAGGTCGGCGCGCGCACGACCGAGAGCACCGGTCCAAAGATTTCTTCCTTGTAGATGCGCATGTCGGCAGTGACATTGTCGAACAGACAGCCGCCCATATAGTAGCCGTTCTCGTAGCCCTGCATCTTGAAGCCGCGGCCGTCGACGACGAGCTTGGCGCCTTCCTTGACGCCGATGTCGACGTAATCCTTGATGCGCTCCAGCGCCTGGGCGGTCACGACGGGACCGAAGTCGGCCGAGGAGTCGGTCGAGGGGCCAACCTTCAGGCTTTCGACGCGCGGGACCAGCTTTTCCATCAGGCGGTTGGCGGTGTCCTCACCGACCGGCACCGCAACCGAGATCGCCATGCAGCGCTCGCCGGCCGAGCCGTAGCCGGCGCCGATGAGGGCGTCGACGGTCTGGTCCATGTCGGCGTCGGGCATGATGATCATGTGGTTCTTGGCGCCGCCGAAGCACTGCACGCGCTTGCCGTTGGCACAGCCGCGCGAATAGATGTACTGCGCGATCGGCGTCGAGCCGACGAAGCCGATGGCCTTGATGTCGGGATCATCGAGGATCGCATCGACCACCGTCTTGTCGCCATTGACGACATTGAGCACGCCCGCCGGCAGGCCGGCTTCGATGAACAGCTCGGCAATGCGCAGCGGCACGCCTGGATCACGCTCGGAAGGCTTCAGGATGAAGGCGTTGCCGCAGGCGAGCGCCGGGCCGATCTTCCACAGCGGGATCATCGCCGGGAAATTGAACGGAGTGATGCCGGCAACAACGCCGAGCGGCTGGCGCATCGAATAGACATCGATGCCGGTGCCGGCATTGTCGGTGAATTCGCCCTTCATCATATGCGGCGCGCCGATGCAGACTTCGATCACTTCGAGACCGCGCTGGATGTCGCCCTTGGCGTCGGCGATGGTCTTGCCATGCTCGCGCGCCAGAAGTTCGGCGAGCGAGTCATATTCGCGGTTGGCCAGTTCGAGGAACTTCATCAGCACACGCACGCGGCGCTGCGGGTTGGTCGCAGCCCAGCCGACCTGGGCGGCCCTGGCGTTCTCTACCGCTGCACGCAGTTCGGCAGCAGATGCCAGCGCGACCGTGCCGCGCACCGCGCCGTCCATCGGCTGCATCACGTCCTGCTTGCGCCCGCTGGTGCCAGCGACATGCTTGCCGCCGATGAAATGACCGTAATCGACCATGCTCTCTCTCCCTGGGGATTGTTGATTTAGGCCATTGTCCTGCTTTGCGGCCCACTTTGCAACGCGAGCAGAAAACCAACCGTTGTGCAAAAAGTAGAGTACAGAGCGCTGCTGAATATGATTTAATGCAAATAAGAGGGCGCGGCGTCTCCCTCCCCCTCGAGGGGAGGGTCGATCCGCGAAGCGGATCGGGGTGGGGTCGGTCAAGGTAGCGCTCGGCATTTCTATAGGCCGAGTGTTTCACCGACGACCCCTCCCGGCTCGCTTCCCTCACCACCCTCCCCTCAAGGGGGAGGGATAACGGAGGAACCATGAACTGGGACGACGTCAGAATATTCCTCGCGGTCGCGCGCGCCGGGCAGATCCTCGGTGCGGCGCGCCGGCTGGAGCTCAACCACGCAACCGTATCGCGCCGCGTCGCAGCCCTTGAGGAAGCGCTCAATACAAAGCTGTTCCGGCGCCTCACCACCGGCAGCGAGCTGACGCCCGCCGGCGAGCGGTTTCTGGAAGTCGCCGAACGTATGGAAGCCGACATGATCTCTGCGCGTGCCGAGATCGCCGGCGAAGGCGACGCGGTGTCGGGCACCGTGCGCATCGGCGCGCCGGACGGTATAGGCGTTGCCTTCCTCGCATCGCGCCTCGGCGCCCTGACGGCCATGCATCGCGACCTGAAAATCCAGCTGGTGCCGGTGCCGCGCTCCTTCTCGCTGTCGCGGCGCGAGGCCGACATCGCCATCACCGTCGAGCGGCCGAGCGAAGGGCGCCTCGTCGCCGGCAAGCTGGTCGATTACACGCTCGGCCTTTTCGCCTCGCGCGCCTATGCCGAGGAAAACGGCCTGCCGCAGACGGTGGTCGACCTCGCCAACCACCGCCTCGTCGGCTATGTGCCGGACCTCGTCGTCAGCCCCTCGCTGGATTATGCCGCCGAGTTCAGCCCGGACTGGAACGCCGGCTTTTCGATCTCGTCGAGCCTGGGTCAGGTGGAGGCGGTACGGGCGGGCGCAGGCATCGGCATGCTGCACACCTTCATCGCCCGCTCGCATCCCGACCTGGTGCCGGTACCGGCGGCAAAACCGATCCGCCGCGCCTATTGGCTGGTCTATCATGAATCCGTTCGCCCGCTGCGCCGCATCCAGACCGTCGCCGGCTACATCACCAAGGCGGTGGAAGCGGAACGCGCGCTGTTTGTGTGATGGACTGGGGGAGCAGTCATGCTGTCACGACCTTATCTGGAACTGCTGCGTCAGGCACGACGCGTGACGCGCAAAAGCAACGAGGCCGAAGATCTTTTGCAGACCGTGCTTCTGGCGGCGGTGGAGGCGGGCCGGCAGGATCTCGCCTGCCCGGAAAATCGCCGCTGGATGCAAGGCGCACTGCGCAAGCGAGCCGCATTCGACGCGCGCACGGCGATCCGTCGACGCAAGCGTGAAGACCGTTGGCTGGACGGCGCATCCGGCTCCAGCGAGCCCAGCGAGCTGCCGATGGCTTTCCTCGCCACGCTTTCGCCGGCTCTGCGCACGACCGCCCTGCTTGCGCTTACCGGCCACACGAAACCCGAAATCATCTGGATGCAGCGCCTCTCGGAGGCCGCCTTTCGGCAGCGCATATGCGAGATCAGACGGCGATGGCGCCTGAGTGGAACTGGCCGCATCGACGATATGCCCGGCCTGTCCGGGTATCTGTCTTATGGCACAATCAGGCGCACGCTATTGGGACCGGTGCATCGTCATCAGGCTGCGCTGGGAAGCCACGATCCGGACGGTCATCTTTTTATTATGAACTTCGCCTCACAAAACAACGGGCCGCGGCAACAGGGGATCGTCCAGCCACAACAAAGGGATGAAAAATGTTCGGAAAATCCAAGCTCGGCGCCGTCTGCTACTACGTCTCGGACATAGCGCGAACCGAAACCTTCTATCGCGACGTGCTCGGCCTCGCTGTCGACAATATGGGCGACGATGGCAGCGGCAATGACTGGCTGCTGGCGCGTACCGCGAACGGCATCGAACTCCTGTTCTTCAAGCAGGAGTCGCGGCCCGGCAATTCACCGATCATCGTCTTTGAACTCGCCGAAGGTGGCATCGACGATGTCGTCGCCGGCCTTGCAGCCCAGGGCGCGACCATCGTCACGCCCGTCAGCCACGCTCCCGGCGGATGGTCGGCCGAGATAGCCGACCCGGACGGGCATACGGTCTCGATGTATCAGTCGGAAACGCTGCCGCGATCGCTGAAATAGCCTGCCTCAGCCGTAGCGGCTGAGATTGAGTACGCCCGTATCGATCTCCGGCGTCTTGCCGGAAACTATGTCGGCCAGCACGCGGCCCGATCCGCAGGACATGGTCCAGCCCAGCGTGCCGTGGCCGGTGTTGAGGTAGAGATTGCCATAGCGGGTCTTGCCGATGATCGGCGGGCCGTCCGGCGTCATCGGGCGCAGGCCGCACCAGAAGCTCGCTTCCTTGACCGCACCGCCATTGGGAAACAGGTCGGAGACCGAATGCTCCAGCGTGTCGCGCCGCGCCTGATGCAGGCTGAGGTCGTAGCCCGAGATTTCCGCCGTGCCGCCGACGCGGATGCGGTCGCCGAGGCGCGTGATCGCGACCTTGTAGGTCTCGTCCATGACGGTCGAGACCGGCGCGCCGTCGGCATTGGTGATGGGCACGGTGATGGAATAGCCCTTCACCGGATAGACCGGCACCGAAAGCCCGAGCGGCTTCAGGATGATCGGCGAATAGCTGCCCAGCGCCACGACATAGGCGTCCGCCGTAAGCAGGCCAGCGCTGGTGGCAATCCCGGTGATCCGCCCGCCCTCGCTGATGATCTTCTCGATCTTCGTGTTAAAGCGGAAGCTCACGCCGCGCCCGGCGCAATGCGCTGCCAGACGCTCGGTGAACATCTGGCAGTCGCCCGTCTCGTCGCCCGGCAGCCGCAGGCCGCCGACGAATTTGCCCTTCACCGCGGCCAGCGCCGGCTCGGCACCGATGCAGCCGGCGGGATCCAGCACCTCGAACGGCACGCCGAACTGCTTCAGAACTTCGACGTCGCCGCCGATGCCGTCGAGCTGCTTCTGCGTGCGGAAAAGCTGCAGCGTGCCCTGGCTGCGCTCGTCATAGGCGATGCCGGTCGAGGCGCGCAGCGCCTTCAG
Source organism: Mesorhizobium sp. YR577 (assembly GCF_900116595.1). Classification (NCBI taxonomy): domain Bacteria; kingdom Pseudomonadati; phylum Pseudomonadota; class Alphaproteobacteria; order Hyphomicrobiales; family Phyllobacteriaceae; genus Mesorhizobium; species Mesorhizobium sp. YR577. Next base: position 170,679 of record NZ_FPBI01000001.1, on the reverse strand, counting down.
CATGTCGCGGCTGTATTCGGCAATCGGCACCATGCGCGCCTTGTTGACGGCGTAGCGCGCCGAAGTGCAGTTGCCGAGCATCTTCAGAAGCCACGACCACATCGCCGGATCGAATTTCGGGCGAACGACCAGCGGCCCGTGGCGCATCAGCAGCCATTTGATCGCTTTGACCGGAATGCCGGGACCGGCCCAGGGCGAAGAATAGCCGGGCGACACTTCGCCGGCATTGGCAAAGCTGGTTTCCAGCGCAGGACCGCTCTGGCGGTCCACCACCTCGACCTCATGGCCGGCTTCCGCCAGATAATGCGCGCTGGTGATGCCCACCACGCCGCTTCCCAGAACAAGAACCTTCATTGTAGAACCCCTTGAAAATTGCCTGCGGCGGGAGAGCCCCCTCAGCCGCCTTCGTAAATCCGATGAAAACGATGGCCGAGCCCGGTCAGCACCTCGTAGCCGATGGTGCCGGCATGGCCGGCGACGTCGTCCACGGTCTGGTGGCTGCCGATCATCTCAACCAGATCGCCCGCCTTCAGCGCGCCTTCGGGCAGCGCCGAGATGTCGATGATGATGCTGTCCATCGAGACGCGGCCGACAAAGGGCAGCCTGACACCGTTGAAGAAGGCACCGGCCGCCGCGCGGCGATGCCAGCCATCGGCATAGCCGAGCGAGATCGTTGCGGCGCGTAGCTGCCCAGTGGTGCGGAAAGTGTGGCCGTAGCCGACGCCGATATCCGTCTCCAGCATGCGCGTCTGGATGACCTTTGCCGAAAGCCGGATGACCTCGCGCATCGGGTTCGGCTTGCCCGGCGTCGGGTTGATGCCGTAGAGCGCCGCACCCGGCCGGGCGAGGTCGTAATGATAGTCCGGCCCCAGAAAGATACCCGACGAATTGGTCAGCGAAGCGGGTGCTGCCGGTAGCAGCGAACGCAGGAGGTCAAAAGCCTTCTTCTGCGCGGCATTGGCCGGATGCTCCGGCTCGTCGGCGCAGGCGAGATGGCTCATCACAAGCTTGACCTCGACGCCATCCAGCAGGCCGGGATTCCGCGCCAGTGTCTCGACTTCCTCCGGCATCATGCCGAGCCGCGACATGCCGCTGTCGACCTGAAGCGCCACGGGCAGCCTTTTGCCGAGCGCCTTTGCCGCGGCTGTCCAGGCGGCAAGCTGCTCGAGGCTGTTGGCGATCGTGATCAGATCAGCCGCAGCGGCTTCGGTTTCCGCGCCGGGCGGTGTGCCGTTGAGGATGTAGATTTCGGGGCCATCGCCAAGCACGGAGCGCAGGGCCAGTCCCTCGCCGGCATGCGCGACGAAGAAGGTGTCGCAACCCTCATCGGCCAAGGCCTTCGCCACTTCGGCCGCACCCAGCCCATAGGCATCGGCCTTGACCACGCCGGCGCAGCGCGTGCCGCCGAGATGGCTCTTCAGCAGCCGGTAGTTTTCACGCAAAGCGGAAAGGTCGATCGTCAGCACCGCGCCCGCTTCCGCAAGGCTCGGCTGCGATGTTTCGCATATTCTTGCGTTGTCCCGGTCCATTCCGCTCGAAATCCTCAGATTTCAGCGCAAAATCACCGTATTTAGATGATTGCTTGCGCCATACTAAAAATTTACGCAGAATCCTTTCAATAAATAGGGCATTGTTCGATGATCCTGCGCAAATCACCCATAATGCAAACAAGGTTGCACTGCAACATCAGCCTGCAGCGAAAGCGCAGCTTACGTTGGATCAGGCAACGGCGAAACGCCGTGCGCGAGGGGAATTTATTGGAGATGTCGGCGGAGGCCTAAGCCGTCAGCGCGCGCATGTCACGGCGCCAGATGGCGGAAGGCCGCGACGACTTCCTCATAAACCTTGCGCTTGAAGGGCACGATCAGATCCGGCAGGTCGGTCATCGGCTTCCAGGCCCAGTCGTCGAACTCGGCCTCATGCCCGCCCGGCGGCGGGTTGATCGCTATTTCGCTCTCATTGCCCTCGAAGCGGAAGGCGAACCATTTTTGCGTCTGGCCGCGATACTTGCCTTTGAAGGCAATGCCGAGCTTGTCGGCGGGCAGGTCGTAGTTGATCCAGCACGGCGCTTCCGCCAGCAGCGAGACACTGCGCATGCCGGTTTCCTCATAGAGCTCGCGCAGGGCCGCCGGCAGCGGGTCCTCGCCCTTGTCGATGCCGCCCTGCGGCATCTGCCAGAGCTTGTCGGTTCCTTCCATCTCGCTGTCCGGCTCGGCGATGCGATGGCCGGACCAGACCAACCCGTCGCCATTCAGCACCATGATGCCGACGCAGGGGCGATAGGGAAGCGATTCCGGATCGATCTTCTTGTTCTTTGCCATGATGTCCTTCAGCCCCGTTCCGGGTCGGTGGCGAGTGCCGAGATCGGCACGATCTCGATGCCGCGCCGTTTTGCTTCCTCGACCCAGGAGGAGACGGCATCGACTGTCATGTCGAAGGCTGATCCCGTTCCGATGGCAAAGCCCTTGGCGCGTGCCGTGCTTTCGAGCTGGTCGAGTTTCTTGAGGATTTCGCCACGGTCGCGCACCGCATCGATCATGGCATCGGCGACGGCAACCGGCACGCGGTTCTTCAGCGCCAGTTCCGGCGCGACGCTGCGCGCCGTCGAGCCATCGTCGAGATAAAGCAGGCCGCGCTTGCCGAGTTCGGCCATGACCGGCCCCATTGCCGCCGCATCGGCGGCAAAGCGGGCGCCCATATAGTTCATCACGCCGGTGTAATTGGTCGTACGCGACAGCGTCCAGCGGAGGTTCTTCAAATTCTCGGCGGCGGGTGCTGCCACCGTCAGCGTGTTGCGGCCCGGATTGACGTTGGGATAATCGAACGGCTCCAGCGCCACCTGCATGACGATCTCATGGCCCTTGCGGCGGCCCTCCTGCATCCAGCGGCCGATACTGTTGCCCGCCGGCGCGAAGGCCAGCGTGACTTCCGGCGGCAGCTTGCCGATCGCCTCCTGCGTGCCCGTCTGCGACAGGCCGAGACCGCCGATGACGATCGCCACGCGCGCACCGCGCGCACCTGACCATGGCCGCGCATAGACATCGAACGGCCGCCTGCCATCTGCGCCGCGGATCGGCAGCGGCCCGGTTTCGCTCTGCTCGATCAGCGCCTTGTCCGGCAGATGCGCAACGCGCAGGTTCTGGCCCAGCGCCGAAGGATCGCGGATGACGACGACGCCATTCGAAGTCCCTTCCGGCGGTTCGACATGGATGATGGATGGGCCGTCAGCGGGTTGGGCAGCCGTGTTGGCGGAGGGCGCCGGAGCAGGCCCGGCAGCCGTCTCCGTTTTTGCCGGCTCCGTCACCTGCGGCGTCGAAACGGCAACCAGCGATGGATTGCGGAACGGCCGTTCCCGAAAGGCGATCAAACTGGAACCGGCAACGATCGCGATTGCCGCCAGCGCCAGAACGACCGGGCCGGCACGCAGCGAAAAGCCGCGCGGCGACCGGCGCGTAGCTGCGGCGGCCTGACCTAGCGGGCGATCGATTTCCTTATCGGACAAGCCGTATTCCCCAGAGAATCGGACAGGACAACGGGCATCCGTTGTCGCAGAATCCGGCGCTCAACTAAAGAGCGTGCGGCCTGAGAAAACTCGATTTTCGCTTCGTTCCGGGCGATATCGGCGTGAAGCCGCGCCATAGAAAAAATCCGCCGGAAGATTTCCGGCGGATTTGTATTTCCAGAATGCTGGGGGCAGATCGCGTCTGCCCGGCAGCGCTTACTGGTTGTTCATGACTGCCTTTTCAGGGCTCGGCGGGAAAGCCGGGTCGGTCTTGTTGCCGCGGAGCAGATCCAGCGCATAGTTGAGCTGGATGTCGTCCTTGGCTTCCGGGGGCACATAGGCCGACGAACCGGAACCCTGGTCGCTCTCCTCAACGCCCTTGATATGGCCCTTCAGGTCGGATTCGCCACGCGTCAGGTCACGTCCCTTCAGGTCGTCCGGCAGCGGCTGGTCGACCTTGATGTCGGGCGTGATGCCCTTGCCCTGGATCGATTTGCCCGACGGGGTGTAATAGAGCGCCGTCGTCAGCCGCAGCGCGCCGTTCTCGGCGAGCGGGATGATGGTCTGCACCGAACCCTTGCCGAAGGACTGCGTGCCGACCACGGTGGCGCGGCGATGATCCTGCAGCGCGCCGGCGACGATCTCCGAGGCACTGGCCGAGCCGCCATTGACGAGCACGATCAGCGGCTTGCCGTCGATCAGGTCGCCAGGACGGGCATCGAAACGGGTGATGTCCTTCGGATCGCGGCCACGGGTCGAGACGATCTCGCCCTTGTCCAGGAAGGTGTCGGACACGCTCACCGCCTGGTCGAGCAGGCCGCCCGGATTCAGGCGCAGGTCGAGCACATAGCCCTTGAGCTTGTCGTTCGGCACCTGCTTCTTGATCGTGTCGATCGCGTTCTGCAGGTCATCGAAGGTCTTTTCGGTGAAGGAAGTGATCTTCATGTAGCCGACGTCGTTCTCGACGCGGTACTTCACGGCCTTGACCTTGATGATGTCGCGGGTGACCGACAGCTCGATCGGCTTGTCGGCGCCTTCGCGCAGGATCGTCAGCTTGATCGGTGTGCCGACCGGCCCGCGCATCTTCTCGACGGCGTCATTGAGCGTCAGGCCGCGCACTTCCTCGCCGTCGATCTTGGCAATGAAATCGCCGGCAAGCACACCGGCCTTGGCGGCGGGCGTGTCATCGATGGGCGTGATGACCTTGACCAGGTCGTTTTCCATCGTCACTTCGATGCCGAGGCCGCCGAACTCGCCCTTGGTCTGGACGCGCATGTCCTTGGCGGCTTCCGCGTTCATGTAGGACGAATGCGGATCGAGCGAGGTCAGCATGCCGTTGACGGCGCTTTCGACCAGCGCCTTCTCGTCCGGCGGCGTCACATATTGCGCCCGCACCCGCTCGAAAATGTCGCCGAAGATCGCCAGTTGGCGATAGGTCTCGGACCCTGCCGCATTGGCTGTCGAGCCAGGCGCCCCATAGACGAGCGTCATTGCAGAAGCGCCCATGAGCGCACCTGCAAACAGAAGCGACAATTTACGTATCATTTCCTGTCCTTCCAGAAAGACGCTCCGCCCACCACGGGGTCGGATCGACGGGTTTTCCATCCTTGCGGAACTCGACATAGAGCTCCGGACCAATATTTCCATTTGGCGAAGCCACGGTGCTAGCCACCCTGGCCTCTCCCATCGCGCCGATCGGTTCGCCCGCGAGGACGGACTGACCCAGCGAGACGCTGATTCTGCTCATGCCCGCCAGAACGACATGATAACCGTCGCCCGCGTTCAGGATCAAGAGTTGTCCATAAGAACGGAAGGGCCCCGCATACAATACGCTTCCATCGGCCGGCGCGGTGACGATGGCGCCCGATTGTGTCGCAACCATGTCGCCATGCATCACGCCGCCGTTATCGTCCTTGGCACCGAATCGCTTCTTGATCCGGCCGGTGACAGGCAGCGAAACCTGCCCGCGCAGGGCCGAAAAGGGCGCAGTTGCGGTCAGGCGGTTGGCCTCGGGCGGCGCGGTGCGCTCAGCCTCGCTGGCAAGGCGTTGTTCTTCCGCCTTTTTTTCCGCTTCCGCCTGCTTGCGGCTGCTATCTGCCTGCTTTTCCAGCGAGGCGATGAGCCCCTGCAGGCTGCCTGCCTTCGCAGCAAGCTTTTCCGAATTGCTCTGCTCTTCCTTCAGTGCCGTCTCGGTCTCGCCCTGCAGGCGCTGCTTCTGCTCGAGCAGCAGGCTGAGGCGCTTCTTCTCCGTCAATTGATCCGCGACCGACGCCACCAGCCGCTGGCGCTCGGCATCGATCGAGGCGGTAACGCGCGACATTTCCTTCATGTCGGCAAGGAGAATTTCCGTCTCCGAGCGCAATTCGGGCACCACGGCGCCAAGCAGAATGGCGCTGCGGACGGAAGACAGCGCATCTTCCGGCTTCACCAGGATCGCCGGCGGCGGGTTCAACCCCATGCGCTCCAGCGCGCCCAGAACCTCGGCGAGAACACCGCGCCGCGCCACCAGAGACTGGCGGATGCCGTCTTCCTGATCCTTCAGCCCCTCGAGCCGGCCGGTGATCTCGTCGATATCCTCGCTGAGCTTCTTCTCGGTCTTGGCCGACTGGATAAGCGCTGCGGTGATCGTCGCATGATCCTTGCGGACCTTGGCGATATCGGCGGAAAGCTGCTCCAGCCTGGCGGCCGAAAGCGTCATGTCCTGCGAGACTTTCTCGTATTCGGCCTGGCGCGCCGCCTGATCGGCGACGATCGCGTCGGCGTCCTGGGCGTGGCCGGCGGTCACGGCGAGCACAAGCGTGGCCACGGCAAAGACGCCGCGGCGCAACCGCCCAAGCCCTGTTCTCGCAACCATCGTTCCAGTCATTCCCGACGCGCTGTGTGTTCCACCCGACCTTAGCGATCTCTTCGTTAACGAACCATCAACCATGTCGTGAAGGTTCGACGGATGCGCAAACCCACGGTGGATTTTGTCGAATTTTCGCGCGAAGGCCGAAATCACGAACGATGGTAGGGGTGGCCCGAGAGAATAGTGACTGCGCGATAAAGCTGCTCGGCCAGCATGATGCGCACGAGCTGATGCGGCCATGTCAGCGCCCCGAAGGACAACACGAGAGCGGCATTCTCCCGCAGCTCGGCATCATGGCCATCCGGCCCGCCGATGGCGACGACAAGATTGCGCTGGCCACTGTCGCGCAAGGTGCCGATCCTGCCGGCGAAATCTTCCGAGGAAATGTTCTTGCCGCGCTCGTCGAGCAGGATGAGGGCTGCGCCGGAGGCCAGTTGCGCGCGAAGCTTTTCCGCTTCCTCGCGCTTGCGCTCGGCAACGGTCTGCGCGCGGCTTTCCGGCGTTTCGACGACGCCGGTGAACTCCAGCCCTATGGCCGGACCGCTCTTGGCGAAGCGGTCCAAATAACGGTCGGCCAACTCCTTGTCGGGGCCGGCCTTCATCCGGCCCACGGCATGTACAGCAATCTTCATCCTGTCCTGACCCTAAAGTCCTGTCCCGATCCTTCGGGACGCTGGACCTTAGTGAACCGTTTCTCCGTCGAGATCCGGCGCCTGCCACATCTTTTCAAGATTGTAGAAGTCGCGGACTTCGGGGCGGAAGACGTGGACGATGATATCGCCTGAATCGATCAGGACCCAGTCGGCGCCCTCAAGCCCCTCGACGCGGGCGGTGCCGAGACCGGCATCCTTCAGCGCCTTCAGGAGTTGATCGGCCACCGCCGCGACATGACGGTGCGACCGGCCCGACGCGATCACCATGTGATCGGCGAGGCTCGATTTCCCGTAAAGATCGATGGGGACGATGTTTTCGGCCTTGGAGTCTTCCAGACTGGCAAGGACAGTTTCTAAGGCGCGGGACACGGAGTCGTTTCCGCTCATCCCGGCCGGCGAAGGCATGATGGTTGCCTTCTTCCGCAGTGCTGTTCTCAGTGTCTTTCCTTCCGAAACAAGAACAACGAAACGCCCTGCTTTTAATCGCAGGACACCTCATAGATAGGCAGAGTCGTGCAACACTTTCAAGACGCACAAATGCATGAGCCTCAATCGGCTACCGACAGTGGCTGAACAGGCACGGGTTGCGATCACCCGTCCGAAGCTGCCATCATTAGAACTCTATCGAGCAGGAACCGGTGGGCGGGGTGGCTTATTCGTTTCGCAGACGTGAAAGGAGCCCCTTATGGAACTCGACACCCAGGAAGCAATGGCCGCCGTTCAGGCCGGGGTGAGCCAGGCGAGCGCGCTCGCCGTAACCTATTCCTTCTCGGTGCTCGGCGCGATTATCCTGCTGATCGTCGGTTATCTCGTCGCCGGCATGATCGAGCGCGCGATATTTGCCGGCCTCAGCCGCATTCGTGGCTTCGACCCCACCCTTTGCCAGTTCTTCTCCAAGATCGCCCGTTACGCGATCCTCGTGCTGGTCATCGTCATGGTGCTGGGCCAGTTCGGCGTCCAGACGGCTTCCATCATCGCCGCCATCGGCGCGATCGGCCTGGCCGTCGGGCTCGCCCTTCAGGGCACACTGCAGAACATCGCCGCCGGTATCATGCTGCTCGTGCTCAGGCCCTTCCGTATCGGCGAATATGTCGAGATCGGCTCTGTTACCGGCACGATCGAGGAGATCGGCCTGTTCGCCACCCGCCTGCGCGCCGCCGACGGCATTTTCGTGCTGGCGCCCAACTCCACACTGTGGAACCAGCCGGTCCGCAACCTCACCCGCAACGGTATCCGGCGCAACGACATCACCATCGGCATCGGCTACGACGCCGATATCGACCTGGCGCAATCGACGTTCATGGACCTGGCGAAAGCCGACAGCCGCGTCAAAAAGGACACGGCACCGGCCGCTTTCGTGAACGAACTGGGCGACAGCACCGTCGCGATCACCCTGAGATACTGGACTTCCGCTGCCGATTTTTTCTCGACCAAGCTAGACCTGACCAAGAAAGCCAAACTGGCTTTCGAGGCCAAGGGCATATCGAACAAGTAGAGCAATTCCAGGAAAAGTGTCCCGCGGTTTTCCGTCCGGAATTGCGTAAGACCAAACCGGCGGTCAGCCGCCGCCGTTCGCCTTGCGGATGGCCGTGGACGACAGCGACGAGCGCGGGCCATGGATGAAAGTCCAGGCCGGCGCCTTCATCCGCGCCAGGCGCGGCGCATCCGCCTCGTCGACGCGGGCATAATCGAATGTCTTGGCCACAGCCGACGACAGGAACGACAAGGTCGCACCCGGCCGGTCGATCACCGCGATCGGAAAGGTCATGACGATCTGGCGCCAGCGCTGCCAGCGGTGGAAGTCACGCAGATTGTCGGCACCCATGATCCAGACGAAATCGACGCCCGGATTGCGCGCCTTGATCAGCGCCAGCGTATCGGCGGTGTAGCGCACATGATGGGCCGCCTCAAAGGCGGTGACCTTGACGCGCGGGTCCTTCGCGATCTTCTCCGAAAGGCCGATGCGCTCAGCAAGCGGCGCCTGCACGCGCGAGCTTTTCAGCGGATTGCCCGGCGTCACCATCCACCACAGCTGGTCGAGCCGCAGCCGCCGCAACGCGATTTCGGCAACCAGCGCATGACCGCCATGAGGCGGATTGAACGAGCCGCCGAACAGGCCGACCTGCATGCCTTTCTCGACATGCGGCATCTTGAGATGCCGGCCGCCGACGCCCGGAAAAAGCGTCGCGATGTCGCTCAAGGCCGTATCTGGCCGGAACCGCGCACGCGGTACTTGAAGGAGGTCAGCTGCTCGACACCGACGGGGCCGCGCGCATGCATCTTGCCGGTGGCGATGCCGATCTCGGCGCCCATGCCGAACTCGCCTCCATCGGCAAACTGCGTCGAGGCATTGTGCAGCAGGATTGCCGAGTCGATCTCGTTGAAGAAGCGCTCGACCGCCGCCGCGTCCTCGGCCACGATCGCCTCGGTGTGGTGCGAGGAGAAGGTCTCGATATGCTCGATCGCGCCCGAGACACCGTCGACCAGCTTCACTGCGATGATCGCGTCGAGATATTCCGTCACCCAGTCGGCATCGGTTGCCGGCCTGGCATCGGAAAAGGCCTTCAGAACCTCCTCGTCGGCATGGATTTCGCAGCCTGCCGCCCGCAAGGCCTCAAGGATCGGCACCAGATGCGTGGAAGCCACCGCACGGTCGACCAGCAGCGTCTCGGCTGCCCCGCAAATGCCGGTGCGCCGCATCTTGGCGTTGACGGCGATTTCCACTGCCATGTCCAGCTTGGCCGACTTGTCGATGTAGAGATGGCAGATGCCTTCGAGATGGGCGAACACCGGCACGCGCGCCTCTGTCTGCACGCGCTCGACCAGGCTGCGCCCGCCGCGCGGAATGATGACTTCGAGATTGCCGGAAAGCCCTTTCAGCATCTCGCCGACCGCCGCGCGATCCGTCGTCGGCACGAGCTGGATCGCCTCTGCCGGCAGGTTCGCAGCCTTCAGCCCCTCGACGAGACAGGCATGGATCGCAGCCGACGAATTGAGCGAATCCGAGCCGCCGCGCAGGATGACAGGATTGCCGGCCTTCAGGCACAGCGCACCGGCATCCGCCGTCACGTTCGGGCGGCTCTCATAAATGACGCCGACGACGCCGAGCGGGGTGCGCACGCGCTCGATGTGAAGGCCGTTGGGACGGTCCCACTCTGCAATGATCTCGCCGACCGGATCGCGCAGTTCGGCGATCGCCCTTATACCGTCAGCCATGTCGCGGATGCGCTTCGGATCAAGCTTCAACCGGTCCATGAAGGAGCCACTGATCCCCGATTCCTCGCCGTTCTGCACGTCGATGGCATTGGCAGCCAGAATAGCCTGCTCGCCGCGAATGATGGCCTCAGCCATGGCGATCAGGGCGGCATTCTTGCGCTCGGTGCTTGCGATGGCCAACGGTCGCGCGGCTGCGCGCGCCTTGCGGCCAATATCGGCCATCAGCGAGATCGTGTCTTCACCGGATTTTTCATGCGTCATCAGCATGGTTCATCCTTCCACCTGCACCGTTTCCATCACGCCCGAATGGCTTACCACCAGATCGTCGCGATGGATCATAGCCGACCGTCCTTCGTAGCCAAGCACGGCGGCGATTTCGTTCGTCTTCAGCCCAGCGATCCTTACGGCATCGGCTGCGTCATAGGCAATTAGGCCACGCGCAATCTCCCGGCCCTCCGGGCTGACGATCGCAACCGTGTCGCCGCGCGAAAAGTTGCCGCTGACGTTCCTGACACCCGCCGGCAGCAGCGACTTGCCCGAAAGCAGCGCGCCGACCGCACCGGCATCGACCGTCAGACGGCCGGCCGGCTCGAGCTGCCCGGCAATCCAGGTCTTGTAGCCCTTCACCGGGTTGGCGCTGGGCTTGAAGAAGGTTGCACGCTCGCCGCGCTCAATGGCGCTCAGCGGGTTCAGCCGCGTGCCGGAGGTGATGATCATCGCCGTACCCGCCGCCGTCGCGATCTTGCCGGCGTCGAGCTTCGTGCGCATGCCGCCGCGCGACAGTTCCGAGGCAGCGGCGCCTGCCATCGCCTCGATGTCGGGCGTGATGCGCTCGACCAGCGGAATGAATTTCGCCGCCGGATCGAGTGCCGGCGGCGCGGTGTAGAGCCCGTCGATGTCGGACAGCAGCACCAGCAGGTCCGCGCCCATCATCGTCGCCACGCGTGCGGCCAGCCGGTCGTTGTCGCCATAGCGGATTTCGGAAGTCGCCACCGTGTCGTTCTCGTTGATGACAGGCACCGCCTTCATCTTGAGCAGCGTCGAGATGGTCGCGCGCGCATTGAGATAACGCCGGCGCTCCTCGGTGTCGCCGAGCGTCACCAGCACCTGGCCGGATTTCAGGCCGTTGCGCCCAAGCTCGTCCGACCAAGCGCCGGCAAGCGCGATCTGTCCGACGGCGGCACATGCCTGGCTTTCCTCCAGCTTCAGCACCCGCTTGCCGAGGCCGAGCACAGTGCGCCCGAGCGCAATGGCGCCGGACGAGACGACCAACACCTCCGCACCACCCGCCGCAAGGGCGGCGATATCGTCGGCGATCGAGGCCAGCCAGTCGCGCTTCAGCCCGGTCGAGCGATCGACCAGCAGGGCCGAGCCGATTTTCACCGTGATGCGCCGGTATTTATTGAGGGAATGCACGCTCATGATCGGCCTACTTCGCCCACCGGTCGTCTGCCTCGACAGGCTCCGCCTCGGCCCGCGACGCCTGCACCTCGCTCATCAGCGCGCGCAGCGTCTCCTCCACACCCTCACGCGTCGCCGCCGAAAGCAGGATCGGCGCGCGGCCTGCAGCCCGCTTCAGCGAGGCGACCTTCTTCTTGCGCGCATCCGGATCGAGCGTATCGACCTGGCTCAGCGCCACGATCTCGACCTTGTCGGCCAGGCCGTGACCATAGGCCTCGAGCTCGGCGCGAACGGTCTTGTAGGCCTTGCCCGGGTTCTCTTCCTGAGCCGAGACGAGATGCAACAGCACGCGGGTGCGCTCGACATGACCGAGGAAGCGGTCGCCGATGCCGATGCCCTCATGCGCGCCCTCGATCAGGCCGGGAATGTCGGCGATGACGAATTCGCGCGCATCGATGCGCGCCACACCGAGGCCCGGATGCAGCGTGGTGAAGGGATAGTCGGCGATCTTCGGCTTGGCCGCCGTTACCGCTGCAAGGAAGGTCGACTTGCCGGCATTGGGCAGGCCGACGAGGCCGGCGTCGGCAATCAGCTTGAGCCTGAGCCAGACCCACATTTCCTGTCCTTCAAGGCCGGGATTGGCGCGCCGCGGCGCCTGGTTGGTCGAGGTCTTGAAATGCTGGTTGCCGAAGCCGCCATTGCCGCCGGCTGCCAGGCGGAAGCGTTGCCCGACCTGGGTCAGGTCGCAGATCAGCGTTTCGTTGTCTTCTTCATAGACCTGCGTGCCGACGGGCACCTTGAGCGTAATGTCCGCGCCCTTGGCGCCGGTCATGTTGCGGCCCATGCCATGCACGCCGGTTTGGGCCTTGAAATGCTGCTGGTAGCGATAGTCTATCAGCGTGTTCAGCCCGTCGACGACTTCCAGCCAGACGTCGCCGCCACGGCCGCCGTCGCCGCCATCCGGCCCGCCGAACTCGATGAATTTTTCCCGCCGGAACGAGACGCTGCCGGCGCCCCCATTGCCGGAGCGGATATAGACTTTGGCCTGATCGAGGAATTTCATCGCAACAAGGGTTTCACTGTTATTGGTTTTTCTTCGACTGTGCTGTAGCGCAAAGAGCAGGTAAGCGCGAGGGTGGGATTGATGGTTCGCGTCGACGGCGGGGAGGAGAAGACATGAAGCTGGTCACCTACAATATCCAGTACGGCATCGGACGGGACGGCAAATTCGACCTTGAGCGCATTGCGGCCAGCCTCGAAGGCGCCGACATCATCGCGCTGCAGGAAGTTACGCGTAACCTTCCGCGCAACGGCGGTGTCGATCTGGTTGCCGGGCTGACCTCGCTGCTGCCTGACTATTTCTATATCTTCGGACCCGCCATGGATGTCGATTTCGGCAGCCGGGACGCCAATGGCAAGCCGGCAAACCAGCGCCTGCAATTCGGTAACATGGTGCTGTCGCGCTGGCCGATCGTGGCTTCGCGCAACCTGCTGCTGCCGCGCACGCGCCGCTTCAACCGCCTCAACCTGCAGCGCTCGGCCCTGGAGGCGCTTATCACCGCGCCTTCCGGACCGATCCGTGTCTATTCCGTCCATCTCGACCACCTCAATCTCGAGGAGCGCGCCACCCAGATCCGTTACCTCAAGGAACGCGTCTACGCCTATGCCATGGAAGGCGGTGCTGCGAGCGGCGTTTCCGAATTTGGCTTCCCCGAACTGCCCTCCCCGGAGGAGTTCGTGCTTTTGGGCGACTTCAACATGGACCGCACCTCGCCGGAATATATCGTCATGGCCGGCGAGGCCGATTATGCCGAAGGCCGCCAGATCGTCGCACATCATCCGGTCGACGCCTTTTCGCTGGCCGGCGGCGTGCCTGACGGTGCCGTAAGCTGGATGGACGACGACAAGCCGGAAAAGAACCGCCTCATCGACTTCGCCTTCGTCCATGCCGCGCTCGCCGCCCGCGTCAAACGCACTTGGATCGATGACGAGGCAAAAGGCTCCGACCATTTGCCGGTGTGGCTCGAACTCGACTGAGCGGCCGGGCTGAACCGGCCACTCAATCGTCAGTACTTCGGCCACGTCCTCAGGCTCACCCAGGTCTTGCGGTCGAGCCGGTAGCGCTCGACCGGCACCTGCCCGGCGACGATCGAGTTCAGCATGCCCTGCCCCGCATACTGGAAGCCGCACTTATGGATGACCCGCCGCGACGACGGGTTGATGACCCGGCACGAGACGTGCAGTACGTTGATCTGCGTCGCCCGGAAGGCGAGATCGACCAGAGCGTGTGCTGCCTCGGTGGCAAAACCGCGCTTCCAGTAGGGCTCACCGATCCAGTAGCCGAGTTCGAGGCCACGATCCGTGCCGTTGAGACCGGCGCAACCGATGAAGGTGCCGCTATCGGCCAGCGTCAGCGCATAAACGCAGCCGGCTGCACGCTTTTGCCCCGACATGGCGAGGAACGACCGCGCCTCGGCCTCGCCGTAAGGATGCGGCATGCGCGACAGCATCTCGGCGACCCGGCGGTTGTTGGCGAGCATCGACAGTTCGGGAATGTCGTCGGCATGCGGTGGGCGCATCACCAGACGCTCGGTAACCAGCACCGGGCACTCTATCGCCAGACTCTCGTCTTCAAAATCTTCCGATTCGGCAACCATTTCAGCCTCCAGGCAAAGAAAAAGGGGAGATGGCGACCCATCTCCCCTGTTCCTTTTTCTGGATTTGCCAGACACCGGTCCCGAGATGGGGCGCCGGTGTTGTCTCGCGGATCCGGCTATTCCGCTGCTTTGGTAAGTGGGTTGACCGATACGTAGGTACGGCCATTGGCTTTTTTACGGAATGCGACGGCGCCGGCTTCGAGCGCAAAAAGCGTATGATCAGTGCCCATGCCGACATTGACGCCGGGATGCCACTGCGTGCCGCGTTGACGGATGATAATGTTGCCCGGAATGACGGCTTCGCCACCGAACTTCTTCACGCCGAGGCGCTTGGATTCTGAATCGCGACCGTTGCGCGACGAACCGCCAGCTTTCTTATGTGCCATTGCTGTTCTCCTTCGTGCTCAGTCTTATTCGGTTTCCGCCGCGGCTGCAGCCTTTTTCGGCGCGGCCTTCTTGGCGGGCTTTTCGGCAACTTCCGCCGTGGCGGTTGCTTCCGGCTTGGCTGCGGCCTTCTTCGCCGGCTTGGCGCCACCGGTCAGTATCTCGGAGATCCGGATGGTGGTTTCATGCTGGCGGTGGCCGCGGGTGCGGCGCGAGTTCTGGCGGCGGCGCTTCTTGAATGCGATGACGGTGCGTGCGCGGCCCTGTACGACCACTTCCGCCGTCACGACAGCGCCTTCCACGAAGGGAGCGCCGATCGTTGCATTCTCGCCCTCGCCGACAGCGAGAACTTCACCAAATTCGACAACATCGCCGGCTTCGGCGACGAGCTTTCCGATCTTCAATACGTCATTGGCGGCAACGCGATACTGCTTGCCACCCGTTTTAATGACTGCGAACATTTTTTGCCTTTCGCTGTTCGGTCCGGCTTTTTGACCACATGGAAGCGGTCGGGCCGTCTTTTTGTCAGTCTGCGGGGTTCAAAGTACAACCGGCGCGGAAAAAGACCCCACGCCGGAATGGTGCGCGTTTAGCCAATGGCCTTCAACGTGTCAAGCCAAACCGGACAAACCCGCAACCGAAACTGCAGAAAGCGCGCAGCAGGGCCTTGTGCAAGGCCCCATCAGCCGTTATCTAGAGCGCCGCGCCGGCAACGGCCCGACCAGTACACCGCGGAGAGGTGGCAGAGTGGTCGAATGCACCGCACTCGAAATGCGGCATGCTCGCAAGGGCATCGGGGGTTCGAATCCCTCCCTCTCCGCCAGTTCGCTTTATACACACTACTGCTGAATTATGTCCTGCACCCACGGGCGGGCCTCGCCTATTCCGCGGCGGCTCTGGCGTCTGCCTACCTATCCAAGGTGATGCCTATCGGATCGCCAACCGGCCAGCCTGTCGACGCGTTATTTTGCGAACGTCAACCGGCAGGCATTCTTCGTCCATGCATTATACTCGCATGCCACATATTCGATCTGCTTTCCCCTTGTTCCACCGCATTTCTGGGTCACGGCTGTCGCAACCCTTCGACGGGCGCCCACTGTGTCGGTTCCGTAATTCTTCTGGAAACAACCGCCGCCCAGGGTTCGAAACGTGAACATGACCTTGTAGTCACAGTTGTTTCGGAAGAAGTACCTGTCTTCAATGGACAAACAGTCGGCTGCGTTGGCCGGACCAGCACCTTCGGGCTCCTGGTTTCTCTTTTTCTTTGGCTTACCGAATGGATTCGTCCCTGCTGCTGCGGCATTCGCTTTGGTCAGCGCGTCCGCACCATTTTTAGCCCGCAATTCTTCAGAACGATAAAATTCGAGCTCTCGTTCAACTTCGCGCTGTTTTCGTTCGGCCGCGGCATCGTTGTCATTTTCTGAATTTGAAAGCCCTTGAATAATTATGGAGGCACCGAGATTCAGCAATTGCGGATTGACCGCGCTTGAAGAACTACTCCTTGATCGGGATATACTACCGTTTGTTTCGATTCCTTTTGTCTGAGCACCCGCCTCAACCACAGACAGAAGCATCAGTGAGACCACCCCCGTCGCCAAGTTTATTCTAGCCGCCATTCTTGCCCCCTACTGAACTCGAACAGCCTGCTCGACCTGAATTTTGCTGTCGAACGTAAGCTGGTCCAAGTACTTCACGATCAAAGCCGGATAGCCGCCATCTTTCGCTGCTTTATGTGCGTTACCCGTGAGCGCAACGACCTTCGCCATCCCCTCGGCCCACGCTCTCCCCTTTTTCCCGTACAAGAATTTTTTATATGCAACGAAGTAAGGCTCTGCAATTTCTTCACGAAAATCCAAATACTCTCTCGCAGCCTTCTCGCCATAAGTTTGTCTTGCCTCTGCAATGAACTGATCAGGCGTGCTGGGTATTTCTTTGTTGGGCGTTATAAAGAGATCTATGGTGCCATTTTGTGTGCGGAAAACACTGCATGCGAATGCATAATCCAGAACTTTCTTACGCTCAGCTTTGGTCTCGATATTTAGAATCTTTCGTGCCGCATATACAGAAGCCCAAAACGCTATTGTATTATACTCCTTGTATTTTTTTATTTCATAAACAAGATCAGAACACCTTGCTTTTCCTCCAAAAACTTCTGTGGCGGGCTCGTACAAGCCGGCATACTTCAAAATCTTTTTATAATCTGAAATAATAGCGCTATTGTATATTATTTCCGCTACTTCACTATGGCATCTATTTACTTCCTTGCGACAGTTTGAGCGAATCTTTGATTCTGCCCTCTTAATATTTATCTTCGCCTGAGCTTCGCTGATTGGCCTATTTTTTACTATTTCAGCGCTACACACGCCCCCAGACAATAGGAATAAAATTGCCCCAAAATAGACAGATCTTGTCATCTTTTAACCCCCAACCAATCCACTACGACGCACGCTAAACCATCGGCCCAATCACCGCGCCACCCATTTGAGGTATGTGTTTCACTTGTTCCGTTGACTGCGGATTACATACCAGGGCTGCTTTCGCGGCCCTTACCGGTCACACGTCCTGTCCACGCAGAACCGCACCCGACAGCAGCACGCCCAGTTCAGCCTGGCGGCTCACGCCTGTCTTGCTGAAGATGGCCTTCAGGTACCAGCGCACTGTTTCCCGTGAGAGGTTGAGTGCGGCGGCCGCTTCCTCGGTGGTCTTGCCTTCGGAAATGCTGCGCGCAACCCGCGCTTCCGCCGGCGTCAGGTCGAACAGGCCGCCCAGCAGCTCGGCAGAAGGTGCTGCCGGACGGTCGAGCCGCGTCACCACCATGAGGGCATGGGCGCGAAAGAAAACGTCTGCTGCTTCGCCCGGCAGCGGAAGAACATGTGCGACCGCAGCCGCGTGTCCCGGCAGTGCGGGAACCGGGATAGAGCGGGTCGACGATGCAGAAGCGAGTTGTTCGATCGACTCGGCAAACAAGGCATTGGCGCCGGCATCAGCAAGGGCGATGCGGTCATGCGCCCGGAACACGAATTGTGCCGACATGCCCTCGAGAAGCGCATTGGCCGCCAGCACGCGTCCGGTTATCCCGAGAATCGCCGCGGCAAGGCCGGCACTTTCAAGCGCGTCGACAACGACACGCGCGCGTTCGAGATTGAGGCGCGTGGCCAGGACGGCGGCGCGCCCGAGATGAGGACGCAGCACATCCAGAACGGCGATCTCCTGCTGCGAAACCGGCCCGTCGGCATAGCGGCGCTCGAGGTCGAAGGCGGCCATGTCGCCATTCGGCATCGGAAAGACGGTGCCGGCGCAGTATCCAAAGCCGCGCGGCAGAAAGAATTTCGAGTATACGAAGCTGCTTTCCATCTCCTCGCGGCCATAAAGTTCGTCATTGCCGAAGAAGCCATGGCGTTTTACCGCGATGCCGCGTTGCAGGCGAATATTGTTGGCCTGTATTTCCGGGTCGCCGGTGAAATCCGTCATCAGTTCGTGGACATTGCTCGAACTGGTCCAGCGTCCGATCTTGTCGGGTGTCGCCGTAAACAGGATGCCGCCGAAACATCCGGCCAGCGTCGATACGTCCTGCAGCACACCGGGCCACAGTTCCGGAACGACAGCGGCCTCATAGATACGGTCGATAAGCCCCTCGTGGTTCATGCCCGTTCCAATCGCGCCCAGAAGGCTGAAACTAGCGGTTGCTCAAAACCCTGTCCATTCCACGTTGCGGCATGACCGGCCGTTGCGCCCCAAACTGCCCGGCGCGTCGTGAATTGCATTCCACTGTTGCGCGCCGGCTTCACTCCTGCCTCACCCGAACCGCTTTCCAGCCCTATCCTGCGAACAGCCATTGCCGAACCCGACGCCATCCGGCACATTCGGGCCGGACGACAAGAGGATGAATAATGGATTCGGTCGAGAAATTCGCGCTGTCTATAATGCTTCTGTTCGGCGCGCTGATCGTCGGCGGCCTGATGGCTGTCGGCATAGCCTGGGCCGACAAGGCGGCATTCCTCTATGCGCTGTCGGCTGCGATCGTCATCTGGGCCTCTGCCTTCGCCGTGCTGTTCGGCAAGCCGCCGATCTATGGCGCGCTGCTGTTCGTCGCCGCGATCCTCATTGCCGCCTCGATAACAACAATCGTGACTTGATCAGGAAAGCGGAAAGCCGCTTCCTCAATCCGCTTCGCTTAGTCTGTAGCCGACCCCGGTTTCGGTGCGGATGTAGCGCGGCTGTTCCGGATCCGGCTCGATCTTCTGGCGCAGCTGGCGCACATAGACCCTGAGATACTGCACGTCCTGCACTTCGCCCCACACCTGCTTCATCAGGAAATTGTGGGTCAGAACCTTGCCGGCATGCTGCACCAGCGCGCGCAATATGTCGTATTCCTTGGGCGACAGTTTTATCTCCTCCTCGCCGAGCCTGACGATGCGCCGCACCAGATCGACCGACAGATCGCCGGTGTGGAACACAGGCTTTTCGCCCTGCTGCTGCAGCCGGTGGCGCAGCGCCACGCGGATGCGCGCGATCAGTTCGTTCACGCCGAAAGGCTTGGTCACATAATCGTCCGCGCCAAGATCGAGCGCCTCGACGATGCCGGGCTCGTCGGTGCGGCTGGACAGGATGACCACCGGCACCGTCCTGCCCTCGGTGCGCCAGCGCCGCAGCAACTCCTGGCCGGAAATATCGGGCAGGCCGAGATCGAGCACCACCAGATCGGGCGAGGCATTGGCCATCTCCTCCAGCGCCGTGCGTCCGTTCGGCGCGTCGATGATGTCATAGCCCTGCGTCGACAGGCCGGCGCGCAACAGCTTGCGGATCGGCTGCTCGTCATCGACGACGAGGATCTTTATCGCGGACGCGGTCATGACAACTCCGTGCCTTCAATTTGCCCCGCAGGCAGTTTCATGCGGATGGTGAAGACGGCACCGGGGCGGTCGGTGCGGTTTCCGGCGACGATGGTGCCGCCCATGGCCTCAATGAACCCGCGGCAGATGGCAAGGCCGAGGCCGGTGCCGGCCGGCACGCTGTCGCCCTTGCGGGCGCGGGTGAACTTGCCGAAAATATCCTCAAGCTCGTCCGCCGGAATGCCCGGCCCTTCATCGAGAATCTGGATCGTCAGCGACTTTTCGCCCTGGAAAGACTGGATGCGGATGCGCGACGCGGCGGGCGAGTATTTTGCCGCATTGTCGAAGAGATTGAACAAAACCTGTTCGAACAGCACCGGATCGACGCGCAGCATCGGCAGGTTGGGCGGCAGGTCGACTTCGATCTGGTGGGAGCCAAGGATTTTCTTCGCCCGCGACAGCGCGCTGCCGACGATCTCGTTCAGGTCGTGCATGCCGAAATTCGGGCTGATCGCGCCGGATTCCAGCTTCGTCATGTCGAGCAGATTGGCGATGAAGCGATTGAGCCGTTCCGATTCATCCAAGACCGAGCCGAGAAGCTCATCCTTGGTGGGCGCATCGAGCGCGCCGGAAAATTCCTTCAGCGTACCCGCCGCTCCCATGATCGCGGCGAGCGGAGTTTTCAGGTCGTGCGAGATCGATGTCAGCAGCGCCGAGCGCAGCCGGTCGGCCTCAACCGCCAGCTTGGCATTGTCGAGGTCTTCGACCAGATGGACGCGCTCGATGGCGAGCGCCGCCTGGTCGGTCAGCGCATCCATCAGCCGCCGCCGCTCGGGCGTCAGCATCGGTCCTTGCCGGTCGTCGTCGATGCCGACCACGGCGATTGCGCCGCGCGCCGTGCGCACGGGCAGGAACAGGCGCTTGGCGCCCGGCAGCGTATCGGCGCTGCGTCCGGCCGGCCTGTCGTTCTCCCAGGTCCATTTCGCCGCCGCCAGATCGGCTTCGTCCAGCGTATCCTCGGGCGGATAGCCTGCCTTGACGGTGATGCGCCCCTCTTCCGGCAACAGCAGCACGACCCGCACCTTCAGCATCGAGGCGATCTGGAAGGCCGTCGCCCACAGAACATCGTCGAGCGTCGCGGTACCGGCCAGCTTCTTGGAGAACATGTAGAGGTCTTCGTTCATCCGCGCCCGCTGGCGCGCGGCGATGGCCTGCCCGCGCACCCGCGCCGAAAGATTGCTGGCGATCACCGATACGACGAGGAAAAAGACGAAGGTGACGATGCTTTCCGAATCGCCGATGTCGAATGTGTAGAGCGGCGGCAGGAAGAAGAAATTGAAGGTTATGGCGCCGATGACACTGGCGAAGATCGCGGGTCTCAGGCCAAACCACAACGCGCTGGTCAGCACGCCCATCAGGAAGACGACGCCGATATTGGCGACATCGAGCAATTGCCGCAGCGCGAACGCACATATCAGCGCGATGCCAATGATGCCCAGGCTCACCAGATAGGGACGGAAGGAAAAACCCGTCGTGCCGGCATCCTGCACTGAGCCTCGCGGCGGCTTGGGTGCGACCTCCCGACCCGAGATCACATGCACGCTGATATCGCCGGCAATGCGGATCAGGTCGTGCGTCACCGAGCCTTCGATCCATTCGCGCCAGCGCGCCTTGTCGGAGCTGCCGACGATGATGTGCGTGACGTTGCGCTCGCGCGCATAGCGCATGATCTCCTCGGCGACCGTGCGTCCCGGCAAGGTCGCAGCCTCCGCGCCCAGGCTCTCGGCAAGCCGCAGCGCGCTGGCGATCCGGTCGCGCTCGGCCTCGGTTAGGCGCGCCGCATGCGTCGTCTCGACCGTCACCACCGACCACGGCGCGCGCAACCGCTCCGCCAGCCGCCGGCCATAGCGCACCATCGCGGCAGCACGTGGCGCCTCGTCTATGCACACCAGCACCCGCTCTCCGGCCGCCCATGGCCCGGAGATGGCGTTCTCGCGCATATGGCTGACAAGCTGCTCGTCGACGCGCTGGGCCGTGCGCCGCAGGGCCAGTTCGCGCAGCGCCGTCAGGTTGCCCGGCGAGAAATAGTTTTCGACAGCAGCCTTGGCCGTGCGGGGCATGTAGACCTTGCCCTGCTTCAGCCGCTCGATCAGGTCGCCCGGCGTGAGGTCGATCACCTCGATGTCGTCGGCGCGGTCGATGAAGGAATCCGGCACCGTCTCGCGCACCCGCACGCGGGTGATCTGCGCAACGATGTCGTTCAGGCTTTCGACGTGCTGGATGTTGACAGTGGTGTAGACGTCGATGCCGGCTGCCAGCAGTTCCTCGATATCCAGATAGCGCTTGGGATGGCGGCTGCCGGGCGCGTTGGTGTGGGCAAGCTCATCGACCAGAACCAGTTGCGGCCGGCGCATCAGGATGGCGTCGATATCCATCTCGTCGAGCGCGCGCTCCTTGTAGGGCACAGGAACACGCGGAATGATCTCGAAGCCCTTGAGAAGCGCCTCGGTCTCCTTGCGGCCATGCGTTTCGACGACGCCGATGACGACATCGACGCCCTCGGCCTGACGGGCGCGGCCCGAAAGCAGCATCTCGAACGTCTTGCCGACACCGGGAGCCGCGCCCAGGAAAATACGCAACTTGCCGCGAAGCTCTCGCTCCGCGGCTTCCAGAAGGGCATCCGGCGAGGGACGCCTGTCGCTGTCGTCAGGCATGCGCACTGCTCATTTCGGGCGAATGGCCCGCATCATTCCTCATGCAAAGCCGCCGCGAGGTCAATCGCGGCGGCGAAGGCTCCGATGATCCTACTTCACCATTGCGTCCAGCGCGCGGTTGAGGGCCAGCACATTGACGCGCGGCTCGCCCAATATGCCGAGGATCGGCGCCTGTGTCAGATCGCTCACCAGATCACGGAGCTTGTCTTCCGAAACGCCCCGCGCCTTGGCGACGCGCGGCACCTGAAACATCGCGCCCTCCGGCGAGATGTCCGGGTCGAGGCCGCTGCCGGTGGTGGTCACCAGATCGATCGGCACGGGCTGGCCGGGGTTTTCCGCCTTGAGTTTCTCCAGGTCGCCCTTGACGCGCTCGATCAGCGCCGGATTGGCCGGGCCGAGATTGGAGCCCATCGAGTTCACGGCGTTATAGGGCACGACGACCGATTTCGACGGATCGGCCGGGTCTGGACCGAGCGTCACCGACGGACGGCCGTGGAAATATTTCTCGCTGGCAAAGTTCTGACCGATCAGTTCGGAGCCGATAATGGTTCCGTTTTCGGTGATCAGGCTGCCCTCGGCCTGCCGCGGAAACAGTGCCCCGGCAATGCCGGTCATGGCGAGCGGATAGGCCAGGCCGGTGATCGCCGTGAAGATGACGATCATGACCAGTGCGGGTCGAAGTTGCTTCAACATGATGGTCTTCCTTATGCCAGGCCGAGTGCGGAGACGACGAGGTCGATCGCCTTGATGCCGATGAAGGGCACGATGATGCCGCCCAGGCCGTAGATGACGAGATTGCGGCGCAGCAGCGAGGCGGCACCCACCGCATGGTATTTGACGCCGCGCAGCGCCAGCGGGATCAACGCGATGATGATCAGCGCATTGAAGATGATCGCCGACAGGATCGCCGATTGCGGTGTCGACAGGTTCATGACGTTCAGCACCTGAAGCTGCGGATAGAAGGCGAGGAACATCGCCGGGATGATGGCGAAATATTTGGCGATGTCGTTGGCGATGGAGAAGGTCGTCAGCGCACCACGAGTCATCAGGAGCTGCTTGCCGATCTCGACGATCTCGATGAGCTTGGTCGGATCAGAATCCAGATCGACCATGTTGCCGGCCTCGCGCGCCGCCACCGTGCCGGTGTTCATGGCAACGCCGACATCGGCCTGCGCCAGGGCGGGCGCGTCGTTGGTGCCGTCGCCGCACATCGCCACCAGCTTGCCCTTGGCCTGTTCCTCGCGGATGAGCTGCAGCTTGTTTTCGGGCGTCGCCTGGGCGAGGAAATCGTCCACGCCGGCTTCGGCGGCGATGGCCGCCGCCGTCATCGGATTGTCGCCGGTGATCATCACCGTGCGGATGCCCATGCGGCGCAGCTCGGTGAAACGCTCCTTGATGCCGCCCTTGACGATGTCCTTGAGGTGGATGACGCCGAGCGGGCGTCCGTCGCGCACCACCGCCAGCGGCGTTCCGCCGGACTTGGCGATCTGTTCGGCGATAGAGCGGATTTCGGCAATGCTGGCGCTCGACGCCTGCATCGTCGTCACGCCCGAGGCCGAGCTGGCCAGTGCCGCCGCCGGCCCCTTGGCGACATGGTCGAGGATGGCGTCGACCGCGCCCTTGCGGATCGAGCTGCCTTCGACATCGACGCCGCTCATGCGGGTCTGCGCCGTGAAGGGCACGAAGCTCGCATGCAGCGTGCGCATGTCGCGCTCGCGGATGGCATATTTTTCCTTGGCCAGTACGACGATCGAACGGCCTTCGGGCGTCTCGTCGGCAAGCGAGGCAAGCTGGGCGGCGTCAGCCAGTTCCTTCTCGGTGACGCCCTTGATCGGGCGGAATTCGCTGGCCTGGCGGTTGCCGAGCGTGATCGTGCCGGTCTTGTCGAGCAGCAGCGTATCGACGTCGCCCGCAGCTTCCACCGCACGGCCGGACATGGCCAGCACATTGAAGCGCACCAGGCGGTCCATACCGGCAATGCCTATGGCCGACAGCAGCGCGCCGATGGTCGTCGGGATCAGCGTCACGAACAGCGCGACCAGCACCACGACCGGAACCGAGCCGCCGGCATAGGTGGCGAAGCTCGGGATTGTCGCGGTCGCCAGCACGAAGATCAGCGTCATGCCGGCCAGCAATATGTTAAGCGCGATCTCGTTGGGCGTCTTCTGACGCTCCGCACCTTCGACCAGCGCGATCATGCGGTCGAGGAAGGTCGAGCCGGCGGCAGCGGTGATGCGCACCTTGATCCAGTCGGATAGCACCTGCGTGCCGCCGGTGACGGCCGAGCGGTCGCCGCCCGATTCGCGAATGACGGGCGCAGATTCGCCGGTGATCGCCGCCTCGTTGACCGAGGCCACGCCTTCGACCACCTCACCGTCGGAGGGGATGATGTCGCCCGCCTCGACCAGCACGAGATCACCGACCTTCAAGCCCGCGCCGGGCACCATGGTGAACTTGGCGCGGTCATCACCGGTCAGCAGCTTGGCCTGCGTCTCGGTGCGGGTGCGCCGTAGCGAATCCGCCTGCGCCTTGCCGCGCCCTTCGGCGACGGCTTCGGCGAAGTTGGCGAAAAGCACGGTGAACCACAGCCAGACGATGATCTGGAAGGAGAAGCCGAGGTTGGAATTGCCCACAGCAATGTCCTTGAGGAACAGCACCGTGGTCAGCGCCGAAACCACGGCGACGACGAACATCACCGGGTTTCTGGCGAGCGAGCGCGGGTCGAGCTTCTTGAAGGCCGCGCCGATGGCCGGGACGATTATGGCTGCATCCATGATGCTCGCCGATTTCATTTTGCTCATTGTCATTCTTCCAAATTAGAAGGTCTGGCCGGCAGCGATCGCCAGATGTTCAGCAATCGGGCCGAGCGCCAGCGCGGGCAGGAAGGTGAGGCCGCCGACGATCAGGATGACGCCGACCAGCAGGCCGACGAACAGGCCGCTGTCGGTCGGGAAGGTGCCGGCAGACGCCGGAACCGTCTTCTTGGCCGCCAGCGAACCGGCGATAGCCAGTGCAGGCACGATGACCAGGAAGCGGCCCATCATCATGACGATGCCGAGCGTGATGTTGTACCAGGGCGTGTTGCCGGTGAGGCCGCCGAAGGCCGAGCCGTTGTTGGCTGCCGCCGAGGTGTAGGCATAGAGGATCTCCGAGAAGCCGTGCGGCCCCTGATTGGCGATCGACGCCACCGAGGATGGCATGACGACGCTGATGGCGGTGAAGACCAGCATGGCCAGCGGCAGGCAGAGCATGGCCAGCATCGCCATCTTCACTTCCTTGCCCTCGATCTTCTTGCCGAGATATTCGGGCGTGCGCCCGACCATCAGGCCAGCGACGAAGATGGCGATGATGACGAAGATCAGGATGCCGTAGAGACCAGCACCGACGCCGCCGACGATGACCTCGCCGAGCTCCATGTTGATGATCGGGATCATGCCGCCGAGTGCGGTGAACGAGTCATGCATGGCATTGACCGCGCCACAGGACGCCGCAGTGGTGACGACGGCGAACAGTGCGGAAAGCGGAATGCCGAAGCGTACTTCCTTGCCTTCCATATTGCCGCCCTCGACGCCGAGCGCATGGATCAGCGGATTGCCGGCGGCTTCCGCCCAATAGGTGACGGTAACGCCAACGATGAACAGCACACCCATGGCGGAAAGGATCGCCCAGCCCTGACGCTGGTTGCCGACCATGCGGCCGAAGACGTTGGTAAGCGCCGCTCCGATTGCGAAGATGGTGACCATCTGGACGAGATTGACCAGCGCGTCGGGGTTTTCGAAGGGATGCGCAGAGTTGGCGTTGAAGAAGCCGCCGCCATTGGTGCCGAGCATCTTGATCGCCAGCTGCGAGGCGACCGGTCCGACAGCGATGGTCTGCCTGGCGCCTTCGAGTGTCGTCGCATCGATGTAGGCGCCCAGCGTCTGCGGCACGCCGCTATAGACATAGAACAGCGTCAGCACGATACAGAGCGGCAGAAGGATGTAGAGCGTCGAGCGCGTCAGATCGACCCAGAAATTGCCGATCGACTTGGCGGACGCACGGGAGAAGCCGCGCACCAGGGCGATGGCCAGCGCCATGCCAGTCGCGGCAGAAACGAAATTCTGCACCGTCAGGCCGGCCATCTGCACGAGATAGGACATGGTGCTTTCGCCGCCATAGTTCTGCCAGTTGGTGTTGGTGACGAAGCTTGTCGCCGTGTTGAAGGCAAGCTCGGGTCCGACCGCGCCCATGCCGGCGGGATTGAAGGGCAAGCCCGCCTGGAAGCGCTGCAACGCATAGAGAACGAGGAAGCCGAGCAGGTTGAAGGCGAGCATGCCCGCGGCATAGGTCGTCCAGTGCTGGTCCTCGTTTTCACTGGTGCCGGCGAGGCGATAGAGCAGGCGCTCAAACGGCGCGAAGATGAAGGACAGGAAGGTGCGCTCGCCCTGATAGACGCGCGTCATGTAGCCGCCGAGCGGCTTGACGAGAAGAACGACGATCCCGCAGAAAATCAGGATCTGGATCCAGCCGTTGATGGTCATGGCTTTTCTACTTTCGCAGTCATGATGATGGCCGTCAGAAGCGCTCGGGGCGGATCAGGGCGAAGATGAGATAGACGGTGAGCAGCAGCGTGACGCCGCCTGAGAGGACGTAATCGATCAGCATCTGTCTCGCTCCTAAAGCCGGTCGCAGCCGAGCGTGTAGGCATAGAACAGCCCGAAGGAGACGATGCCCAAGGCTACGAGGATGAAGTCCCACATGGTGACGCAGTCTCCAAAAGTTCTCGCCGCGCGACGTGAGCCGCGCGGTCAAAGAGAGATGACCGATGATGTCGCGCGCACGGAAACCGTCGGTCGCGAAGCATCACTTGCAGGGAGAAGATGTCACCGACGCCATAAAGGTTCGAGACGAGCCGCAGGCCAAAGAAATAGGAATTTCATAAAGATCGCACTGGCAGTACGGGCCTATTAAAGGCGACGCTCGAGCGACCGATACTGCTGAAACGAAAAAAGCCTCCGTCCCTATCGGGACGAAGGCTTTTCAAAAGGTTGAGACTTTTGAGCCGGCTCTTAGAGCGCGGCTTCCAGCGTCGTGAGCTGGTTCAGGAAGGCCTCGGCGCGGGTCTTGGTCTCGTCGTCCTTGGCGTCGGCTGCATCCTCGCGCGCATCCTGGATGCGGCGGGCGAGATCCTCGCGGTCGATGCTCGCCACCGGCACGGCCGATTCGGCAAGCAGCGTGCAGCCGGACGGCAGGATGTCGGCGAAACCGCCGAACACGACATAGCGCTCGTCGGCGCCGGCCACGGTCTTGACCGTGACGACGCCCGGCTTGATCGTGGTCATCACCGGCGCGTGGTTGGCCAGAACCGTCATCTCGCCTTCCGCACCGGGAATGACGACGGACTGCACCTCTTCCGAAACGAGCAGACGCTCGGGCGAGACCAGTTCGAATTTGAAAGCTTCAGCCATGTTCGCTCTAGTGAGTGGGGAGTAGTGAGTAGTGAGTGGGGAACAGAAGCTCCGACTTCACCATCTCACTACTTCACTACCTCACTACTCCCTTTAATTTACGCAGCTTCCGCTGCCAGACGCTGTGCCTTTTCGATGGCCATGTCGATCGAGCCGACCATGTAGAAGGCTGCTTCCGGCAGGTGATCGTATTCGCCTTCGACCAGACCCTTGAAGCTCTTGATCGTGTCTTCGAGCGGCACGAGCTGGCCAGGCGAGCCGGTGAACACTTCGGCCACGAAGAAGGGCTGCGACAGGAAGCGCTCGACCTTGCGGGCGCGGGCAACCGTCACCTTGTCTTCTTCCGACAGCTCGTCCATGCCCAGGATGGCGATGATGTCCTGCAGCGACTTGTAGCGCTGAAGGATTTCCTGGACGCGGCGGGCAACCTGGTAGTGCTCTTCGCCGACGATCAGCGGATCGAGCATGCGCGAGGTCGAGTCGAGCGGATCGACGGCCGGGTAGATGCCCTTTTCCGAGATCGCGCGGTTAAGCACGGTCGTCGCGTCAAGGTGCGCGAACGAAGTCGCAGGCGCCGGATCGGTCAAGTCGTCGGCCGGCACGTAGATGGCCTGCACGGACGTGATCGAGCCCTTGTGGGTCGTGGTGATGCGTTCCTGCATCTGGCCCATGTCAGTCGACAGCGTCGGCTGATAGCCCACGGCCGAAGGAATACGGCCGAGAAGTGCGGACACTTCCGAACCCGCCTGCGTGAAGCGGAAGATGTTGTCGACGAAGAACAGAACGTCCTGGCCCTGGTCGCGGAAATGCTCGGCGATCGTCAGGCCGGAGAGAGCGACGCGGGCGCGCGCACCGGGCGGCTCGTTCATCTGGCCGAACACCAGGGCGCATTTCGAACCTTCGGTCGAGCCGTTGTTCTCATGCGGGTCCTTGTTGACGCCCGATTCGATCATTTCGTGGTAAAGGTCGTTGCCCTCGCGGGTACGCTCGCCGACGCCGGCGAACACTGAGTAACCACCGTGCGCCTTGGCGACGTTGTTGATCAGTTCCTGGATCAGAACGGTCTTGCCGACGCCGGCGCCGCCGAACAGGCCGATCTTGCCGCCGCGGGCGTAAGGTGCCAGCAGGTCGACGACCTTGATGCCGGTGACGAGAATCTGCGCTTCCGTCGACTGGTCGACATAGGCCGGAGCGTCCTGGTGGATGGCGCGGCGCGCCTTGGTCTTGACCGGGCCTGCTTCGTCGACCGGCTCGCCGATGACGTTCATGATGCGGCCGAGCGTTTCGTCGCCGACCGGAACCGTGATCGGCTCGCCCGTGTCGTAGACCGCCTGGCCGCGAACCAGACCTTCCGAAATGTCCATGGCGATACAGCGTACGGTGTTTTCGCCGAGATGCTGCGCCACTTCGAGAACGAGACGGTTGGAGCCGTTCATGGTCTCAAGTGCGTTCAGGATCTTCGGCAGGTTGCCGCCCTCGAAGGAAACGTCGACGACGGCGCCGATGACCTGGCTGACCTTGCCGGCCGCACCCTTGGCCGACATGGCCGTTGACGACGACTTGGCCGCCACTGCCTTGGTGGCAACGGCTTTCGCCGGGGCTGCCTTGGCAGGAACTGCCTTGGCCGGGGCCGCCGCTGCCGTCACGGCAGGAGCCTTTGCGGCCGCTGCCTTGGCGGGCGCTGCCTTCTTTGCTGCCGGGGCCTTCGCCGCCGGAGCCGCTTTCGGAGTAGCTGCTTTAGCCATTGTGGTAACCTCTTTGGTCCGTTTTCTGTTTCCACATGATCGATCGGAAAGCCTGCGGCTTTCCTCAGGTCACGTGACTAGAGCGCTTCCGCGCCCGAAATGATTTCGATCAGTTCTTTGGTGATCTGCGCCTGACGCTGGCGGTTGTACGACATCGTCAGCTTGTTGATCATGTCGCCGGCGTTGCGCGTTGCATTGTCCATCGCGCTCATCTTGGCGCCCATCTCGCCGGCGGCGTTTTCGAGCAGAGCCCGGAAAACCTGCACGGAGATGTTGCGCGGAATGAGGTCGCTCAGGATCTCGCCCGGCTCGGGTTCGTATTCGTAGACGGCGCCGCCGGTAACGTCCGCGCTCGCATTCGTATCCGCAGCGGGTGCTGCAGCCGGAATGATCTGCTGCGCGGTCGGAACCTGGCTGATCACCGACTTGAATTCCGAATAGAACAGCGTGCAGACGTCGAAGGCGCCTTCGTTGAACAGCCCGATCACCTTCTTGGCGATCGCATCGGCATGAACGAAGCCGACCTGCTTGGCTTCGCGCAGATCGACGCGCTCGATGATCAGCGAAGCGTAGTCGCGGCGAAGGATGTCAAAACCCTTCTTGCCGACGCAGATGATCTTCACCGTCTTGCCGGCAGCGATCAGCTTGCGGGCATGATCGCGGGCAAAGCGCGCGATCTGCGAATTGAAGCCGCCGCAAAGACCGCGCTCGGCCGTGCAGACGACGAGCAGGTGCGCGTCGTCCTTGCCGGTGCCGGTCATTAGCGCCGGGGCATCGCCACCGCCGCCGACCGCCTGGGCGATGTTCGCCAGAACGGCACCCATCCGCTGCGAATAGGGCCGGGCGGCTTCCGCCGCTTCCTGGGCGCGGCGCAGCTTCGCCGCGGCGACCATCTGCATCGCCTTGGTGATCTTCTGCGTCGCCTTGACCGAGGCGATACGGTTACGGAGGTCTTTTAACGAGGCCATGCCTTACCCGTCAGTGTCAGGCGAAGTTTTTCGCGAAAGCGTCGATATGTTCCTTGAGCTTGGCGCGGAGACCATCGCTCAGCGCCTTCTCCTTGCGGATGCCGTCGAGAACGTCCTTGCCGTCGGCGCGCATATGCGCAAGCAGACCCTGCTCGAACTTGCCGACCTGGTTGAGGGCGAGCTTGTCGAGGTAGCCGTTGACGCCAGCATAGATCACCGCAACCTGCTCTTCCGTCTTCAGCGGCGAGAACTGCGGCTGCTTCAGGAGCTCGGTCAGGCGTGCGCCGCGGTTGAGCAGGCGCTGCGTGGCGGCATCGAGGTCGGAGCCGAACTGCGCGAAGGCCGCCATTTCGCGGTACTGCGCGAGCTCGCCCTTGATCGAGCCGGCGACCTGCTTCATCGCCTTGATCTGGGCCGACGAACCGACGCGCGACACCGAGAGACCGACGTTCACGGCAGGACGGATGCCCTGGAAGAACAGGTTGGTTTCAAGGAAGATCTGGCCGTCGGTGATCGAGATCACGTTGGTCGGGATGTAGGCCGAAACGTCGTTGGCCTGCGTTTCGATGACCGGCAGAGCCGTCAGCGAGCCATTGCCGTTTTCGTCGTTGAGCTTTGCAGCGCGCTCGAGCAGGCGCGAGTGCAGGTAGAAGACGTCGCCCGGATAGGCTTCGCGGCCCGGCGGGCGGCGCAGCAGCAGCGACATCTGGCGATAAGCGACGGCCTGCTTGGACAGATCGTCATAGGAGATCAGCGCGTGCATGCCGTTGTCGCGGAAATATTCGCCCATGGCGCAACCGGCGAACGGTGCCAGGAACTGCATCGGCGCCGGATCGGAAGCGGTGGCGGCGATGATGATGGAGTAGTCGAGCGCACCGCGCTCTTCCAGGACCTTCACGAACTGCGCGACGGTCGAGCGCTTCTGGCCGACGGCGACATAGACGCAGAACAGCTTTTCCGATTCCGGACCGCTGTCGTGGATGGCCTTCTGGTTGAGGATGGTGTCGAGAATGATGGCGGTCTTGCCGGTCTGGCGATCGCCGATGACCAGCTCGCGCTGGCCGCGACCGACCGGGATGAGCGCGTCGATGGCCTTGAGGCCGGTCGACATCGGCTCATGCACCGACTTGCGGGGGATGATGCCGGGCGCCTTTACGTCGACGCGGCGACGCTCTGCTGCCTTGATCGGGCCCTTGCCGTCGATCGGGTTGCCGAGCGCGTCGACGACGCGGCCGAGCAGGCCGGGGCCGACAGGCACGTCGACGATGGCGCCGGTCCGCTTGACGGTGTCGCCTTCCTTGATGTCACGGTCGTTGCCGAAGATGACGACGCCGACATTGTCGCTTTCGAGGTTCAGCGCCATGCCGCGGATGCCGCCGGGGAACTCGACCATCTCGCCCGCCTGGACGTTGTCGAGACCGTAAACGCGGGCGATACCGTCACCGACGGAAAGCACCTGACCGACTTCGGAGACTTCAGCCTCCTTGCCGAAATTCTTGATCTGGTCTTTGAGAATTGCGGAAATTTCCGCGGCGCGGATGTCCATCAGCCGACCTCTTTCAGTGCAAGCTTGAGCGAATTGAGTTTGGTTTTGAGCGACGTGTCGATCTGGCGCGAGCCCATCTTGACCACCAGCCCGCCGAGAAGTGACGGATCGACGGTGACCGTGATGGACACGTCCTTGCCGGCGACGCTTTTCAGCGCAGCCTTCAGTTCGGTTTTCTGGGCGGCAGACAGGTCATGCGCCGAAGTGACTTCGGCAGCAACCTCGCCGCGCGCCTCGGCGGCAATCTCGCGGAACGCCTTGATCATGCCCGGCACGGCGAAGAGGCGGCGGTTCTGCGCCACGACGCGAAGGAAGTTGCCGACCAGGCCGGTGATCTTCGCCTTGTCGGCGATGGCGGTGATGGCCTTGAACTGCTCATCGGCCGAGAACACCGGGCTCTTGATCATGCGTGTGAGATCATCGCTACCGGCGAGCAATGCTTCGAAGCGGCCGAGGTCGCCTTCGACCTTGGAAATCTGCTTCGACTGCGCTGCCAGTTCGTAAAGCGAACCCGCATAGCGTTCGGCAACTGCTGAGATTGGCGAGCTAGACTTTGCCACGGTCCGTCTTTTCTCTTGTCTGACAGGCCGGAAGATTCTTAGGCTGGAGTCTGGAACTCTGGCTAAATCTTTGACCTTGCTGCGTTTTATCGATCTGGCGGAAGCGGCTGTCGCATCCCCCGATCGAAAGTCGATTGCCGTCTAGCACACGCTTTTCAGAGTCGCAACACGTTGGCGAAGCGGCTTTTAGGCAGATTTGTCGCATGCTGCGCGCAGATAGGCGCCAACAGGCTCCAATCAGGCGATAAAGCCGAAGGCGAAGGCCAGCGGCAATGCAGCCAGAACGAGTGCCACGATCAGCCAGACCCAGTTGTAAACCCCGTTCCCCTGATCCGACAGCATCGAGATGATACGGCCGAAAACAGTGAACAGCCAGGAGAAACCGAGCGCCATGTAAAGCAGCGGCTGGGCGAGCAGAATGCAGCACAGGCCAACGCCGAGGTAGAAGCCGGACATGGTCGCCCGCGCCTCTGAAACCGCCTCGGGATGATTCTCGACAGTCTGCAGGCGCAGGATGCGCAACGATAGCCGTGGCCCGAAAAGCAGCAGCAGTCCAAACAGCACCGTGACGACGGCTGAAGACCACGCCAGCCATTCACCCTGCGTGACCGGCCAGGGAAGCGCAAATTCCATGATGTCCCCTCGAAAAATGTTCTGGTCTAAACCGCGCGCATTCTAGCGTGCGATGTCAGCCGCGCCAGATGGGGCGTCAAATTTACCGCTTAAAGCTCACCCAGGGCGAACTCGACGGCCGTCTGCGCATGGATGCGCGTCGTATCGAACACGGGTATGTCGAAATCCTGCTCGCAAATGAGCATGGTTATTTCCGTGCAGCCCATGATGACGCTGTCGATACCGTCATCGCGCCGCATCCGCTCGACCTCGGCGATGTAAGCGGCCTTCGACGCTTCGTTGACGATGCCGCGGCAGAGTTCCTCATAGATGACATGGTGCACCATATCGCGCCCGGCCATATCAGGCACTGCCGGCGAAAGCCCGAATTTCTCGGTCAGCCTGCCCTTGTAGAAATCCTCTTCCATGGTGAAGCGCGTCGCCAGAAGCGCCGGCCGCACGCACCCTGCCCGCTTGACGGCCGTCGCAGTCGCGTCGGCTATGTGGATCAGCGGGATCGACACGGCTGCCTGAACCTCGTCGGCGAGCTTGTGCATGGTGTTCGTGCAGATCAACAGCCCCTCGGCGCCCGCCGCCTCCAGCCTGCGGGCCGCATCGATCATCAGCGCCGCAGCACCGCGCCAGTCGCCGGCATGCTGGCGCTCGGCGATCTCGGCAAAATCGAACGACCACAGCAGCAGCTTTGCTGAGTGCAATCCGCCCAGCCGCTCGCGCACGATCTCGTTGAGATGACGATAATAGATCGCCGTGCTCTCCCAGCTCATGCCGCCGATAAGACCAAGGGTTTTCATTGCGCCTGCTCCAAACGATTTTTAGCTACTTTTATATGCTGGAGATTTTAAGCCTATGCGCCAACTAACGGCGCGGCGTCTTAGGGAGCTTTTTCACTTCGGATGCAAGGCTGCTGATGAGTTGTTCAGCCTCCTTTTGGCGCTGAAGCTTACGATCGAGATCAAACTTTTCGTACTGTTTCTCGGCCGCCCGTTTCGCATCCATCGCTTTCACTGATCCGCCATGCCGCAGCACCGATCGGCCAAGCTGTTCCAGCTGCCGTTCAAGAAGATTCTGCGCGTCCTGCATCACGACCAGCCTGCCCAAATCCAACTGATCCTCGAAAATATCCAGCAAGATCATGGTCAGCCTGTTGAGTTCCCTGATTTCGGCTTCAGCGAGATAGTTTTTTGAAATGGCCACATCCTGCTTGCGGATTTTGTCATTTGGCCATGTCTGTAGCCCCATGTTTTCTGCTGTGTGGTCGGCGTCACGATTTCAGCGGGCGTTTCCGACGTGACTGCACAGACAAGCTTGGCCTGGGTGCGCTGGTAAAATTCCCGAGCTGCGTCCGTCGTGCCGTCGTAATCCTGGCACATGGCGCAAATGCGCTGCAGTTCGCGATATACATTCGCTTCATCAGAACGAATGTCGCGAATGATCTCACGAAGCTCCGCAACACGATCAGTGTTTGCGGGCTGTTTCAGGCGAGGGGCATCGACAACGAAGCCCTTTTTGGCGAATTGCACGAGCACGCCGGTCGCCCATCTGCGAAAGACCGTCGCTTGAGCGGACGAAACGCGATAGCCGACCGAGATAATTACATCGAGATTATGCAGTGTGACTGGACGGCTTGAGCCTGCAATATGCATTTTTTGCATATTGCCCTCTTCCTCCAATTCGCCATCTTCCAAAATGTTCTGGACGTGCCGGGAAATGACGGACTGATCTCGGCCAAAAAGCTCTGCAATCTGGGCCTGAGTCATCCAGAGTGTTTCGCCCTCATACCGTATATCGAGGCGGAGACCCTTGGGGGTAGCATAGACGAGAAAGCGATCGCCGGTCTCCGTGTCCTCCAAAAGATGAACCGGTTCATCGGCAGCAGCATTCATTACTTCGTTCTCTCCAGCCTCACCCAAGACGGAACATTATAGCAACATCCGACTTCGGCGCCAGCGGCGCAGCTCACAAAAAGCTCTGCGGATCGATGTCGACCTGCACCCGCACGGAGCCACGTATCTTGGGTCCGTTGGCGAGCATGGCGCGCAGATAGCCTTGCATGTCTGCCGGCCGGTCGCCCTGCACCAGCAGCCGGAAGCGGTGGCGCCCGGCGACCATGGCCAGCGGCGCCTCGGCCGGGCCCAGCACATGGATATCGCGCGCCGGCGGTGCGGCGCGGCGCAGAAGCCGCGCATGGCTTTCGGCATCGGGGCGATTGTCGGCGCTGACGATGATGCCTGCAAGCCGCCCGAAAGGCGGCAGCGCCGACTTTTCGCGCTCGAGGATTTCGCGCTCGTAAAACGCCTCGGCGTCGCCCGAGACGATCGCCCGCATCACCGGGTGCTCCGGCTGGTAGGTCTGGAGCAGGCCGAGGCTTTTCTTGCCGGTGCGCCCTGCCCGCCCCGTCACCTGGGACAGCAGCTGGAACGTCCGCTCGGCGGCGCGCGGATCGCCATTGGCGAGGCCAAGATCGGCATCGATGACGCCAACCAGCGTCATGTTCGGAAAATTGTGCCCCTTGGCCACCAATTGCGTGCCGATGACGATATCGGCCTCGCCCTTGGCGATGGCTTCCAGCTCCAGCCGCAGCCGCTTCACCCCGCCCATCATGTCGGAAGAAAGCACTATCGTTCTTGCGTCTGGAAAATGCCCGACGACTTCCTCGGCGATGCGCTCCACCCCCGGCCCGCAGGCGACGAGATGATCGAGCGTCCCGCATTCGGGGCAGGCTTCCGGGCGCTTTTCATTGTGTCCGCAATGGTGGCAAACGAGCTGGCCGCGAAAGCGGTGCTCGACCAGCCAGGCCGAACAGGACGGGCACTGGAAGCGGTGCCCGCAGACCCGGCACAGCGTCAGCGGCGCATAGCCGCGCCGGTTGAGGAACAGCAGCGATTGCTCCTCTCTCTCCAGCGTGCGGCGCATGTGGTCGACAAGCACCGGCGACAGGAAACCGCCGCGCGCCGGCGGGGCGCGGCGCAGGTCGATCGACTTGATGTCGGGAAGGGCAGCCTCAGCAAAACGCGCCGACAGCACGGCACGGCCATAGCGGCCCTGGCTCGCATTGACCCGGCTCTCGACCGACGGCGTGGCGGAAGCCAGCACCACCGGGAAGCTGCCGATATGGCCGCGCACCACGGCCATGTCGCGTGCATTGTAGAAGACACGGTCCTCCTGCTTGTAGGCAGGGTCGTGTTCTTCATCGACGACGATCAGCCCGAGCTCCTTGAAAGGCAGGAACAGCGCCGAGCGCGCGCCGGCAACCACACGCACGCCGCCTTCGGCCAGTTGCCGCCAGACGCGCTCGCGTTTCTTAGGTGCAAGATCGGAATGCCATTCGGCGGGCTTTGCGCCGAACCTGTCCTGGAAGCGCTCCAGAAACGCCTGCGTCAGCGCGATTTCCGGCAGCAGGATCAGCACCTGCTTGCCCTTTTCAAGGGCGGCTGCCACTGCCTCGAAATAGACTTCCGTCTTGCCCGAACCGGTCACGCCGTCGAGCAGCGTCACGCTGAACCCGCCTGCCTCGCCTTTGGCGCGCAATTCCTTCGCGGCAATGTCCTGGTCGCCGATCAGCTCCGCCTTCCCATAGGTCGGGTCGGGCGCGGCCACCACCGGGCGCGGCGGGATCATCACCGTTTCGAACACGCCCTGCGCTTTCAGCCCGTCGATCACGGTGGACGACACGCCGGCCGCGTGCGCCAGCCCCGATCGCGTCCAGGCCATGCCGTCGGAGGCCATTTCCAGAGCGCGTGCTCGCGCCGCCGTCATCCGATCGGGATCATTGGCCGCGCGCTGCAGGCCCTCCACCCAGGGTTCCGGATCGAAAGCTTCCGGCGCGCGCAGGATCATGCGCGCCACCATGCCGGGCGGCGACAGCGTATAGGACGCGATCCAGTCGACGAACCGGCGCATCGCCTGATCCACCGGCGGGCAGTCGAATACATGCGAGATCGCCCGCAGCTTCTTGGCGTCGACCGCTTCGCCCGGCCCATCCCAGACGATGCCGGCCACTTCGCGCGGCCCCAGCGGCACGCGCACGATCGAACCCGGCACCACGCTCATGCCAGCCGGCACGGCATAGGTGTAGGGGCGCTCGGCCGGCATCGGTACCAGAACCGGCACTGCCTTGGTTTCGAACGAATCGTGCTTCATGGCGCGTGACCTTGCCCGGACTTTGCGTTAGAGCAAAGGCCGATCAACGACGCGCCTCCCGAGACGCTGACATTTTTGCCAAGGAGATACTCCCATGAAATTCTTCGTCGATACCGCCGACGTGAAGGAAATCCGCGAACTCAACGATCTCGGCCTTCTCGACGGCGTCACCACAAACCCGTCGTTGATCCTCAAGTCCGGCCGCAACATCGCCGAAGTCACCAAGGAAATCTGCGATATCGTCGACGGCCCGGTTTCAGCGGAAGTGACGGCTACCGAATACTCCGAGATGATGAAGGAAGCCAAGGTCCTCTCCAAGATCGCCGACAA
Source organism: Mesorhizobium sp. YR577 (assembly GCF_900116595.1). Taxonomy (NCBI): domain Bacteria; kingdom Pseudomonadati; phylum Pseudomonadota; class Alphaproteobacteria; order Hyphomicrobiales; family Phyllobacteriaceae; genus Mesorhizobium; species Mesorhizobium sp. YR577. Next base: position 133,103 of record NZ_FPBI01000001.1, on the reverse strand, counting down.
TGTCTGCATCAAGGTGCCGCTGACGCTTGACGGCCTCAAGGCCTGCAAGTCGATCCGCACCGACCTCGGCCGCCAGGTCAATGTCACGCTGTGCTTCTCGGCTACCCAAGCGCTGCTTGCCGCCAAGGCCGGCGCCAGCTTCATCTCGCCCTTCATCGGCCGCCTCGACGATATGGGCTTCGACGGCATGGAACTCATCGCCGAGATCCGCCAGATCTACGACAACTACGATTTCGACACCGAAATCCTCGCCGCCTCGATCCGCACTGTCGATCACGTCAAGCGCGCAGCCCTCATCGGCTCGGACGTCGCCACCGTCCCGCCGGCAACGCTGAAGGCGCTGGTCAAGCATCCGCTGACCGACAAGGGCCTTGAGCAGTTCCTGGCCGACTGGGCCAAGACCGGCCAGAAGATCGGCTAATCATTTTCGTCGAGATTGCCGGCGGGCATCATGCCCGTCGGCCGCATGCCTTCGATCATCGTCGCGCCATTGAGGCGAATGACCGTCAAGGCCCTGGCGCCGGTGCGCTCCCCGATCATCTCGGCCAATTCACGCGAGTGGGTCACCACCCAGACCTGCGTCCGCTCGGCCGCCTGCGCGATCATGTCGGCAAGCGCCGGCAGCATTTGCGGATGCAAACTTGTTTCCGGCTCGTTGAGCGCGATCAGCCGCGGCAGGCGGTAGGATAGAAGCGCCCCCGCCAAAGCGACGAAACGCAGCTGCCCGTCGGAAAGCTCTTCCGGCCTGAAAACGCGCTGCGGAAACTCCGGCGTGACGAGGCCGAAACTCGCAGTCTCCTTCGGCACGGGGATATCCAACAGCGCCCCGCCCAGTGCCTCGGCGATGCAGCGGTCGAGATCGTCCGTGTCCTGCCGGATATGCTTCAGCGTGGCGAACACGGCTGCAAGATTGGCGCCGTCCTCGTCGAGCAATGGCGAGGTGACCGCCAGGGCCGGTTTGCGAACCGGCGAATCGCGGTCGGTCCGAAAGCCATGATAGAATCGCCAGCCGAGCACCGCCGCGCGAAGGTCGCCGATCTCGGGATAACGCCCGGAATTGCCGAGCGAGGAAAGTGCCGTTTCCGAGTTGAGCATCTTCACCGGGTGCTCGATGCGCCGCCCGTCGCCGTCGCGGGCAAAAACCGCGGGCCCCTTGCGCGTCATCATCTCTACTGGCCGGCGGCCAGGTTCGACGGACAGCGTCTCTTCCTTGATGTGCGGCTCGAAACCAAACCCCGCCGAAGCAGGCGGGGGCAGGCCGATCTCGACCTGATAGGATGATTTCACCGCCGTATCGTCGTCTTCGAAATCGGCGCGAAGGATGACGCGAACGGGTTGCCCGGCCCGGCGCCTGCCGGACCACAGTGCCGACTGCATGCCGCCTTCACGCGCAATTTCAGTGGCCAGCGTGCCTTCGGCCGAAGCCTTGATGAGCTGAAGCGCGCGGTAGAGGTTCGACTTGCCGACGCCGTTTTCGCCGACGAACAACCCTATCTGTCCGACGTCGAGCCGGATGGACATCAGCGATCGGTAGCCGGCGGCGGAAAGTGACGTCAGGCGCATGGTTCACGACACCACGGCGGTTCCGGCCCGCGAGAAAACGCGAGCTGGAATCAGAGCTTCGACAGATCCTGCGCGATGGAAAGCTGCAGCAGTTCGGCAAGTTCGCGCGCCGCGCGGTCCTGCGCATTCTTTTCCGCACGCAGGGCCGCATAGCCCTGACGCGGAATATCGTATGACGACGAGACGCTGCGCTTGCCGCGGGCCACGACCTTTCCAGTCTTGATTTCTGTCAGCACATAGCTGGAGGCCACGGTCATCGTGCCGGCGGTCGGCTCGTCTTCGGTGACGCGCTGGACGATTGCCGCCGCGGTTTTCACCGCGGTTACGCCGAGATTGAGCGAATAGGCCGGACTTGCGGGCTGGCCCGCGCCGCCGTTGAAGCCGAAGATCAGGTGGTTGCGAACTTCCTGCCCGTAACGGGTCTCCACCGGCTTGATGGCAATGGAGCGCAGGGCCGTTGTCGTGCTAACCGACGCCCCCGGCGCCATAGGCGCGTTGGAATACAAAGGCCGCACGGTGCAGGCCGAGACGATAGCCATCGCCGCAACGACACCAAGCACGGCCATGCCGCGCGAGAAGGAGACCGGGAATTTCCGCGACTGATCAGGCAACGACATTGACGATCCTCTGAAGCACCACGATTACCTTGCGGGGGGTCTTTCCTTCAAGCGCCTTCTGGACGAAATCGAGCGCCAGCACCGCCTTTTCGACGGCACCTTGATCTGCGTCGCGGGCAATTGTCAAATCGCCGCGCTTCTTGCCGTTCACCTGCACCGGATAGGTGAATTCATTGTCCACGACCAGCGCCGGATCGAACACCGGCCATGGCCGCTCGGAAACGAGTCCCTCGCCGCCAAGCGTTGCCCAGCACTCCTCGGCCAGATGCGGCATGATCGGCGCGATCAGCTGCACGAGGATTTCAGACGCCTCGCGCGTCGCCGCCTTCAGTGCCTCGTCGCCTCTGCCTTCACCGATCTCACCGACCGGTCCGGTCATGGCATTCGCGAGCTCATAGATGCGTGCGATCGCGCGGTTGAAGGCGAGCTTTTCGATATCCTCGCCAACCGCCTTCAGCGCCTTGTGGGCAGCCTTCGACACAGTGCCCGCCTCGCCGTCCTGCGACGACGCAGCCTTGACGCCGGCAAGCTGCTCGGCAGCCGTCGAGACCAGACGCCAGACGCGCTGGATGAAGCGATGGGCGCCGGCGGCACCGTCGTCGGTCCACTCCACGTCGCGCTCGGGCGGCGAATCCGACAGCATGAACCAGCGCGCGGTGTCGGCGCCATAGCCGTCGGTGATCTCTTCCGGGCTCACCGTATTCTTCTTCGACTTCGACATCTTTTCGAGCGGACCGATCTCGGCGATCTCGCCGGTCTCGATCACGATCGCGCGACGATCAGCATCGCTGCCCTCGATCCGCACCTCGGTCGGCGTCAGCCAGCGTCCGTCGGCGGTCTTGTAGGTCTCGTGCACGACCATGCCCTGTGTGAACAAGCCCTTGAACGGCTCGGCAAGATCGACATGCCCTGTCTCGCGCATGGCGCGGGTGAAGAAGCGCGAATAGAGCAGATGCAGGATCGCGTGCTCGATGCCGCCGATATACTGGTCCACCGGCAGCCACTCGTTGGCAGCCTTCGGGTCGGTCGGCTCGTTCTCCCAGGGCGCGGTGAAGCGCGCGAAATACCACGACGAATCGACGAACGTGTCCATCGTGTCGGTTTCGCGGCGCGCATCCTTGCCGCATTGCGGGCATTTCACATGCCGCCAGGTCGGATGGCGGTCGAGCGGATTGCCCGGCTTGTCGAAGTCGATGTCGTCCGGCAGCTTGACCGGCAGGTCGGCCTTCGGCACCGGCACCACGCCGCAATCCTCGCAATGGATCATCGGGATCGGGCAGCCCCAGTAACGCTGGCGCGAAATGCCCCAGTCGCGCAGGCGGAACTGCACCTTGCGCTCGCCCATCGGCCGGTTGCCGATGGTCTTGGCTTCCAGCAGCTTGGCCACTTCCTCGAAAGCGGCCTTTGGCGTCATGCCGTCGAGGAAGCGCGAATTGATCATCACGCCGTCATCGGTATAGGCCTCCTCGGTGACCTGGAATGTCGCCGCATCGCCGTCTTCCGGCATCACCACCGGAATCACCGGCAGGCCGTATTTGTTGGCGAAATCGAGGTCGCGCTGGTCGCCCGACGGACAGCCGAAGATCGCGCCCGTGCCATATTCCATCAGCACGAAATTGGCGACGTAGACCGGCAGCGTCCAGCTGTCGTCAAAAGGATGCACGACGCGGATGCCCGTATCGAAGCCCTTCTTCTCGGCAGTCTCGAGAGCGGCCACCGACGTGCCCATGCGCCGGCATTCGTCGGCAAAAGCTGCGAGTTCCGGATTGGTCTCGGCGGCTTTCTTCGCCAGCGGGTGGTCGGCTGCGATCGCCATGAAGGAGGCACCGAAGATCGTGTCGGGCCGCGTCGTGTAGACTTCCAGCTCACCCTCACCGTTAGGGGAAGTACCCTCGGCGATCGGCCAGCGGATCAGCAGGCCTTCCGAGCGGCCGATCCAGTTCGACTGCATGGTGCGGACCTTTTCCGGCCACTCCGTCAATCCGTCGAGCGAATCGAGCAGGTCCTGCGCATAGTCGGTGATCTTGAAGAACCACTGCGTCAGCTCGCGCTGTTCTACCAGCGCGCCGGAGCGCCAGCCGCGCCCGTCGATGACCTGCTCGTTGGCAAGCACCGTCATGTCCTCCGGGTCCCAATTGACCTTGGAGGATTTGCGCGTCACCAGCCCCTTGGCGACGAAATCGAGGAACAGCATCTGCTGGCGGTGATAATAATCGACGTCGCAGGTCGCGAATTCGCGCGTCCAGTCGATCGACAGTCCCATGACCTTGAGCTGCGCGCGCATGGTCGCGATGTTCTCATAGGTCCAGTCCTTGGGATGGACCTTGTTCTGCATGGCGGCATTTTCCGCCGGCATGCCGAAGGCGTCCCAGCCCATTGGGTGCAGTACGTTGAAACCCTTGGCGCGCTTGTAGCGGGCCACAACGTCGCCCATCGTGTAGTTGCGCGTGTGGCCGATATGGATGCGTCCCGACGGATAGGGGAACATCTCCAGCACGTAGTATTTCGGGCGCGGATCGTCGTTCTTCGTCTCGAAGAGCTTTTTTGCATCCCAGGCCTTTTGCCACTTGGGTTCGGATGCGCGCGGATTGTATCGTTCGGTTGCCATCGGGTGTTTTTCACTTAAAAGCATGCGCGAAACCGCAGGCCGCAGCCTGACAGTTCGCAAAATGTGGTCCGGGTGTTCACCATGGATTGCCGAACCCGTCAACTCCGGCAACTGGGACCCCGACAAAATGCAGCAGGACGTGACATGGAAAAATCGGTCGAACAGCTCGCACTGGTGAAGGAAAAGATCGCGGCCTCCGAGCAAGAAGCCAAGCGCCCGGCAGGTTCCGTGACGCTTGTCGCCGTGTCGAAAACTTTCGAGGCAAGCGAAATCCGCCCGGTGATCGAGGCCGGCCAGCGCGTGTTCGGCGAGAACCGCGTGCAGGAAGCGCAAGGCAAATGGCCAGCGCTGAAGCAGGAATTTCCCGATCTCGAACTGCACCTGATCGGCCCGTTGCAATCCAACAAGGCCAGGGAGGCTGTCGCCCTGTTCGATGTCATCGAGACCGTCGATCGCGAAAAGATTGCCGCCGAACTCGCTAAGGAAATCGCCAGGCAAGCCAAAGCGCCAAAGCTCTATGTCCAGGTCAACACCGGCTCCGAGCCGCAAAAGGCTGGCATCGAGCCGAAAGAGGCCGTCGCCTTCGTCAAGCGCTGCCGCGAGCTTCACAATCTCGCGATCGAGGGCCTGATGTGCATTCCCCCGGCGGACGAAAACCCCGGCCCGCATTTCGCCCTGCTCGAAAAACTGGCGCGCGAGGCCAACGTCGGGAAACTTTCGATGGGCATGTCCGGCGACTACGAACTCGCCGTCGCCTTCGGCGCGACTTCGGTGCGCGTCGGCTCGGCGATCTTTGGGAGCCGGTAGTTTTGAGAAAACCGCATCGCCCCAAAAAGATCGTGGCTCCGTCATTGTAACGAAACGTGCCGTTCCTATATGGTTGATGTAATCCACATCATCGGGAGCGTCGCATGCGCTACAATCAACTCGGAAATACGGGGATGTTCGTCTCCGAACTCTGCCTTGGCACCATGACATTCGGGGCCGCCGGCGAAAATGCCCAATGGGGCGCCATCGCCAGCCTCGACCAGAAAGGTGTCGATGAAATCGTCAGCCGCTCGCTGGCCGCCGGTATCAATTTCTTCGACACCGCCGACGTCTATTCCTTCGGCCAGTCAGAACGCCTTCTCGGCCAGTCGCTGAAGAACCTCGACGTCAAACGCGAAAATGTCGTCATCGCCACCAAGGTTCATGGCCAGATGGGCGAAGGGCCGAACCAGCGCGGTTCCTCACGCGGCCACATCATGGATTCGGTCGACGCCAGCCTCGAACGCCTCCAGACTGACCATATCGACCTCTACCAGCTCCACGGCACGGACACCGTGACGCCGATCGACGAGACGCTTCGCGCGCTCGACGATCTCGTCGCCGGCGGCAAGGTCCGCTATGTCGGCGTGTCGAACTGGCAGGCCTGGCGCATCGCCAAGGCGCTGGGTATCTCGGAGCGAAAGAACATCGCCCGGTTTGAAACCGTCCAGTCGTACTATTCCATCGCCGGCCGCGATCTGGAACGCGAGATCGTGCCTCTCCTCAATGAGGAAAAGCTCGGCCTGATGGTGTGGTCGCCCATGGCCGGCGGCCTCCTCTCCGGCAAATACGGCCCCGGCGCGCCCGGCAATGGCGACGGCCGCCGCAACGCCTTCAATTTCCCACCGGTCAATGAGGATCGCGCCTGGGCGGCGGTCGCCGTCATGCGCGAGATCGCGAAGAAGCATGATGTCAGCGTCGCCACGGTGGCGCTTGGTTATGTCCTGGCAAAGCCCTTCGTCATGAGCGTCATCATCGGCGCCAGCCGGATGGACCAGCTCGAGCAGAATCTTGCTTCCACACAGCTCAAGCTCGACGCCGACGATCTCGCCAAGCTCGACGAAGTCAGCGCGCTTCCCGCCGAATATCCCGGCTGGATGCTCGAGCGTCAGACTGCCGGCCGACGTCCGGCGCCGTTCGTCGCGAAGAGTTGAGCCCCGGCACTACAGACGGCGGTTGCCTTGCAGCCGCCGTCGCCGACATCAGTGCATCACGAACTCGCCGTTCACATTGCGCCATTCATTCGGCGCGATCAGCTTGCGGTGCGTGTAGCTGACCGAATGCAGCGGACCGTCGAGCTTGGCCTTCCAGAACTCGATAAACCTGAACAGGCCCGGAAATTTCGGGGCCAGGTCATAGTCCTGCCAGATGAAGGTCTGCAGCACATGAGGGTGGTCGGGCATGTGATAGAGAAGCTGTGCCGTGGTCAGCCCGTAACCCTTCAGCATCAGTTCCAGTTCAGAAGTCTCACGCATGGCAATTCTCCCGCCTCAGCCGATCCTCCACAGTCACGATGATGCGACGCGATGATTAACCGGCTACTAACAGCCTATCACGATTCGTGTGATTTCATTCATGAAATCAAATGCTTGGCAGCAAGCATAAGCGAGTGCTGATAGCGCGGCGGCCGCGCAAGACCATCCTGATGGCCGCAACCGCGTCCAAACCCTATGTCTAATATTGTCGCCGGCCCGGGAATGATATTAAGTCCGGCGAATTCCGCGCTACGAAGCGCAGCCGGCGGCGATCGACCGCCGGTCAGTATGGGGAGAGAAAATGTCCGATGTAAAAGTCCACCGCGTCCAGCCGGCGTGGAAGAAGAACGCGTTGATCGACGACGACACCTACCTGAAATGGTATGGCGACAGCGTCAAGAATCCCGACAAGTTCTGGGCCAAGCACGGCAAGCGCATCGACTGGTTCAAGCCCTACACCAAGGTCAAGAACACCTCGTTCACCGGCAAAGTCTCGATCAAATGGTTCGAGGACGGGCTGACCAACGTCTCCTACAACTGCATCGACCGCCACCTGAAGAAGCGCGGCGACCAGACCGCCATCATCTGGGAAGGCGACAATCCATACGACGACAAGAAGATCACCTATAACGAGCTTTACGAGCATGTCTGCCGGCTAGCCAACGTGCTGAAGAAGCACGGCGTCAAGAAGGGCGACCGCGTCACCATCTACATGCCGATGATCCCGGAAGCGGCCTATGCGATGCTCGCCTGTACCCGCATCGGCGCCATCCATTCGATCGTCTTCGGCGGCTTCTCGCCTGACGCTCTGGCCGGCCGCATTGTCGATTGTGAATCGACCTTCGTCATCACCGCCGACGAGGGCCTGCGCGGCGGCAAGACCATCCCGCTCAAGGAAAACACCGACAAGGCGATCGACATTGCCGCCCGCAACCATGTCCGGGTCAAGACCGTCGTGGTCGTGCGCCGCACCGGCGGCAAGGTCGGCTGGGCTCCGGGACGCGACGTCTGGTATCACGACGAAGTCGCCTCGGTTAAGCCGGATTGCAAACCGGAAAAGATGAAGGCGGAAGACCCGCTGTTCATCCTCTATACCTCGGGCTCCACCGGCAAGCCGAAGGGCGTGCTGCACACCACCGGCGGCTATCTCGTCTTTGCCTCGATGACCCACCAATATGTCTTCGATTACCATGACGGTGACATCTACTGGTGCACCGCCGATGTCGGCTGGGTCACCGGCCACAGCTACATCGTCTATGGCCCGCTCGCCAACGGCGCGACGACGCTGATGTTCGAAGGCGTGCCGAACTACCCGTCCGCCTCGCGCTTCTGGGATGTGGTCGACAAGCACAAGGTCAACATCTTCTACACCGCGCCCACCGCCATCCGCGCGCTGATGGGCGCCGGCGACGACCATGTGAAGAAGACTTCGCGCAAGTCGCTGCGCGTGCTGGGTTCCGTCGGCGAACCGATCAACCCGGAAGCCTGGGAATGGTATTTCAACGTTGTCGGCAACAAGAAGGTGCCGATCGTCGATACATGGTGGCAGACCGAGACCGGCGGCATCCTGATCACGCCGCTGCCCGGCGCCACCGACCTCAAGGCCGGCTCGGCGACGCGGCCCTTCTTCGGCGTCCAGCCGCAGCTCGTCGACAATGACGGCAAGGTGCTGGAGGGTGCTGCCGACGGCAACCTGTGCATCGTCGACTCATGGCCGGGCCAGATGCGCACCGTCTATGGCGACCACGAGCGTTTCATCCAGACCTATTTTTCCACCTACAAGGGCAAATACTTCACCGGCGACGGCTGCCGCCGCGACGCCGACGGCTATTACTGGATCACCGGCCGCGTCGACGACGTCATCAACGTCTCCGGCCACCGCATGGGCACAGCCGAGGTCGAATCCGCGCTGGTCTCCCACGACAAGGTGTCGGAAGCCGCCGTCGTCGGCTACCCGCACGACATCAAGGGCCAGGGCATCTACAGCTATGTCACGCTGATGAGCGGCGTCGAATGGTCGGAGGACCTGCGCAAGGAACTCATCGCCCATGTCCGCAAGGAGATCGGCGCCATCGCCTCGCCCGACAAGATCCAGTTCGCGCCGGGCTTGCCGAAAACGCGCTCGGGCAAGATCATGCGCCGCATCCTGCGCAAGATTGCCGAGGACGACTTTGGCGCGCTCGGCGATACATCGACCCTCGCCGATCCGGCGGTTGTCGATGACCTCATCGAGAACCGGCAGAACAAGAAGGGGTAACCCAGACCATCTTATTCCCCTCCCCCTTGCGGGGAGGGGTTAGGGGTGGGAGTCCCATACTCGATTGCCCCGTGATCGGACGCCCCGCACAAGAATGCAAACACCGTTGCAGATTTGCACTTGCGAAATCGGGCAAACAGTCCCACCTTCGGGTTGTGTTCAACAAATGAAAGGAGGTGATCCGATGTCGAGTGGTTTCGGTTTTCAGAGCGAGGGCTCAGCGGATTACCTTTCTGGAGAGCAGTCTCTCCTCTAAAGGTTTTGACGTGCAGCTTGCGGCCCTGAGGGATTGCGGCTGACGCCACGCACTGGACGAAAGTCACGGGAAGGCCGCCTGCTTCTTCGGAAGCGGCGGCCTTTTCCGTTTCTGTGGCGATCCTGCCGCCCGCTCTATTTGGTTAAGGCGAGCGCCTCGATATTGCCGGCGATTTCCTGAAAGGCACTGTTAAGCTGCGCGCCCGTCGAGGTCTCGTAGTAGTGCTTGACCGAGTTAGTGTCGGGGCTGGCGCAATCCTTCATCGTCGCCTTGGCGTTGGTTTCGACCAGTTGGAAGCCAATCGAGAAGACTTCGATGCCGCCGTCTCGCATGGCCTTGCACAGTTTCTTCGCTGCATCGCGTGTCGCCTGCTTGCCAGCGGCAGCGTATGCGGCCTTGTAATCAGTGACGTCAAAGTATGAGAGATTGAACTCGCCGTCCGTCATGAGGATCGCATATTTCGCGACCTTCTTCGGCTCGAGCTTGGCCGGCCGCGCTGCCTCCCCCACCACATCGCCCCATTTTTCGGACAGCATGTACCAGGTCCACTGAACGCCGATATGGCCTCCCGTGCCGCCCAGCGCCTTGAACTCATCTATTCTCTTCTTGAGCGCCGTAGCGTCCGCTGTCAGCGGCATGATTTCGGCATCCGGACATTTGTTGGTGTTGTAATACTCGGCATAGTCGTTGAGGAGATAGTCGCGATGAACCATCGACGTACCAGGGCCTGCGTCAGTGTATTGATACGGGCCTGGCCGTTCGGTGGCACAGTTGTCCTTTGAGCCCCCTCCACCAGATGGCGACGATGAATTTCCTCCGCTGCCCGAAACCGGTTTCGCATCCGCCGTCCCGCCAACGAAACTCCGAGACGTGGAATTTGTCTCCACAAAAACGCTCTTTGCCGCGAGTGCTCCAGCATTCACCGAATTTGCATAGGGCACGATCGCCACGCGCACACGCGGCTTGGTCGCATCCTGCCCTTTGAGGAACGCGTCGACCGCATTCTTCGCTGCGGTCTTGAGGTCGCCGATCTTGTCACCGTTCTTGTCTTTCTCCATCGATCCCGTGACATCCAGCATCATCGCCACTTCGATCTTCCTGTCGGAATAGACTGCAGCCGACTCGGAACCGACACGCGGATCGCCCATGCCGAAAAGCGGGAAGGCCAGCACGACATTGGCATGGGCCGTGGCCGTTATCGTCCGCGCCGTCTGGTCGACGACGAGGTTATCCAGCACGAAACGGTCCTTCGTCGAGAAGCGCGACGTACTGTTAGCGACGAGGAAAGCCTCGACCGTCGCGCGCGCATCCTTCTCCTTGATCGCACCGGTGGTCAGGTCGCGCGCCGTCGAGGTCACGGCCGAATCGAGCGCGGACTGGAGGCTCGATTTCACGTTCAGCGACTGGGCGACATTGATGCCGAAGCCTATGGTCAGAAGCAGTACCGACATCGATACCGCCGCCATCAAGGTGAAGTTGCCGCTTCGATTTTTCGCGAAATCGGATAGTGCCCGCGCCCTACGCATGGTTTTTGCCCCTCAGCCAAGAAAACCCGAGAGCGTCGTAGCAGGAATTTCATCGAATCGGGTTTACAACCTGGGGTTCAATCCACCCGGCAAATATAAGCTTTTGATTTCGAAACGAATTGATGAATTCTGTGCTTAATCGCCGGTAAACCCGGCGCTTTAATTGCACCGGCTTTCACGCCGGCCGCCGCAATAGGGCAGCACGAGGCGCAGCGCGAGCCAGTATCTCGCCTCACCGCCGGAAGTCACAATGGCGAGCACGCAACGCCGCTCAGGAAAGCATCTGCGCATCGAAGGTGCGGTCGATGCCATGCGGCGGAGGCGTCGCCGGATGGCTGTCCTGCTCATAGGTCCAGACCTTGAAGCCGGTCAGCGTGTGTGCGCCGAAGCTGTGCAGCAACGGCACATCGGTTGCATCACGCCCGCGTGCAATCGCCACGCGGCCGATGCGGCGCTTGTTGTGGCGCGCGTCGAACGTGTACCATTTGCCGTCGAGGAAAACCTCGAACCAGGCGTTGAAATCCATCGGCGAGGGATCCGGGGGGATGCCGATATCGCCGAGATAGCCGTTCACGTAGCGGGCCGGAATGTTCATGCAGCGGCAAAGTGCGATCGCCAGATGCGCGAAGTCGCGGCAGACGCCGACGCGCTCGTCATGTGCCTGCGCGGCGGTGCGTGTGGCGCGGGCATAACCGTAGCCGAAGGACAGCCGGTTGTGCACATATTCGGTGATCGCCTGCACACGCGCCCAGCCGCTTGGCACATGGCCGAATTGCTGCCAGGCGATGTCGCCGAGATGATCAGTCTCGCAATAGCGGCTGCCCAAGAGATAGCCGATCACCTCGTCGGGCAGGTCCTGCACCGGCATTTCCCTGGCCAAGGTGTTCAGTTCGTCGGGTTCGCCGCTGTCTTCGACCAGCGCGTCATAGAGAATGCGGAACCCTCCCGCCGGCGCCATGAAGCGGCGGCAAAGATTGCCGTGGACATCCTCGTAAGTGTGGTTTGGAACATTTGGCGAGGTCAGCACCTTCGTCTGCCGCTGGATATCAGCCCGCCGCTCCTTGCAGATTTCCAGCACCGATATCACCGGCATGGGCTGCGTGCATTCGATGGCAATCTCGTAGCCTAGCCGGATCAGCATGGCGCTACCTCGCGATCTTGAGAGAAGATTTTACCCTCAACGCACAATGCCGGCTATCGTTCCGGGGAGTTGTGGCGAGCTACCCAAATGACCGTCTAAAAGAGAGAGGCAAAGATTGTTTGATAACTCGTCCCGCCGAGTCATATGGCGTGGAATTTCGAGAACCGGAGCGGAGCGTACGTTAAAGTACGTGAGCACCGGAAGCGCAGAAAACCGCGCCAGATGGCCGGCGGGGCGAGTTAGGAAGCAATCTTTCAGAAATCGCTCGCCAGACCCTTTATCTCCCAGTCGCCGTAGCGCACCGGCTCGTTGCCGCCGCGGCCACCGATCTCGCGTGGCAGGGCAGCCTCCTGCTTCTTGTAGGCCTGGCGTCGCGCCTCTGCTTCCTTCAGCGCGCGCTCGGCAGCCGGTGACAGCGCCTTGCGTTCAACAGGCTCGACGACCGTTCCGTTACTTTCGGTTGTGTTCTCGGTCATTCGCGAACTCCTGCGGCAGATGATTGAAACCGGACCAATTCTTACCCATCATATAGCGAAGTTTTATCGCGTATCGACCCTTTCCTTGCGCGCGTTTACGGAGCCTAAGAATGAACATCATGCGAACCGCAATGCTGCTGGCCTTCATGACCGCGCTGTTCATGGCCGTCGGCTATGCCATCGGCGGCTCGGGCGGCATGATGATCGCCTTCATGATGGCGGCCGCCATGAACCTCTACAGCTACTGGAACGCCGACAAGATGGTTCTGCGCATGAACCATGCCGTCGAGGTCGACGAGAAGAATGCGCCGGAATATTACGGCATCGTGCGCGCGCTGGCCGAACGCGCCGGCCTGCCGATGCCGAAGGTCTATCTCATCGACAACCCACAGCCCAACGCATTCGCCACCGGGCGCAACCCGCAGAACGCGGCGGTTGCCGCCTCCACCGGCCTGCTTCAGCGGCTGTCGCATGAGGAAGTGGCCGGCGTGATGGCGCATGAGCTTGCCCATGTCCAGTATCGCGACACGCTGACCATGACGATCACCGCGACCCTTGCCGGCGCGATTTCCATGCTCGGCAACTTTGCCTTCTTCTTCGGGGGGAACCGCGAGAACAACAATCCGCTCGGCTTCGTCGGTGTGCTGGTGGCCATGATCGTCGCCCCGCTCGCTGCCGGAATGGTGCAGATGGCGATCAGCCGCACGCGCGAATATTCCGCAGATCGGCGTGGCGCCGAGATCTGCGGCAATCCGCTCTGGCTGGCATCAGCCCTTGACAAGATCGCCCGCAACGTCGAACGCATCCACAACCCCGACGCAGAGCGCAATCCCGCAATGGCTCCGCTCTTCATCATCAATCCTCTTTCCGGCGAGCGCATGGACAATCTTTTCTCGACCCACCCCAACACAGAGAACCGCATAGCCGCGCTGGAGGAGATGGCACGCCAGGGCATGGGCGGCAACGGCGGCGCGCGCCCTGCCCCTGCGCCGCGCAATCCTGAGCCGCGCGAAGCCGGCCCGTGGGAAGCTCCCGCAAAGCCCGCCGTCGAGGAAAAGCCGACTCAGCCGAATTCCGGTCCATGGGGCCGCAACCCAACCGGGCCGAAAGGCCCATGGTCGTGACCGTGAACGACCGTCAGCGCTCCAAACCGAAACCATTCAGGCAATCGGAATACCAGAGACAAGAGGATGCGAATGCGCCCGGCCTCGCCGCGCGTAAGGCTGCGGCAAAGCTGCTGGCAGCCGTCATCGACGCAAAGACCTCGCTCGACGGACTGACCGACCACGACCATGGCCATCCGCAGTTCAAGGCGCTCGACATGCGCGACCGCTCGCTGGTGCGGGCTATCCTCGCCACGGCCCTGCGCTACCGCCGGACCATCGACAACCTGATTTCGGCGCGGCTTGAAAAAGCGCTGCCTGCCAACGCCACGGCACTCACCCACATCCTGCATGTCGCGGCAGCACAGATCCTGTTCCTCGACATTCCCGACAGCGCCGCCGTCGATATCGCCGTCACCCACGCCAAGTCCGATCCGCGCACCGGCCGCTTTTCCGGTCTGGTCAACGGCGTGCTGCGCTCGCTGGCGCGCGGCAAGGCAGAGGAACTGCCGGCCATGCTGGCCGAGACCGACGATGCCCCGGAATGGTTCCGCGCCCGGCTCGTTTCCGGCTATGGCGCAGATGCGGCAAAGAAAATCCTCACCGCTCATCGCCTCGAAGCCCCTGTCGATTTCACCGTGAAATCCGATCCTCAATCCTGGGCGGAAAAGCTTGGCGGCATCGTGCTGCCCACCGGCTCGGTACGCGTCGAACGGCTCGCCGCCAATGTGCCGGACCTGCCCGGTTTCACTGAGGGCGAATGGTGGGTGCAGGACGCCGCCGCAGCACTTCCCGCGCGCCTGTTCGGTGATGTTTCCGGGCTGCATGTCGCCGACCTGTGCGCAGCACCTGGCGGTAAGACGGCACAGCTGGCGCTGGCCGGCGCACGCGTTACCGCGATCGACAGCTCGAAGAACCGGCTCGCCCGGCTGGAGAAGAACCTTGAGCGGTTAGGCATGACCGCCGCAACCGCCCAGGCCGACATCCTGCGCTATGAGCCGGAAGAACTCTTCGACGCAGTGCTGCTCGACGCACCGTGCTCGTCGACTGGCACCGTGCGTCGCCACCCGGACGTGCCATGGACGAAATCGCCTGCTGATATCGAAAAACTGGCCGACCTGCAGTACCGCCTGCTTGCCCGCGCCGTCACTTTGGTCAAGCCCGGTGGACGGATCGTCTTCTCCAACTGCTCGCTCGACCCGCTCGAAGGCGAAGCGCTTTACGAAGCCTTTCTTGCGGCCACGCCCGGCGTTGCCGATGATCCGATCCAACCCGGTGAGGTAGCAGGCGCCGACGCGTTCCTGACGCCGAAGGGCACTTTGCGCACGACGCCGGCGGACATGGATATGGGCCGTCCGGAGATTTCCGGGCTCGATGGCTTCTTTGCCGCGCGCCTTACCCGAATTGGGTAGGTCACAACTTATCCCCAGGCCGCGCCGGTAGCGAAATTCAACTTCGCATAGAATCTTGAATCATATAACGTTCTCGCCGGGCGGACGTCTTTTTTGGAGGAAATTCTTGTCGATTGCGGCAGGCAACACGACAGGCCTTTGGGCGCTCGTCGCCAAAGAGCTTTGGCGCAAGACCCGCCGTCGCTTGCGCGCCGGACCGGTCTACCGCTGGCGCTATACCGGTCGTACGCCAGAGCGCGTGCTGATTGCGCCGCCCGATCTCAGGCTCGCCGACCAGCAGGTTGCGCTGGAAATTTATTATGGCCGCTACCCGCTTTCAGGCCATCTCGTCGAGACCGGCGGCAAGTCGCCGTTCCAGATCGAGGTGCCCAATCGCGGCTGGCAGAAATCGCTGCACGGCTTCCGCTGGCTGCGCCATATGCGCGCCGCCGGCACCGAGCTTGCCGCCGCCAATGCCCGCGCGCTGGTTTCGGACTGGATCGCCACCCATGGCGGCCGCATCTCGGGCGTCGCCTGGGAGCCGGCGACCAGCGCCAAGCGCATCATCGCCTGGCTGCAACATTCTTCCGTCGTGCTGCAGGGTGCCGAATTCCCTTTCTACCGCGCCTTCCTGAAATCGCTGGCGCTGCAGATCCGCTATCTGCGCTCCATGGCCCGTGAAATGCCCGACGGCGAGGAGCGCCTGCGCACCCGCATCGCGCTTGCCTTCGCCGCGTTGTCGCTGCCCGCGCCGCAGACCGCGTTGCGCAGCGCCACGCGCAACCTCGCCGACGAGCTGAACCGTCAGATCCTTGCCGACGGTGGCCACATCTCGCGCAATCCGATGGCGGTTCTGGAACTGCTGGCAGACCTGCTGCCGCTGCGCCAGACCTACGCCAACCAGGCCGAGACGCCGCCCGAAGCGCTGATCGGCGCAATCGACCGCATGCTGCCGGCGCTGCGCTTCTTCCGCCATCAGGACGGCAGCATCGCCCGCTTCAACGGCATGGGCGTCACCATTCCCGACCGCATCGCCGCCATCATGCGCCATGACGATACCGCCGGCGCGCCGCTGCTTCACGCCCCGCATTCCGGCTATGAGCGCCTGTCGATGGGCGGCACCACGGTGATTGCCGACACAGGCACTGCGCCGCCCAGCGAAGTTTCGGAAGCGGCACATGCCGGCTGCCTATCCTTCGAGATGTCTTCCGGCCGCCAGCATTTCATCGTCAATGCCGGCATCGACGCCTACGGAGCGGAGGAATTCCGCCCGCTGGCGCGCGCCACCGCCGCCCATTCCACCGCATCGCTCAACGACACCTCGTCGGCGCGCTTCAGCCATTCGCCGCGCGTCAACGGCCTGCTTGGATCGCCGCTGATCGGCGGGCCGCGCCATGTGCCTTCGGAACGCACCGACAGCAAGGGCACGCAAGGTTTCGTTGCCAGCCATGACGGCTATGTCGCGCGCTTCGGTCTCTATCACGAACGCGAAATGGCGCTGGCTGCCGATGGCAATATCCTCACCGGCATCGACCGTTTCCTGCGCTCACGCGGCGCGCCGCCACTCGACAATGGCCGCGATCTCGTCACCATCCGCTTTCACATCCACCCGGATATCGAGCTTTTCCACGACGACAAGGATCGGCTGGTGCTGGCAGCACCCCATGCCGACAACTGGCTTTTCACCGCCGGCGAAATGACGCCGACGGTCGAGGAATCGATATTCTTCGCCGGTCTGGGCGGGCCGCGCCACAGCCGCCAGATCGTGCTCTCCTACAAAGCGTCACAGTTTCCCGAAATGCACTGGCAGTTCACGCGCACGCACTCGGCCGGTTACCCGCAGAACAACTGAGCGGGCCTTTTGGCCGATTTTCTGCCCCGCAAAGCTTGATTTACCTTGCGTCTGTGCTAGGCCGCGCGCATCCGCCTCCCAAGCTCGAAAGGCCCGCTCCGACATGGCCGTCGCCTCCAAGAAAATTCCTGCGCCCGACCTCGTTCCCGTCCGCCGCGCGCTTCTCTCCGTCTCCGACAAGACCGGCCTGGTCGATTTCGCAGCCGCGCTGGTAAAAGCCGGCGTCGAACTGGTCTCGACCGGCGGTACCGCCAAGACGATCGCCGAGGCCGGCATCGCCGTGCGCGACGTCTCGGAACTCACCGGATTCCCCGAGATCATGGACGGCCGCGTGAAAACGCTGCACCCCTCGGTCCATGGCGCGCTGCTCGGCGTGCGCGACGATCCCGATCATGTCCATGCCATGCACGTCCACGGCATCGAGCCGATCGACCTCGTCGTCGTCAATCTCTACCCGTTCGAGGAGGTTCGCCAATCCGGTGGCGACTATGCCTCGATCGTCGAGAATGTCGATATCGGCGGTCCGGCCATGGTGCGCGCATCCGCCAAGAACCACGCCTATGTCGCCATCGTCACCGACCCGGAAGACTACGCCCCGGTGATCAATGCGCTTGAGATGAACATCGGCAGCCTGTCCTTCGAGTTTCGACAGAAGCTCGCTGCCAAGGCCTTTGCCCGCACCGCAGCCTACGATGCAGCCATCTCCGGCTGGTTTGCCGAGGCACTGGCCATCGAGCATCCGACCTGGCGCGCCTTCGGCGGCAAGCTCGAAAACGTCATGCGCTATGGCGAGAACCCGCACCAGCAAGCCGGCTTCTACGTCACTGGCGAAAAGCGCCCGGGCGTGGCCACTGCGCGCCAGCTCCAGGGCAAGCAACTCTCCTACAACAACATCAACGACACCGACGCGGCCTTCGAGCTGGTCGGCGAGTTCGACCCAGCCGGTTCGGCGGCGGTGGCCATCATCAAGCACGCCAACCCTTGCGGCGTCGCTGAAGGCGCAACGCTGAAGGCAGCCTATGCCAAGGCACTGGCCTGCGATCCCGTCTCTGCCTTCGGCGGCATCGTCGCCGTCAACCGCCTGCTCGACGCAGAGGCGGCGGAAGAGATCGTAAAGACCTTCACCGAGGTCATCATCGCACCCGGTGCCAGCGAGGAAGCACAGGCGATCATCGCCGCCAAGAAGAACCTGCGCCTGCTCGTCACCGGCGGCCTGCCCGATCCGCGCACGGCCGGCGTCATGGTCAAGTCGGTGGCCGGCGGACTGCTGGTGCAGTCGCGCGACAACGCCGTGGTCGACGGGCTCGAGCTCAAGGTCGTGACCAAGCGCGCGCCGACTGCACAGGAACTGGCCGACCTGAAATTCGCCTTCCGTGTCGCCAAGCACGTCAAATCGAACGCCATCGTCTATGTCAGGGACGGCGCAACGGTGGGCGTTGGCGCCGGTCAGATGAGCCGGGTCGATTCCGCGCGCATCGCCGCCCGCAAGGCACTGGACGCAGCCGAGGCTGCCGGCCTTGCCGAGCCGCTGACCAAAGGCTCGGTCGTCGCTTCCGATGCCTTCTTCCCCTTCGCGGACGGGCTTTTATCGGCCATCGAAGCTGGCGCTACCGCCGTCATCCAGCCGGGCGGCTCGATGCGCGACGACGATGTGATTGCAGCGGCGGACGAGCATGGCATCGCCATGGTGTTTACCGGCGTGCGGCATTTCCGGCATTGAGCGCTGTTGCCCTCCCCCTTGAGGGGAGGGTGGCCGCGAAGCGGTCGGGTGGGGTCGCCGCGGAAGCGCGAGGCGCCACTTGAAGCATATCAGAAGCAGGTAAGATCAGCCGCTATGACCCCTCGCACCTCGCTTCGCTCGGCACCCTCCCCTCAAGGGGGAGGGATAAGCGCTCAATCCACCTTGTCCGCCGGATAAGGCGTCGGCCACAGCACGGCCATGCCGACTACCAAGAACAGCAGGATCATCGCCATGCCGAGACGCGGCGAGCCGCTGAGCGCGGTCACCGTTGCCACCAGAAACGGCGCGGCGAAACTCGTCGCGCGGCCGGCCAGCGCATAGATACCGAAATAGCGCCCGGCCTCCTCGGCGGTAACGCTACGCGCCAGATAGGAGCGCGACGAGGCCTGGACCGGGCCGAAGGCGATCCCGATCAGCAGGCCGAAGAGAATGTAGGCCTTTTCCGCCGGCGTGCCGAACAGGCCGCCCGTATCGGCGCCCGGCAGCATCAGCGCGCCGAACAGCGTGAAGCCCGGACCGGTCGAGACGATACCCACCGTCGCGATGGTCAGGAACACCAGCGAAATCATCACAACCGTCTTGGAGCCGAACGCCGTATCGAGACGCGCCGCGATCCAGCAGCCGAAGATCGCGACGACATTGAGGATGATGCCGAAAACGCCGATCTCGGTGATCGACCAGCCGAACATCGCCGCCGCAAAGACACCACCCAGGCCGAGCACGGCATTGACGCCGTCCTGATAGATCATCCGCGCCACCAGAAAGCGCAAAACGCCGCTGCGCTGGCGCACCTCGCCCAGCGTCGATTTCAACTCGGCGAGGCCCTCGCGCACGGCCGGACCGATCGGCTTGCCCTTGGCGCCGTCGGGCGTGAAGAAGAACATCGGCAGGATGAAGATGAAATACCACAGCGCCGAAAGCGGCCCGGTCGCGCGCGCATCCTCGCCGAGCTTGGGATCGAGCCCGAACAGCGGATCGACGCCGATGATCGTCTTGCCCGTCTCCTGGGAACCGGCGAGCATCGTCACCACGAAGATCAGCGCGATCATGCCGCCGAGATAGCCGAGCCCCCAGGCAATGTTGGAGATCTTGCCGATCTCGGCCTTGGAAACGAGGCGCGGCATCATCGAATCGTTGAACACGGTGGAGAATTCGGCAGCGACCGATGCCAGCGAGAAGAACAGGATCACCGGCACCAGCGGCGAGCCGGGTGCCGCAAACCACAGCGCGCACAGGCTCGCGATCTTGATCGCGGCGAAGAATGCGATCCACGGCTTGCGCGGACCGGTCTGGTCGGCGATGGAGCCGAGCACCGGCGACAATATGGCGATGATGAAGCCGGCGGCGGCTATGCCATAGCCCCAGGCGGCCTGCCCCATGGCCGGGTCGCTGGCCATGCGTGAGACGACATAGGGGCCGAAGATGAAGGTGGTGACCACCGTGAAGAACGGTTGCGCCGCCCAGTCGAAGAACATCCAGCCCCAGATGCCGCGACCGGAGGCGCGCTGAACTGTCACGTCGGCCATATTTCCTCCACCCGCCTGCATCGCGTTTTAGGCTGGCGCCATGTCTGCATGTTTTTGGGAGCCGTGCAAAGGGAGAGTGCCAGAGACGGAAATTCTGTGTCCGACAACTTTGCGGTGCACGAGGACCTACCTCACGCCTCTGGCGCATACACCGCGCAGGGCTCGGCGATACCGCGCAGCCTGTGCTCGCCGAGCGGGATCAGGGCTTGCTGCGTTTCCGCTGCAAACGCCTCCGAAAGCAGCACCGGGCGGCCGAGCGGCCGGCACAGGCCCTCCAACCGGCTGACGAGGTTCACGGCAGAGCCGATAGCGGTGAAATCCAGCCGATCGGCGGTGCCGATATTGCCCCACAGCATCTCGCCGATGTGGAGCGCCGTGCCGAAGGGCAGAAGCGCCAGGCCTTGCGCGGCGCGCGTGCGGTCGAGGTGATCCATGCCGGCGCGCGCGGCCGCCACTGCGCGCAGCGCAGCGTCGCAGGCGGCAGCAGCGTCGCGCTCGCCTATCGGGAAAATCGCCAGCACGCCGTCGCCGATGAACTTCAGCACCTCACCGCCGAAGGCGTGGACCGCGCCGGCGATGCGGTCGAACCAGGCGTCGAGCGCTGCGATCACCTCCCTCGGCGCGGTCGTTTCCGACAGCTCGGTGAAGCCGCGCAAATCGGCATAGAGCAGTGCTGCGCGGATCGTCTCGCCGGGCTCGCGCCGCAGCCGGCCGGCCAGCACCTGTGCGGCGCTGCGCCGGCCGAGATAGGTCTCGAGCAGCACTGCCTGCGTCGAGCGCGCAGCAAGCACGGCAAGCGGCGCTGCGGCAAAGCGGGCCACCTCGCGCAGCAGTTCGAGGTCAGGCTCACTGAATGGACGCGCTCCAGCCCAGCCAAGCACGGCACCGTCGGGAGCAGAGCCGGCGAAATCCTCCTGCACGGCTTCGGCGCCGAGTTGCACCAGCCAGTCGCGTCCGACATTGGCATGAGCGGGATCGGCGGGTCCGGTGAGGCCGAAGCCCAGCGCCTCGATCACTCTTCCGGTATCGGCGCGCCACAACCATGTGCGCCGCGCGATGATCGGGTGCGGCGCTGCCTGGGTGAGTGAACCGCCGGCGAGCGGCACGCCATCGGCGACGAGTCTCGCGCCGAGTGCCGCGAGGAAAGCGTCGGCGCTGGGCAGGTCGATCGCCTCATCGACGAGAAACGACAGAGCAGCGTGAAGTTGCATGGCCGCCATCATGCAATGGTGTCAGGCGCATGTCATGAGGCGGTAGGCGCTTTCTTGCACCGCATGCCGATTGGACTACAGTGCCGTCATTGCGCCAAAGCCGCAGGAGCCTGCCGATGCCCGAAACGCTTCGCACCGAGATCCAGATCGCGGCCCCGCAGGCGACGGTCTTCGCCTTCCTCACCGATCCCGACAAGATTTCGCGCTGGATCGGCCCGGCGACCACCGAGGCCCGCCCCGGCGGCATCTATCTCGTCAGCGTCGGCGACAAGCACATCGCCCGCGGCCAGTTCACGGAGGTGATCCCGATCCACCGCCTCGCCTACAGCTTCGGCTGGGAAGGGCGTGAGGAGGTGCCGCCGGGATCGAGCCTGGTCGAGATCGATCTCGTCGAGAAGGATGGCGGCACACTGGTGCGCTTCACCCATAGCGGGCTGCCCAACGAGAACGAACGCGACAGCCACGAGAAGGGCTGGAACCACTATCTGCGCAGGCTGTCGATAGCTGCGGCCGGCGGCGACCCGGGACCTGACAACTCACCCGAAGCCTGAGGATGAGGGATTGAAGGTGGGAGATGTACTACACCTCTCCCGCCTCACATCCCCGTCAGGTCGCTCATCAGACCGGATGCCACCGAAAGCCGCGACACGGTGATGTCGCCGCCTTCCGTCAGCCCTTGCAGGCGCTCGCGGATGATCGCGATGCGCGCGCCGCCGGCATCGAGCCAGGCGGTGACCGGATCGGCGGCTTTGCCGAAGCCGGTGAGCGCTGCAACCGCGATGCCGCGCCGGGCCGTGTCGATCGTGTCGGTCGCCCGCGACAGCGCCAGCCCGTCATAATAGTCGGACGGCGTGATCGCGCGCGCAGCGTCCTCGATGCGGGCGATGCGGAAGGCGTCGCTGACGCCGAAGAAGGCTTTTGCGGCGGCCACGATATCGGCCTTTGCCGTGCGGGCAACCAGCGCGATATCGGGAATGAGTTCGGCGACATCCGTCTGCGCCAGCCGCTCGGCCAGCCCCTCCGGCGCGCCGGCAGCAATGAAGCCGAGGCGTTTTTCTTCCAGCCTTGCCTTGTTGAAGGCCGGCAGCAGCGAGGCGAGTTTCGGCTCCAGCGCCTTGCGCGCCTCGGTCAGCTCGGCGATCTGCTTGTCCACCGCACCGTCGCCCACGCCATGCCTGAGATACCACCCGCAGGCCACGAAGATAAGCCGGCCAACGGCCTGATAGAGGTCAAGCTGCACCTGTCCGTCGATGCGGTTATCCAACGCGTCGATATCGCGATAAAGCGACGGCAGGCCGAAGCCCGCCCGCACGATCGTGAAGGCGCGCACAACATCGGCAGCCGTGCTTCCCGTCGCTTCCTGTAGCCGGTTGACGAAGGTCGGCCCGCCGCGATTGATCAGGTCATTGGCCAGAACGCGGGCGATGATCTCGCGCCGCAGCCGGTGCGTACCGATCTCGGCGGCGTATTTCTTCGCCATCTTTTCCGGGAAATAGCCCATCAGGTCGCGCTCGAAATGCGGATCGTCGAGCAGGTCGCTGGAGACGATATCGGAAAACAGCACGATCTTGGCATAGGCCAGAAGCACGCCGAGTTCGGCCCGGGTCAGCGGCTCGCCGCGCTTTTCGCGCTCAGTGAGGGCTGCCGGCGAAGGCAGCGTTTCGACGGTGCGGTCGAGCAGGCCGCGCGCTTCCAGCGCGCTCATGAAGCGGCCCTGATAGGCAATGTCGGCCAGCCCGCGCTTTCGCTGCAGCGAAAGCGACAGCGTCTGCTGGTAATTGTTGGAAAGCACCAGCGCGCTGACCTCGCTGGTCATCTCGGCGAGCAGCTTGTTGCGAGCAGGCCGCGTCAGCGAGCCCTTGCGCATGGCGGACGCCAGCGCGATCTTGATGTTGACCTCGACGTCCGACGAATTGACGCCGCCGGAATTGTCGATCGCGTCGGAATTGCAGGCACCGCCTAGAAGGCCGAACTCGATGCGCGCGCGCTGCGTCGCACCCAGATTGGCACCCTCGCCGATCACCTTCACCCGCAATTGGGCGGCGGTCACGCGGATCGCGTCATTGGCGCGGTCGCCGACTTCCTGGTTGCTCTCGCCCGCCGCCTTCACATAGGTGCCGATGCCGCCGAACCACAACAGGTCGGCCTCGGCCTTGAGGATGGCGTTCATGATCTCGTTGGGCGAAGCCGTCGTCTTGTCGAGGCCGATCGCCTTGGCAGCCGCCGCCGGCAGCGTGATCGATTTCTGGCCGCGCGAAACGATGATGCCGCCCGGCGACAGCTTGGTCTTGTCATAGTCCTGCCAGCTCGAGCGCGGCAGGTCGAACACGCGCTTGCGCTCGGCAAAGGAGGCCGCCATGTCCGGATCGGGATCGATGAAAATGTCGCGATGGTCAAAGGCCGCGATCAGCCGGGTCTGCTCGGAAAGCAGCATGCCGTTGCCGAACACGTCGCCCGACATGTCACCGACGCCGACGACGCTGAACGGCGTCGTCTGGATATCGCGGTTCATCTCGCGGAAATGCCGCTTCACCGCTTCCCACGCGCCCTTGGCGGTGATGCCCATCTTCTTGTGGTCGTAGCCGGCCGAACCGCCGGAAGCGAAGGCATCGTCGAGCCAGAAGCCATGCGCCTCGCTGATCGCATTGGCGGTGTCGGAGAAGGTCGCCGTGCCCTTGTCGGCGGCGACGACGAAATAGGGATCGTCGGTGTCACGCCTTATTGTGCTTACCGGCGGCACCACCTTGTCGCCATCGAGATTGTCGGTGATCGAAAGCAGGCTGGAGACGAAATTGATATAGGCGCTCTTGCCCGCCTCGAAGACCGCTTCACGCGTGCCGCCGACAGGCGAGCGCTTGGGGAAGAAGCCGCCCTTGGCGCCCACCGGCACGATGACAGCGTTCTTCACCTGCTGTGCCTTCACCAGTCCCAGCACCTCGGTGCGGTAGTCCTGCGCCCGGTCAGACCAGCGCAGCCCGCCGCGCGCCACCGGGCCGAAGCGCAGATGCACGCCCTCGACCTCGGGGCCGTAAACGAAGATCTCGCGCCATGGCCGCGGCTCCGGCAGGCCATCGACATTGCGCGAATCGAGCTTGATCGCCAGCGACTGGCCCTTTTCCTTGATGCCGGCAACGAAATGATTGGTGCGCAGCGAGGCTTCGATGAGATTGGCGTAGCGCCTGATGATCGTATCATCATCGATGTTCGGCACCTGCTCCAGCGCGTCCTTGATCGCTGCCTTCAAATGCTTGGCAGTGACATCGCCATCCTTGGCCTTGGGGTCGAAGCGGGCAACGAAGAGATCGAACAAAGCGCGTGCGATCTGGGGGTAGCGGTTAAGGGCTGCGGCGATGAAATCCTGGCTCTGCGGAATGCCGGCCTGCTGCAGATAGCGGCCATAGGCGCGCAATATGCCGATGGAAGTCGACGGCAGGGCGGCCGTCTGGGCCAGCGCGTTATAGCCGTCATTGTCGGCATCGCCGCGCCAAACCGACAGGAACACCTCCTCGAACAGCGCACCGCCGTCGGAAAGGTCGATCGGCTTGCCGAAAGCGTTCTCCAGATCCATGTCGTGGACGAAGACCATGCCGGTCGTCTCGTCGCCGACCTCGAAGGTGCGCTCGCTGATCACCCGGAAGCCGGTGTTTTCCAGCACCGGCACGCGCCGCGACAGCGCCACCGGCGCGCCGTAGTGATAAATCTTCAGCGCCGCCTGCTCAGAGCTCTGGCCGGCGTGGCGATAATAGTCGATGGCGATCGGATTTTCAGCGCTGAGCGATGCGATCTGCTGCGCGTCGACCAGCGCCTCAGCCGGCGTGAAACTGTTGCGGTAGCTCTCCGGGAAGCGGTTGGCGATGGCCGTCAGGCCGGAATCCGCGCCGGAAGTCGCAGCGACTTCCGCCAGCGCATCCTCCCAGGTCCGCACGATGTCACGGATCGCCGCTTCGATCGTCTTCTGCTCGACCTTCGGCGTCTTGCCGCCGGAACGGCCGATGATGAAATGGACACGCGCCAGCCCGCCTTCCGGGAAGGCCGGATAATAGGCCGAGAGCCGCCCGTCGAAGACGGTCTTCAGATAGCTGCCGATCTTCTCGCGTGCCACCGAATCGTAGCGGTCGCGCGGCACGAAGACCAGCACGGACACGAAGCGGTCGAACTGGTCGACGCGCACCAGTGCCCGCACGCGCGGCCGCTCGACCAGGCCGAGGATCGCCTCGGAATGCTTGCGCAGCGTCGGCACGGCGATCTGGAACAGT
The DNA here is from genome assembly GCF_900116595.1 of Mesorhizobium sp. YR577. Classification (NCBI taxonomy): domain Bacteria; kingdom Pseudomonadati; phylum Pseudomonadota; class Alphaproteobacteria; order Hyphomicrobiales; family Phyllobacteriaceae; genus Mesorhizobium; species Mesorhizobium sp. YR577. Next base: position 107,297 of record NZ_FPBI01000001.1, on the reverse strand, counting down.
TCGTCGCGCGGATAGCTCTCCAGCACGTTGATCAGCGCTTTGCCGGAATGATCGGCCGGGTCGAAGCCGGATTTGGTGACGACCGTCTGCGCCTTGGAACGCAGATAGGGGATCTTCATCACCGAGCGCGTATAGGCAGACGAGGTGAACAGGCCGACCATGCGCAATTCGCCGGCGAGCCGGCCTTTGGCGTCGTAGGTTTTCACCCCGACATAGTCGAGATAGATGCGCCGGTGCACCACCGACTTGGCGTTGGCCTTGGTGACGATCAGCGGGTCCGGCCCATGGAGGAAGGCGCGGATTTCCGGTGTCGTCGTGTTGTCGCCATCGATCTCTCGGCGCAGCACCATCACGTCGGGATCGCGCAATATGCCGAGCCCCGGCTTGCCGGCGCGGTCGAGCGTGCCGCTCTTCTCGCCGCCGGTGTAGCGGAACTCGCGCATGCCGAGGAAAGTAAAATTGTCGTCGCGCAGCCATTCGAGGAAGGCGATCGCTTCCGTCACAGCATCCTTGTCGAGCGGGATCGGCGCATAGCGGAATTCGGAGATCGCCTGATCCAGCCGCGCCAGCATCGGCTTCCAGTCGACGACGGCGTCGCGCACCTGCGAAAGCACGCGCTTCAGCCGCTCTTCCAGCCCCTTGGCCTGATCCTCGCTGAGCGCGCGGATATGGACATGGATGACGCTCAGCCTGTCGGCGCCCTGGTCGCCCTTGCCTGCACCGCCCTCGCCCAATATCGCCTCGACGCCGCCCTTGCCATGCTTCACGGCGATCACCGGATGGGTGACGAAGGCCGGCTCGCCGGCAGTGTCGGTGATTTCACCCAATACCGAGTCGAACAGGAACGGCATGTTGTCGTTGACGACCGTAACGACGGTCAGCGGCCTGTCGCCAACCGACACGCCGGCATCGCGGTCGATGGCGACGACGCATTCACCCTTCTTGTGCTTTGCCACCGCGCGGCCAGCCAGTTCGGCGGCCTTGGCGAGCGCTGTCGCCTCATAAGCGGCGACATCTTCGGCAGGCGCGCGGGCCAGAAGATAATCCGCCAGTTGAACGGATTTGTCGGCAGTCCTGGTCGAAGGGGCTTTCCTGGCCGGCGGAGCTTTTTTCGCTGCGGTTCTGGATTTGAGACCGGATGCCATTGGAAATCTCCCCCGTCATATGCTTTTGCGACTATCGTAGCAGATGGAGCGCGTTTGGCGACACTCATCGATGCAAAATGCGAACTTCTTATGAAGAGCAGATGACGCGGCATCGGCGACAGAAATACGGCATCGAAACTGATTTCTTCGCGGCTGTTTCAACGCACGATGGGAGTGCCATCTGCGGTTGATTGCCGGCTCAAAGATTCAGGCAGATTATCTGCGTGTGGCGTAGCCACATGCCGGCTGCGCCGATTTCTCTGGGAGGAGAACATGGCGAAATTTCTCTACGTCTATCATGGCTCCGGCAAGATGCCGGAAACCGAAGCCGAGAAAAAGGAAGTGATGGACGCCTGGACCGGCTGGTTCGGCAGCCTGGGTGCAGCGGTGGTCGACGGCGGCAATCCTGTCGGCATGTCGAAAACCGTGCTGCCCGGCGGCAAGGTCGAGAACAATGGCGGCTCGAACCCGACCGGCGGCTATTCGATCATAGAGGCGAAAGACATCGACGATGCCGCCAGCAAGGCCAAGGGCTGCCCGATCCTGTCGGCACCCAACTGCAGCATCGAGATCGCGCCGATCATCGAGATGAGCATGTAGCTGCGGCAGTTACCGTGCCGCGATTGCGGCGGCAGCGCCCGCCATGGTCGTGGCGCTGACGCGGTTGGCGATCTTCATCGCGCGCTGGCTTTTCAGCAGCCGGCGCGCTTGTGCTGCAGCAATGACCCAGGCGATGTCGATGGCGACCAGCACGATCGCCATGGTCAGCGTCAGCTCGACCCAGCCGACGACGCTGACCGAGGCCAGATCGATGATAGTCGGCAGCAGCGCCAGATAGAACATCATGATCTTGGGATTGCCGAGCGTCACCCCCATGCCGGCAAAGAACAGTTTTACGGGTGAATCCTCACGCGGCATCTCGCCGTCGCGCACCGCCACAGGTGCCGTCCACATCTTCCAGGCGAGATAAGCGAGATAGGCCACGCCCGCCCATTTCACGATGACGAAGGCGAGATGAAAACTCTGCGCCACGACGGCAAGCCCGAACACCGCCAGCGACAGCCAGATCGCCTCGCCGATCCACATCGCCGCCAGGAAGGGCAGCACGTCGCGAAAACCCTTCGAGATCACCCGTGCGACAAGGGCCGCAATGCTGGGGCCGGGCGAGCCAGCAGCGACCAGCAGCGCGCCAGCGAAGATGAGAAGGGATGTGGGTTCCATGGGTGATCCTCCGGGCAATGCCTCGGAGAATATGCCGATTGCGGATGAAGCGCACCAGCGTTTTCTCCCCCCTTGAGGGGGAGATGGCGCAAAGCGCCAGAGGGGGTCGGTTCATGCCGAGCTCGACGCAAAGCAACGTCGAGCACTGCCGCAGCGACCCCACCCGGCCCTTACGGGCCACCCTCCCCTCAAGGGGGAGGGAAAGCTGGCGTTATGCAGCCCCTGCCGTCTTCGACGACTTCTCGAAGCGCTTGCGCTCGTTCGGGTCGAGATAGAGCTTGCGCAGGCGGATGGTCTTCGGCGTCACTTCGACCAGTTCGTCGTCCTGGATCCAGGCCAGAGCGCGCTCCAGCGTCATGCGGATCGGCGGGGTCAGCTTGACGGCCTCGTCCTTGCCGGCGGCGCGGATGTTGGTCAGCTTCTTGCCCTTCAGCACGTTGACCTCAAGGTCGTTGTCGCGCGAGTGGATGCCGATGATCATGCCCTGATAGACCTTGACGCCGGCTTCGATGACCATCGGGCCGCGATCCTCGAGGTTCCACATGGCAAACGCCACCGACTCGCCCTGATCATTGGAGATCAGAACGCCGTTGGTGCGGCCGGGCAGCTCGCCCTTGTAGGGCTCGTAGGCATGGAACAGCCGGTTCATCACCGCCGTGCCGCGCGTGTCGGTCAAGAGTTCCGACTGGTAGCCGATCAGGCCGCGTGTCGGCGCGTGGAAGACGATGCGCTGGCGGTTGCCGCCGGAGGGGCGCAGTTCGACCATCTCGGCCTTGCGCTCGGACATCTTCTGCACGACGACGCCGGCATGCTCTTCATCGACGTCGATGACGACTTCTTCGACCGGCTCCAGCAGTTCGCCGTTTTCGCCCGTCTGCATGACGACGCGCGGACGCGATACGGCAAGCTCAAAACCTTCGCGGCGCATCGTCTCGATCAGAACGGCCAGCTGCAACTCGCCGCGGCCGGAGACGAAATAGGAATCCTTGTCCGCCGATTCCTCGATCTTGAGCGCGACATTGCCCTCCGCTTCGCGCAGGAGGCGGTCGCGGATGACGCGGCTGGTCACCTTGTCGCCTTCGGTGCCGGCAAGCGGGCTGTCATTGACGATGAACGACATGGTGACGGTCGGCGGGTCGATCGGCTGGGCATGCAGCGGCTCGGTCACGGCCGGGTCGCAGAAGGTGTCGGCGACGGTGCCCTTGGAGAGGCCGGCGATCGCTACGATGTCCCCTGCCTGCGCCTCGTCGATCGGCTGGCGCTCAAGCCCGCGAAAAGCGAGGATCTTCGACACGCGTCCCGTCTCTACGACCGAACCGTCATTGTGCAGCACCTTGACCGGCTGGTTCGACTTCAATGTACCGGATTCGATGCGGCCGGTGATGATACGGCCGAGGAACGGATTGGCTTCGAGCAGCGTACCGATCATGCGGAACGGGCCCGGGTGAACGGTCGGCGCGGGCACATGCTTGAGGATCAGGTCGAACAGCGGCGCCAGGCCCTGGTCTTTCGGTCCTTCCGGATTTTCAGAGACCCAGCCATCGCGGCCCGAACCGTAGAGAATCGGGAAGTCGAGCTGCTCGTCATTGGCGTCGAGTGCGGCGAAGAGATCGAACACCTCATTGACGACTTCGACATGGCGCGCGTCGGGGCGGTCGATCTTGTTGATGACGACGATCGGGCGCAGGCCGACCTTCAGCGCCTTGCCGACGACGAACTTGGTCTGCGGCATCGGGCCTTCGGCAGCGTCGACCAGAACGATGGCCGAATCCACCATCGACAGGATGCGTTCCACTTCGCCGCCGAAATCGGCGTGGCCGGGCGTATCGACGATGTTGACGCGCGTGTCCTTCCAGTCGACCGAGGTGGCCTTGGCAAGGATGGTGATGCCGCGTTCCTTTTCGAGATCGTTCGAATCCATCGCGCGTTCGGCTACGCGCTGGTTTTCTCGGAACGAGCCAGCCTGCTTGAGAAGCTGGTCGACAAGGGTTGTCTTCCCATGGTCGACGTGCGCGATGATCGCGATGTTGCGAAGTTTCATGTTTTCACTCGGGAGGGTTGCGGGCACAGCCTGGCGACGCGCCGCGTTTCATTTGCGCGCGCTCTTACATGGTTTTTCGCAATTGCGAAAGGGGGACGGCGCAGGGCAGCCATGCAAAGCGCGGTTTGGCGGCATTTTCCGGCCCAATGATAACCGCGAATTGACCGACCGTGAGGGCAGGCGCTTATTGACTGTAGAGCGCGCAGCCTTAAACCCTTTGTTCCAGGCGAGGAGCGAAACAACAGCATATGGCCGCACCGCAATTATCGCAGGCCCCGGCAAGAAGACTACTTTCCGACAGGAATTTGCGGACGGCGCGGCTCGTCTCCGGCATGGTGCTGATGACATTCGTCACCATGCACCTCCTGAACCACGCGCTCCTGCTGATCTCGCTGCCGGCCGCAGAGGCTATGCGCCCGTGGTTCCTGATGATCTGGCGCAATCCGCTGGGCACCGTCGCCCTCTATGGCGCGGTGTCCGTCCATTTCGCGCTGGCGCTGCTCTCGCTCTACCGCAAGCGCGGGCTCATCATGCCGATGCGCGAGATATTCCAGATCGTTCTCGGCTTCGCCATTCCCCTTATGATTGCCGAACATGTCATCGGCACGCGGGTTTTCCACACGCTGACCGGCGTCGAGGACAGCTACCGCTATGTCCTGCGATCGCTCTGGGTCGCCTCTCCCGTGGGCGGGGTAAGGCAGTCCGTCGCCACGATCGTCATATGGGTGCATGGCTGCCTCGGTCTCTATTTCTGGTTGCGTTACCGCCATTGGTACCCGCGGGTCGCGCCCTGGCTGCTGATTGTCGCCGTGCTCGTTCCGGTGCTGGCGCTGCTCGGTTTTGTCGAAGGCGGCAGGACCATCGCTTCGATCGGTGCAACGCCGCCACAGATCAACGCGCCGGTCATCGCCAACGACAGGCAGATCAAGGAGATGCTGATCCGAAGCGTCTATCTCGGCTTCGGCGGCCTGCTGGCCGGCGTCTTTGCGCTGCGGGCGCTGCGGGCATACCGGGAAAGGCGCAATCTCATCGAGGTTCGCTATTCCGACGGCCACGTCGTCCGCGTCGCCAGGGGCTACAGCGTTCTGGAAGCAAGCCGCGTCGGCGGCATTCCGCATTATGCAGTCTGCGGCGGCAAGGGACGGTGCTCGACCTGCCGGATCAAGGTTTCCGAAGGGTTGGAAAATCTGCCGCCGCCCAATTCGGTCGAGCAGGCAACGCTCAAGCGGCTCGGCGCCGATCCGGACGTGCGGCTGGCCTGCCAGCTGCGCCCCACCGGCAATGTCAGCGTGACGCCGCTGCTGGTGCCCGATCGCAATCGCCTGCTCCTGCCCGGACAGCCGGTGATACCCGGCCGCGAAAGGGAGGTCGCGGTGCTTTTCTGCGATATCCGCAATTTCACCGGCCTTGCCGACCATCGCCTGCCCTTCGACATCGTCTTCCTGCTCAACCGCTATTTCGCCATGGTCGGAAAGGCTGTCGAGCAGGCCGGCGGCAGGATGGACAAATTCATCGGCGATGGCGCCATGGCCCTGTTCGGCGTCGACACGACCAATGTCGAGGCGTGCCGGCAGGCGCTTGCCGCCGCAGCCGCCATCATCCGGGACCTCGAGCAGCTCAATGACGATCTGGCCGGCGAGATAAGCTCACCGCTTCGGGTCGCGATCGGCATCCATGCCGGCCCGGCGATCGTCGGTGCGATGGGCTACCGCGATGTCATGGGCGTGACGGCGGTCGGCGACACCGTCAATGTCGCCAGCCGGCTGGAACTGGCAGCCAAGGAGTTCAACGCCACGGTCGTCGTCTCCGAAACGGTCGTTCAACTGTCCGGGCTCGACCTGTCCGCATTCGATATCCGCGACATCGACATTCGCGGACGGGCACTGCCGCTCAAGGTGCGCGTCGTGCCTCGGGGCGCTACGCTTCCGATCGTGGCGCAGAAGCCTGCCGCCGACGCGGCATAGTCGCAGGCCCGATGGCCGGGAAGGATTACCCAGCCATCAGGCCTTTGCGAAATCAGGCTGCGCGGACCGGATCGAGCGTCACCTTGTAGAGTTCGTTGTCATCGCGATCCATCAGCCGCACGGTCAGCTGCTCGCTGGCGCCGTCGATATCGACAAGGCCGAAGAACTGCAGACCAGCCGATGGCGGCAGGTTCTGGCCCTGCTCGGCGCTCGGCGCCTTGATGAACTTCAGCTCGGGCCCAAAAGTCATGTCGAGATCGTTCGGCCCGAAAGTGCCGGAATGAAGCGGGCCGGAGACGAATTCCCAGAACGGGTTGAAGTCCTGGAACTGCGCCTTGTCCGGATTGTAGTAATGGGCAGCCGTATAGTGCACGTCTGCCGTCAGCCACACCGTGTTGTCGATGCCGGCATTCTTGATGAAGCGCAGCAGATCGGCGATCTCCAGTTCGCGCCCCTTGGCAGACCCATTGTCGCCATTGGCGACGGCCTCGGCGCCCTTCTTGTCCTTGCCATTGTCCCAGACGACCACGCCCAGCGGCATGTCTGCGGCGATAACCTTCCATGTAGCCTTGGAGTTGGCGAGTTCGCGCTTGAGCCAGCGGATCTGCTCTTCGCCGAGGATGCGGGCGTCCGGCGTCAGCGTGTCGAGCATCGACTCGGCCTCGCCGTTCGGACCGCGATAGGAGCGCATGTCGAGGAAGAACACGTCGACCAGCGGGCCATAGGCGATCTTGCGATAGACACGGCCGGGTTCGGCCGGCGTGAAGCGGATAGGCGTCATCTCGTGGAAGGCGCGGCCGGCACGGGCCGAAAGCAGCGCGATCGACTTCTCCGTGTAGCGCTCGTCCGCCATCAGGTTCTTCGAGCTCGACCAGTTGTTGGTGACCTCGTGGTCGTCCCACTGGAAGAAGGTCGGGCAGATGGCGTTCAGCGCCAGCACGTTCTTGTCGAGCAGGTTGTATTTCCACTGGCCGCGATACTCGTCCAGCGTTTCGGCGACCTTGCGCTTCTCATCGATCAGCACCGTGTTCTTCCACTTGGTGCCGTCCTTGAGATCGACCTCGTCGGTCATCGCGCCATCGGCATAGATCGTGTCACCTGAATGCAGGAAGAAGTCCGGCGTGTGCTTGGCCATGGTGGCGTAGGTCTTCATGCCGGTCTCGTCGATGCCCCAGCCCTGGCCGGCGGTATCGCCCGACCATGCAAAACGGATATTGCGCTTGGAGGCAGGCGCGGTGCGGAAGCGCCCGACGATCGGCTCGGACACGGTGTTGATATCGGCAAGATCAGCCGCCGTCATGCGATAGAAGATGTCCTGATCGGAAGCGAGGTCGGTGAGCAGGCGTTTCACCGTCAGATCGCCGTCCGGCAGGGTGTTGAGCGGCGCAAGCCTGGTCGCATTGGCGAAACTCTCGGTCGAGGACACCTCGAACATCACGCGCGCCGGACGGTCGGTGCGCGTCCACACCATGCCGGACGTCGCATCGACATCGCCCGACTGGACGCCATGGGTGAAGCTCGGCCGTGCATTGGCGCGGGAATAGAAGGGCATGGCGAGGCCCGTGGCGCTGACGATGCCGGCGGCACCTGCCGACGCGACGAAGGCGCGGCGGGAAAGGCGTGCGAATTTGTTCATGGCTGTCTCCTGGATGGCGTGAACATGCGGGAGACAGCCATCGCCCTGCCATGTTGCAGGGCGATTGCGGTTTGATGAATTTTCAATGACGGTGCACCGGTCGTGCACCGTCGAAAGTGCCGGTCAGATCAACCCGCGCTTCTCCATCATCGCATCGGGCGTCGGCATCTTGCCGCGGAAAGCCGTGTAAAGTTCTTCCGGATCTGCCGAACCACCCGCCGAATAGATGTATTTGCGCAGCCGCTCGGCCATGGCCGGGTCGAAGGCGTTGCCGGTCTCCTCGAATGCGGCAAAGGCGTCGGCATCGAGCACTTCAGACCACATGTATGAGTAATAGCCCGCCGAATAGCCTTCGCCGGAAAACACATGCTGGAAATGCGGGGTGCGGTGACGCATGACGATCGCGTCCGGCATATGCAGCTTTTCCAGTGTCTCGGCCTCGAAGGCGAGCGGGTTTTCAGGCGCGTCCGCCCGCGCATGATAGGCCATGTCGACCAGCGCCGAGGAGGTGAACTCGACCGTGTTGAAGCCGGCCCCGAAGGTCCGCGCCGCCAGCATCTTGTCGAGCAGCGCCTTCGGCATCGGCTTGCCGGTCTTGTAGTGGAGCGCGTGCTTTTCCAGAACCTCCGGCACGGTCAGCCAGTGCTCGTAGAGCTGCGACGGCAGTTCGACGAAATCGCGCGACACTGACGTTCCCGCGACCGAGGGCCATGTCACGTCGGTCAGCATGCCATGCAAGGCGTGGCCGAATTCGTGGAACAGCGTCTTGGCCTCGTCGAGCGACAGAAGCGCTGGCTCGCCCTCCGCCGGCTTGGCGAAGTTCATGATGTTGTAGATGATCGGGGTCGAGCCCCTGCCGAGCTTGTAGCCCGACTGCAGCGCGCTCATCCATGCGCCCGAGCGCTTCGAGGGCCGGGCGAAATAGTCGGCCAGGAACAGGCCGCGGAAACTGCCATTGGCGTTGCGCACTTCGAAAACGCGCGCATCCGGATGCCAGGCCGGAATGCCCTGGCGTTCAACGAAAGTGACGCCGAACAGGCGCGTGGCCACGTCGAAACAGGCCTCGATGACGCGCTCAAGCTGCAGATATGGCTTCAGTTCGGCCTCGTCGAAGGCATATTTCTCGGCGCGCAGCTTTTCCTGATAGTGGCGCCAATCCCAAGCTGCCAGCTTCTCGTTGCTTCCTTCGGCCGCCGCGAGGCGCTGCAGATCGATCTCGTCGGCGGCCGCCTTTTCGCGCGCCTTGTCCCACACCGGCTCCAGCAGCGACATGACCGCTGCCGGCGTCTTGGCCATCGTGTCGTCGAGCTTCAGTGCCGCAAAGCTTTCATAGCCGACGAGCTTCGCCTTTTCGGCACGCAGCTCCAGCGTTTTCTTCACCACCGCACCATTGTCGGTCGCGCCGCCGTTCTGGCCGCGCATGGTGAAGGCACGGAACGCCTTTTCGCGCAGGTCGCGGCGCTGCGAGAATGTCGTGAAGGGCTCGTAGATCGAGCGCGACAAAGTAACGGCATAGCGCCCTTTCTGGCCGCGCGATTCGGCCGCCTGAGCCATGGCGCTTTTCACGAATTCGGGCAGGCCGGCGAGATCGCCCTCGTCAAGGAACAGCACCCAGTCGCGCTCGTCGGCCAGCACGTTCTGGCCGAATTTCGCGCCGAGCGAGGCAAGCTCCTCATTGATTGCAGCAAGCCGCTTCTTGCCATCGGCGTAGAGCTTGGCGCCGGCGCGGACAAAACCTTTCCAGCTTCGCTCCAGCACCCGCAGCGTCTCGGGGTCCAGGTTGAGAGATGCACGACGCTCGTAGAGATCGTCGATGCGCGCAAACAGCTTCTCGTTCATCGAGATCGCCGAGAAATGCCGCGCCATCTTCGGCGAGATATCGCGTTCCAGCGCCTGGATATCGTCATTGGTGTGAGCGCCGGCCCGGCACCAGAAGATCGAGGAGACGCGGTCGAGCGCATCGCCGGCAAGTTCCAGCGCCTTCAACGTATTGTCGACCGTCGGCCGGTCCTCGCTGTTTGCGATCACATCGATTTCTGCCGCATGCGCTTTCAGCGCAGCGTCGAAAACGGGTCCGAAATCGCCATCGCCGATACGCGAAAAGTCCGGCAGGCCAAGCGGCCCGTTCCAAAGCGTGAGGGCAGTGTTCTCAAGATCGATGGCGGCGGCTTCGGAAGACATGGCTGCCCTTTCATAAGTTCAAAGAGATGGCGTCGATGAATATGGCGAACCCGACCGATGTAGGGCGGACCATCTTTCCGCGCAACTCTTGACGTGCTCGCCACCACTTAATAAGACAAACTTATAATAAGGCGAGCTTAGTATTTTCATGCCCTACAGACCCGATCCGGACGGCTTCGGCTTTCTCGTCACCGACGTGGCGAGGCTGATCCGTTCCGAAATGGATCGGCGCATCGGCCTGGCCGGGCTCGGTCTCACCGCCAGTGAAGCGCGCACGCTGACGCATGCGGCCCGTACCGGTGCTGTTCGCCAGAACGTGCTGGCCGAACGCATGGGCGTCGAGGCCATGACCGTGAGCGGTGCGCTGGATCGCCTGGAGGCGCGCGGCCTGGTCGAAAGGCGGCCCGACCCGACCGATCGCCGCGCAAAGCTCGTCCAGCTCACGGAAAAGACTGACGAACTGCTGGCGCGTATGGCACCGATAGGCGCCGGCATCCGCGTCGACGCCTCGCAGGGCATCGACCCGGACGACTGGAAACGCCTGCTCGATATGCTGAAGACCGCGCGCGCCAATCTTCAGGCCGTCAAATCCGAAGCATCCGGCGACGAAAGCGACGCGGCATGAACATGCAGCCTCCCCTCGCGTCCGCTCCGGTGATGAGCGAGCGCCGCACCGCGCTGATCGGTGCGCTGCTGGCTGCCATCGGCCCGATCTCGATGGCTTTGTTCACGCCCGCCATGCCCGAGATCGTCAGCGCCTTCGGCACCACCGAGGCCGCGGTGAAGATGACGATGTCGCTCTATTTCGGCGGCTTTGCCTTCGCCCAGCTGGTTTGCGGGCCGCTGTCCGATGCCTTCGGTCGCCGCCCCATAACCATCGCCTTCATGGGCATCTATCTTGCCGCCAGCATCTTCGCGCTGCTGTCGCCGACGATCGAGCTGCTGATCGCCGCGCGGTTCCTGCAAGGCATCGGCGCTGCTGTCGGCGTCGCCATCTCCCGGGCGCTGGTGCGCGACCTTTTCACCCATGAGCGCTCCGCCCGCATCATGAACCTGATCGGCATCATCCTTGCCATCGGGCCGGCGCTATCGCCGACGCTGGGCGGCATCACCATGGAGCTGTTCGGCTGGCACGCCATCTTTCTCTTGATGGTGGGCATGGGAACGCTGATCATACTCGTCACCGTCTTTTCCATGCGCGAGACGGTGACGCGCGATCCTTCGCGGTTTCACCCGGTCCGGCTTGCGCGCGCTTACGGCACGATCCTTTCAACGCCCTATTTCACGCTGTCCAGCCTGGCGATCGCCGGCACCACCGGCGCGCTTTATGCCATGGCGACGATGCTGCCGTTCGTCATGATGGACCATGTTGGCTTGACGCCGACCCAGTTCGGCGCCGCGATGCTGATCCAGTCACTGAGCTATCTGGTCGGATCGCTGGTTCTGCGCACCCTCATCGGCCGCTTCGGGGCGTTTCGGCTCATGCCATTCGGCCTGGCCAGCGTCGGCGCGGCCGCTCTCGGACTGGCGATCGGGCTGAGGCTGTTCGAGCCGACATTTCTCACCGTCATGGTGCCGGTCGGCTTTTATGCCTTCGGCATAGCCTTCGTCATGCCGGCCATGAGCACGGCGGCGATGGCGCCTTTCCCAAGGAATGCCGGCGCGGCCGCGGCCATGATGGGCTTCATGCAGATGGGTTTCGGTTTGCTCGGCGGCGCCTGCGCCGCACTGATCGGCGATCCGATCACCGCCATATCGACGATCATCCCGATGATGGGCGTGATGGCGATCCTGGCATGGCTGTTCTGGCGGCGTCTGCCTGAGCCGGCGCATCTGGCCGCGCACCGGCACTGAGTCTCAGTAGGCTTCGCAGCTCTCGGCAAGACGCGTCTGGATATTTTCCACGATGCGCGTGCCGGAAATCGCAAACGTCTCGCGCATGAGCACGTCATTGGCGGGGAAATCGTAGCAGGCGAGAACCGTCGTCACGCCGTCCTCGGTGCCTTGGACCCTGTGGCGAACCACGAGGCCTTTGGCAGCCTCCCGCCACTCGTCCAACGAAGCAAGGAATTCGGGCTTCGACTGCACCACGCCAAGGTCGAGCAGTTTCATCTCGGCATCTTCGGCAAGCAGATTGGAAAGCGCATCCTCGTCAACAGTGACGAGCGCTGCGTACCAACGCTCCACCACCGTCTGATCGGCGAATGCGGGAAGGCCGGGAAAAAGCAGGACCGTGGCCAGAAGCGTTGCCGCCAGATGCTTGCCGGCCATCATGTCCTCCGCTCTATAAGAGGTGGAAGGATCTCACTCGGCTTCCGGCCGCTCGAAATCGCCGGTTTCGCGGTTCATCACCCAGAGCTCGCCTGTCGAAATGTCGAACCAGGCGCCATGCAGCGTAAGACGCCCCTTGTCCTCGAGGATCTTGATGCATGGGAAAGTCCGGAGATTGGCGATGGAATAGCGGATCGAAATCCGCTCCAGCGACGTCTGCCGTTCCACTGTCGTCATCATCGTGTTGTTCGAAACGGACTCGGCGGCAGGCGCCAGCAGGCTCATCCAGCGTCCGATGAAATCACCCGGCGAAAGCGGCAGCGCATCGGAATCGAGTGCCGCCTTGATACCGCCGCAGCGGCCATGGCCCATGACCACGATGTTCTTGACCTTCAGCGCCTGCACCGCGAATTCGAGCGCGGCGGAAGTGGAGTGATATTCGCCGTCGGGCGCATATGGCGGCACCAGATTGGCGACGTTGCGCAGCACGAAAAGCTCGCCCGGGCCGGCGTCGAAGATGATTTCAGGCGCCGAGCGCGAGTCGCAACACGCTATAACGAGTGTTTCCGGCGTCTGGCCGTCGCGGGCAAGATCGCGATAACGGCTGGTCTCCGTCTGGAAGCGACCGCTCATGAAGTTGCGGTAACCGGCGAGCAGCTTTTCTGGAAGATGCATCATGACTGACGCCATTAGCGGCAACGCGGGATGCGATCAACGTGAATCATCGCGTCATACCCAAATGGCCACAGGGATGCCGTGGCCGTCCAGGCCGGGCGGATCGGGAAAGGAGATCGCTTCACCGCGCGCAACGCGTTCTGCAACCAGCATCACGGCAGCCGCATCGAGAAAATCGTCTTCGGCAGCACCGCGTGGCGGCGACCGGTCAAGAAAGGCGCGAGGCAGGCCGTTGCCGGCCAGAAGCGCCTTGCGCTCTTCCATGCCCGCCGGGTTGACGCGACCCTTGATCTTCTTGGGCAGCGCCATCGCCTGCAGTCCATTCAATTGCCAGAACGCCACTTCTGGATGGGATTCGACAATTCTGCTCCGCAGTTCCGGACGCGCGATCAGCAGCCCGTCCAGTTCGCGGATCTTGGAGAATATGCCAAACGCCTGGATGGAAACGCCGCGCGGCGGATCGGAGGTTTCGCGCGCCACAGCACTTGCCCGGGCGTGTGCTTCGTACCAGGCGTCCAGCGTGGTGAAGTCGGCCGTATCGGCATAGAGTGCCGCTCGCGACGGGATCGAGAACACGCTCGACTGCCGTTGCCCCAGCAGCGGTCGCACCAGCGCCTCCGGCCCGCGCCCGCCTCTTGCCGAAAACGCCGGCAGGCCGATGGGCATATCAACCGCAATTGCGGCGTCGGCGGGAAACGCCTCGAGCAAGCCTGCGAATGTCTTGAACACACTTGCCTCAGGCTCGCAGCCGGCGCGGCGCGAAACTGCTACCCAGCCGGCCTTGCAGCCGTCGACCCCAACGGCTGTGCGTGCGCCGGACGCACCATTCAAGCCCGCCGGCCCTTGCCGGGATGCATCAGGTGGCGAAGCTGTACCATCGCCATGGGGTGCGACAGGCTCTGCGCATCTGTCTCGAGCTGCAGCTCATCGCCGCCGCGCTTGGCCGTCCGCGCCAGGATTTCGAACACCGCAGCCGTGGTCGACTGCAGCGCCTTTTCCACCGGCTGGCCGCCGAGCAACCGCGCCAGGAAGACGGCAGCAGTGAGATCGCCGAGACCATTGGGAGGCCGCTCGATAATGCGATGTTCTGCCAGCAGCGCAGCACTGGGCGTCAAGAGCAGATTGCCGGTGCTGCCGGCCATCATTGCCGGTGCCGAAGTCACCAGCATCATCTCGGGACCGACCTGCTGGGCTGCCGCCATCACCGATTTGATGTCTTCGAGCTTGGTGCCGGTCAGCCATTCCAGCTCGTAACGGTTGGGCGTCGCGATATCGGCAATCGGCAGCAGCACGTCGCGCAAGGCGATCGCCAGCGCCTCGGGCACGTAGAGCCCGCCGAGATCGCCCATCACCGGGTCGCAAATATAGGTCGCCCGCGGGTTTTTGGCGCGCACCGCCTCGACCAGCGAGGCCACGGCCTTCGCCTGCTCGGCATTGCCGAGATAGCCTGACAGCACGCCGGTGACCTCGCCCAGCCAGGGTGCGCGCTCCAGATCCTTCATCAGCGCGGAAAACTGTTCCGGCTCCGGCACGATCCTTGTCGCGCGGCCATGACCGGGATGCCAGGGCAGTATCACGGTCGGCACCGCCCAGACAGGATAGCCAAGCGTTTCCAGCGCAAAGACGGCAGCGCGGTTACCCACCGAACCGCGCACGACATGGCTGGAAATGACGATGACGGCGCGCGGCGCGTCGACAGTTTCGGAATTCATGAAATCAAGCGCCCCGCACCAAGAACATTACCAGCCAGGCCAGAAGCCCGACGCAGATCACCAGCCCTAGCACGCGGCCGATGCGCGTGCCGAGATGATCGACCCAATCGCTTTCGTCGACGTCGGCAGCCGAAACGTGATCGCGAGCGCGTTTGACCGTGCGCGAAACCAGCGACGAGCCACTGCTGTCGGCCTCGCGCGCAATGCGATCGAGAATGCGCCGTGATTCGACGCTTGCGTCCTTGTCCCGCTCTGCCACGTTCGAAATTCCCGTTTCCGCCAAGTCTATCGCGTTCGTCTTAGCATTCACAGTGCACAGTCCCCTTGGGGGCGGCGCTTGTTGAGCTGCTCGTTACACAACCCGTTTCCTTATGCGGCGATTGTGATACTTCTTGCGCGTCCGATCATGATCCAGGGGATATTCCATGTTCGCCCAGCGACTTCTCCCGTTCCCGTCCATCCGCATGCTTCCGGCATTCCTGCTGATGGCGATCGCATTGCCGCTTCTGGCGGGCTGCGGCTACAACACGATTCCCACGAATGAGGAAAAGGCCAAGGCGGCCTGGAGCGAGGTGCTCAACCAGTACCAGCGCCGTGCCGACCTGATCCCCAACCTCGTCGAGACGGTCAAGGGCTATGCCTCCCATGAAAAGGATGTGCTCGAAGGCGTCGTCGAGGCGCGCGCCAAGGCAACGCAGATGACACTGCCGCCCGAAGCGCTGAACGATCCGGCAAAGTTCAAGGCCTTCCAGGACAGCCAGTCGGGCCTGACCAGCGCCCTGTCGCGGCTGCTGGCAGTGGTGGAAAACTATCCCGACCTGAAGGCCAACCAGAACTTCCTCGCCTTGCAGGCGCAGCTCGAAGGCACGGAAAACCGCATCGCCGTTGCGCGCCGCGACTACATCGAGGCCGTGCGGGTCTACAACACGACGTTGAAGACCTTCCCGTCCCTCATCTGGGCCAAGCTGTGGTTCACCAACAACCAGCCGTTCCAGAACTTCACCGTACCGGACGACAAGATCGAAGTGCCGACGGTCAAGTTCAACTAGAGCAGCCAGGACAGCGCATTCGATTGATCCGAGGCAGCGATGATTGACGCCGGCGCCAGATGGCAACGCGCTCTTCCGGCTCGCATGGGCCAGCAGGCGCATGTCCTTGTCGGCCTGCTCTTTGCGCTTCTGGCGTTCTGCGCAATTGCCCAGGCCGCCGAGCTGCCGGCACTGACAGGCCGCGTCGTCGACAGCGCCGGGATGATGAGCCCGGCCGACCGTGCAGCCCTTGAACAGAAGCTTGCGGCCTTCGAGAAGAAGTCGTCTGACCAGATCGTCGTCGCCACCATCCCGAGCCTCAACGGCGAGGAGATTGAGCCCTACGCCAACCGGCTGTTCCGCGCCTGGGGGCTGGGCCAGGCCGGCGAAAACAACGGCGTGCTGCTGCTCGTCGCGCAAGCGGACCGCAAGATGCGCATTGAGGTCGGCTATGGCCTTGAAGGCACGCTGACCGACTTGCATTCGAAACTCATCATCGAAAACACCATGGTGCCTGCCTTCCGCGCCGGCGACTTTTCCGCCGGCATTTCGGGCGCCGTCGACGACATCACCATGGTTCTCGAAGGCAACGGCGCCGAACTCGAAGCCCGCGCCAAGCGCAACCAGAGTGACGATTCCGAACCGGTCGACATCGCTGTGGTGATTTTCCTGCTCATCTGGGGGACGCTGTTCTTCGGCGGCTTCGCCATAAACATCCTGCCGCCGATGCTCGGCACCAAGATCGGACCCGGCCGCTACAGATGGCTCGGCATGGATTTCAACTATGGCACAGGTTCGGGCCGGTCGTCGCGCGGTGGCTGGACTTCGGGCGGCGGAGGCTGGTCATCCGGTGGCGGTGGCGGCGGCTGGTCGTCGGGTGGCGGCGGTTTTTCCGGCGGTGGCGGCTCGTCCGGCGGCGGCGGTTCGTCGGGGAGCTGGTAGATGCGGACACCGGTACAAACCATGAGCGCCGAAGACCACGCCCGCATTGCCGAAGCGATTCGCGCAGCCGAAAAAGACACGGCAGGCGAAATCTACTGCGTCGTCGCGCGCTCCAGCGACAGCTATTTCTTTCCGGCCGGCTTCATGATCCTCGCGACGATCCTGATCCTCAGCCTCGCCGTCGCGTTCGGGCTCGAATATTGGTGGGTCAGCGTTCGCGCACCGGTCTTCGTCGCGGCGCAATTGCTTGCCGCCGCAAGCGCGCTGATCCTGCTGTGGCTGGTGCCGTCGGCGCGAATCTTGCTGGTGCCGCGCGGCCTCCGCTACCGTCGCGCGCATGACAATGCCTCGAAGCAATTCCTTGCCCGCAATGTCCATCTGACCAGCGAACGGACCGGCGTTCTGATCTTCGTTTCGCTGGCCGAGCGTTATGCCGCAGTCGTCGCCGACGCCGGCATCAACCAGCATGTGCCGCAGGAAGCATGGGACGACGTCATCCGCGAACTCACGGCGCATGCCAGACAGGACAGGCTGCCCGACGGTTTCGTGCGGGCGATCGCGACTGTCGGCAGCATGCTGGTCACCCATTTCCCGATCAGCAGCGGTGACGTCAACGAACTCGACGACCATCTGGTCGAGATTTGAGTTGTCAGGAGCCTGTGAAAACCAGGCTATACGCGATCATCGCTTGCTTGCCATGACCACAGATCAGCGGCTATGGTTAACGAACCATGAAGACGCTGAGCATAGACATTCGGAAGGCCGAACCGCACGACGCAGATGACATCGCCGATGTCCATCATGCCGCGTGGAACGGCGCCTATGCCGGCATCATCCCGCACCGGGCCCTGAACGCGATGATCAACCGGCGCGGCAGCGCATGGTGGAGCAATGCGATTCGCCGCGCCGCGACCGTTCTGGTGGTCGAGATCGGCGGCAAGGTGGCCGGCTATGCGACGGTCGGACGCAACCGCGCCCGCGACCTGCCGCAGCAGGGCGAGATTTATGAACTCTATCTGCGCCCCGAATATCAGGGCGTCGGCCTGGGCAGCCGGCTGTTCGCCGCGGCCCGCGAAAAACTTGCCGACCATGGCCTGAAGGGTATGGTCGTCTGGGCCCTGGAAGACAACGCCAACGCAGTGGCTTTCTATGCCGGCGCGGGCGGCCGCGATGTCGCCGAGGGCGTGGAAGTTTTCGACCAGAAGGCATTGCGCAAGGTCGCCTTCGTCTGGGACTGACCGGGTCCGAAAGATTCTGTCACACAAAGAGATGTTTGGCGCAGTTGCGCGCAGCGCGCCGGCCCGCTATTCGGTGCGCCGAAACGGAGATTACCCACCATGCGCATCGAAGCGATTTCCACGGGCAACAACCCACCTGAAGACGTCAACGTCATCATTGAGGTTCCGGTCGGCGGCGAGCCGATCAAATACGAGATGGACAAGGAATCCGGCACGCTGTTCGTCGACCGCTTCCTGCACACGCCGATGCGCTATCCCGGCAATTACGGTTTCGTGCCGCACACTTTGTCCGGCGACGGCGATCCGATCGACGTTCTGGTCTGCAACACGCGCGCTCTTTTTCCGGGCTGCGTCATCAATGTGCGCCCCATCGGCGTGCTGGTGATGGAAGACAATGCCGGCGAAGACGAGAAGATCATCGCCGTGCCGATGCCGAAGCTGACGCGGCGCTACGAGAACGTCTTCGAATACAATCAGCTGCCCGAGATCACGCTGCAGCAGGTCCAGCACTTCTTCGAGCACTACAAGGATCTGGAGCCCGGCAAGTGGGTCAAGATCGGCGGCTGGCACGATTCTGCCCGCGCCAAGCAGATGATCGCCGAAGCCGTCGAGCGCGGCAAGGCTTCGAAGGCGTAAGCCTCCGTCGACACCGCAGGAAACCAGAGCCCGCGCCGAGTCTATCGGGGCGGGCTTTTTTCATGGTGCGTCTTAACGACGGGCAGCAGTCACTGTTCCGGTTCCTCCTGGCGGGTGAATTCGGGCAGCGGCACCTCGCCGCTGACCTGAACCCGCTCGTCGGCACCGCAGACGAAGTCGCGCGCCTGTTCGTCCGCGATCCTTCGCGCCATGTCGTTTGCGGTCGGATTGCCGCTCGCGACCACAAGCCCGACGGCGCAGCTCTTGCCGTCGGTCAACTGCGCAACCCGCGACACCACAAGCACTTCGATTTTCTTTTCCGGATCTTCGGGATCGCTGACGAGACGCCGATGGATCGCGGCAAAGGGGATCGCCGTCTCGCCCTTGGTCTCGACACGCCATTCGATTTTCGGGCCGACGGAATTGAAGGCGGCAAAACTCTCCCAGGCCGGCGCCAGATCGCCGGGCGGCGGAAAACCGTAGAAAGCAGACTGCCGCGCATCGTCGTCATAGACGAGCACAGGAAAGCCGCGGTAACCGGGACAAACGAAATTGGCCCATTGGCCATCGCCTTCGGCCGCCACGGCCACCGTCGCGCAGTCCTTGCCGATGTCGAGATCGGTGTAGGCGCTCGAAATCTCGTCGGCAAAAGCCGAATGGCAGAAGCCAGCAAGCATCAGGCCGAGAAGCAATGGTCTCAAGGCGAAATCCTCCGGTTGCAGCGCGCGCGATGCTAACCCGAACCGCCCTGCCCCGCCAGTTCCTCCAGCCTGCGCACAAGCGCTGCCGGATCGCCGGTGACGCGAACCGTCTTCAGCCGCGACGTGCCGCCCGCAACAACGGAGACATCGCCGCGCGCCACGCCGAGGACCGGGGCGAGAAGCTTTTCAAGCGCTGCATTGGCGGCACCCTTTTCCGGCACGGCCCGAACACGGGCATTCAGATGCGCGCGATCGTCCGCACCCGCCGCAACGCCCTCAACGGCATCCCGGGAAGAGCGCGGCGTCAGCCGGACAAAGACATCCACGCCATGCTCATGCGCCCGGAAGAAGCCGGCCACGAATCTTACGCGAGCAGGATCGGCGCGATGGTCGTCAAGATGAACTGCCGCAGGAAGAAGATGATCAAAAGAACGATGATCGGGGAAATATCGATGCCACCGAGGTCCGGCAGGATGCGGCGTATGGGCGCCAGAACCGGCTCGGTAGCCTTGAAAAGAAAGCTTCCGATCGCCCCGACGAACTGGTTGCGGGAATTGACCACGTTGAACGCATAGAGCCATGAGAAGATGGCCGAGGCGATGAGTATCCACCAGTAGATGTCCAGCGCCAGGACCAGGGTCTGAATGAGGGCGAGCATGCCGTTCTCCATTGAATTTCCGACATGTAACGACTGCACGCCGGTGCGGCAAGACCTGGAGCCCTACGTCGCAGCCCGGCTATCCGACCGCCGATCTGCTTGCTTGACACGGCGGGCCGCGAAACCATAAATATCGCCATCCGTTGGACGGGGCTGTAGCTCAGCTGGGAGAGCGCGTCGTTCGCAATGACGAGGTCAGGAGTTCGATCCTCCTCAGCTCCACCAACGGATATATTTCCGAAAAAGCAGGATCGACTGTTCCAAGGGCCTTACCCGCTGCGGGATTGCGGTCCTCGACGCCCCCCTGACGAGGAGCGCCGACGACAAGTCTGCGCTTACTGGTTCGGCACGCCCTTTTCCCAGCCATCCCAATCCTCGATGATCGAATGGGCGACCTTCGCGCCGACACGATAGGCATTGGCAGTGGCAGGACCAAAGCCGCCGGACTTGGCTGACAATGACTGCGCGGGGGTCTGGTTCGGCGCCTCACGGTCGAAATTGGAAGCGGTCCGCAGCAAGGCTATGCGGTCGAAGTTCAAAAGTCCGGCATCGGCGGCGCGGCGCAACGCGGTGAGCGAGGCGTTGTCCTCCATCTGCGTCGTGCAATAATTTGCCTTGCCATCCGTCATCATGGTCGACCACGCGCCCATTCCTTCAGCTATCTTCGAACCGTGCCAATAGGTGTCGATCGACACTGTGTCGCAAATGCTGACGGCCGGAGCCGCGTTGCCCGGTGCCGATGGATAGGACGCCCTGTAGGCTTTCGCATCGTCGTTGTCGGCCAGTTCAACGTCCTTGCTCAGTGCGAAAGCTTTCTGCAGCAATGCCTCATCGAGCTGATAGACTTCGGTGCCGGCCGCCCATTTCGGCTTTTCGCCCGGCTTGCCCGCGCCCAGCGCGACGATGCCACTAGGCCAATCCGCCGCGATCTGCCGCGGGTCGATGTCGTGGCGAAGCCCGCCGTCGATGGCGTAGCGTGCCCAGTGGGCCGAGCCCAGCGTGCCTTCGTCCGGGTCGACGCCAGCGATGCCGGCGATCAGGATGTAAGTCTGCTTGAGATCGAAAAGGTTACTATAGACCAGCGCCGACACCGAACTTGCGGCATTGGCGTAGCCCATGGCCGTGGTCATCACGCAAAGGCCTTTGTCGTCGCAGGCAACATCTGGATACTCCTTGGAAAAGCCCGGGACCGCTATTTTCCGGTCGAGCTTCTCTCCCTCCAGCCACGGCTTCGTTTCGCCGCCGAACATGGTGATGACCAGAACCTTCGGCGTCATCGTTTCCGCCTTGGCCTGCGGCGTCGCGCTTATCAGAGCTGCAACGGCAGCGAGCGATGAGGCGAATAACATTTTCAGCATTATGCGAGGTTCCTGAAATGGAGATTGAGAAGCGCTGCCTTGAGCATGCCAACCATGGGAGAAATCATTTTTCCTGGCAAGAAAACTCTAAGCCGCCTTCCGATTGGCTGTGGATTGCCGGCTGGCAGTAACCCGCATCGACACCACTTCCGCTCCTCCTGAACTCCGTTGCGCCGGCGGCATGGCTTGCCTATCCAGCACCCCGGTTCCGCAGGCTCGTCTTTATGAGGGCAACCAGGCGCTCCAGTTGCGGTCGGCCCGCTCGAATTCTGCCCGCAACGCCCTGCGCATCGCGGCAACATCGGCAGCGGTCGCCTGAGCAGGCTGTCCTGCAACGGCTGGTGCAGCGCCCGGACGAGCCGCAGCGCCTGCCATTTGCCTGGCAGCCACCGGCAATGCCGCCGCGCGGGGCCGGGCGGCGGCGCGCGCACGCGTCAGTGTGGGCGCGTCGAGGGTCGCATTGCCCGCCCATATCTGTGCTGCCGTGCCGACGGGATAAAGCGCACCGCCAAAACCGAGATCGCTTTGATAGACGCGACCGGCGCGCTCCCAATGCATGGTGCCGGAGCGGGTCAGATGGGCGGCAAGGCTGCGCGCCATCGACACGCCGGCGTCGCTCCAGTTCTGGAGATGTGGGCGATCACCGGCCGGGCCGCGATAGGCGCCGACCTCATTGCTGGTTCCGACCGCGCGCAAAGCATCCCAGAATTTCAGCTCCTGTTCGGCCGAGGCGCGGTGTATCTGGCCGAGCCAGTGGCCTTCGTTTTCCACTACGGTGCCATCGCTGCGCAACCAGCGCAGGCCGGCAAAACCGATGTCGGCGGCCATGCCGAAATTATGATTGCTTTCGCCCGGACCCGCATTGGTCACGCCGCGGCCGCTGGTGAACAGCTCATACTGTTCCTGGAAGTTGCGGCGGCCGCCCTGCGGACAGACGCCGATCGCTATGCCGTGAACGGCATGCATGCGGTTGATCAGCCTGTTGACCTTCACGCGAAATGCCGGTGCGAAAGTGTAGGTGGCGGCATTCGCTATCTTGGCGTCCCGCTGCTGGGCGGTCGCTTCCAGATAGACGGTCCTGCCTGCCGGCAACACCCTCAAGCCCTGGAAAGCCTGCGGCACCGCCGCCACCAGGCGCCGCCACGCCGCATCATTGGGCTGGATCACGCCTCGGACCGCTGCCGCCGGCGTCTGCGGCTCGACATTCTGGTCGATCTTGAACTGCCGGATCGCGGCAATGGTACCGGCCCCGCTGGCGCCGTCATAGGAGGTCAGGTATGGGCCTCTTCCCGCCGGCTGCTGGACCTTCATCAGCATGACCTGAATGAGTGCCACATCGGAACCGGTATTCGTGCCGCCATCGCCGACGGACCCAGCTATTGCCTGCATTTTGAACCTCCTCGATCGGTCGAATTATTCGTGACAGGTGAAATCCAGCGTGGCGTCGGCGGAAGCCGTGGGAGCTTCCGGTGCCACCAATTCCGCTTTGAGAGCTATGGGCGTGCAACCGGTATCGGCCAGCCAGAAGCCCACATAAGTGTCCTTGTTGCCCGCCGCCGTGGGTGGGACATCGACGGCGCTGTCCAGCAAGGCACCGCCTGATGGCGACGTTTCCGTCTGGCCTTCGCCAGCGAGCTCGACGGCGAGAAGCCTTACCTTGGCGCCAGCCGTGAGGGGTGGCTCCGCAGTGATGTGGACCGTGACGAATGTCGACGTGGAGGCGTTCTCCCCCATCACGACATTGCCGAGTTCGGGACCGTTCGGCCCCAGAACATTTTCGGACAATTGCCCGGTCGTGCTGCCGAAGAGCCGGGCCTCGATCGTCAGGCGCGGGGCTGCATCCTCGGCCCATGCGGCGGTGCCGACGAGAAGAGATGCTGCAAGGCCTACGCAACAGCCCAACGAAAATTTCAGCATGAAAATTGTCTCCGCATCCTCGCCACGAAACGATGATTGTCCTGGGCCGGAAAGGCCGGCAGGCACGCCCGTCCCGACATCAGCCGATGTCGGCCTGGCTCAGCCATGCTGCCAGCGATCTCGCGTGCTTCTGAAGATTGATCGACATGTTCTGCCTCCTCCGGAACAAGATAGATCTTGTTCTGCCAATGGCCGTGTCACCAGGCGGGGGCAGTCCTGGAGTCCTACAAAGCGCTTACCAAAAACCGTCCCGCCCGACAATCGCACAAATTGCAACACAAGATTTCCATAGCCGGCGGTTGCATCGGAAAGAGACGTTAACCGCCTCGGATCACATCACCATGACAGTCAGCAGGACGCGCAGCGGGCCCTGGGAAAGCGCAGAAAAACGCCATTTGCAGGCCGTCATGGCGTGAATTTCAGCACACCCTAGAATTACAACCAGAAATCAAGTTATGATGACCTCGGTGCTTCTGAGTCCTATTGCACTCATCGAGGCACCGGGAGGACTGAGGCATGGCCGTAGTGCTTGTACTCGTTCTTGTTGTCGTAGGTTCGGTGGTGTTTCACCTCGTGAGCCCATGGTGGTGGACGCCCATCGCTTCAAACTGGAACTATATCGACAACACCATCATCATCACCTTCTGGATCACCGGCGTGGTCTTCGCCGCCGTCGTCCTATTCATGGCCTATTGCGTCTACCGCTTCCGCCACAAGGAAGGACAGAAGGCGCATTACGAGCCCGAGAACAAACGCCTCGAATGGTGGCTCACAGTCGTCACCGGCTTCGGCGTCGCCGCCATGCTGGTTCCAGGCCTGTTCGTCTGGCACCGCTTCGTCACCGTGCCGGCAGACGCCACCGAAGTGGAAGTGCTCGGCCAGCAATGGCAATGGAGTTTCCGGCTCCCCGGCAAGGACGGCAAGCTCGGCCTCGCCGAGACGAGCCTTGTCACCACCGATAACCCGCTCGGCCTGAAGACCGACGATCCCAACGGCCAGGACGACGTGATCGTGCAGGCCGCCGACCTGCACCTGCCCATCGGCAAGCCGGTGAAGATGCTCCTGCGCTCGATCGACGTGCTGCACGATTTCTACGTGCCGGAGTTCCGAGCGAAGATGGACATGATCCCCGGCTCCGTCACCTATTTCTGGTTCACGCCGACCCGCACCGGAACCTTCGAGGTGCTCTGCGCCGAGCTTTGCGGCCAGGGACATCCCTTCATGCGCGGCGTCGTCATGGTCGACACCGAGGAAGATTATACGGCATGGCTCGGCCAGCAGCAGACATTCGCGCAGCTGATGCCGCCGCAGCAGACGAGTTCAGTGGAGCCCGCCGGCCACTGATCAGGGAGGCATTCAGGCGGATTGGGTGACGACGGCATTCGAACAACCGGATGCTGCCGAACAGGAACAAGGAGGTGTTCCTATGGTCGATGTCACGCCTGGCTCGGTCGGTCCAATACCGCCGGCCGAAGTCGCGGAGATGGAACTCTATCATCCGCACAGCTGGTGGACGAAATACGTCTTCTCGCAGGACGCCAAGGTCATCGCCATCCAGTATTCGTGCACGGCACTGGCGATCGGCCTGGTAGCGCTCGTGCTGTCCTGGCTGATGCGGCTCCAGCTCGGCTTTCCCGGCACCTTCGACTTCATCACGCCTGAGGCCTATTACCAGTTCATCACCATGCACGGCATGATCATGGTGATCTACCTCCTCACCGCGCTCTTCCTCGGCGGTTTCGGCAACTATCTGATCCCGCTGATGGTCGGCGCGCGCGACATGGTCTTCCCCTATGTCAACATGCTGAGCTACTGGATCTACCTGCTCGCCGTTCTCCTGCTGGTCGCGGGCTTCTTCGCCCCCGGCGGCCCGACCGGCGCCGGCTGGACGCTCTATCCGCCGCAGGCCATCATGGCCGGCACGCCCGGCGGCGAGGACTGGGGCATCATCGTGATGCTTTCCTCGCTCATCCTGTTCATCATCGGCTTCACCATGGGCGGCCTCAACTATGTCGTGACCGTGCTGCAGGGTCGCACGCGCGGCATGACCCTGATGCGCATGCCGCTGACCGTCTGGGGCATCTTCACCGCCACCGTCATGGCGCTGCTGGCCTTCCCGGCGCTGTTCGTCGCCTGCGTCATGATGCTGCTCGACCGGGTTCTCGGCACCAGCTTCTTCATGCCGGCAATCGTCGAGATGGGCGAGCAGCTGCAGCACTCAGGCGGCAGCCCGATCCTGTTCCAGCATTTGTTCTGGTTCTTCGGCCACCCCGAGGTCTACATCGTCGCCCTGCCCGCTTTCGGCATCGTCTCCGATCTCATCAGCACCCATGCGCGCAAGAACATCTTTGGCTACCGCATGATGGTCTGGGCGATCGTCGGTATCGGCGCGCTCTCCTTCGTGGTCTGGGCGCACCATATGTATGTCTCGGGCATGCACCCCTATTTCGGCTTCTTCTTCGCCACCACCACGCTGATCATCGCCATCCCGACAGCCATCAAGGTCTACAATTGGGTGCTGACGCTGTGGCGCGGTGACATCCATTTGACCATCCCGATGCTGTTTGCGCTGGGCTTCATCGTCACCTTCGTCAATGGCGGGCTGACCGGCCTGTTCCTGGGCAATGTCGTGGTCGACGTACCGCTATCGGACACCATGTTCGTGGTCGCCCATTTCCACATGGTCATGGGCGTAGCGCCAATCATGGTGATCTTCGGCGCGATCTATCACTGGTACCCGAAGGTCACCGGCCGCATGCTCAACCACGCCATGGGCATGTTCCACTTCTGGGTCACCTTCGTCGGCGCCTATCTGATCTTCTTCCCGATGCACTATCTCGGCCTGATGGGCGTGCCGCGCCGCTACAACGAGCTGAGCGACATGGGGCTCATCGGAGAGTCGGCGCACCACCTGAATGCCTTCATCAGCATCATGGCCTTCATCGTCGGCTTCGCGCAGCTGGTGTTCCTGTTCAACCTGATCTGGAGCATCCGTAACGGCAAGGAGGCCGGCGGCAATCCATGGCGTGCCACCACGCTCGAATGGCAGACGGCTCATACCCCGCCGACCCACGGCAATTTCGGCAAGGAACTGCCGATCGTCTATCGCTGGGCCTATGATTACAGCGTGCCGGGAGCGCCGCAGGACTTCATCCCGCAAAACGAGCCGGGTTCGTTCGGCCCCTCGAGGGAGCCGGCATGAGCGTGATCCTGGTCTTCCTGGCCGTTATCGTCGGCATCTCCGGCTGGTGGCTGTCGCATCAGCGGCTGATGTCCAAGCCATGGCTCGAGCATGGCTCGGTCAGCGCATTCCCCGGCACGGAATCCGGCTCCATGCCACCGGCGAAGGTCGGGCTCGGCGTCTTCCTTGCCGTCGTCGGCGCTCTCTTTGCCCTGTTCACCAGCGCCTATTTCATGCGCATGGGCCTGTCGGACTGGCGGCCCATGCCGGTGCCGAAGCTGCTGTGGCTGAACACCGGCATGCTGGTGCTGAGCAGCGTGGCGCTGCAATGCGCGCTGGTTGCGGCCCGCCGCAAGGACATCCGCATGGTCCGGCTCGGCCTCATCACCGGCGGCCTGACCGCACTTGCCTTCCTGATCGGCCAGCTTCAGGCATGGCGCGACCTCGTTGCCGACGGCTACTACCTGTCGAGCAACCCGGCCAACAGTTTTTTCTACCTGATCACCGGCATGCATGGTCTGCATATTCTGGGCGGCCTGTTCGGATTGGGTCGCACGACCGCCAAGGCCTGGAGCGACGCACCGAACGACCGGCAGCGCCTGAGCCTGAGCGTCGAGCTATGTGCCATGTACTGGCACTTCCTGCTGTTCATCTGGCTCGCCATCTTCGTGCTTCTGGCCGGGTGGGCAGCCAACTTCATCGACATTTGCCGCCAATTGCTGAGCTAGGGCCATGGCAGAAACAACAGTGACGCAGATCAACCCCACAGCGCAGCGGCCGGAGGGCTGGCAGGGCATTGCGGCCGACTGGGCCTCCGATCAGCGGGCGTTCAAGAACGTCTCCTGGGGGAAGGCCATGATGTGGATCTTCCTGCTCTCAGACACCTTCATCTTCGGCTGCTTCCTGCTTTCCTACATGACCGCGCGCATTTCGACGCGCGTGCCGTGGCCGAACCCGAGCGAGGTGTTCGCACTGAACATCGGCGGCACCGAGGTTCCGCTGATCCTGATCGCGATCATGACCTTCGTGCTGATCTCATCGAGCGGCACCATGGCGATGGCAGTGAATTTCGGCTACCGCCACGACCGCCGCAAGACCGCGATCCTCATGCTTTTGACCGCAGCCCTTGGCGCGACCTTCGTCGGCATGCAGGCCTTCGAGTGGACCAAGCTGATCACCGAAGGCGTGCGCCCATGGGGCAACCCGTGGGGCGCGGCACAGTTCGGCTCCTGCTTCTTCATGATCACCGGCTTCCACGGCACCCACGTCACCATCGGCGTGATCTTCCTGATCATAACGGCGCGAAAAGTCTGGCGCGGCGACTACGACACCGCCCGAAAGGGCTTTTTCACCAGCCGCAAGGGCAACTACGAGAGCGTCGAGATCATGGGGCTCTATTGGCACTTCGTCGATCTGGTCTGGGTGTTCATCTTCGCATTCTTCTATCTCTGGTGAGGACGAGACATGGCTGAAGCAACTGCACACGGCCAAGGACAGCATGGGCTGCACGCCGTACACACGCATGACGGCACGGCAGCGCCGGTCGACGCGCACCAGGAACACCCGATAAAGCTCTATCTGGTGGTCTGGGCGTGGCTGTTCATCCTCAGCGCCTGCTCCTACATGGTCGATTATTTCGGCGTCCACGGCTATCTCAGATGGACGCTGATCCTGATCTTCATGATGCTGAAGGCCGGGCTCATCGTCGCCGTCTTCATGCACATGGCCTGGGAGCGCTTGGCGCTGGCCTATGCGATCATATTGCCGCCGGTGCTGGTGCTGGTGTTCACGCTTATGATGGTGTTCGAGGCCGACTACACGCTGTTCACGCGCCTGGTCTACTTCGGCAACGGGCCGTAAGTCTCTTAAGAAGCGGCCCCGCCATAGGCGAGGCCGCAAGCGCTTATCAGATCACCCTACGAAGAAAGCAAAGCGGATCACGAAGAGTGCCGCGACGATCCACGTTGCCGGGTGCACTTCACCGGGCCGACCAGTCAGCGTCTTCAGCACGGCATAGCTGATGAAGCCGAAAGCCAGACCGTTGGCGATGGAATAGGTGAAGGGCATCATCAGCGCGGTAAGGGCCGCCGGTGCTGCTTCCGTCACGTCTTCCCACTTGATCTCGACCAGCTCCCGCATCATCAGGCCGGCGACATAGAGAAGTGCCGGCGCCGTCGCATAGGCAGGCACCGAGCCCGCCAGCGGCGAGAAGAACAGCGCGGCCAGAAACAGCAGCGCAATCACCAGCGCGGTCAGGCCGGTGCGCCCGCCTGCCTGCACGCCGGAGGCGCTTTCGACATAGGCGGTCGTGCTGGACGTGCCGAGCAGCGAGCCGGCAACGATGGCCGTGCTGTCGGCCAGCAGCGCCTTGCCGAGCCGGTTGGGCTTGCCTTCCTGGATCAGGCCGGCGCGCTTGGCGACGCCGATCAGCGTGCCGGTGGCATCGAAGACTTCGACCAGCACGAAGACCAGGATGACATGCACCAGACCGCTGTGCAGGGCACCCGGAATGTCGAGCTGCAGGAAGGTCGGCAGCAGGCTGGGCGGTGCCGAAACCACGCCGTTGAACTGGCTGACGCCGAGCAGCATCGACAGCACGGTCACCACGAGAATGCCGATCAGGATCGCCCCGCGTACCTTCAGCGCATCCAGTGCCGCGATGATGAAGAAGCCGAGAATGGCAAGCAGCGGCCCGGTCTGGGTGATGTCGCCAAGCGTCACGAAGGTCGCGTCGCTGGCCGCCACGATGCCGGAATTCTTCAGCGCGATGATCGCCAGGAACAGGCCGATACCGGCAGCGATGGCGCTGCGCATCGATTGCGGTATGCCGGCGATGAGCCAGCCTCGTATACCGCTGACGGTCAGGATCAGGAAGATGACACCGGAGATGAACACCGCGCCCAGCGCCTGCTGCCAGGAAAAGCCCATGGCGCCGACGACGGTGAAGGCGAAGAAGGCGTTGAGCCCCATGCCCGGCGCCATGCCGATCGGCCATTTGGCGACAAACGCCATGACCAGCGTGCCGAGCGCGGCCGCAAGGCAGGTCGCCACGAACACGGCGTTGCGATCCATGCCCGTCGACGACAGGATCTCGGGATTGACGAAGATGATGTAGGACATCGTCAGGAACGTCGTGATGCCTGCGATCACTTCGGTCCGGACCGAGGTCCCGTTTTCCTTCAGGTTGAACAGTCTTTCCAGCACGCTTCCCTCCCAGGAATTTTGATCGGGCCAGCGAGAGTTTCCAAGGCGCAACAGGCGCCTTTTCGCTCCTCGACTTTCGCTGGTCCCTGTCGATCAGGTGCAAGGCACATGCGGTGCCTGCACAAAACGACGGCACCTTCTGCCTGTTGGTTTGCCGGCACAAGGCCGGAATATCCCGGTCTGAAGCGAAGCTGTTTATGAAATTTGTTGAATGAAGACCTGGAAACCCGATCGACAATTCGCGTGAAAGCGCAGGCCAAGGGAACTCATTGCGGCCTTGAGTCTTATTGACATGAATAAAGCCGGAAGCCTGCCATGTACAAGTTTTTCAACGTACTGCTTTCCTTTGCCGTACTGAATTGGATGCGAGATTGGCCCGCCGAGCCCGCCGATTTCTCGCCACTGAAAAGAGGCGCCAAGCGATGAGAATTCTTTTCCTGCTGCTCGCCGGCTACGCCGTCCATCGCATCATCGAGGAAAACCGGCCCCCCGTGCTTGCCGGACGCCTGCAGCCTGCACGTCCTCCGCTCATGCCGGATTCCAGCTGGGGTTCGTAGCCTTGAAACCGTTTCAGCTGGCACTTTGTCTTGCGGCCTGTGCTCTGCTCGGAACCATCATCGGAGCGATGATTGGCCAGGCCGGTTCCGGTTTCGCCACAGGGCTGGCGGCGGGTGCGGCGATCGCCAGCGTCTTCATCATGCTTGACGACAAGACGACCTGACGACTGCCGTGAACTCGCTTTCGCGTGGCCAATAAAAATGCTGGGCCAGAAGCTAAGCCCGCGCATGTTGCAAGAAACTGTTCTATGGTGCGCGCCGCACGACACGGCGCGAAAACATCTACGCATGCGCCACTAGCCGAAATTCCTGATGACCCCGCAAGCAGATTCCGTCCCCTACCAGCGTTACGCCGCCTTTCGCCACAGCGCCTTCCTGCGCTTCTGGGCAGCCCGTTTCCTCGCCACATTCGCCACCCAGATCATCTCCGTGGCAGTCGGCTGGCAGATCTATGACCTGACCCGCGATCCCTTCGATCTCGGCCTTGTCGGCGTCATCCAGTTTGCGCCATCGCTGCTTCTGGTGCTGGTCACCGGCGTCGTCGCCGACAGGTTCGGCCGCCGTCTGATCATGGGGCTTTCGACCTTTCTGGAAGCGATATGCGCACTAGCCCTGCTGCTGCTCAGCTGGCACGGTCTCGTCAGCCCGACGCCGGTCTTTTGCGTGCTTGCGGTATTCGGCGTGGCGCGCGCCTTTTTCGGCCCAGCTTCCGCCTCGCTGGTCGCCAACCTCGTGCCGCAGGAAGATTTCGCCAACGCTGTCGCCTGGAATTCCTCGGCATGGCAGACGGCCACCATCGTCGGTCCGGTCGCCGGCGGCCTGCTCTACGGCCTGTCGGCTGAGGCCGCCTACGGCATTGCCGCGGCCTTCATGCTGGCCGGCGGCCTGCTGGTGCTCAGCATTCCTAAACCGGCGCAAAGAACCGAAACCGACAGGCCATCGCTCGAAACGCTGTTCGCAGGGTTTCGCTACATCTGGAGCGAGAAGGTCGTGCTCGGCGCGATCTCGCTCGATCTGTTCGCCGTGCTGCTTTCAGGCGCCGCAGCGCTGCTGCCGGTCTATGCCCGCGACATTCTCGATCTCGGCCCATGGGGGCTCGGCCTGCTGCGCGCGGCACCCGGCATCGGCGCGCTCAGCGTCGCCGTATGGCTCGCCGGCCATCCCATCCGCGACCACGCCGGCCTCCTGATGTTTATCTTCGTTGCGCTCTTCGGCGTCTTCACCGTCGTGTTCGGCCTGTCGACCATCACGTGGCTGTCGATCGTCGCCTTGGCCATACTCGGTGCCACCGACATGATCAGCGTCTATGTCCGCGAAACGCTGATCCAGCTATGGACCCCCGACCATGTGCGCGGGCGCGTCAACGCCGTCAACATGGTGTTCGTCGGCGCCTCTAACGAACTCGGCGAATTCCGCGCCGGCACGATGGCCGCACTCATCGGCACGGTGCCGGCGGTGGTGTTCGGCGGCGTCGGCGCGGTCGCGGTTGCCGGCATCTGGGCGTTCCTGTTCCCGGAACTACGCAAGATCCGCCATCTCGGCGGCAGGCACTAACCATTTAGCCTTGGACAGGCTTGCCGAAAATCGTCTGCAGGAACTCCATCAGCCAGCGCTTTAGGTGCATGTCCCAGATCATCCGGCCGCCGAGATGGTCGCGGCCGGGCTGGGCGCCGGGAAGCTCGAAGCGATGCGCGCCGCGCACCACCCAGCGATGCATCATCACGCGGGTCAGTTCGGCATGGAACTGGATGCCCCAGGCGTTCTCGCCATAGCGGAAGGCCTGGTTCGGATAGGTCTCCGCCGTCGCCAGCAAGGTCGCGCCTGACGGCAGCGAAAAACCCTCGCGGTGGAACTGGTAGACCATTTCCGGCCAGTGCATCAGGTTCTTGCCGGCCTCGGTCGCCTTCAGCGGATACCAGCCGATCTCCACCAGTCCCTCGCCATGGCCCTCAACCTTGCCGCCGAGATGATTGACCAGCATCTGCGCGCCGAGGCAGATGCCGAGAAAGGGACGGTTTTCCTTCAGGGGAACAGAAAGCCAGTCGGTCTCACGCTTGACGAAATCGTCCTCGTCATTGGCGCTCATCGGTCCGCCGAAAACCACGGCACCCGCATGATGCGAAAGCGTCTCAGGCAGGGCATCGCCAAGCGGCGGCCGCCTTATGTCGAGGTCGAAACCGTTTTCCAGAAGAACATGACCGACACGCCCAGCGCTGGAACTTTCCTGATGCAGGACGACGAGTATCTTGGGCCGTTGGCGTGGCGGCATGAATCCGATCAAAACCCTCTATTCATCCGAAGAACCACCCTTCGCATCCGGCATGCCGCGGGCAACCGCCTGCCGCATGGCGATGCGGTCACGCCGGTCGACACCAATCAGTTCGGCGACGCGCCAGAGCGTGTTGTCTTCCAGTTCGTGAAGCTCACCGTCGGCATAGACGATTTCCCACATCAGCCGGATGAAATCGATCCTTGCCGGCTCATCGAGATGGCGCTTGAGCACACTGGTGAAAGCATAGAGGTCGACTGCCTCGTTGTCGGCCTTTTCGCCGGCAGCAACAAGGGCGGCAAGCTCAGTGCCAGTCACGCCATAGGCTTCGGAAAGAAGCTGCTTCAGCCGCTCCCATTCCACGTCCTGGCGAACGCCGTCGGCATCCATGGCGTGATAGAGAAGGGCTGCGGCAGCCACGCGCGGATCGTCCTCGCGTGCAGCATCGGCACCAGGCAAGCCGCCCGGCAAATCCTTCAGAAACGACAATACGCGCTCGAACATGCTGCTGTCCTTGGCCATGGGAGAAAGCTATCCTTCCTCCGCCGCGAATGTCCACTCACGGCAGGGACAACTTTCCGTAAAACTTGTTGGCACAGCCGTTTTGGGCGGAGCCGCTCGATATGTAGCGCGATTCAAGCCGTAATGGCGTGAATCGCGTCACACTCAGAATAAACGGAAACGGCGCTGGGTTTGTTCCGCGGTCTCGTCCGGCTCGACACCGGGATCGTCCGGCAAGCGCGGCAGTTGCTCTTCGTCTGGCTCCGGCACGACGTCGACGTCAGGCGCAATTATGGCTGCAGAAGGCACCTTGTCCAAATCAGCGGCGGCGCTCTTCTCGTCATGCACCACAGCCGGTTTGGCCTTTTTCCCAGCTTTCGGCTTTGTATCCACCGGAGCACTGCTCGCGGAGACATCCGCGCGTTCCACCGGCTCCGGCACAACATCGACGACATCTTCGTCTTCCACCAGGTCAGAGACCGGCATTTCGGGGGCGGCGATCGACGGCCGCGTGCTGACCGGCTCATCCTGCTCGATCATCTGGCCAAGCCGTTCCATCGGCACCCGCCATTCGAAAGCGTCGAGCCTGCCGGTGACCGGCGAGGCAGGCGCCCAATGCTCCGAGACAAAACCGTCTGCCACCCAGGCGGGATCGCGCGGCGCGCGCACGGCTTTGGACAGAAGCTGACGCACCTTGCCCTGGTCGCCTGTCTCGGCTTCCTCGATATCGGCAAGCACCAGATAAGCACCTTCGCGCGGCTGCATGCGGATCGCGGCTTCGGCTTCCTCGCGCGCCAGCCTGTATTCGCCGGCATCGAGGGCCGCACGCGCCACGGCGAGCGATGATTCGGGGTGGTTCTGCTTCAGCGATTGCAGTTTCTTCGCCCGCGCCAGCCGGTCGAGCACCGCGTCGCCCGGCCGGGCATGAACGTAAAGCTCGGCGATTTCCGGATGCGGCTCGGCTTTCCAGGCGGTTTCCAGCATCTTCGAACCCTTGCGGATGTCGTCCTGCCGGAACAGCACCTTGGCTGCAACGAGCGCTGCCGGCGCGAAATCGGGCCGCAGGCGATTGGCCTCGATTGCGGCAGCTTTGGCACCGGCCAGGTCCGTATCGAGGATCGACATCGCCTTGGCCGTCAGAAGAACGGAGCGACGGCGATTGGCATCCGCCGGCTCGACCCGCCGCGTCGACTTCTGCGCATCGACAAGCTTCAGGGCATCGTCCCAGTCGCCCCGCTCGACCTTCTCCTCGATGGTCGAATCGGCCGCCCAGGTGAGTTGCGGCGCGATGTCGGCAGCCCGTCCGGCATAGTGCCGCGCCACCGCCTTGTCGCCGAGGCGCTCGGCCTCGAGATAGAGCCCGCGCAGGCCGAGCAGCCGCATCTCGGGATCGTCGAGCATCGCCTCGAACTTGCCGCGCGCTGCCTCATGATCGCCCTCGAGCAGCGAGGTCTGCGCGTCCAGCAGATGGATCAACGGCTCCTGATCGGAGCGGATCAGCTTGGCTGCCTGCTTGTTCATCTTGCGCGCCAGCGCGCCGTCGCCGGCACCCGCCGCGATCATGCCGGTCGACAGCGCCTGGTAACCGCGATCCCGGCGGCGCACGCGAAAATAGCGTGCGATCGTATAGGGGCTGTTCCAGATCGACTTGGTCAGCCACCACAGGATCATCACCGCCGCGACGATCGCCGTCACCGCGACAGCCGCCACCATCAGGCTTACGCCATACTGGTAGCCGTTGAAGGTGACGATCATGTCGCCGGGGCGGTCGGCGAGCCAGGCAAAGCCCAGGCCCAGCGCGAAAACGACGACGAGGAAAAAGAAGATACGGATCATCGGTCTGTTCCTGTCCTCACGCCTTCATCGCGCCGGCAACCGCCTGATCGACCAGTTTCTGTGCTTCCACCCGCGCGCGCAGCTTTTCGGCAAACGTGCTGCCTGCCGCCTTGGCGGCCTCAGGCAAAGTGTCATACTCGGCAAGCGCCTTGTCCAGTTCGCCGGATTTCAGCGCGAATTCCATGCGCGCCACCGTTTCCGGCACGCCCGTGCCTTCGACCGGGCCGACCGGCCGCACCGAAACCAGGGCTTCCACGCTGCTCATCAAACGGCTGACGAAACTCGCCTGCTCGTCGACCGGCTTGGCGACGGCGAGCATCGCCTTCACGGCAGCCTCGGTCTCACCGGTGATTTCGGCAGTCGACGGCACGCCCTTTTCGGCAAAAGGACGCAGGCCGGCGACTTCCGGCGCATCGGGCGAGATCGCGGCGAACGTCTCGAGCTCGGCCTGGAACGGCGCGCCACGATCAAGCGCCGCCTTCAGCGCGGTCGCCGCGATCGCCAGCGCCACCTTCGGCTGTCCCGCCTGCGCCTCGACCTTACCGGAAAGGTCCGTCACCTTCTGTTCCACCGCAGACAGCCGGCCATCGCTTGCCGTCACCGCCTCGCTGGCAGTCCTGGCCAGCGTCTCGACGCCGGCGACGCGCTCGCCGATCGCCGTCAGGTCGCTTGCCGCCGCCTGTCCACTTCCCTGCTCGCGCAACGAAGCGATCGACGTTTCAAGTTCCTTCATCCGGCCATCCAGCGCCTGAACGGCGCTATCGTCCCCGCCGGTCGCGGGTGCGGCCTGCTGCAGATTAGCAAGATCGGTCTTGGCCTGATTGACCGACTGGGTCAGCGCATCGACGCGGCCGGTCAGTTCAACATCCGGCCCGCCGGCATTGTCCTTCAGCGAGGCGATCTCCTGGCGAACCTGCGTTATCTCGGATTGGAGCGAGCCCACCGCAGAACCATCGGAGCCGGCCGAAGGCAGCAGCCCGGCATATTGCAGCGCGCCGGCACCCGCCAGCGCGATCAACCCGCCGACGATGCCGGCGGCCAGCGGCGGAAACCCGCTGCGGCGCTGCTCAGGCTGGGTGTAGACCGGTTTTTCCGGCTGCGCAGGCCGCGAAGTCTCTTCCTTCACGTCGCTCTTGCCGGCCTCGTCCGGCTTCGGCTCCTGCGCCGAAAAATCATAATCGAAGCCTTCACGCACCGGCTTGGCTTCAGCCTGATCCTGCTCGGGTCCCAATGCGGAACTGGCCGGGGCCTCGGCAGTCGTGTCGACCATGGTGAAATTCTGCCCGCCGGATTGAGTTGCTTCCGCTTCCGGCGTTTCGGCCTGTGCTGCGCTGGTCTCCTGAGCTGCGGCTGCCTGCGCTTCCGCCTCCTTGATGCGCGAAACGGCGCCCGGCTCCAGCTCGATCGTCACCGGTTCCCGATGCGTCTTCGAATGCCGGGTCTTCGGCGTCTTGACCATGTGAGAACTCCGCAATGAATGTCGTTTTCAATAATCCCGCAACGCAGGAACCAGCAAAAAGATCAGTACCACACCAGCATGACGTGAAAAGGGGCCGGGTGATGGCGCGTTCAGCGGTCGGCCTTCAGCAGCGACAACAATGCATCCTCTGTCGGCTCGGCCGCTATCGAAATCCGGTCCTTTTCCGCCGCGTTCAGGGAAGCTGCAACACGGTCGGACAGACAAAAATAGCGCGCTGTCGCGAAAAGGGAATGCATCCCGGGTTGCCCGGCGAGGCCGGATAACGCTTCCGCGGCCTTGGCCGAATAGAGCAGAACCGCGTCGATTTGACCGCCCGCCAGCAACGAGGCGACGGCTTCCTCCGGATAGTCGATCCTGCGTGTGTCGTAGGTCTCCTTCACGAAAACCCGCAATCCCGATTCGGCGATGCGGCGTTCGAAATGGTCGAGCCGGACACGGCCCGTAAGGTACAGGATTCTGGAACCCGCCGGCAGTTCGGCCAGGATCTGGTCTGCAAGGCCCACCGCGTCGCCGGAACCTTCAATGACGCTGGCAAAACCGGCTTCCCGCGCGGCCTTCGCCGTTTTCCTGCCAACCGCGAACAAGCGCCGGCCTGCCAGAGATGCAATCAGATCGTCTGAAGCATGGCGTATCGCGTTGGCGCTGGTGACGGCAACTGCATCCATGTCGTGCGGGATCGCAGACACATCGACCGGCAGAGCCAGCGTTTCCGATAGCGGCATAACAACAGGCGAAAACCCCACTTCTTCAAGCCGGCGTGCGGTGGCCGACGCGCCGGGTTCCGGCCGTGTCACCAGCACCCGGGGCCGCATTCAGCTCCAGCCCTCGAAAAAACGTGTGCCAGCGCGTGCGCGAACGTCTTCGCCCGCCGCGCGGCCGATTTGCGCCGCGTCGGCAGCTTTACCTTCGCCCCGCACCTCATGCGCCTCGGTTCCGTCGGGTGAAAGGATGACGCCGCTGAACGACAGATGATCGCCCTCGATCACGGCATGACCGGCAATCGGCGTGCGGCAGGAGCCGTCGAGCGCTGCGAGATAGGCCCGCTCGCAGGCCAGCGCATGACCCGTCGGGGCATCATGAATGGCGGCGAGCAGATCGCGCACCTCGCTATCGCTGGAGCGGTGCTCGATGCCGATCGCGCCCTGGCCGGGTGCGGGCGGAAATTTATCCAGCGGCATCAGGTCGGTGATGACCTCTTCCAGACCAAGACGCCGCAACCCGGCATTGGCGAGAATGGTGCCGGCTGCAATGCCTTCCTCCAGCTTGCGCAACCGCGTCTGCACATTGCCACGAAACATCACCACCTTCAGGTCGGGCCGCATGCGCTTTATCAGTGCCTGCCGCCGCAGCGACGACGAGCCGACGGTCGCGCCATGCGGCAACTCTGCAATCGACGGCGCCAGCTTGCCGATGAAGGCATCGCGCGGGTCTTCGCGCGGCAGGAAGGTTGAGACCTCGAGCCCTTCCGGCAGCACGGTCGCCATGTCTTTCGAGGAATGCACAGCGATGTCGATGCGCCCGTCATACAGCGCATCCTCGAGTTCTTTGGTGAAAAGCCCCTTGCCGCCCACTTCCGAA
The DNA here is from genome assembly GCF_900116595.1 of Mesorhizobium sp. YR577. Lineage (NCBI taxonomy): Bacteria > Pseudomonadati > Pseudomonadota > Alphaproteobacteria > Hyphomicrobiales > Phyllobacteriaceae > Mesorhizobium > Mesorhizobium sp. YR577. Next base: position 69,367 of record NZ_FPBI01000001.1, on the reverse strand, counting down.
AGCGGCCGGTCCTGGATGCGGTCGCCGCTGGTCGAAAGCGGCACGATCTCGAAGGCGTCTTCGGGAAGGCTGTGCGCCGCAACCAGCCGCGCGCGCGTTTCCACGGCTTGCGCCAGCGCCAGCGGACTGCCGCGAGTTCCGATTTTCAACGCTCTAGTTTGCATGACGCTCGGTCCGTGATACCCACCCGGCGAATGGGGTTTTCGCCCCGCATCTCCTATCGGGGAAATCACGGTCGGGCAATGCAACGAAATGACGCCATGATCCGCGTGCTCGGCATCGAAACGAGCTGCGATGAGACAGCGGCCAGCGTGGTCGGCCTGCGCGAGGGCGCTGCACCCGAGATCCTGTCGAATGTCGTGCTCAGCCAGATCGAGGAGCACGCAGCCTTCGGCGGCGTCGTACCGGAGATCGCCGCGCGCGCCCATGTCGAGGCGCTGGACGGCATCATCGAGGTAGCCCTTGCCGATTCGGATGTGACGCTTTCCGAGATCGACGCCATCGCCGCCACCGCCGGACCCGGCCTTGTCGGCGGGCTGATCGTCGGCCTGATGACGGCCAAGGCGATCGCTGCCGCCACCGGCAAGCCGCTGATCGCGGTCAACCATCTCGAAGGCCATGCGCTGACGGCGCGGCTCACCGACGGCCTGGCCTTTCCTTACCTGCTGCTGCTCGTTTCCGGCGGTCATACGCAGATCGTGCTGGTGCGAGGCGTCGGCGACTACCAGCGCTGGGCGACAACAATAGACGACGCACTCGGCGAAGCCTTCGACAAGACCGCCAAGATGCTCGGCCTGCCCTATCCCGGGGGCCCGAATGTCGAAAAGACGGCGGCGAAGGGAGATGCAAAACGCTTTGCTTTCCCCCGCCCGATGAAGGGTGAGGCCCGCCCGGATTTTTCCTTCTCGGGCCTCAAGACCGCCGTGCGGCAGGCGGCGACAGCCATCGCCCCGCTCAGCGAGCAGGACGTCGCCGATATCTGCGCCTCGTTCCAGTTGGCCGTGTCGGACGCGCTCGGCGACCGCGTCGGCCGCAGCCTCGCCCGCTTCCGCGAGGAATATCCCGATGTGAAGACGCCGGCGCTGGTCGTTGCCGGTGGCGTCGCGGCCAATCGCCAGATTCGCTCGACGCTTGAGACATTATGCGCCGGTCACGGCTTCAGCTTCATCGCGCCGCCGCATGTGCTGTGCACCGACAATGCCGCGATGATCGCCTGGGCCGGTATCGAGCGCATCCGCGCCGGGCTGGTCGAGCCCGATGCGATGGATTTCGTGCCGCGCTCGCGCTGGCCGCTCGACAGCATTTCCGCGCCCATGATCGGCTCGGGCCGGCGGGGAGCCAAGGCATGAGCAATTATCGCATCACCGTGCTGGGCGGCGGCGCCTGGGGCACCGCCCTTGCGCTGACCATGGCCCGCGCCGGCAATTCGGTGCGGCTGTGGGCGCGTGACGAGGCGATGGTGGCGGCGATCGCCCAGGGCGAAAACCCGCGCTATCTCCCCGGCATCCGCCTCGACCCGGCGCTGGAGGCGACCACCGACCTCAATGCGGCACTGGAGGGCGTGGACTGCGTGCTCGTCGTCACCCCGGCGCAGGTGCTGCGCGCGGTACTCGGCGAGGTGAAGGGAAAAATTCCGGCACATGTGCCGCTGGTTCTCTGCGCCAAGGGCATCGAAAGCACCACCGGCACGCTTCTGTCGCAGATCGCCGGTGAAATCCTACCAAACAACCCCGTCGCGGCTTTGTCCGGCCCTAGCTTCGCCTCGGATGTGGCGAGAGGCTTGCCGACGGCCGTCGTGGTGGGCGCGCAGGACGAGGCGCGCGCCGCAGCGCTCGCATTGCGCTTTTCCACCGACAGCTTCCGCTGCTACTCGACCGGCGACCTAGTCGGCGTCGAAATCGGCGGCGCGCTGAAGAATGTCTTTGCCATCGCAGCAGGCGCCGTCACCGGCGCTGGCCTTGGCGCCAGCGCGCAAGCTGCCATGGTCACGCGCGGCTTCGTCGAACTGCGCCGCATCGGTGCCGCCTTCGGTGCCGAGCCGGAAACGCTGATGGGGCTTTCAGGCCTCGGCGACCTGCTGCTGACCTGCTCGTCGGCCCAGTCGCGCAATTTTGCCTACGGGCTGGCGCTGGGACGCGGCGAACCGCTCGCCGGCAGGCCGCTGGCCGAAGGGGTTGCCACCGCCGGCATTGCCGCCCGCATCGCCAAAGAGCGCGGCGTCGACGCGCCGATCATCACCGCCGTCGCCGGCATCCTTGCCGGCGCCATCACCATCCAGGAAGCGGTCTCGGCGCTGATGTCGCGCCCGCTTCGCCACGAAGCCGAATAGAAACAGGAGCTGAAAACATGCTGTTTGCGTTCATCTGCAAGGACAAGCCGGGTCATCTGCAACTGCGCCTCGACACGCGCCCGGAACACGTCACCTTCCTCAACGGCCTCAACGACGCCGGCACGCTGAAATTCGCCGGCCCGTTCCTCGACGATGACGGCAAACCCTGCGGCAGCCTTGTCGTTGTCGAAGCTGCCGACAAGGCAGCGGCAACGGAGATTTCGGGCAACGACCCCTTCGCCAAGGCGGGCCTGTTCGAAAGCGTCGAGGTGCAACCCTGGAACTGGGTCTTCAACAACCCGGCGAGCGCCTGAACCACAAGAGGCGGCCTAAGGCACGACAGGGAGCAAAAAGATGAACTACTGGCTGTTCAAATCCGAGCCGTTCAAATTCTCCTTCGACATGCTGAAGGCGAAGGGCAAGGAAGGCACACAATGGGACGGTGTGCGCAATTATCTGGCGCGCAACAACATGCGCGCCATGCAGATCGGCGATCTCGGCTTCTTCTACCACTCCAATGAGGGGCTGGAAGTCGTCGGCATCGCCGAGGTTTGCGCGCTTGCCCATCACGACACCACGACCGAAGACCCGCGCTGGGAATGCGTCGATATCCGCGCCGTGCGCGACGTGCCAAAGCCGGTGACGCTGGTCGACGTGAAGGCCAATCCGAAGCTCGCCAAAATGGCGCTCGTCACCTCCATGCGCCTGTCGGTGCAGCCCGTGACCGCTGACGAATGGCGCGAAGTCTGCCGCATGGGCGGCCTCGACCCCGCACCGTGACGCCAGCGGAGGCCGAAAGCTTCATCCGCGCCAACACGGCGCTGATGACCCCGCCGCATGTGCCGGAGGTTCTGCTTCATCTCGCTGACGAGGCGCATGACCTCTGGAAGAAGACGGAAGAAGAGCTGGCCGAGATCGGCCTGCCGCCGCCCTTCTGGGCTTTCGCCTGGGCCGGCGGGCAGGGGCTGGCGCGTTACATTCTCGACCACCCCGAGACGGTGCGCGGCAAGCGCGTGCTGGACTTTGCGTCCGGCTCCGGTCTCGTCGCCATCGCGGCCATGAAAGCCGGCGCTGGCGAAGTGACTGCCGCCGACATAGACCCGTTCTGCGAAGCGGCGATCGCGCTCAACACGCAGGCCAATGGTGTTTCGGCCGTGTTTTCCGGCGCCGATCTCGTGGGTGCAGATGAAGGCTGGGACGTCATCCTCGCCGGCGACGTCTTCTACGAAAAGCCCTTTGCCGACCGGCTGATCCCATGGTTTTCCGAACTCAGCCGGCGTGGCGCCGAAATCCTCATCGGCGATCCCGGCCGTGCCTATCTGCCGAAGGAGCGGATGCAGGCGTTGGCCGTCTATCAGGTGCCGGTCACCCGCGCTCTGGAGGACGCCGAGGTCAAGCGCACGACGGTCTGGCGCTACGCTTGACGGCGTTTGCGCGCACTGGAAGAGCGGGCGCGATCATAGGCTGGTGGGGCGTGCAGCCTCCGGCATGCGTGGCGTGTCGGCTGCCTGCTCCAGAACCCATTCGCGAAAAGTCCTGATCAGCGGGTCGTCCGCCGCTTCGAGAGGCGTGACGATATAGTAGGCAAACTGCGGCGGACCGTCGATCGACAGCGCGAAGGGTTTTACCAGCCGGCCGGCGGCGAGATCGTCGGCTACCATCCAGGCATCGCCGAGCGCAATGCCGTGACCGTCGATTGCCGCCTGTATCGCCGGCCCGGTCTCGGCGAAATGCAGGCCAGGGCTGTCATCGAAATCCCCGATGCCGGCAGCCAGCATCCACATGCGCCAGTCTGGCCAGGTTACGCCGAGACCGCTCCACGAAACGTGGATCAGCCGGCATTTCAGCAGGTCGCGCGGCTCCGTCAAAGGCCCCTTGGCTTCAAGCAGGGCCGGGCTGCAGACCGGAATGATCGAGTGCTCGAACATCCGATCGGCCCGCGCGCCGGGATACTGGCCGCGCCCCCAGCGAAAGGCGACGTCGATGTCGTCCCGGGTGAAATCCCGCAGGCTCGTCGAAACGTCGAGCCTGATGTCGACATCGGGCCACTGCTGCATGAATTTCTCCAGGCGCGGCACCAGCCATTTGGCGGCGATCGACGTCGACGCGCTGACCCGCAGCCGCATGTTCGACCGTATCTTCTGCACGCGCACCGCCGCACGCGTCAGGCCTGTGAGCGCTTCGGTGACGGCTGCGTGGAGGATCTCGCCAGCCTGCGTCAGCTCCATCATCCGGCTTGTGCGCAGGAACAGGCTGATTCCCAGCTGTTCTTCGAATTCCTTGATCTGGTGGCTGACCGCAGCCGGCGTCAGGCCCAGCTCGGCAGCAGCCCGGCTGAAATTGAGATGCCGGCCGGCCGCCTCCAGCGTCTTCAGCGCGCGAATTCCCGGGAGATGGCCAGACATGATCGATCTTCAAATTAAATTATCAGATATGGTGAAAACTACTCGTTTTTCGTAGCAGCTTCAATCCAATACTATGAACATCAGACAAGCGTTTAAAATCCTTCTTGAAAGAAGATGAATATGGCCTACTACACAGACGATATGGGCTTCATCGCTTCGGCACGGCCGGCTCCTTTGCTGAGCCTTCGCATCCGCGCGACACTTCGCAACTGGTTGACAAGGTTCAAGGCAACCGACGAGCTGAAGACACTCCCGGAGCGCTATTTGCACGATATCGGCGTCGACAGGCATGACATTGCTGCCGCAGTCGATCGCGCGATGAGCAAGCTGCCGGTCGACGAGTTCCGCTCGCGCGGCTAGCGCACCACCTTCAGCACGGTTCCGTCCGACAAATACGGCAGCAGCCGCGCCATTACCTTTGCCGTTACCGCGACGCAGCCTTGCGTCGGCGTGAAACCCGGCCGCGCCAGATGGAAAAAGATGGCGCTGCCGCGCCCGCGCAGGCGTGGCGAAATATTCCAGTCGAGCACCAGGCAGGCATCGTAGAGCCTGTCATCGCGCAGCATATGCTCGTGGCTCGCCGCGTAAGGCAGCCTGACGGGCCGGTTGTAGTTGCGGTCCTGCGGCACCTCGCACCAGCCAAGTGCTGAATCGATCGGCGTCATCTTCAGCCGCGTACGCCGCCCGAAAAAATGATCCTGCCGGAAATATCCTGAAAGAATGCGCATCGCCGCCAGCGGCGTGCCGCCATCGCCCTCGCGCTTGCTGGCGGTTATGCCGCCGCGCCCCAGCGCACAGGAAAACACCGTGCCGCCGGCATTCAGCAACCCTTGCGAAGGGTGCCCGGGGCGTGCGCGAACCACCAAGGTTTTGATCCCATGTCGGTTTTTTGCACCTGCCCCATTGCGCTCACGTTTTTTGGAGTATGATTGCATACGGAAGCAAATCACCGTGACTGGCCTGTTCTGAAGATCAGGTTCCGCATAAACGATCACTGGTCAACAGAATTATACATTTCAAAACAACGGATTGATCCATGACCTCCCGCACCATCCTGATTGTCGACGATGACGAAGACCTGCGCACGACCCTTGTCGAGCAACTTTCGCTCTACGAGGAATTCGACGTGTTGCAGGAAGCCACTGCCGCCAAGGGCGTATCGGTTGCACGCGGCGGCCTGATCGATCTCCTGATCATGGATGTCGGCCTGCCGGACATGGACGGCCGCGAAGCCGTCAAGCTGCTGCGCAAGGGCGGCTACAAGGCGCCGATCATCATGCTGACCGGGCATGACACCGATTCCGACACCATCCTCGGGCTGGAAGCCGGCGCCAACGACTATGTGACCAAGCCGTTCCGCTTCGCCGTCCTGCTCGCCCGCATCCGCGCGCAGCTGCGCCAGCATGAGCAAAGTGAGGACGCAACCTTTTCGGTTGGTCCCTATACGTTCAAACCGAGCCAGAAACTGCTTCTCGACCAGCGCGGCGCCAAGGTGCGCCTGACCGAAAAGGAGGCGTCCATCATCAAATATCTCTATCGTGCAGACCAGAAAGTCGTTACCCGCGACGTCCTCCTGGAGGAGGTCTGGGGCTATAATTCGGGTGTCACCACGCACACGCTGGAAACCCATGTCTATCGCCTGCGCCAGAAGATAGAGCGCGATCCTTCCAATGCTGAAATTCTTGTGACAGAAAGCGGCGGATACAAGCTGGTTCCCTGACCGGTTTGCGGTCGGGGGGCCGCACGAACGGGAGGACTGACCAGGCCAGGAATTCGGGGACGCAATGGCGCTGGATGATGACATCCGCATTCTGTCCGGCGTGGGGCTTTTCGAGGGCTTCAGCCAGGAACAGCTGCGCCTGCTCGCCTTCGGGGCAGAACCGATGCGGCTGCCGGCGGAACGCAAGCTGTTTCTGGAGGAGGACGAGGCCGATTCGGCCTATATCGTCGTCAAGGGCAGCATCGTCCTGTTTCGCGAAGACGACCCCAAGCGCACGCCGATCGCGGTGGTCAAGCCGGGCTCCATACTTGGCGAGCTGGCGCTGATCGCCGACACCAGGCGCCTGACCAGTGCAGCCGCCGCCACCGATTCGGAAGTGCTGCGGCTGAATCGGAAAATGTTCCACCGCATCCTCGGGGAATATCCCGACCTCGCCATAGCACTTCACCAGCGCATCGTCGAAGAGCTTCAGGCGCTCATCCGCCGCATCGAGGAAGTCGCGCCCCGGCTCCTGCCGTAGGCGAAAGCGGGTTACCTCTAGTCGAGATCGAAACGCGCAATCACCGGCACATGGTCCGACGGCCGATCCCAGCCGCGCGCAGCGCGCAGGATTTCGTAGCCGCCGAAGCTCGGAACCAGATTGGACGACGACCAGACATGGTCGAGGCGGCGGCCGCGGTCGGAGGTTTCCCAGTCCTGCGCGCGGTAGCTCCACCAGGTGTAGATCTTCTGCTCGTCAGGCACGTTGAGCCGCATCAGGTCGACCCAGTCGCCGGCCTTGCGCATCGCCTCGAAATTCTCGGTCTCGACCGGCGTATGGCTAACCACTTTCAGCAATTGCTTGTGCGACCAGACATCGTGCTCCAGCGGCGCGATGTTGAGATCGCCGACCAGCACCGACCCCGAATTATCGTCATGGTCGGCGCGGATGGCATTCATCTCGGCAACGAAGTCGAGCTTGTGGCGGAATTTCGGATTGATCTCCGGGTCCGGCTCGTCGCCGCCGGCCGGAACGTAGAAATTGTGCACGAGAAGCTGCTTGCCGCCGGCATTCACCCGCACTGAAAGATGCCGGCAATCGCCCTTCTGGCAGAACTCGCGCTTCTCGACGATTTCGAGCGGCCGCCGCGCCACAGTCGCGACGCCGTGATAGCCCTTCTGGCCGCTGATCGCGATATGCTCGTAGCCGAGCTTGCGGAAGGCCGCAGACGGAAACTGGTCGTCCGGGCATTTCGTCTCCTGCAGGCACAGCACGTCGGGTGCGTTTTCAAGGAGGAGGCGCTCCACCAGCGGCATGCGCAGCCGCACGGAATTGATGTTCCAGGTGGCAATCGAGAAAGGCATTGGGGAAATCCGGCACTTGCGAAAAAGAAGCCCGGAAAGTGGCAGCGCAAGGCATCAATTACAAGGTCGAGCGCAGCCTCGACCCCGGCTGCGAACCCTGTCCACAGTTAAAGCGCAGGCAGCGCCTGGCCTAACGGTTGTTTTTCTTCTTGTTGACGTCGAGATTGCGCTTGTAGTCGATCTTGAACAGGTCCTGATCGAACTTCACGCCCTGCTTGACGTTGAAGATCATCACCGTCGTGTCCTTGCCCTGCGCGTCCTTAATCGTCCATTGGCGCAGCTCGTAGGATTTCGGGTCGAACATCATGGTGATGGTCGAGTTGCCGAACACCGACTTGTCGGCAAGCTGGATCGTGGTGAGGTCGTCCTCTTCCTTGACGCTCCGGACCTTGTTGCCGGAGAGATCGATGCGCTCGTCGAGCAAAAGCTTCAGCGGCGTCTTCGACAGTGGGTAAAGATCGACCGTGTTCATCTTCCTGTTGTCGAGCACGACCGACTGGCCGTCCGAGACCACCTGGAAGCGCGACGCGCCGTCATAGTCAAAGCGGATCTTGCCCGGACGCTCGATGAAGAACTTGCCGCCGGTCTGCTCGCCGCGCGGGCCGAACTGCACGAACTCGCCGGTCATGGTGCGAACGCTGGCGAAATGATCGGCGATCTTCTGTGCGGCGTCCGTCGGGGCGGCCTGCGCCGCAGCAATCATGTCGAAACCCGGCATCGCCTGCAGCCCAACCACGCCGAAAGCCGCAACCGCCAGCCCAAGGAAGCCGCGGCGGGCCATCTGCAATCGCGGGGTCGGGGTCGAAGCGTTTTTGTTCATGCGGGTCATCACTCTCGAATGCGTCAAATGAGCTTTGATCTATAGGCTTCTACTTGGGCTGAAGTTTGTCGGCGGCAAGAGGCAAACCATCACGCCTGCGTCATTTTAAACTCACACCGTCTAAAACTTATCATCCTCCGTCGGCACCAGAATTTCGCGCTTTCCGGCGTGGTTGGCGGGGCCAACGATGCCTTCCTGCTCCATTTTCTCGATGATCGAGGCGGCTCGGTTGTAACCGATACCGAGGCGGCGCTGGATGTAGCTGGTCGAGGCCTTGCCATCGCGCAGGACCACCGCGACCGCCTGATCGTAAGGATCGTCGGAATCCTCGAAATTGCCGCCGCCACCGCCGCCCTTGCCGGACGGTGCGTCATCGTCATCCTCGCCGTCGTCCTCGGTGATGGCGTCGAGATATTCGGGCACGCCCTGCAGCTTGAGATGGCCGACGATCTTCTCGACCTCGTCGTCGGAGACGAACGGTCCGTGCACGCGCTGGATGCGCCCGCCGCCGGCCATGTAAAGCATGTCGCCCATGCCGAGCAGTTGCTCGGCGCCCTGCTCGCCCAGAATGGTGCGACTGTCGATCTTCGACGTCACCTGGAAGGAGATGCGGGTCGGGAAGTTGGCCTTGATCGTACCGGTGATGACGTCGACCGACGGACGCTGCGTCGCCATGATGACGTGGATGCCGGCAGCACGCGCCATCTGCGCCAGACGCTGCACCGCGCCTTCGATGTCCTTGCCGGCGACCATCATCAGGTCGGCCATCTCGTCGATAATGACGACGATATAGGGCAACGGCTCGAGGTCGAGATTTTCGGTCTCGTAGATGGCCTCGCCGGTCTGGCGGTCGAAGCCGGTCTGCACCGTGCGCGAAATGCGCTCGCCCTTCTTCTCCGCCTGCGCCACGCGCGCATTGAAGCCGTCGATGTTGCGCACGCCGACCTTGGACATCTTGCGGTAGCGGTCCTCCATCTCCCGCACCGTCCATTTCAGCGCCACGACCGCCTTCTTCGGGTCGGTCACGACGGGCGTCAGCAGATGCGGGATGCCGTCATAGACCGACAGTTCCAGCATCTTCGGATCGATCATGATCAGGCGGCATTCCTGCGGCGTCATGCGGTAGAGCAGCGACAGGATCATGGTGTTGATGGCGACAGACTTGCCCGAGCCGGTGGTGCCGGCAACGAGAACGTGCGGCATCTTGGCGATGTCGACGATGACGGCCTCGCCGTTGATGGTCTTGCCGAGCGCCAGCGCCAGTTTGGCCTTGGTCGTCTCGAAATCGCGGCTCGCCATGATCTCGCGCAGATAGACGGTCTCGCGCTTGGCGTTGGGCAGTTCGATGCCGATGGCGTTGCGGCCGGGAACGACGGCGACGCGGGCAGCGATCGCGCTCATCGAGCGGGCGATGTCGTCGGCAAGGCCGATGACGCGCGACGACTTGATGCCGGGGGCCGGCTCCAGCTCATAGAGCGTGACGACCGGGCCGGGCCTCACATGGATGATCTCACCCTTGACGCCAAAGTCTTCGAGCACACCTTCGAGCAGGCGCGCATTCTGCTCCAGCGCATCCTTCGACAGGCTGGCGTCGCGCACGACATTCTTCGGCTCGGTCAGGAAGTGCAGCGACGGCATTTCGAAGCTGTTTGAACCAATCAGCGAGGTCTGCGCCTCGCGCTGGACCCGCGCACCGGGAACTGGGCGCGGTGCAGGAGCTTCCACGCGGGCGGAAGCTGCTGCAGGCGTCCTGAAATTCTGGACCTGGGCCGCAGGCGAACGTGGCTCTGCCGCCTCGCCCGGCATGAAGTCGAGATCGTCTTCCGCTTCGATATCGTCATCAAGTTCGTGGTGGGGAACGCGGCCGTCGGACACCATGGCAGCGAAGAATTCGGGCTCGACGCGCGCCCTGCCCTTGGCGCTGACCTTCGCCTCGGCCTGCTCGGCGAATTCGACGCGCTCGGCGGCACGGCGCCAGGCGCTTTCGGGGCGCACCTCGACGTCGCGATATTCGTCATGCTCCTTGCGGCGCGCAGCCCGGCGGCGCAGGAAGGCACGGAACGACAGCCACCAATGGGTGATCGCACCCAGCGCCAATATGCCTTCATCCTCGTCGTCATCGTCGAAGGAGGACGACAGATCCTGCTCACGCATGTCTTTTTCGTCGGGATCGACGACGGCAAAGCCGTTGGGACGCGAAATCAGCCCTGCACCGAAAGCGAATAGCCAGAGCGCCGGCCCTGCCAGAACCACGGCGATCAGGCTTGCCACCCAGCCGGTCGGATAACCGCCGGTGGCCATGCCCGGAACCTTCAGCACCATGTCGCCGAAGACGCCGCCAAGCCCGGTCGGCAGCGGCCAGGTTGCGGGCGGCGTGGTGCAGCCGGCAATGGCTGCAAACAACAGCGAAGCGCCGAACCAGGCCAGCGCGCGGCGCGGCATGCGGTCGACACCGCGCGCGGTCGCCAGGAAAAAGCCCCAGATCACGGCAGGAACGAGAGCAGCCACGGACGACAGCCCATAAAACTGCATGGCGAGATCGGAAAACACCGCGCCCGGATAGCCCATCGCGTTGGTGATCGGGTTGTCGGTGGCATGGCTGAAGCTCGGGTCGGCGACGTTCCAGGTACCAAGGCTGGCCAGCGCGAAGGCAACCGTCGCGAAACACGCAAGGCCGGTGATCCGCCCCACCTGCCTGCGCGCAAACGCCTGCAGGCCGTGTCCCGAATCGGTCAGCGCGAGTTGTGTGGCTGAACGCATGCCTCTTTCCCCGTCCAAAAATGGTGTTGCCTTGGCACGAACGCGCCTTGGGCAGAGTCGAGGATCAGATTATCGGGGGGAAGGTTAAGGCCGCATTAACCATGCAGCACTTCGCGGCACATGAAACAGGCTCGCCTACCGTTTCTCGGCGGCGTCCTTTTCGGCGTCGCGAAAAAAGTCCATCGCCGTCATAAAGCGCTCGAGGTCGCCGCCGAGATGGAATTTCGCCGCGACCCGGCCCAGCGGGATCAATACCCGGAAGAAATGAAGCAGCTGCGAAAGCGCCTCCAGCGTAGGCTTCGGGGCCGAAGCCTTGTAGGCCTGCAGCGCCAGCGTCGGTGTCCGGGGTTGCCGGGCACGAAAAGTGATCTGGAAAAAGAGCAGCCAGACGTCGCGCGCCTGCGCGTCAGCCAATGGCATCACTGCTTCCGGTTCCTCCTCGAAGTCGAGAAAGCCGAACTGCCCATTATCGTCGACGACGAAATCGCGCGGATGCGGGCGGCCGTGGCAGAGGCCGGCCGCATGCACCTCGCCCAGAGCCTTGGCTGCACTTATCAGGAGGCTGTCATGGGCTGCCATGTCTCCTGCTTGTCGCAGCTGTATCATCTGCGCCTGCATCGTCTCGCCCATGTCGGACAGGGCCAGAACGTCGCCGCGCTGATAGAAGACTTCCGGCGCCCGAAAACCAGCGCCGCGAAAAGCCTTGATCTTGCGCAATTCGCGCGCGGCCTTGCCTTCCGGGCTCGCCGGCAGTGATGACCTGAGGAACCGCGGATACATCAGCGGCGAAACCAGCGCGTGCAGGCGCTTGCCCCAGGCCGTCCGCTCGGCGCCGAAATGCTTGAACCATATCCGCTGGCCCCTGACCGCCGTGACGTGAAGCCGCGGAGCCTTGGGCGCTTCAGCGATGCGCGCGACCGCGCTGAGCGTCGCCGGATCGGCCTGCATCATCATGTCCGGTGAATGCTTCGACAATATGGAGCCTGCCGCAAACTGATTTGTGTCCTCAGTCGCTCAAGATAAGCGGCTTTCATTAGCTGTCTATATAACGGCGTGATTTTTTTCGTGAAGAGAGCTTCTGAAACCCGCTCCCTGTTGCAGTTCGGTCGCAGTCCGCCAGACCACGCCGCAGCCACCGGAACATGTTGCCGGCGGTCAAAAAAAGAGGCCCGGACGAACCGGGCCTCAAAGGCGTGACACGGCTCCTTCAAACCGGTCACGACGGGATTTTCACCCGGCGACTGCATGCGTCGCCGGGTTGGAAGCTTACGAGTGGTAGGCCACTTCGCCGTGCGAGGTGAGGTCGAGGCCCTGCGATTCGGCTTCGACGGTCGGACGCAGCCCGACGATCACATCGACGATCTTGTAGAGGATGGCAGAGCCGACACCGCACCAGACGATGGTGACGAGAACCGCCTTGATCTGCACCCAGACCTGCGCGCCCATGGTCACGCCGTCGGCATAGCCGATGCCACCCAGCGCCGAGGAGGCGAAGATGCCGGTGCCGATGGCGCCGACGATACCGCCGATGCCGTGCACGCCGAACACGTCGAGCGAGTCGTCGTAGCCGGCCTTGATCTTCACCACGGTGACGAAATAGTAGCAGATGATGCTGGCGATGGCGCCGAGCACGATCGCGCCGATCGGGCCGACGATGCCGGCAGCGGGCGTGACGGCGACCAGGCCGGCGATCATGCCGGAGGCAGCACCGAGCATCGAGGCCTTCTTGCGGGCCAGCGATTCCACCGCCACCCAGGCGATGATTGCGCCGGCGGTTGCGGTGAAGGTGTTGATCATCGCGAGAGCTGCACCGCCGGTGGCTTCAAGGTTGGAGCCGGCATTGAAGCCGAACCAGCCCACCCACAGGATCGAGGCACCGACCATGGTCAGCGTCATCGAGTGCGGAGCCATGTTGTCGCGTCCGTAGCCGTTGCGCTTGCCGACCAGGATCGCACCGACCAATGCGGCGATGCCGGCATTGATGTGGACGACCGTGCCGCCGGCGAAGTCGAGAGCGCCCCAGCTGAAGATCATGCCGCTCGAATCCCAGACCATGTGGGCGATCGGGAAGTAGACGAAGGTGACCCACAGCGCCACGAACAGGATCACGGCCGAGAACTTGATGCGCTCGGCGAAGGCGCCGACGATCAGGGCCGGCGTGATGCAGGCGAAGGTCATCTGGAAGCAGATGAAGACCAGTTCGGGGATGACGACGCCATCCGAGAAGGTCGCTGCCGTGCTCTCAGGCGTGACGCCCGACAGGAACAGCTTGCCGAGACCGCCCCAATACGGGCTGGTGCCGCCACCGAAGGCGAAGGAGTAGCCGTAGACCACCCAGATGATGATGACGACAGCGACGATCATCGTGCACTGCATGAGGACGGAAAGCATGTTCTTGGTGCGCACGAGGCCGCCATAGAACAGGGCAAGGCCCGGCAGGGCCATGAACAGGACGAGGATGGTCGAGATCATCATCCAGGTCGTGTCGCCCTTGTCGGGCACGGCAACGGCGGGTGCTGCGGCTGCAGCAGCGTCCGCGGCAGCAGGCGCGGTTTCCTGGGCGAAGGCTGCGAGCGTGCCAAGTGCGCCGAGGGCAAGCGAGCCCAGAAGCGCGGTTTTGGCCGCCTTCTTCAAGGTGGTGGGAATATTCATTGAAATCTCCATGAGAATACGATTGGCCCGCTCAAAGCGCGTCGGTGTCGGTTTCGCCGGTGCGGATGCGTACCGCCTGGTCGATACCGAAGACGAAAATCTTTCCGTCGCCGATCTGCCCGGTCTTTGCCGCGCTCGAAATCGCCTCGACGGCCTTCTCGACCATGTCAGCGGCCACGGCCACTTCGATCTTCACTTTCGGCAGGAAGCTGACCGCGTATTCGGCTCCGCGATAGATTTCCGTGTGCCCCTTCTGACGCCCGTAGCCTTTGACTTCGGTGACGGTCAGGCCCTGGATGCCGACGGCGGTGAGCGCTTCGCGCACCTCGTCGAGCTTGAACGGCTTGATGATTGCCATCACGATTTTCATAAGGTTTTTACCCCTTGCTTATGCGGGAACCCGCGATTGCATGACTTCGCCGGGTTGCCGAGAGCAGCCGGAGAGCGTTCAGGGTAAATCAAGCTCCGTGCCAGTTCGCAGAACCGTCACTAAAGCGTTGTAAATCAATAGGTTTATGTTGCAGTGCAGTATGCGCCGCCGCTTGAGCGGCCACATAGGCGCTTAAAAATTAGGCAATTTTTAGATTTTGCACATTGCGCAGGCTATCGCCTCACGCGGATAAGGCCTTCCTGTGCCACCGAAGCGATCAGCGTGCCGTCCTGCCCGTAAAGTGTACCGCGGGTGAAGCCCCGCGCACCGATCGTCGAGGGGCTGTCCTGCGTATAGAGCAGCCACCCGTCGAGCGGATGCTGCCTGTGGAACCACATGGCGTGGTCAAGGCTCGCCGCTTGGATGTCGCGATCAAACACCGCGCGCCCATGGGCGAAGGTGGAGGTGTCGAGCAGCGTCATGTCCGAGAGATAGGCAAGCACTGCGGCCTGGGTGGCGCGATCTGCCGGCACGGGTCCAGTGGTGCGGATCCAGATATTCTGCTCCGGGTCCAGCTTTTCGCGGCTGGTATAGTGCTTGAGCATCACTGGCTTCATTTCCACCGGCCTGTCGCGCTCCCAATAGCGGCGAATACCCTCCGGCACCGTATCGCCGAATTCCTTGATCAGGTCGTTCTGGGTGCCGAGCATCTCGGGCGCCGGCACGCCGAGCGGCATCGGCACCTGATGCTCCAACCCCGGCTCGTCAAGCTGGAACGAGGCTTCCAGCGAAAAAATGGCATGGCCGTGCTGGATGGCAACGACGCGCCGCGTGGTGAAACTCTTGCCGTCGCGGATGCGGTCGACTTCATAAATGATCGGAACCTGCGTATCGCCGGGACGCATGAAATAGCCGTGCAGCGAATGCACATAACGGTCGGGCGCGACTGTGCGCTGCGCCGCGACCAGCGCCTGCGCGATGGTCTGCCCGCCGAACACGCGCTGCCAGTCGAGTTTCGGGCTGCGACCACGATACAGGTTGTGTTCGAGCTTCTCGAGGTCGAGAATGGCGAGAAGTTCCTGCATGGCCGCCGACATTTTTCGAACCCTTTTCGAAGCGAAGGAATTGGCACGGTTTCCAACAGGAACATTCGCCCGAGTCAAGGCGAAGCGAAAGTGACGGAGGATAGAGCGATGGCTGGAAACGCAGGCACACACCGCAAGGAACCGACGCTCGACGTGCTGATTGCGGGTGCGGGCTATGTCGGTCTTGCCGCTGCCGTCTCGATGAAGCAGGCGCGTCCCAATCTCGCCATCGCCGTGGTCGACGCCGCACCCGAAGGCGTGTGGCAGCGCGACACCCGCGCCTCGGCAATCGCCGCCGCGGCCTGCCGCATGCTAGGCCGCCTCGGTTGCTGGGACGAAATCCTGCCGCAGGCCCAGCCCATCACCGACATGATCGTCACCGATTCGCGCACTGCTGATCCCGTCCGGCCGATCTACCTGACCTTCGACGGCGAAGTCGCGCCCGGCGAACCCTTCGCCCACATGGTCGCCAACAAGGTGCTGAACGGCGCGCTGCGCCGCCGCGCCGGCGAACTCGGTATCGACATCATCGAAGGCGTCGCCGTCAGCTCATTCGAGACCGGCGTCGCCGGCATCGCTATCCATCTTGCCGACGGCACGTCGCTGGGAGCCAAGCTGCTGGTCGCGGCCGATGGCGTCAATTCGCGGCTGCGCGACATGGCCGGCATCAAGACGGTGAAATGGGAATATGGCCAGTCCGGCATCGTCTGCACCATCGCCCATGAGCGGCCGCACAATGGCCGCGCCGAAGAGCATTTCCTGCCTGCCGGCCCCTTCGCCATCCTGCCGCTGACCGGCAACCGTTCCTCCATCGTCTGGACAGAGCGCACCGCCGACGCCGAGCGGCTGGTCGCCAGCGACGAACTTGTCTTCGAAAGCGAACTGGAACAGCGCTTCGGCCTGAAGCTTGGCGAGTTGCGCGTCGAGGGCAAGCCGCGCGCCTGGCCGCTGGGGCTCACCCTTGCCCGTGCCTTCGTCGCGCCACGCTTGGCGCTCGCCGGCGACGCGGCCCACGGCATCCATCCCATCGCCGGCCAGGGGCTCAATCTCGGCTTCAAGGATTCGGCAGCGCTTGCCGAAACAGTCGTCGAGGCCGACCGGCTCGGCCAGGACATCGGCGCGCTCGACGTGCTGCAGCGCTACGAGCGTTGGCGCCGTTTCGACACGGTGCAGATGGGCGTCACCACCGACGTGCTGAACCGCCTGTTCTCCAATGATTTCGGCCCGCTGCGCGCTGCCCGCGACATCGGCCTCGGCCTCGTCGACCGCATGCCGCGCATGAAGTCTTTCTTCATAAGGCAGGCGTCCGGCCTGACCGGCGACACGCCACGGCTGCTAAGAGGCGAGTCGATCTGAAAACAATTCCAGGAAAAGTGTGCAGCGGTTTTCCGTCCGGAATTGCGTCCAGGGATCGATTAGTGGATCTCGAAGCCGAGCTTCTGGCGCAGGCGTCGCACCCTTTGATCATGGGCCGACGAGCGCTCGCCTGACGCCCGCGCGACGCCCTCGACCATCGTGACCAGTTCTTCGCGCTCATCCGCATCCAGGCGTTCGCGCAGGAACGGCGCAAGCTTGTCGATCACGACATTCGCATCATCGATCTGCGACGCCGCCCATTTGCCGTAGATGACGGCCTCATCGGTTTTCTTCGCATCAGTGATGCCGGAAACGGCCTCCCGAATGGCGGTTTCATGCACCGGCGTCAGCGGCGTGTCTTCCGAGACGATCGCCGTGATCAGTGTCGCCGCCGCCACGACGGGATCGTCGATGGCCGTGAGCGGCGAAAGTGCGGCCTGCTTGCGTAGTTTCTTGCGCCGCACCGAGCCGCGCACGCGGCCAACCGCATCGGCGACCTCACTTGCCGCCTCGCTCATATATTTGACCCGGTACCACCAGAAGGCGGCAGCCCCCATAAGGCCGATCGCAGCAATCAGGATATGCATGCCAAATCCCCCGAAAACGGCGGCAGGATAAGGAAACTAATTCCTCCTTTCAACACGCAAAAGTTGCACGCTCGACGATTTGCGCGAGCCTCGGGCTAGTCTCCGCGAAAATCATAGACCGGCCGCACCTCGATCGCGCCCAGCTTTGCCAGCGGGATCTTGCCGGCGATTTCCACCGCCTCTTCGAAATCCCTGGCCTCGATCATGATGAACCCGAGAAGCTGCTCCTTGGTCTCGGCGAAGGGACCGTCGGTCACCAGCGCCTTGCCCTTCCGGTTCCTGACGGTTTTCGTGACCTTAACCGGTTGCAGCGCCTGCGCGACGATCAGATGGCCGCTGGCGGTGAGCGCGTCGTCATAGGCACCGGAATCATGATCGAGCGCCTTCATTTCGGCGGGCGACATGGCATGGAGCTTGGCTTCTTCTCCATGGACGAGGCAAACATATTTCATGATCTATCTCCTCTCATAGGTGACATCTGCCTGCGCAAGAAGGTCCGGCTGCCTGTCTGGAGCATAGGACGATGCGACATCGAGAACATGCACGGCAGAAAATATGACGGTCAGCATGACCAGCAGGCGCGCCACGCCTGATGACGGGATACAAAAGCCGCCGGCAGTCACCTGACCGGGTTTGGGGACGATCTTTCCAAGATCGGCGTGAAGCAGCGAATACATTCGAACCTCCTGCACACGCCACGGAAACATTCCGTGGCCGCCCCTAGGACGACAGGCGCTCCGGCTTCCCGACATTTTTGACAACGACTTTTTTCGCATGCCCCGAAAGCGGTCACACATGGCAGATGCGGAAAGGCGCGCTATATTCAACCCGTCGCCGCATCATCGGCCTGCAAAATCAAATGGGAGAACCTCATGAACCGTCACGCCACCGCCGTCTGGAAGGGAACGCTCACCGAGGGTGCCGGCACGCTCGACACCCAGAGCGGCGCCCTCAAGGCCGCGCCCTACTCCTTCAAGATGCGTTTCGAGGACGAGAGCGGCAAATCCGGCACCAATCCGGAGGAGCTGATCGCCGCTGCCCATGCCGGCTGCTTTGCCATGCAGCTCTCGCATTTCCTGGCCGAAAACGGCACGCCCGCCGACGAGTTGAACGCCAAGGCGGTGGTCACCCTCATTCCCGGCACCGGCATCACCGAAAGCGCCATCACGCTCACCGGCAAGGTGCCCGGCATCGACGCCGCCAAATTCAAGGAACTGACCGAGAAGGCCAAGGCCGAATGCCCGGTCTCCAAGGCGCTCGGCGCAATCAAGGTCACGCTGAACGCCAGTCTCGCCTGATATTCGGGTCCATCAATAAAAAAGGGCGCCTTGTGGCGCCCTTTTTCATTGCGGCAGCGCGCGCTCAGTGCGCGGCGATGCCCTGATGCGCGGCCTTGCCCCACACGGCATCGATGCGGTCATCGCGCCCGCAGGAATAGCGGTAGTATTTGTAGCGGACCGGGTTTTTCTTGTAGTAATCCTGATGGTAATCCTCGGCCGGCCAGAAGGTCGGTGCGGCGACGATTTCCGTGGCAATCGGCTGCTTCAGCACCGCCGCGATCGCTTCCTTCGATTTCTCCGCCTCGGCCAATTGCTCGGCACCCACCGCATAGATCGCGGTCGTATAGCTGTGGCCTCGGTCGCAGAACTGGCCGCCATCGTCGGTCGGATCGACCGAATGCCAGAAGGCGTCGAGCAGCTTGTCGTAGCTGGTCTTGGTATCGTCGAATTCTATTTTCACGGCCTCGCGGTGTCCGGCGGCGGTGTGGTCCTCATAGGTGGGATTGTCGTTGGTGCCGCCGATATAGCCGGAGGTGGTTGAAGTCACGCCCGGCACATGGTCGAAATCCGATTCCACGCACCAGAAGCAGCCGCCGGCAAAGATCGCCGTCTGCGTCTTGGCGAATGCGGCACCTGCCGGCGCTGACAGCGCGGCAGCAAGTGCAAGACAGGTTACTGCGAAAGCTCTGCGCACCATGAAACATCCTCCTGCGGTAAAGACGTAGCCGAACCGCAAGAGGTTTCAAAATCAAGCTGAAACACGCTGGCGTGATTATTCAGGTGACGGACTGCTTCCGGGCCGATCTTCGGTCGCCGGCTCAGGCGCCCAGCGCATCGAGGCGGGCGCGCAAAGCTGCGACTTCTTCCTCCAGGGCTTGGATCCGCGCCTCGAGATCAGACGCCGGCACAGATGACACGCTGCGCTGCGCTGCAAATGCGGCAACGTCCACCGGCCCGCTCAGAAGATGGGCGTAGCGGTCCTCGCGCTGCCCGGGACCGCGACCGATTTCCTGCACCAGCGCCGGGCGCTTGCCGATCAGCATGTCGAGTTCTTCGCGCAGTTCGTCTACCGACGGGAACCGCGCCATGCGCTCGCTGCGTGCCAGAAGCTCGTTCACCGTCTGCGGACCGCGCAGCAGGAGCAGGCCGACAATGGCGATCTGCGGCGAAGTCATCGAAAAGCGCTGCGCGGCAAGATGCTCGTAGCGCTCGACACGCGACCCGAAGACCTGGCGAACCAGCCCCTTCTGCTCCAGTAGCTTCAGCGCCCGGTGCACCTCCCCCTGCTCCAGCGCCATGACCGGCTCGCGCGCCGTCTTCTGGTTGGCGGCGGCATGGGCCGAATTGAGCGTCAGCGGATAGACATCCGGCGTCAGCTCCTTCTTCTCGATCAGGCAACCGAGTACGCGGGCTTCTGAGGGATTGAGGACGGGGAGGTCTGTGGCGCCATCTGACATGTTCATGAACTCGCTATGTGGCTGATCGTGCGTCCTTCGAGGCTCGCCATCAAACGCCGCATCAAGGGCGGACATTTCAAACAGGCTCGCACCTCAGGATGAGGAAGGTCGCGCAAGCTTTAATATCGATCTACCGCCAGCGTGCCAAGAACACCGGAACCCTTTAGAGCTTCCAACCGGGGCAAAACGTCCCTCATCCTGAGGTGCGAGCCCGCACGCCCCTATGCTGTTAGGAGCAAACTCCAAACGGCGAGCCTCGAAGGACGCACCAACGGCGCCTAAACCCGCCGCTCCACCATCATCTTCTTGATCTCCGCAATCGCCTTGGCCGGGTTGAGACCCTTGGGGCAAGTCTGCGCGCAGTTCATGATGGTGTGGCAGCGGTAGAGCCGGAACGGGTCTTCGAGATTGTCGAGCCGCTCGCCGGTTGCCTCATCGCGACTGTCGATCAGCCAGCGATAGGCCTGCAGCAGCGTTGCCGGGCCTAGATAGCGGTCGCCGTTCCACCAGTAGCTCGGGCACGAGGTCGAACAGCAGGCGCACAGGATGCACTCGTAGAGCCCGTCGAGCTTGGCGCGGTCGTCATGGCTCTGCAGCCATTCCTTGGCCGGCTCCGGCGACACGGTCTTCAGCCAGGGCTCGATCGAGCGGTGCTGGGCGTAGAAATTGGTCAGGTCCGGCACCAGATCCTTGACCACCTGCATATGCGGCAGCGGATAGATCTTGATCGCGCCCGAAATGTCGTCGCAGCCCTTGGTGCAGGCGAGCGTGTTCGAGCCGTCGATGTTCATGGCGCAGGAGCCGCAGATGCCCTCGCGGCAGGAACGGCGCAAGGTCAGCGTCGGGTCGATGTTGTTCTTGATCCACAACAGCGCGTCGAGAACCATCGGCCCGCAATCGTCCATGTCGACGAAATAGGTGTCGATGCTCGGGTTCTCGCCATCGTCCGGCGACCAGCGATAGATGCGGTATTCGCGCAGATTGGTGGCGCCCTCCGGCTTCGGCCAGGTCTTGCCCTGTCTGATCTGGGAGTTCTTGGGAAGGGTAAGTTCGACCATCTCGATTATCCCTCGATCAATAGACCCGCGCCTTGGGCGCGATCTTTGCCAGGCTGATGCCGCCGTCTTCTTCCCTGACCAGCGGCTCGGTGTGAACCGGCCGGTAGGAGAGCGTCACCTTGCCGTCCTCGGCGACATGGGCCAGCGTGTGCTTGCGCCAGCCGGCGTCGTCGCGCTTGTCGAAATCCTCGCGCGCATGCGCGCCGCGGCTCTCCTTGCGCGCTTCCGCGCCATAGACGGTAGGAATGGCGTTGGCCATCAGGTTTTCCAGTTCCAGCGTCTCGACCAGATCGGAATTCCAGATCATCGAGCGGTCGAACACCTTGACGTCCTTGAGCTCGCTCCACAGCGCCGACATGCGCTTGCAGCCCTGCGCCAGCGATTCCTGGGTGCGGAACACGGCGGCGTCTTCCTGCATGATCTTCTGCATCTTCTCGCGAAGAACAGCCGTCGGCGTGCTGCCATTGGCGTTACGCAGGCGGTCGAAGCGGGCCATGATCTTCTCGACCGACTTCTCATTGATCGGCGGAATGGGTGCCGCCCGGTCGATGACCTCGCCGGCGCGGATGGCGGCAGCGCGGCCGAACACCACCAGATCGATCAGCGAATTGGAGCCGAGACGATTTGCACCATGCACCGAGGCACAGCCGGCCTCGCCGACAGCCATCAGGCCGGGCGACACGCGGTCGGGATTGTCCTTGGTCGGGTTCAGCACCTCGCCCCAGTAGTTCGTGGGAATGCCGCCCATATTGTAATGCACGGTCGGCAGAACCGGTATCGGCTCGCGGGTCACGTCGACGCCGGCAAAAATCTTTGCCGATTCCGAAATGCCCGGCAGGCGCTCATGCAGCACAGCCGGATCGAGATGGTCGAGATGCAGGAAGATGTGGTCCTTGTTCTTGCCAACGCCGCGGCCCTCGCGGATTTCCAGCGTCATGCAGCGAGAAACCACGTCGCGCGAGGCCAAGTCCTTGGCCGACGGCGCATAGCGCTCCATGAAGCGCTCGCCCTCGGAGTTGACGAGATAGCCGCCTTCGCCGCGCGCGCCCTCGGTGATCAGGCAGCCCGAGCCATAGATGCCGGTCGGGTGGAACTGCACGAACTCCATGTCCTGCAGCGGCAGGCCGGCACGGGCAACCATGCCGCCACCGTCGCCGGTGCAGGTATGGGCCGACGTTGCCGAGAAATAGGCGCGGCCATAGCCGCCCGTCGCCAGCACGACCATCTTGGCCGAGAAGCGGTGAATGGTGCCGTCGTCGAGGTTCCAGGCGACGACGCCGGTGCAGACGCCATCGTCCGACATGATCAGGTCGAGCGCGAAATACTCGATGAAGAACTGCGCATTGTGCTTCAGCGACTGGCCGTAAAGCGTGTGCAGGATAGCGTGGCCGGTGCGGTCGGCGGCAGCGCAGGTGCGCTGCACGGGCGGGCCGTCGCCATAGTTCATCATGTGGCCGCCGAATGGCCGCTGGTAGATCTTGCCTTCTTCGGTGCGCGAGAACGGCACGCCGTAGTGCTCGAGCTCGTAGACGGCAGCCGGCGCCTGCTTGACCATGTATTCCATGGCATCCATGTCGCCGAGCCAGTCGGAGCCCTTGACGGTGTCATACATATGCCACTGCCAGGAATCCGGACCCATGTTGGACAGCGAGGCGGCAATGCCGCCCTGTGCCGCAACCGTGTGCGAGCGCGTCGGGAAAACCTTGGTGATGCAGGCGGTCTTCAGCCCCTGCTCGGCCATACCGAGCGTGGCGCGCAGGCCCGAGCCGCCGGCGCCAACCACCACCACGTCGAACTTGTGGTCGACATAGGTGTAACCGCTGCCGGCCGGTGCCGCGCCATTGCCTTTTTGATCCTTGGCCATGGTCAGCCCCCGAATGCGATTTTGAGCAGGGCGAAGAGCGAAGCAACGCCGACCGCGATGGTGAAAAACGTGTTGAGCACGATGAGCGCCAGCTTGCCGCCCTCGCCGTGCACATAGTCCTCAATGATGACCTGCATGCCGAGCCGCATGTGATAGAGGCCGGAGATCAGGAACATCGCCAGGATCAGCGCCACGAAGGGATTGGCAAGCACCGCCCGCACTTCGGCGTAGCTGGCGCCGTTGAGCGAGACCAGCAGGCCGATGAAGAACAGGGTGAGCGGGATATTGGCGATGGCGGTCAGCCGCTGGCGCCAGAAATGCTCGGTGCCTTCGCGGGCCGAGCCCAAGCCGCGGACTTTTTTGAGAGGTGTGCGCATATCAGCCATGATCACATCCCCCGCGCCATGTAGCCGGCGACCCAGATGAGCACGGTCAGCACGACCGACGCGATGACAGTCGCCCAGGCGATCTTGGAGGCGGTGCGCTTTTCAAGCCCGGCGCCTGTATCCCAGATCAGGTGGCGGATGCCGCCCATCAGGTGCTGCATCAGCGCCCAGGTGTAGCCGAACAGCACGAGACGGCCGATCCAGCTTCCAAGAACCCAGCTGACGAAATCGAAATATTGCTCTGATGTCGCTGCCGCGATCAGCCACCAGGCGACCAGCAGCGTGCCAAAATAAAGCGCCCCGCCGGTGATGCGATGGATGATCGACATCGTCATCGTGATCAGCGGTTTATAGATCGTCAGATGCGGCGACAGAGGCCTTGCTTGGGTGGCTGGTGATTTGCTCATGGCTCCCCTTTCGTCGCCCGAAATATTCCGAAGGTGCCGATGCGGGAATGCGGCGTGGCCTTCTCGGAATGCGACTTCGGACAGCCGCGTTCTAATGCGCTTTTTGCACCGCGTCAAAGCCGGAAAAGCGTTTCGGAAGAGCTATTTCGTCAAAAGCGCGAGAGGGTCAAGTCACTGTTTCCGCTTCAATCGATTGAAGCCTGCATGACAAAACACGGCGAATTGAACCGTCGGCGACAAGAGCAGGGGCGCCGCTTTCGGATCGCGCTGTGTTGCAGCGCAACCAGAACGGCGAATCAGCGATTGCAGGTCACCGGTTCCTTGCCGCTTTTCATGTAGAGCGCCTCCTTGCCGTCCAGCACCAGCGCATAGGGCGTCTCGCCGTAGCGCGACTGCTGCGTGGCCGGCGAAGCGGGCAGATCGACGCTCTCGCCTTCGGGATCGACCAGCTTCACCGAGGTGCGGAAATTGTCGACCGTCAGCGTGCCTCTCGGGCCGCAGCTGTATGTCGCGTGGCTTGGTTGACTGGTCGTTTCCGTGCCCGCCGCCTTGGCGGCATCACCGCCGGCATGTCCTTCTGAAACGCAGGAGGCGACCAGCAACAGCGGGATCATGGCGAATGCGGCAATGAGGAACGCGCCGCCGCTCGATTTTCTGTCTGACATGCCGCGCAAGCTACCCGGTTTGCCACCGAAAGATCAACCACGGGACTGCGGACCGCACCCGCGGATCCCGTGATCAGCCCGGCTGGCAGCCAAGGCGGCGCAAACACTGAAAATTAACCACGTTTGTTAATTCATTTCGCTGCAAGCGCGCGAGGCTCTTAACAAAGGTTAATAAAGCGTTAACGTTATGCCATCGAGGGTCGACCTCGCTCGATGGAGAAAGCCATGCATTCGAACGGCCGCAAGATGCTTTTCCTGCCGATGATTCTGGCCGTCGCGGCCATCGGCGCTTCCTCGCCGGCACTGGCCGGCGGCAACCATGACCGCGTCTATGCCGACAGTTTCGGCAATCTCGTCGTTGAAACTGCGGCCGGCTACAAGCGGATCGTCGTTGGTCAGGGCCATATGGCCCGCGAGCTCTCAAGCTACACCCAGGCCGGTCGGCCGAAGGTCGTGCATGTCGAGGGGCCCGGCGGCATATTTGCCTATGAGCGCGGCTGCTTCCGCCCGCCCGTTCTGGTCAAGGGCCGAAGCTATATGTACGGCTTCGACCAGGGCGAGATTCCGCTGCAGGGCGGCCCCTGCCGCTAGATCATGATCAAAGTCCGCTCAGACTTAGCGCCTGTGGGTTGACGGGCTGCGCCTGCCGTTTTCCGATGCCAGTGAAATCCTGACGCAGTCGCGGCCGCCCTTCTTGGCTTCGTAGAGCGCCTTGTCGGCGCGCAGCAGCAATTCCGACACATCCTCTCCGGCTGCGAGTTCCGCAACGCCGAAGCTTGCCGTGAATCGCAGGTTTTCGGGCAATCCCGCCACCGGCAAGCCGGAAAAAGCGCTGCGGGCGCCTTCGGCGAAAAGCCGCGCCGACACCAGATTGGCGCCGGGCATGATGATGGCGAATTCCTCGCCACCGATCCGGCCGGCGATATGATGGTTGGAGGATGCGTCACGCAGGAAACCCGCAAAGGCCTTGATCACCCGATCACCGGAGGCATGGCCGTAACTGTCGTTGATCGACTTGAAATGATCGAGATCGCTGATGACCAGGGCCAAGGGCGTATTGCCGCGATTCGCCTCCCGCAAGGCTGCACGCGCATGGCGCTCGAAACCGCCGCGATTGAGCAGCCCCGACAGCGAGTCGGTTTCCGACGCCACGGTGACACCGGCAAGGATGTCGCGGGCCAGTATGACCAGGAAGAGCAGTGCGATCGCCAGCGCAAACACCGTCCCCATCGATTGCGAGACCATTGCATAGTTGGTCTGCAGATATTGCTGCGCAGTAAGGCCCGTACCGCCGAGTGCCTGCGACAGGAATGGCTTGGTCAGGAACTGCAGCGAACTTGCCGCAAGAAGGCCCATCAGGATGAGTTCGAGCTTGCCGCGCCTGCGCGCCGCAAACACGATCCAAGCACCGATCGCCTGCATCATGAAATAAGGCGTCTGATAATACATCATGCGGGTGAATGACTGCCGCGGCATGTCCTGTATGAGATAGCACGACACGACCGACGCCACGAAAAGCGAGCCCATCAGCCACCAGGGCACCGGCACCTCGTATTTGCGGGCCATGCCGACATTGAACAGCACCATCGCGCCCAGGAATGTGGCGAAGGAGACGGTTGCGACCAGCGGATTCACGCCGAAAACCGAAATCGCGAACTCGATCAGGAGATAGACGAACGCCAGACCATAGGTGAAACCCAGCCACCGCGCCGCCACCTGCTTGCGGTCATAGACGGCAACCATGGCGAACGACCCGCCGAGCAGGCCGGCAACAGCCAGGTTTATTGCCAGGACAACGCCTGCTCCAGTCATTCCGTTGCGCCCCCTTTTGTATGAGCACACAACCACACTTAGCCGAAAAACCCGTTAACGTGGGAGCAGGGGTGGATCACATTCCCGGCAATTATACGTCGGTCGACGTTCAGATATGCCCGCCGTAATACCCTGCGGCAAAGCAGTCGGCATCGGCTGGAAGCTGATCGGCCAGCTTCACGCTGTCACGGCCATTGTTCTTGGCACGGTACAGCGCCTGGTCCGCACGATGCATGAGGGATTCGAAATCCTCGTTTGCCGCGCGGCTGGCAACACCGAAGCTTGCGGTGATCCTCTCGGCATCTGCGGGCAAGCCCTTGATGCGATGCTGCATGAACGAGGCGCGCAGCCCTTCCGCAAAAAGC
This sequence comes from Mesorhizobium sp. YR577, assembly GCF_900116595.1. NCBI lineage: Bacteria > Pseudomonadati > Pseudomonadota > Alphaproteobacteria > Hyphomicrobiales > Phyllobacteriaceae > Mesorhizobium > Mesorhizobium sp. YR577. Next base: position 42,645 of record NZ_FPBI01000001.1, on the reverse strand, counting down.
CGCGCCGTCATCAGGTCGCTGGCCGGAAGCACGATGGCAAACTCCTCGCCGCCGATGCGCCCGACAATCGCGTCCTTGCCGCAAGAAGTGCGCAGATGTGCGGCGAAGGCGGCGATGACGGCATCACCAACGGCGTGCCCATAGGTGTCGTTCACCGACTTGAAATGATCGAGATCGGCCAGCACAAGCGAAACAGGAAGCGATAGCCCCAACGACCGTTTGACGCACTCGGCTGAGTTCTCCTCGAAGCCACGCCGATTGAGCAGGCCCGAAAGCGGATCGGTATGCGATTCGGCCTGCAGCTCCTTCACCACGTCGAGGGCAATCGCGGTGATCAGCGAAAGCGCGAGCATCACCGAGATGAGTACCATCGAGAAGTTCGTCAGCAGCCAGTAGAGCGAGGCGTGATAGCTGTCGTAGCTCTCACCGACGATCCAGACAGCCGTCAGCGGACGCAGGAAGAAATCCACCGATGCAATCGAGCACACGGCAATCAGGACGCGGTCCACGATGCTCTTCTTGGAGACGGATCTCAGCGCGGTGACGACGACAAGGCAGATGCTGCCACAGGCAAAGTTGATTGCGAAAATGCGCCCGACAAGGCTTGGCTGAACGAAGAGAAACCAGCTCAGCACGGCTATCCCGCCTATGCCGAGCAAGGAGAGAAGTTTGGCCGGCGAGGGCATGTCATGGCGAACGACCGCTGCCGTGGACAGGCTGACTGCGGCAAGGAGCAGGAGCGTATTGGAGAGAAACTTCGTCGGCGCGACGCCGATCGGCAGGTCGAAGCTCTGCAGCAGGAAACCGACCGCGTAAGCGACGTAGGAGAGGCAAAGCACCATCACATGGCCATGCCTTCGGTACGTCCAAAGCAGAAAGAACGCCGATGCAAAGACCAGCGACAAGGCTGGCGTAAGCAGCGCTATGAAAAGGTTAGCCCCCAAGTGCCCGTGTCTCTGATCCGCTTCCGTTGCGGCAAACACTAGGGCGAACCCACAAACAACCGGTTAAGTCGGTTGTGACAACTCTCGGCATTTCACCGGACAGTTGCCCCGTCCGGTGAAATGAGGGTTTAGCTGCCGGCTAGTGCCAGTCGCGGATATCGACGAAGTGCCCGGCGATCGCGGCAGCCGCAGCCATGGCCGGCGAGACCAGATGCGTGCGGCCCTTGAAGCCCTGGCGCCCTTCGAAATTGCGGTTCGAGGTCGAGGCGCAGCGCTCATGCGGCTTCAGGCGGTCGTCGTTCATGGCAAGGCACATCGAGCAGCCCGGCTCACGCCAGTCGAAACCGGCGGCGATGAAGATCTTGTCGAGGCCTTCGGCCTCGGCCATTTCCTTCACCAGTCCCGAACCCGGCACGATCATGGCGTTGACGGTCGAGGCGACCGTCTTGCCTTCGACGACCTTGGCGACGGCGCGCAGATCCTCGATACGGCCGTTGGTGCAGGAGCCGATGAAGACGCGGTCGATGCCGATGTCGGTGATCTTGGTACCCGCGGTCAGGCCCATATATTCGAGCGCGCGCTTCTTGGAGTTGCGCTTGTTCTCGTCCTCGATCACGTCCGCATCCGGCACGACGCCGGTGACGGCGACGACGTCCTCGGGCGACGAGCCCCAGGTGACGATCGGCGGCAGCTTGGCGGCGTCGAGCACCACGACCTTGTCGAAATGCGCGCCTTCGTCGGTCTTCAGCGTCTTCCAGTATTCGAGCGCCATGTCCAACGCCTCGCCTTTCGGCGCGCGCGGCTTGCCCTTGACGTAGGCATAGGTGATCTCGTCGGGCGCGATGATGCCGGCGCGGGCGCCGCCTTCGATCGACATGTTGCAGATCGTCATGCGGCCTTCCATCGACAGCGCGCGGATCGCCTCGCCGGCATATTCGATGACATAGCCGGTGCCGCCGGCAGTGCCGATCTCGCCGATGATGGCAAGCACGATGTCCTTGGCGGTGACGCCTTCAGGCAGCTTGCCGTCGACCTGCACAAGCATGTTCTTGGCCTTGCGCTGGATCAGCGTCTGCGTTGCCAGCACATGCTCGACCTCGGACGTGCCGATGCCATGCGCCAGCGCGCCGAAGGCGCCATGCGTCGAGGTGTGGCTGTCGCCGCACACGATGGTCATGCCGGGCAGGGTAAAGCCCTGCTCCGGGCCGATGATGTGAACGATGCCCTGGCGAACGTCGTTCTCCGAATAATATTCGACGCCGAAATCCTTGGCGTTCTGGGCGAGCGCCGCGATCTGGACGCGGCTTTCCTCGTTGCGGTTGATGCCGAGCTTGCGATCCGGCGAAGTCGGCACATTGTGGTCGACGACGGCCAGCGTCCGTTCGGGATGACGCACCTTGCGGCCGGTCATGCGAAGGCCTTCGAAGGCCTGCGGGCTGGTCACTTCGTGGACGAGATGGCGGTCGATATAGAGCAGGCAGGTGCCGTCATCCTGGCGGTCGACGACGTGGTCGTCAAAAATCTTGTCGTAGAGGGTACGCGGAGCGCTCATTGTCTATGTCCTTGGATAGAGCGGTAATTCTGGAATGAACCGGCAAAGCGAGCCGGCGGTCGCGTCCGCTCACGATAGGCGGCTGGTGCGCGCGCCTGAAACCCGGGCAAAGAATCGGCTCGGCAGGCGCTTGTGGTCCTGCAGCACGAAACCCTTGTAGGCCGGATCTCCAAACAGTTCTTCCATAGCCGCGCTCTTACCAATGTTTTGGCATTTCGGCAATCACTGGCTTCGGGTTGCCGGTTGCGCCACCGGCGGGAACGCATTCGCCGTCACGACCAACAGTCCGTCGATGCCGCAATCAGCAGGTTCACGCCTTCCGCCGAGCCGGGGACTTGCCGGCCTTGGGGTCGGCCGGCGGCTTGTCCTGATTGTCCGTTTTCAGGTTCATGCGGTCGTGCACCGTCTGCAGCAGGCCGAGCACGATCAGCACCAGCAGCGTGCCGAAGCCGGCAATCTGCCAGAAGCCCAATCCGCAGGCCAGGCCGATGGCGCCGGCGAGCCACATGCCGGCGCCGGTGGTCAGGCCATGCACCTCGCCGCGCGAGAACAGGATCGAGCCGGCTGCGAGGAACGCCACACCCGCCGTCACTGCCTCGACCACGCGGATAGGATCGACCTTGACCGCATCGATGGCAAACATCGGCGCATGAATGATCTCGATCGTCAGGATGCCGAACATGGCCGCCGCCACGCAGACGAGGATGTGCGTTCTCAAGCCGGCCGGGCTGTTGCGCCATTCGCGTTCGAAGCCGATGACGGCGCCGAACGCCGTCGCCAGCAGCAGCCGTGCCGCCACGACGGGAAAGGACGTGTATGTCGGATGGCCGAATTCTTCGATGAGCTGTTCCACGCAATCACCTCGCTGACGTTGGCCGCTAACGTGGCTCCGTCATTCCGGTTCCAGCGCAGCTTGCCAGCTAAAGAATTTTGAAGACGAACGCCTTCACCAGCACATCGGCCTCATCGACGGCGAAGGCACGGAACGGCGGGCTTTCCTCGAGGAGACGCCAGCGCCCTGCCTGTTCCAGTTCGGCAAACTTTTCGCGAAACCCGCCACTCTCCAGAACGACGTCGCGGACGGTGAAGACGGCATGTCCGCCGGCACGCGTGATCCGCACCAACTCGTCAAGACTGGAGGCGGGCGCATGCCCTTCGGTGAAGACACCGGTCGAGAAGAACGCCGCGAAATGCCCATCCGCCCAAGGCAGCGGACCGCCAAGGGCCGCCTGCGTCAGCGCACCATAGGCGTTGCGCCTGCGAGCGATTGCCAGCATGTCGGCGGAAAAATCCAGCCCGTCGATGCCGTCATAATCGAGCGCCCGGAGATAAGGCCCGGAAAGCCCTGTGCCGCAGCCGGCATCGAGCAATGGACCTGCTCCGCGCGGTACATATCGCGCCACCCAGGCGGCAATCATGAAAGGCAGGCAATAGCCGGAGGCTGCCGTCTCGCGATCGTAATCGCCCGACCACGAGGCATAGGCCTGCGTGAGCTCCGTATCGGTCCTGGCGGAATAGACCTGTTCCAGCCCTTCGCTGTGCCGCTTTTCGTTCATCGAAATTCCTGTCCTTTGCGCAATCGCCGCTCCAGCGCTCTCAAGGCCAGCGACAGGCTGACCGTCAGCAGCAGATAGACATAGGCGACGATCGAATAGGTCTCGAAGAAACGGAACGACCCCGACGCATAGACCTTGCCCATCTGCGTGATGTCGGCGACGCCCAGCACCGAGACCAGCGAGGAATCCTTGACCATGGCAATAAAATCGTTGCCGTAGGGCGGCAGGATGGTCTTGAACGCCTGCGGCCAGACGATGTGCCGGAAGCGCCGGTAGCGGGATAGGCCGAGCGCCTTGGCAGCCTCGATCTGGCCCGGATCGACCGCCTGAATGCCCGCCCGGAAAATTTCGGCGATGAAGGAAGAATAGGCAACCGTCAGCGCGATGATCGCCCGCCACAACAGCGAAAAATCACGCACCTGCATCGGCCCGACAATGCCCGCCGCCTGCAACGGCGCCGTCGCCCAGTTCCACAGCCACACCATGGCCGGCGCACCGACGAAGGCGACCCAGAACAGCAGCACCAGGATCGGCACGCTGCGGATGATCTCGACATAGAAACGCGCAATCTGGCGCAGCCACACCGAGCCTGAAAGACCCATCAGCGCGACACCGAGCCCCAGCGCTGAGGCAAGCGTGTAGGCGACGATGGTGACGAAGACCGTGATGCCGACGCCCTTGACGACAACGGAAAACACTTGGGCGTAGAGATCGTTGGCGGCGATGGAAACGGCAGCGGCAATGGCGATGGCCGCTGCGGCGACGAGCCAATAGGGGAAGTCGGGTTTTGTGGCGGACGGCGGCATCAGGGAAATGTTGCGGCGGTGTCGGACAGGGAGACACGCGTCACGATGCGCGGCGGCGGGCTGAACTTGCCGACGAAGCGCTGCCCCTCACCCTTACCCTCTCCCCGTAAACGGGGAGAGGGGGGCTTCAACGTTGCGGCCAACCTCCTTCTCCCCGTTCTTACGGGGAGAAGGTCCCGGCAGGGGGATGAGGGGCGGTATAAGCGTTTCAAGCGAACGCTCACTGCCCCATCTTGTAGTCAAGAAACCACTTCTTGTTCAGCGCATCGAGCGTGCCGTCGGCCTTCAGTGCCGCGATCGCCGCGTTGATCGGCGCGACGAGGTCCGAGCCCTTTTTGAAGATGAAGCCGAAATCCTCGCTGCCGAGCGGGCCGCCGATGATCTTCAGCTTGCCGTCGGAAGCATCGACATAGCCTTGCGCCGCAACACCGTCGGTGAGCACCAGGTCGACATCGCCCGTCTTCAAAGCCTGCACGGTCGCGCCAAAAGTCTCGAACAGCTTTATGCGCGGGTTCTGCTCATTGCCGTCGAGCACGTCATAGACGGAAACGAAGAAAGGCGTAGTACCCGGCTGGGCGGCGATCAGACCGTCCTTGAGTGCTGCAAAACTCTTGGCGTCGGTGAAGCGGCTTTCGTCGGAGCGCACCAGCATGCGCATTTCCGAATGCATGTAGGGGGCGGAGAAATCGACCTTCTCCTTGCGGTCTTCCTTGATGGTGATGCCGGTCATGCCGATGTTGTATTGCCCGTCCGACACCGCCTGTATCATCGCGTCCCAGGAGGTGTTCTGGTACTCGACCTTGAAGTTCAGGCGCTTGGCCATCTCGTTCATGGCGTCATATTCCCAGCCGATCTGCTGGCCGGATTTGGGATCGACGAATTGCAGCGGCGGGTAGGCGTTCTCCGTCACCACAGTCACCGTCTTGCCGCCGAGGTCGGGCAGCGACTGCGCAAACGCGGCTACGGGAAGAAGAAGCACAGCCAGGAGGCCGGCGAGCGAAAGCTGGAAGCGGTTCATGGTCTGGCTCCTGTCACGATGCCATGCGGTCGAAGGTAATTTCGCCGCAGACTGTACTCGACCAGCGATACCTTGCAAGCGCAGGACCGTCGCTTCCCCCGGCGCGACGGCACGAGATTTTCGCAAGATGCGTCCTTGCAGCGATTTCATTTCCCGGGAGGTGGGAGTTGGCTACTCAGCTTTCCGTTTCGCCGGCACCGCGCATGCCGCGATTCAACCGGCCCAGCGTTTCGTGCAAAGCCGTGAGTTCGGCCGCCGGCAGCGGCAGACTGCACAGCAATTCCTTCTGCACATCCCGGGCGTTTTCCTTCAATGCCGTCCCGCGCTCGGTCGGCTCCACCAGCACGCGGCGTTCGTCCGCGGTATCGCGCCGGCGCGTGACATAGCCCGCCGCTTCAAGGCGCTTGAGAAGCGGCGTCAGCGTTGCCGAATCGAGGCCGAGTGCTGCACCGATTTCGCTCACCGTCAGCGGCGAACGTTCCCACAGCACCAGCATGACGAGATACTGCGGATAGGTCAGGCCGAGCGGCTCCAGCAGCGGACGATAGAGCCGCGTGAACAGGCTGCTTGCCGAATAGAGCGCAAAGCAAAGCTGGCGCTCCAGCTTCAGCACGGTATCGGCGCGGGACGTTTCCCGCGCCTTGGTGTCCCTGATGTCTTCCTGCGTCATCCAGCCTTCACCGACAGCGCCACGTCGACATTGCCGGCGATGGCATTGGAATAAGGGCAGACCTTGTGCGCGGCGGCGACCAGCGCCTCTGCGGCTCCCGTCTCAAGCCCCTTCGTTTCGGCCTCGAGCGCCACGCCCAGCCGGAACCCCTCGCCATTCGGCAGCAGCGAAACGGTGGCCGTCACGGCCGCATCCTCCAGGGGCAGCTTCTGCTTGCGCGCGATGAAGCGCAACGCGCTTTCGAAGCAGGCCGCATAGCCGGCCGCGAAAAGCTGCTCGGGATTGGTGGCGCCACCGGCCCCGCCGAGCGCCTTCGGCATGGCAAGCGCGACATCGAGAAGGCCGTCATCGGTCGTTGCGCGGCCTTCGCGGCCGCCGGTGACATGAGCCTTGGTGGTATAGAGTGCAGTCATGATCGTCTCCTTAAAATCTTTCACGATTAAATCGTGTACGATTTAATATGTCAAGACGCAGCGCTCCATTCGGTTCAACATCGCAATTCAATATCCGAAAAACAAAAAGGCGGCCGAAGCCGCCTTTTCGAAACCATATGATGCAGAGATTATTCTGCAGCCGGCTCAGCAGCAGCGGCGGCCTCAGCGGCTGCTGCAGCCTCGGCAGCGGCCTTCTTCTCGGCGGCTTCCTGCGCTGCCTTTTCGGCGGCCAGAGCCTCGGCGGCGGCGATCTTCTCGGCTTCGATGCGGGCCTTCTCGGCGTTCAGCGCATCGCGCTCGGCATCGTTCAGCTTGCGGGCGCGCACGCCGGTGTTTTCCGTAATACGGGCCGACTTGCCGCGACGATCACGCAGATAATAGAGCTTGGCGCGGCGGACCTTACCGCGACGAACGATCTCGACGCCCTCGACCATCGGCGAGTAGACCGGGAAAACGCGCTCGACGCCTTCGCCATAGGAGATCTTGCGAACGGTGAAATTTTCCTGGAAGCCCGAGCCCGAGCGCCCGATGACGACGCCTTCGTAAGCCTGGACGCGGGTGCGCGTACCTTCGGTGACGCGGACCAGCACGCGGACGGTGTCGCCCGACTGGAATTCGGGAAGCTTGCGCTTCGCTTCGATTTTGGCGGCCTGTTCAGCCTCGATCTGACGGATGATGTCCATCGCAATGACCTCTTTCTTGGTTCTCAACAGTCAGAGCGCCCTGCACTTGCCACCCAGTTCAAAGACCGCTTGGCTATGCCTTATCTTCTCTGCGAGAAGCCGAGGCAGGGGCGATTTCACCGTCTTTCGTTGACGGGTCCGGGAGATTTTTCCCGGTTGCGAGCGGGCACATACACGCTTCCCGCGCGATTGTCACGCCTTTGTCGCAGCTTTTTTGCCGGTTTTGGGCCGCTCATAGGCCGAAAACAGGTCGGGCCGCCTTTCCTCGGTCAGTCTCTCGGCTTCAGCGCGCCGCCACGCTGCGATCTTGCCGTGATTACCGGAGGTCAGCACCTCGGGAATAGGAATACCCTCGAACTCCTGCGGCCGCGTGTAATGCGGATGCTCGAGCAGCCCGTTCTCGAAACTTTCCTCGTCGCCCGACACTTCATTGCCCATCACGCCGGGCAGCAGCCGCACAACGGCGTCCAGCAGCACAAGCGCTGCCGGTTCGCCACCGGACAGGATGAAATCGCCGATCGAAACCTCTTCCAGCGCCCGCGCCTCGATGACCCGCTGGTCGACGCCCTCGAAACGACCGCACAGGATCATCACGCCCGGCCCTGCCGCCAGTTCGCGCACCCGGGCCTGCGTCAGCGGTTTTCCGCGCGGGCTCATCAGCAGCTTCGGCCGCGGATCGGCGGCGGGTGCCGTGGCATCGATGGCCTTGGCCAGAATATCCGCCCGCATCACCATGCCCGCACCACCACCCGCCGGCGTGTCGTCCACCGTGCGGTGCTTGTCTGTCGCGAAATCGCGGATCTGCACCGCCTCCAGCGACCAGTCGCCGCGCTCCAGCGCCCGGCCCGCCAGCGAGACGCCCAGAGCGCCCGGAAACATTTCGGGGTAAAGCGTCAGCACGCTGGCGCGAAAACCGCTCACCGGTTACCCCCGGCATCCTTCGGCCCGCGCGGCCGGCTCTTTGCCTTCAGATTGTCGGCCTTCTCGGCAGCAAGCTCTTCCGAGCCATCGTCGCCGTCTTCGACCAGCCCGGCAGCTACCGTGTCGATGCGTACGAAGCCGGCATTGATGTCGATTTCCGGCACGGCTGCCTCGGTGAAGGGGATCAGCACGCCCTTCCGGCCCTGATAGGTGACCTCCAGAATGTCTCCACCGCCGAAATTCTGCACGGCACTCACCTTGCCGACGGCGGCCCCTGTTTCGTCCTTCACCGCGAGCCCGACCAGATCGGCGTGATAGAACTCATCATCGTCGCCGTCGTCCGGCAGCGCCGAGCGGTCGACGAAAAGCTCCGTGCCCGTCAGTGCTTCCGCAGCATTGCGATCACCAACGCCCTTGAAGCGGACAACCACGACCGTGTTTGCCGGCCTGATATCGACGATCTCGAAAGCCCTGCCATCCTTGGTATAGAGCGGCCCATAGTCGGCCAACGCCAGCGGATCGCCGGTGAAGGTTTTCACGCGCAGCTCGCCCTTGATGCCGTGGGCGGCGCCGATCACGGCCATCTGGATGGGATTCTGGGGTTTGGGCATGGGTTTTTCAATCCTTTGCCCGTCTCTATCTCTGCCAAGCCGCCTTTTCAATCTCGGTGGCCTTCACGCCTTGCTAACCCGCTTGCTTCAGCATCGGGCGACTCATCGAGAAGACAGTCCATGCAGCAGGAATTCCTCATCGCCGCCCGGCCCGACCTCCAGTCGGCGCGGGAGCAATGGCTGAAGGCGCTGGCCGGGGAACGCCGGCTGTCGGCTTTGACGGTCGATGCCTATGAGCGCGACACGCGCCAGTTCTTCCAGTTCCTCACCGGCCATTGCGGCGGCGCGCCCGGCATCTCCGATATAAAAGACCTTCGCCCCGCCGACCTGCGCGCCTTCCTGGCCTCGCGCCGCAGCGGCGGCGCCGGCGCGCGCACCCTTGGGCGCGGCCTTGCCGGTATCCGTTCCCTCCTGCGATTCATGGAACGAAAGGGCCTCGTCAATGCCGCCGGTGCTGCAGCTTTGCGCGCGCCGAAACAGCCGAAGTCGCTGCCCAAGCCGTTGACCGCGATCGACGCCAGGCGCGTCGTATCGGCAGACGGCCAGCTTGCAGAAGAGCCGTGGGTCGCAGCGCGCAACGCCGCCGTGCTGACCATGCTCTATGGCTCGGGCCTGCGCATTTCCGAAGCGCTCGGCCTTACCGGACTGGACCTTTCCAGCCCTTCGGACACGGTCCTGCGCATCACCGGCAAGGGCGGCAAGACGCGGCTTGTTCCCGTCCTGCCCGTGGCGCTTCAGGCGGTGGCCGAATACCGCAAGCTCTGCCCCTATCATCTCGGGCCGGAGACGCCGCTGTTTCGCGGCACGCGCGGCGGGCCGCTCAACCCGGCGATCATCCAGCGCGAGATGCAGAAGCTGCGCTCCGCCCTCAACCTGCCCGAAACGGCGACGCCGCATGCGCTGCGCCATTCCTTCGCCACCCATCTGCTCGGGCGTGGCGGCGACCTGCGCACCATCCAGGAACTGCTTGGCCACGCCAGCCTGTCGACGACCCAGGTCTACACCGGTGTCGACACCGCGCGGCTGCTTGAAATCTACGAGGCGGCCCATCCCCGCGCCTAGAGCATGATCCCGAAAAGCTGCAGACTTTTCGGACAAGATCATGCTTCAAAATCAATATGCTAGAGCGAGATAGCGATTCAACGAGAAATCATCTCGCTCTAAGCGTTAAGGCGATAATTTTCGCATCGCGATTAACCGTTTCGCCGTTTTTTGCGCCTACATCTCGGGCATGAAACGCATATCCGCCATTGCCGACCGCACCGCGCTCACTGCACTTGCCGCGTTTGCTGCGCTCAACGTGCTGTTTTTGATTTCCTTTGTCGTCGTGACGCTGCTGGCCATCGGCAAGGCCCATGCCGAGGCTCCGGCCTGCAAGGGCACCGACATGCTGGTGGCCCTCCAGAAAAGCGACCCGGCGCTGCTGGAAAAGATCAAGGCGGAAGCAGCCCAAACGGTCAACGGCCAAGGCCTTTTGTGGAAGCTGGAAAAACCCGGCGAAAAGCCGTCCTACCTGTTCGGCACCATGCACATGACAGACCCGCGCGTCACCTCGCTGACGCCGGCGGCGCAAAAGGCTTTCGATGCCGCCGACACGGTCGTCATCGAAACGACTGAGGTTATCGATCAGGCCAAGATGATGGCCGCGATCATGAAGGAACCCGACCTGACCATGTTCACCGACGGCACGACGCTGACTTCGCTGCTGTCGCCCGAAGACGCCGCGACCGTCGACAAGGCGCTGGAAGCGCGCGGCATTCCGCCGGCAAGCGTCGCCAAGATGAAGCCGTGGATGCTGTCTGCAGTCGTTGCGCTGCCGGCTTGCGAACTTGCCCGCAAGGCTCAAGGCGCGCCGGTGCTCGACATCAAGCTCGCCAAGGACGCCGAGGCCTCCGGCAAGACGCTCGAAGGGCTGGAGACCATAGCGGACCAGCTTCGCGCCATGGCCTCGCTGCCGCTCGACTTTCACATGAAAGGTCTGGTCGAGACGCTGAAGCTCGGCGACCGCATGGACGATGTCACCGAAACCATGATCGTGCTCTACCAGAAGGGTGAGATCGGCATGTTCTGGCCGCTGTTCCGCGCCGTCCTGCCGAGCGGCGAAAGCGACGATGCCGGCTACGCTGATTTCGAGGAAACCATGGTCACCGCCCGCAACCGCGTGATGGTCGAACATGCCGAGCCCATTCTTGCACGCGGCAACGCCTTCATCGCTGTCGGCGCACTGCATTTGCCGGGTGACAATGGCCTGGTCGAACTCTTCCGCAAGGACGGTTTTACCGTCACTGCCGTGGACCGTTAACCTCTCCCAATTCGCGCCAGCATGGCCGGCACGATGATCCGGTGGAACGGCATGATTATCGCCAGGTAGGTCCGGCCAAACCGGTTGTGCGGAGCGACCAGCGTCGACGCGCTGACCTCCTGCCTGCCGTCGCCAAGGTCTTTCACATCGACCAGCAGGCGAAAATCGAGATGCCGATCGTCCAGCCCCATCACCACACGCGATGCGGTCTGGCTCAGGACCGGAAACATCCCGATCCGTCTCTGCTGTTGCGGAAGATCCTCAGCGCCGGTTTTCAACCCGAACGGTTTGACCAGAAGATTGCGCAGTGCCATCAGCCGTCCGACCCAGGCCGGGCTTTTGAGGAACACCCGCTCCGACGCCGTGATTGCATCAAGCGATTGTCCCTTGACCACAACGCTATAACGATCGGCGAAGCGCGTACCCGGCAGCAATTTGTCCGAGTTTGAAAAGCTTTGTACCGCAGGCATGTCCGGAACCTCGGTTTCTACAAATCCCGTTGAAACTAGCATGTTTCAACCGCGCCGGCCGCGTGGCGTAACGCCGCCGTCTCATCGGCACGTGGCTGAATTTCTGCCGGATGAAACCAAATCGGTAATGGCGCGTTTTGGTGACAGTGCAACCGACGGAGACCACCACCATGGCCAATCCTCAGCGCATTCCGGATCCGCGCGAAACGGACCCGATGAACCCAATACCGCCGCTGGCTTCCAGCGCGGAAGCCGATCCGCGTCTTAATGCGGCCAACAGCAGCCGCCCAATCGAAAACACGGTCGTGCAATCGAGGTCCGGCGGCAGCGGCATCCTGATCGCCGCGATCGTTCTCGTGCTTGCCGTGATCGCCTATTTCATTTTCGTGCCGACCACGCCGAATTCGCCTGTGGAACAGGCAACGCCTCCGGCAGCGACTGAAACAGCACCGGCAACGCCGGTGCCTGCAACGCCTGCCCCGGATGCAACGGCTCCCGCCGCACCAGCTACGCCTGCCACGCCGGCGCCTGATGCGACCGCGCCTGCTGCCCCCGCTCCGGCTGAACCGGCTCCCGCCCCGGCAACCCCTGCTCCGGCCCCTGCCGCCCCCGCGCAGTAAGCTGATAGAGCATCCTGAAACGCAAACGGCCCGCTTTCCGCGGGCCGTTTCTTTTCCATCTTTGACGTATCAGGGCTTTTCGTTATCGCGATTAAGCACTGTCAAAACCTTGCTCGCAAATCCGAGCGAGAACAGTCCCCACAACAAGCTCGCGGCAATGTCGAACAGCGTGACCAGATAGGCGAATGTCAGGTTCAAGCCGGACGCGGCGTCTGATATCCATTGCATGCCGATCTGCGCGTAAAAACGCGAGATCACATCGACGACCAAAGCGACGACACCAAGTTTCAGGAAATTGGTGCGCAGCCACGCCCACATGCCGGCGGCCATCAGATATGGATCGGCTTGAAGAAGGTCGCGAGTGCTGCCTCCTTCACGGCTTCCGACATGGTTGGGTGCGCGTGGCAGGTGCGGGCGAGGTCTTCCGACGAGCCGCCGAACTCCATCAGCACCGCCGCCTCGTGGATCATCTCGCCGGCGCCGAAGCCGACGATGTGGGCGCCCAGCACGCGGTCGGTCGCCTTGTCGGCGAGGATTTTCACGAAACCGTCGGTCTTCAGCATGGCCCGCGCGCGGCCATTGGCCGTGAACGGGAACTTGCCGACCTTGTAGTCGATGCCGGCCTTCTTCAGCTCTTCCTCGGTCTTGCCGACCGAAGCGACTTCCGGGCTCGTATAGACGACGCCGGGAATGACATCGTAATTCACATGACCGGCCTGGCCTGCGATGATCTCGGCAACGGCAACACCCTCGTCCTCGGCCTTGTGCGCCAGCATCGGGCCGGCGATCACGTCGCCGATGGCATAGATGCCCGCCACATTGGTCTTGAGATGCCCGTCGGTCTTCACCCGGCCGCGCTCGTCGAGCTCGACGCCGGCCTCGGCAAGGCCGAGCCCTTCCGTATAGGGCTTGCGGCCTGTCGCGATCAGCACGACATCGGCCTCGATCGTCTCGGCATCGCCGCCCTTGACCGGCTCGAAGGTGACGGTCGCCCCCTTCTTGGATTTCACCACGCCGGTGACCTTCGAGCTCAGCTTGAACTCGAAACCCTGCTTGGCCAGCATGCGCTGGAACTGCTTTGCCACCTCGCCATCCATGCCGCCAAGGATGGTGTCGAGATACTCGACCACCGTCACCTTGGTGCCGAGCCGTGACCAGACCGAGCCAAGCTCCAGCCCGATGACCCCGCCGCCGACCACGATCATCGTGGCAGGCACCTTGACGAAATCGAGCGCGCCGGTGGACGACACGATGACCTTCTCGTCGATATCGACCTTGACGCCGGGAATGCCGGCGACATCCGAGCCGGTGGCGATCACGATGTTCTTCGTCTCGACGTCCTGGACCTTGCCGTCATCGCCGGTCACCGAAACCTTGCCGGCGGCAACGATCTTGCCGGTTCCGCGCAGCACATCGATCTTGTTCTTCTTCATCAGGAAGTCGAGGCCCTTGACGTTCTGGTCGACCGTCTGGTCCTTGTGCGCAAGCATCTGCTTGAGGTTCAGTTTCGGCTTGCCGACCTCCACACCGAGCGCGTCGAAATGCGAAACCTCGGCGAACATCTCGGAGGCATGCAGCAGCGCCTTGGAGGGAATGCAGCCGACATTGACGCAGGTGCCGCCATGGGTGAGCCGCTTCTCGACCACGGCGGTCTTCAGGCCAAGCTGCGCCGCCTTGATGGCGCACACATAGCCGCCGGGGCCGGTTCCAATCACCACCACATCATAAGCCATGATAAAATCCTTCAATCTCGGGCAACTCAGCGCCCACCACTAATGTTCACCAATGCGCCCGTCGCATAGGACGCTTCATCCGATAGAAGCCAGAGCACGGTATTTGCGATTTCTTCGGCCGTCCCGCCCCGTCCCATGGGAATCATGCCCTTCAACCGTTCGACGCGATCCGGCTGGCCGCCGGACGCATGGATTTCGGTATCGACGATGCCCGGCCGCACGGCATTGACCCGTATGCCTTCCAGGGCCACTTCCTTGGAAAGACCCACCGTGAAGGTGTCGATAGCGCCTTTCGAGGCGGCATAGTCGACATATTCACCCGGTGAACCAACGGTGGCCGCGACGGACGATATGTTTACGATCGCGCCGCCCTTGCCGCCGTGGCGCGTCGACATGCGCTTCACCGCCTCGCGGGCGCACAGCATCGAGCCTATGACGTTGATGCGCATCATGCGCTCCAGCCGTGACAGCGACATTTCGTCGATGCGGGCTTTGACATCGACGATCCCGGCATTGTTGACCAGCGCATCCAGCGAACCAAAGCGGGCGTCGACCGCCGCAAACATCGCCAGCACGTCCTTATCGCTGCCGACATCGCCCTTCACCGCAAAGGCTTCGCCGCCGTTCGCCGCGATCTCGGCGACCAGCTTTTCGGCCGCATCCGCATTGGACGCGTAATTAACTGCGACCCGGTACCCACGTTCAACCGCCAGCCGGCAGATCGCGGCACCGATGCCCCGGCCGCCGCCGGTGACGAGGACGGATTTCGCCCCACCGCTCATTCCTGGCACCCCTGTATGGAAAAAACGTCCCAGGGCAGCTTGGAAAAACCCTTCTCGCCATAGGCGGAGGAATAACGCAGCGAATGAGCGAGATCGGGGAAAACGAGCTTCTCCGGCGCAGCCACGCCTTGAGCCGGCAGGAGATCGATCGTGCCCGTCGCATCAGCCGTATAGATGACGCCCTGCCAGACGGTGCAGGTTTCCAGCTCCTCGCCGGTGACGTCGCCCTCGGGGCATTTGTACATCAGCATGCCGTTGGGCCGCGCCACACCCTCGCTCCACATGACGATGCCGTCCAGCACCACGTCATTGTCGAGCAGCATGCGAAACTGGTTGGTGACGGCAGCCGCCTCGCCGCGTGGCGTAAATTCGACCGACGCCACCTTCTCGCGGTCGCCATAGACCGAAAGCTCGATCGGGCAGGCGGCGTATGCAGAACCGCAGGACAGGGTGGCAATTACCCCCGCCAGCGCGGCACGCGCAAATCCATTCAGCGAAGGGCGCAGCCCGCCGCCCGTCACGATTGCTTCTCCAGAGGCGCGTTGAAGGCCCAGACATGGCCGAAGGGATCGGTGATCCTGGCATAGCGCGAACCCCAGAACGCGTCTTCCGGCGCCATGGTTATCGCAGCACCTGCAGCCGCCGCCTGTTCCACTGCGCTATCCACATCCGACGGCGTGGGCAAATTGATGTTGATGGTCAGCCCCGCTCCGCCACGGCTCAGCGGCGACAGCACATCACCGCCGAACTCGGCGAATTCGTCATGCAGCATGACCTCGGAGCCGAACATCGACAGATTGGCATGCAGCACCCGCACGCCGTCCTCGGCCATCTGCTCGAAGGTCTCGACCGCGTCAAAGGCTTTCTCGTAGAAAGCGATCGCTTCCCTGCCGCCCTTGACGCAGAGATGCACCTGGATCGGCGGAATGTTGGGTTCGAAGGCCATGGTCCTGCTCCTTTGGGGCAGCAAGCCTAGCGCATGACCCTTGGAACCGGAAGATTTCCCGGAAGGATCATGCGCCAATTCAAACGGCTGGACCTCAGAGGTCCAGCACCAGCCGTTCCGGATCCTCCAGGCTTTCCTTGACGCGCACCAGGAAGGTCACCGCTTCCTTGCCGTCGACGATGCGGTGATCGTAGGACAGCGCCAGATACATCATCGGGCGGATGACGATCTGCCCGCCGACGACCACCGGACGGTCCTGGATCTTGTGCATGCCGAGAATACCGGACTGCGGCGCATTCAGGATCGGCGTCGACATCAGCGAGCCGTAGACGCCTCCATTGGAGATGGTGAAGGTGCCGCCCTGCATATCGGCGACCGACAGCTTGCCGTCACGCGCCGCCAGACCGAGCCGGCCGATTTCCTTCTCGATCTCGGCAATCGACATCTGGTCGGCATCGCGCACCACCGGCACGACGAGGCCCTTTTCGGTGCCGACAGCGACGCCGATATGGGCGTAGTTCTTGTAGATGATGTCGGTGCCGTCGATCTCGGCGTTCACCGCCGGGATTTCCTTCAGCGCGTGCGTCACCGCCTTGGTGAAGAAGCCCATGAAGCCGAGCTTCACGCCGTGCTTCTTCTCGAACACGTCCTTGTACTTCGTGCGCAGGTCCATCACCGCCTTCATGTCGACCTCGTTGAAGGTCGTCAGCATGGCGGCGTTCGACTGCGCTTCCTTCAGGCGGCGCGCAATCGTCTGGCGCAGCTTGGTCATGCGCACGCGCTCCTCGCGTGCCTCCTCGCTGGCAGACGATGGCGCGCGCGCTGCCACCGGAGCGGCAGCCGGTGCCGAAGCGGCCGGCGCGGTGAAGCCCTTGGAGATGGCGTCGAGCACATCGCCCTTCAGCACCTGGCCGCGCTTGCCGGTTCCGGTCACCTGATCGACGGATGCATTGCTCTCGGCAAGCAGCTTGGCGGCGGCCGGAGCCGGCGGCATCTTGCGCTCTTCGATCTCGCCTTCGCCAGCGATCTTGGCGGTCTTTTCGGCAGCTTCCTTGGTGGTCGAAGCACTTGCAGCACCGGCTGCCTGCGCCACCGCGTCGGGCTTGGCAGCCTCGGCCTTCGCGGCGGGCTTGGCGGCCGCACCAGCACCTGCCGAAATCGTGCCGAGAATGGCGCCGACGCCAACGGTCTCGCCTTCGGGTGCTGCGATTTCGGTCAGCGTGCCGGCAGACGGCGACGGCACTTCGATCGTCACCTTGTCGGTTTCGAGCTCGACCAGCGGTTCGTCGGCGGCAATCGCGTCGCCGACCTTCTTGAACCATTTGCCGATGGTCGCCTCGCTGACGGATTCGCCGAGGGTCGGGACGCGGATTTCGGTAGCCATTTTTTGCCTATCCGTTTTTGGAACTGAGGGATTATTCGCCGAGCGCGTCGTCGAGGAACGCCTGGAGCTGCGCCAGATGCTTCGACATCAGGCCCGTTGCCGGCGATGCCGCCGCCGGGCGGCCCGTATAGCGCACGCGCTGATGCTTGGCGTCGATATGGGCGAGCACCCATTCCAGATACGGGTCGATGAACGACCACGCACCCATGTTCTTCGGCTCTTCCTGGCACCACACCATCTCCGCGCCACGGAAGCGCGACAGCTCGTTGATCAGCGCCTTGGCCGGGAACGGGTAGAGCTGTTCGACGCGCAGCAGGTAGATGTCGTTGATGCCGCGCTTCTCGCGCTCCTCGTAGAGGTCGTAATAGACCTTGCCCGAGCACAGCACGACGCGGCGGATCTTCGAGTCCTTGGTGAGCTTGATCGCCTGGTCCGGCAGCATCTGCGCATCGTCCCACAACAGGCGATGGAAGGCGCTTTCGCCGGATATTTCCGAGATCGTCGACACCGCCCGCTTGTGGCGCAGCAGCGACTTAGGCGTCATCAGGATCAGTGGCTTGCGGAAGTCACGCTTGAGCTGGCGGCGCAGGATGTGGAAATAGTTAGCCGGCGTCGTGCAGTAGGCAACCTGCATGTTGTCTTCAGCGCAGAGCTGCAGGAAACGCTCCAGCCTTGCGGACGAATGCTCCGGCCCCTGCCCTTCATAGCCATGCGGCAAAAGGCAAACGAGACCCGACATGCGCAGCCACTTGCGCTCGCCCGACGAGATGAACTGGTCGAACACCACCTGCGCGCCGTTGGCGAAGTCGCCGAACTGCGCTTCCCACAGCGTCAGCGCCTTGGGCTCGGCCAGCGAGTAGCCATATTCGAAACCAAGCACGGCCTCTTCCGAAAGCATCGAGTTGATGACTTCGAAATTCGCCTGGGCAGCCGAGAGGTTGTTGAGCGGGATGTAGCGGTTTTCGTCCTTCTGGTCGTAGAGGACGGAATGGCGCTGTGAAAACGTGCCGCGCTCCGAATCCTGGCCGGAAAGCCGGATCGGATTGCCGTCGAGCAGGATCGAGCCGAAGGCCAGCGCCTCCGCCGTCGACCAGTCGATGCCTTCACCCGAATCGATCATCTTGCGCCGCGTTTCGAGGAAGCGCTGGATGGTCTTGTGCGCCTCGAAGCCCTGCGGCACCTCGGTCAGCTTCTTGCCGATTTCCTTCAGCGTCTTGACCGGCATTGCCGTCTTGCCGCGCCGCTGCTCGTCCTCATTGTCGGCCGTGCGCAGGCCCGACCATGCGCCGTCCAGCCAGTCGGCCTTATTGGGCTTGTAATGCTGGCCGACTTCCCACTCGGATTCGAGATGGGCGCGCCAGTCGGCCTTCATCTTGTCGAACTCTTCCTGGCTGATATGGCCTTCGGCAATCAGCTTGTCGCCATAGATCTGCACCGTCGTCTTGTGGGTGCGGATGTTGCGATACATGATCGGCTGCGTGAATGCCGGCTCGTCGCCCTCATTGTGGCCGAAGCGGCGATAGCAGAACATGTCCACCACCACCGGCTTGTGGAACTTCATGCGGAATTCGATCGCCACCTTGGCGGCATAGACAACCGCTTCCGGATCATCGCCGTTCACATGGAAGATCGGCGCCTCGATCATCTTGGCGACGTCAGACGGATAGGGCGACGAACGCGAGAAGCGCGGGTTCGTCGTAAAGCCGATCTGGTTGTTGATGATGAAATGCAGCGTGCCGGCAACGCGGTGGCCGCGCAGGCCCGACAGGCCGAGGATTTCGGCAATCACGCCCTGGCCGGCAAAGGCCGCATCGCCGTGCAGCAGCAGCGGCAACACCTTGGCGCGTTCCTCCAGCGGCACGATCTCGTCGCGCGGCGTGCGGCCGTAGAGCTGGTCCTGCTTGGCGCGGGCCTTGCCCATCACCACAGGGTCGACGATTTCCAGATGCGACGGGTTGGCCGTCAGCGACAGATGCACCTTGTTGCCGTCGAACTCGCGGTCCGACGATGCGCCGAGATGGTACTTCACGTCGCCCGAGCCTTCGACGTCGTCGGGGGCGTAGGAGCCCCCCTTGAATTCGTGGAAGATGGCGCGGTGCGGCTTGGCCATCACCTGGGAAAGCACGTTGAGGCGGCCGCGGTGGGCCATGCCGAGCACGATGTCCTTCATGCCGAGCGCGCCGCCGCGCTTCATGATCTGCTCCAGCGCCGGGATCAGCGATTCACCGCCGTCGAGGCCGAAGCGCTTGGTGCCCTTGTACTTGACGTCGATGAACTGCTCGAAGCCTTCGGCCTCGATCAGCTTCTGCATGATCGCCTTCTTGCCTTCGGCGGTGAACGCGATGCCCTTGTCCGGTCCCTCGATGCGGGCCTGGATCCACGCCTTCTCCTCCGGGTTGGAGATGTGCATGAATTCGACGCCGAGCGTCGAGCAATAGGTGCGCGTCAGGATGTCGAGCATCTCGCGGATGCTCGCATATTCGAGCCCGAGCACATGGTCGATGAAGATCTTGCGGTCGTAATCGGCCTCGGTGAAGCCGTAAGAGACCGGCGAAAGCTCGTTGTAGTCCTCGATCGGATTGGCGATGCCGAGCGGATCGAGATTGGCATGGAGATGGCCGCGCATGCGGTAGGCGCGGATCATCATGATCGCGCGCACGGAATCGCGCGTCGCCTGCAGGATGTCGATGTCGGAAAGCGCCACCCCATTGGCGACGGCCTTGTCCTTGACCTTCTTCTCGATCTGCTTTTCGACCAGGCCCCAATTGCCGTCCAGCGCCGAGACGAGTTCGCCGTTCGACTGCAGCGGCCAGCTCGGCGTCGACCAGGAAGCGCCCTTGGCGTTCTTCTTGATGTCGCCGGCATCGTCCTTCAGCGAAGCAAAGAAATCCTGCCACTCCGGATCGACCGAAGAAGGATCGTCCTCATAGGCGGCATAAAGCGCGTCGATATAATCGGCGTTGCCGCCATAGAGGAACGAGGTGAGGGAAAACTGGTCGTTGGCCTGATCTTGTCGTGCCATTTTCTCAATCCGGAGTTTTGGCTCCGTCTCCTTTTGCGAAAGGGAATGGTGAGTAGTCAGTAGAGAGTAGTGAAGAAGGACGTCTCTGCCGTTCGCTACTCTTCACTACTCACTATTCGCTACTCCCTTATTCCCTTAACCCTTGATCGCCTCGACCAGCGTCGTGCCGAGACGTGCCGGCGACGGCGACACGCGAATGCCTGCCGCTTCCATCGCCGCGATCTTGTCTTCCGCGCCGCCCTTGCCGCCGGAGATCACAGCGCCTGCATGGCCCATGGTGCGGCCGGCAGGTGCAGTGCGCCCGGCGATGAAGCCGGCCATCGGCTTCTTGCGGCCACGCTTGGCCTCGTCGATCAGGAACTGCGCTGCGTCTTCCTCGGCCGAACCGCCGATCTCGCCGATCATGATGATCGACTTGGTCTCGTCGTCGGCCAGGAACATTTCGAGCATGTCGATGAATTCCGTACCCTTGACCGGATCGCCGCCGATGCCGACGGCAGTCGACTGGCCAAGCCCGGCATTCGTCGTCTGGAACACAGCCTCATATGTAAGCGTGCCGGAGCGCGAAACAACGCCGACCGAGCCCTTGCGGAAGATGTTGCCGGGCATGATGCCGATCTTGCACTGGTCGGGCGTGACGATGCCGGGGCAGTTCGGGCCGATCAGCCGCGACGTCGAACGGTCGAGGCGCGCCTTGACCTTGATCATATCCGCGACCGGGATGCCTTCGGTGATGCAGACGATCAGCGGGATTTCCGCTTCGATCGCCTCGATGATCGCCTCTGCAGCACCTGCCGGCGGCACATAGACGACCGAGGCATTGGCGCCGGTTTTTTCCTTGCCTTCGGCAACGCTTGCGAAGATCGGCAGGGTCTCGCCCTTGGCGCCGGTCCAGCTCTCGCCACCCTTCTTCGGATGGATGCCGCCGACCATCTTGGTGCCGTGATAGGCCAAAGCCTGCTCGGTGTGGAACGTTCCGGTCTTGCCGGTCAGGCCCTGCACCAGGATCTTGGTGTTCTTGTCGATGAGAATGGACATTAGTTGCGGAACTCCGATCTCAAATTATTCACGGCCTTGGCACGTGAAATCAAAACTACGCTGACCACAAATGCTATCAGCCAAATCAAGCCAATCAGGTAAGCCGTCGCTGTTGCGCCGATGCACTCGCTCTCGTTGATGGCACAGGATGCATCCACACCCGAGACCAGCAACGCGCCGCCAAGCACCATTGAAATCGCGGCTCCGAAGGCAGCAAGAAAGCGATGGTTGCCGCGTCTCGTGCCCCAGACAGCAACGAACATCACCGCAAAAGGCGCGATGAAGACGAGCTCGAGGGGCCACTGCGCGGTATTCATCAGCTAGCCCTTCACCGCCGCGACGATCTTCTTGGCCGCATCGTCCAGATCGTCAGCCGAGGTGACGTTCAGTCCGCTCTCATTGATGATCTTCTTGCCGAGTTCGGCGTTGGTGCCTTCGAGGCGAACCACCAGCGGAACCTTGAGGCCGACTTCCTTGACCGCCGCGATCACGCCCTCGGCAATGACATCGCACTTCATGATGCCGCCGAAGATGTTGATCAGGATGCCTTCGACCGCCGGGTCGGCGGTGATGATCTTGAACGCCGCGGTGACCTTCTCCTTGGAAGCGCCGCCGCCGACATCGAGGAAGTTCGCCGGCTCTGCGCCATAGAGCTTGATGATGTCCATCGTCGCCATGGCAAGGCCGGCGCCGTTGACCATGCAGCCGATATTGCCGTCGAGTGCGACATAGGCAAGGTCGTATTTCGACGCCTCGATCTCCTTCGCGTCCTCTTCGGTCGTGTCGCGCAGTTCGAGCACGTCGGGATGGCGGAACAGGGCGTTGTTGTCGAACGACACCTTGGCGTCCAGCACGCGCAGGCGGCCATTCGTCATGACGATCAGCGGGTTGACCTCGAGCAGGCTCATGTCCTTCTCGACAAAGGCCTTGTAGAGGATCGGGAACAGCTTCTCGCCGTCCGCAGCCGCCTCGCCCGAAAGCTTCAGCGCGCCATTCAGCGCCTTGAGGTCTTCGGCGGTCACGCCCTTTTCCGGATCGATCGCAACAGTGATGATCTTTTCCGGCGTGTCATGCGCCACGGCTTCGATGTCCATGCCGCCCTCGGTCGAAACCACGAAGGCGACGCGGCCGACGGTGCGGTCGACCAGGATCGAGAGATAGAGCTCGCGGTCGATGTCGGCGCCGTCCTCGATATAGAGGCGGTTGACCTGCTTGCCGGCAGGGCCGGTCTGCTTGGTCACCAGCGTGTTGCCGAGCATCTCCTTGGCATTGGCGACGACGTCTTCGATCGACTTCGCCAGCCGCACGCCGCCCTTGGCGTCCGCCGACAGTTCCTTGAACTTGCCCTTGCCGCGGCCGCCGGCATGGATCTGGCTCTTCACCACGTAGAGCGGTCCGGGCAGCTTCTTGGCCGCAGCCTCGGCCTCACCGGCGCTGAAGATCGCCACGCCTTCGGCAACCGGCGCGCCAAAGCCTTTCAGCAGCGCCTTGCCCTGATATTCATGAATGTTCATGAGCCGATCCTCACTTGCCGCCGAGATTGGGCGAAATGCCGACGCAGGCCTCGCAAAGGCCCTTCACGGCCGCGACCGACGTCTCGAACATCTTCTCTTCTGCCTTGTTGAAGTCGATCTCGATGATGCGCTCGACGCCACCGGCGCCGATCACCACCGGCACGCCGACATACATGTCTTTCACGCCATACTGGCCGCTGAGATAGGCAGCACATGGCAGCACGCGCTTCTTGTCGCGGAGGTAGCTTTCAGCCATGGCGATCGCCGAGGCAGCCGGCGCATAATAGGCCGAACCGGTCTTGAGCAGGCCGACGATCTCGCCGCCGCCCTTGCGGGTACGCTCGACGATGGCGTCGAGCTTTTCCTGGCTGGTCCAGCCCATCTTGACGAGATCCGGCAGCGGAATGCCGGCAACCGTGGAATAGCGCACCATCGGCACCATGTCGTCGCCGTGGCCGCCGAGCGTCATGGCGCTGACATCCTCGACCGAGACCTTGAACTCATCGGCGAGGAAATAGCGGAAACGGGCCGAGTCGAGCACGCCGGCCATGCCCACGACATGGCTCTTCGGCAGGCCGGAGAACTTCTGCAGCGCCCAGACCATGGCGTCGAGCGGGTTGGTGATGCAGATGACGAAAGCGTTGGGGGCATATTTCTTGATGCCGGCGCCGACCTGCTCCATCACCTTGAGGTTGATGCCGATCAGATCGTCGCGGCTCATGCCGGGCTTGCGCGGCACGCCGGCCGTCACGATGCAGACATCCGCACCCTCGATGCCGGCATAGTCGTTGACGCCGGTATAGCGCGCGTCAAAACCGTCGACCGGCGAGGATTCTGCGATATCGAGGCCCTTGCCCTGCGGAATGCCTTCCGCGATGTCGAAGAGGACGACGTCGCCGAGTTCCTTGAGGCCGATCATATGGGCGAGCGTGCCGCCAATCATGCCGGAACCGATGAGGGCTATCTTGTTGCGTGCCATGTGAGGATGTTTTCCCTTTGTCTGTAACCGGGCGCGATGGCGCCGGTGGATAGAGCGTTTAGGCCAGATGGATCAGGGTTATGCAGCCAGAATTTCGCCGTTGGAATTAGACCCATAGGGCTTGAAATTCAACCGATTATTTTGACCTCAAGGATTTCAATCGGTTAGAAACAAATGGAGTTACGTAAACGTCAAAGTTTTCGCGAAATGGACGTCAGGCTGTCAAAGATTTGCCGGCTTCCTGAGGTTGCGCAGGCGCATGGCGCACCGCCCAGTCGTCGAGCCAGTCGCGGCTTTGCATCTCCATCAGCCGCGATGCGGTGCGGTCGAACTCGAAGGCCTCCGTGCCGCGCTTGCCGACGTAAAGCTCCTGCGGCGGCGCTTCGGCGCTGACCACCAGCCGGACGTGATGGTCGTAGACCGTATCTATGAAGAGAATAAAACGCTTGGCCTCGTTGCGCCGGTTCTCCGCCAGCACCGGCACATGGTCGACGAAGATCGTCGAAAAGCGCCCGGTGATCGCCAGATAGTCGCGCGCGCCATGCGGCTTCTCGCACAGCTCGGCGAAGGTGAAGCGCGCGGCATCGCCGGCAGCAACCGGCACCGCCACCTGCCGGCCTTTCACCGTCAGCGACGCAGCTTCCGCCGGCGCGCCATGGGTCATCGCCTTCCAGGCTTCATCCATCTGCCGGTCGGTTTCAGCGCCCAGCGGCGTCATATAGACCGGCATGCGGTTCAGCTTCTCGAGCCGGTAATCCTTGTCGGCATCGAGGTCGAGGACGTCGGCATGACGCTTGAGAATGCTGATGAAAGGCAGGAAAAGCGCCCGGTTCAGCCCGTCGCGGTAGAGATCGTCCGGCGCAACGTTCGACGTCGCGACCAGCACCACGCCTTGCGCAAAAAGTGCGGAAAACAGCCGCGACAGGATCATGGCGTCGGCAATGTCGGTCACGGAAAACTCGTCGAAACACAGCACCCAGGCCTCGTCGGCCAAGGCGGCCGCCACCGGCGGGATCGGATCGTCTTCCTTCGTCTCGCCATTCTTGCGCGCGAGCCGGTGCTTCTGGATGCGATCCTGCACATCGGCCATGAAGTCGTTGAAATGGATGCGCCGCTTGCGTCGCACCGGCACCAGCTCGAAGAACATGTCCATCAGCATGGTCTTGCCACGGCCGACATCGCCATGGATGTAGAGCCCTTTGACGGGCGCCTGGTTCTCGCGCTTCTTGCCGAACAGCCAGCCGAGCGCGCTGGATTTCTGCGCCAGCCGTTTTGAGCAAAGCTCGTCGATCAGCCGGTCAAGTGCGCCGACGATGACTTCCTGCGCCGGGTCGCGCTCCAGCGCGCCCGTCTCGGCGAGATGGTCGTAACGCTGCCGGACGGTAGCTCGCGTCTGGATACCGTCACGCAGATGCATTGATCATGTCTCTGGAGATCCGTGGTCGGATTTTTCGGGCACGATCCCCGAAAGCTGCGGGCTTTCTTACAGGATCGCGCGCCGAAATAAAGACGCGGCTTGCGTCTTATCTGCTGAGTGAGATCGGCACGCCGCTCTCGGTCTGGCCGTCGAATTTCGAGGCGCCGGAAGAATAGAGGCGCGCCAGCGTTCCGCCGTTCTCATCATAGAGGGTAAGCTGCTTGCCCGCGACATTCCACGACTTCACGCCGTCGATCGGAGCCGGGCAACGCAGCGGGCCGGCGCGGAAACCCTGACCGAACTTGGTCTGCGGGGTGGCGACGCGGCAGCTCTGGCCGGAAACCGAGGCATTCCAGACGCCGGCGACGCTGCCGGCCGAAAGGTCGGGCGCATTGGCGTCGGGCTGCGGGGCGGCTGCGGGCGGAAGCCCGGCAACCTGCGTGTTCGCACCCGGGGCACTCGGAAACTGCGACGGGTCGGTGGTGCCGGGGGAAACCGGAGGCGGCAGCGAGCCGCCGGTCACGCGTCCCGTCGGCGCAGCCGGAAGGGGCGCGGGCTGCGTGTCCACCGAAGACATGCGATCGCTCTGGCACCCGCTTGCCGCCAGCGCCAGAAGCGATACGGCCAACAGGCCCGTTCTCGAAAAAATCATCTAAACCTCCGTCGGAGCCCGGGTCCGCCACCCGCTAAAATTCACCATCCCTACAAACAGGGCGATAATGGGCAGATTTCAACCGCATATGGTTAAAATACGGTTTGCGGCGCACCATGTTGCAAAAATATCGCAGATTCCGGATCAACCAGCGATGGCCAGGCTCGGCACGAAGACATAGCCGTCCGGCCCGACGATATGGCATTCGCGAATGCCATGCGGCTTGTCAACCGAACCGGCCAGCACGATGTGATCGTGCTTGCGTGCCATGACCTCGATGCGATCGGGGTCGGCACCGTAGAGCCTGATCTCCAGTCCCGCACCGCGCGTCTCCACGCCGGCAATGACACCCGTCATCGGATTGTCGAGATAGGAATGGTCGGCATGCAGCATGAACACCGACCCGAGAAGCTGGACCGCAGCGAAATCCTCGTCGGCATAGATGATCTGCGCACCGAGCACGTCCCGGCAGAAATCCTCCATCGGCGCAATCTCGCGGACGAGAAGATTGACGCCGATGCCGCGCGGCAGCGAGCGGCCGAAGTCGCCCGCCGCCATCCAGGGCTGCTTGGTTCGCTTCTTCACGGCACTCTCCCTCGGTTGCCGGTTCTATATTAGCAAACCGGGATGCCTCTGCTTGATCTTGCAGCCATCAAATGCTTGCACCAGCCCCCTGCACCTTTATCTTGAGCATCAGATGGCCAGGAAACCGAAAACACCGAATCCATATTACCAAGGCCCCGAAAGCGATCATTTCGACGGCCGCATTTTCTTCAATCCTGACGGCACTCCGCCCGGCAGCTTTTCGGCGCTGCTGAAATGGCAGCTCGGCGGCGGCCGGTCCAAATGGCCTGCCTTATGGCCGACGCCCTTCGCCCAGGCAAAACCGGCGCGAAAGATTGCCGGCGACGATCTGCGCGTCACCATGGTCGGCCACGCCTCGCTGCTCATCCAGGTCGCCGGGCTCAACATACTGACGGACCCTGTCTGGTCCGAGCGCGTGTCGCCATTCACCTTCGCCGGCCCCAAGCGCGTGAACCCGCCCGGCATCGCCTTCGAAGACCTGCCGCCGATCCACGTCGTTCTTGTCAGCCACAATCACTACGACCATCTCGACGTTGCGACGCTGAAGCTCCTGCAGGCAGCCCACGACCCGCTGGTCATCACCCCGCTCGGCAACGACATCATCATCCGCGCCGGGGCGCCCGAAATGCGCGTCGTCACCGGCGACTGGGGCGACAGTTTCGAATTCGAAGGCATTTCCATCCACATCGAGCCGGCCCATCACTGGTCGGCACGCGGCGCCAAGGACCGTCGCATGGCGCTGTGGGCGGGCTTCGTCATCGGCACGCCGGCCGGAAAGATCTATTTCGCCGGCGACACCGGCTTTCACGACGGCATAAACTACCGCCTGATTGCCGAAAAACATGGCGGCTTCCGCTTCGCCATATTGCCGATCGGCGCCTATGAGCCGCGCTGGTTCATGAAACCGCAGCACCAGAACCCGGACGAAGCCGTGCGCGGCATGCTGCTTGCCAATGCCGCCTTCGCCGCCGGCTGTCACTGGGGCACGTTCCAGCTCACCAACGAGCCGATCGACGAGCCCCGCGCCAAGCTGCATGAAGCGTTGGAGACCCACGGCATTGCCCGCGAGAAATTCCGCGCCATGCTCGCCGGCGAAGTCTGGGATGTGCCGCTGGTGCTTACGAAAGCCGACATCGGGGCTTGATTGAGCGCTTGGCAGGGAACAGAGTTTAATGGCCAGCATTTCTGCAAGGCACGCACAATCTCACAGGAGCTTAATCATGCCGGATACGGACAAGGCCAAGAAGAACCGCAAGGCCCCGCTCACCACGCCAACCGGCCTCGGCGACAATGCGCGACGCGACATCACCGGGGCTCTGAATGCCCTTCTGGCCGACGTTTTCGCAATTTACCTGAAGACCAAGAACTTCCACTGGCATATGAGTGGCCCGCATTTCCGTGACTACCATCTGCTGCTGGACGAGCACGGCGACCAGATCTTCGCCATGACCGACGTGATCGCCGAACGCGCCCGCAAGCTCGGCGGCACCACGCTGCGCTCGATCGGCCATATCGCCCGCCTCCAGCGCATTCCCGACAACGATGCCGACTTCGTGACGCCCGAGGACATGCTGGCCGAACTGCGCCAGGACAATGAGGCGCTGATCGCTTCCATGCGCAGCACCCATGACGTCTGCGACGAGGAAAACGACGTCGCCACAGCCAGCCTGCTCGAAAACTTCATCGACGAAGCCGAGCGCCGCGTCTGGTTCCTGTTCGAGATGACCCGCAACAGCTAGCATCGGCCAGGCCGATCACCACGAGGGGCGTTGCCATTGCGGCACGCCCTTCTCCACTGGTAATTCGCCGTCGTTTCCGCCATATAGGCCGAAATGAGCATGACCGCGCCTTTCGCCAAGATGAATGGGCTCGGCAACGAGATCATCGTTGCCGACATGCGGAGCCGTGCCGACCGCATTACGCCTGCTGCGGCCATTGCGCTGAACGCCGACCCGGCGACCAAGTTCGACCAGATCATGGCCATCTATGATCCGCGCACGCCGGGCACGATCAACTATATCGAGATCATCAATTCCGACGGCACCATGGCGCAGGCCTGCGGCAACGGCATGCGCTGCGTCGTCCAGGCGCTTGCCGCCGAAACCGGGCAGAAGGTCTTCACCTTCGAGACCATCGCCGGCATTCTCAACGCCGAGGAACATGCCGACGGCCTGATCTCGGTCGACATGGGCATTCCCCGCTTCGGCTGGCAGGATATCCCGCTGGCCGAGGAGTTCCGCGACACCCGCATGATCGAACTGCAGATCGGCCCGATCGACGCGCCGGTGCTGCATTCCCCTTCGGTCGCCTCGATGGGCAATCCGCATGCGATCTTCTGGGTCGACGAGGATGTCTGGTCCTATGAGCTCGACCGTTTCGGCCCGCTGCTTGAAAACCATCCGATCTTCCCCGAGCGCGCCAACATCTCCATTGCGCAGGTCACCTCGCGCGAAACGCTGAACCTGCGCACCTGGGAGCGCGGTGCCGGCCTGACGCTGGCCTGCGGTTCGGCCACCTGCGCGGCAGTCGTTTGCGCCGCCCGCACCAACCGCACCGGCCGCAAGGTCGAGGTCACCGTGCCGAGCGGCGGACAGCTGACGGTCGAATGGCGCGCCGACGATCATGTCGTCATGACCGGCCCGGCGGAGTGGGAATTTTCCGGCAACTTCAATCCCGCCACCGGCGCATGGCAGCGCGAGATCGAGGGCGCGGCCTGATGGCGGTCGATGTCGTCACATTCGGCTGCCGGCTGAACACCTACGAATCCGAGGTGATGCGCCGCGAGGCCGAGGCCGCCGGTCTTGGCGAACTCAAGAACGGCGCTGTTATCTTCAACACCTGCGCCGTCACCGCCGAGGCCGTGCGCCAGGCCAAGCAGTCGATCCGCAAGGCGCGGCGCGAAAATCCCGACGCCCGCATCATCGTCACCGGCTGCGCCGCCCAGACCGATCCTGCCGCCTTCACCGCGATGGGCGAGGTCGACCTCGTGCTTGGCAACGAGGAAAAGCTTCAACGCCATAATTACCGCGCGCTGCCCGACTTCGGCGTCAACGATACCGAAAAGGCCCGCGTCAACGACATCATGAGCGTGCGCGAGACGGCATCCCACATGGTCGACGCCATCGAGGGCCGGGCGCGCGCTTTCGTGCAGGTGCAGAATGGCTGCGACCATCGCTGCACCTTCTGCATCATCCCCTATGGCCGCGGCAATTCCCGCTCCGTGCCGATGGGCGCGGTGGTCGAGCAGATCAAGCGCCTGACCGGCAACGGCTATGCCGAGATCGTGCTGACCGGCGTCGACATGACCAGTTTCGGCGCCGACCTGCCGGGCACGCCAAAACTCGGCAAGCTCGTCAAGACGATCCTTACGCAGGTTCCCGACGTGCAGCGGCTGCGGCTTTCATCCATTGATTCCATCGAGGCCGACGACGATCTTCTCGACGCCATCGCCACCGAAAAGCGGCTGATGCCGCATCTGCACCTGTCGCTGCAATCGGGTGACGACATGATCCTGAAGCGCATGAAGCGCCGCCATCTGCGCGACGATTCGATCCGCTTCTGCGCCGATGTGCGCGCACTTCGCCCCGACATCGTCTTCGGCGCCGACATCATCGCCGGCTTCCCGACCGAGACCGAAGACATGTTCGCGAATTCGGAAAAGATCGTCGAGGAATGCGGCCTGACCCATCTCCACGTCTTCCCCTATTCGCCGCGCGAGGGCACGCCCGCCGCCCGCATGCCGCAGGTTTCTGGCCGCGCCATCAAGGAGCGCGCCGCGCGCCTGCGCGCCGCCGGCGAAGCTGCATATAGGCGTCATCTGGACAAGCTCGTCGGCACGAACCAGTCGCTCCTGGTAGAGCGCAACGGCCTCGGCCGCACTGAAGGTTTCACGTTGGCGGCCATCGACGGCGGCCAGCCCGGCGAAATCCTTGCCGCCACCATCACCGGCCATGACGGCGCACGGCTGACCGCCGCTGCCGCCGCCCGCCGCGCGGCCTGAGAAGCAAAGCATGGCATTCGACTTCATCAAGAAAGTCTTCTCCTTTGGCCGCAAGCAGGCCGAAGAGGCCAAGCCCGAGCCGGTAGAAGAGCAGGCAGCGCTTCCCGCACCTGAGGCGGAAGTTCCCGTATCGCCAGCCGAGGCGGCACCTTCCGAGCCGACCGAAACGGCATCTGTAGCGCTTGAGGCCGAAGCCCCACCCGCGCCTGTTGAAGAAATTTCGGCCTCCGCGCCGGAAACACCTATCGCCGAAGAAACCCTCACCGAGCGTCCGGCGCTTCCCGATTTCCTACGGCGAGAGGAAGCCGATGAAACGCCGGCGTCCCCCTCCCCCTTGAGGGGGCCCGAAGGGCGGGCGAGACCCGTGGCTCGCCCCGGCGAGTCGATCGATGAAATCGAGCGGGGTGGGGTCGTTGGATCGTCGGACGCGACAGAGAAATCTGTTGTCGCAGAAACACCGAGTCCCGTCGAACCGACCCCCTCTGGTCCTTCGGACCATCTCCCCCTCAAGGGGGGAGAGGAGGTCGCGCCTGAAGAGCCTGCACCCGAGGAGCCAGCGCCCGCTCCAGTTCCGGTAGAGCCTGAACCCACCGTTCCGGCCCCCGAAGAACCGGCACCGGCTCCAACACCTGCCGAGCCGGAAGAAGTTCCCGCACAGCCGGACGAGCCTGCTCCGGCTCCGGTCGAAGTTCCAACGCCCCCGGCAGAACCAACGCCCGAGCCACAACCTGCCCCGCAGGAAGTGCCGCCGCAGCCGGCAGAGCCGGTTCCCGCGCCTGCGCCCATAGAGATTCCTGCGCCTGCGCCGTCACCGGCCGAATCGGCGCCGACGTCCCCCTCCCCCTTGAGGGGGTCCGAAGGACGGGCGAGACCCGTGGCTCGCCCCGGCGAGTCGGTCGGCGAAGCCGAACGGGGTGGGGTCCCCGGATCGTCGGACGCGACGGTAACTTTCAACGAGCCCGAACCGGAAACGCCGGTTGTTTCCGAATCGCCGAGCCCAGTCGAACCGACCCCCTCTGGTCCTTCGGACCATCTCCCCCTCAAGGGGGGAGAGGAGGTCGCGTCCCCTTCCCTCAATGAGGAAGAACTCGCAGCACCCGCAGCCGAAATTCTGCCGCCGCTGCGTCAGCTGGAGCCGATCGAGACCGATCCTCTACGCGATGAAATAGCACCCGAGCCGTCACCTCTTCCGACACCACCTCCACCGCCCGCTCCCGGCAAGGTCACCGTCACCAAGAAGGTCGAGCAGAAGGCCGAGCCGGTCGCACCAGCTGCGCCCGAGCCGAGGCTGTCATGGTTCCAGCGTCTGCGGCAGGGCCTGTCGCGCTCGTCGAAGGAGCTTTCCGGCAGCATCGCCGGCGTCTTCACCAAGCGCAAGCTGGACGAGGAGACGCTGGAGGAACTGGAGGACGTGCTGATCCGCGCCGATCTCGGCATGGAAACCGCACTGCGTGTCACCGATGCGCTGGCTTCCACCCGCTACGGCAAGGATGTCTCCGACGCCGAAGTCCGCGCCATCATGGCCATCGAGGTTGAAAAGGTGCTGAAGCCAGTGGCGATGCCGCTGGAGCTCGACCTGTCGCACAAGCCGCACGTCATTCTGGTGGTCGGCGTCAATGGCACCGGCAAGACGACCACCATCGGCAAGCTCGCGGCAAAACTGACCGACGGCGGCCTGTCGGTAATGCTGGCGGCGGGCGACACGTTCCGCGCCGCAGCGATCGAGCAGCTGAAGATCTGGGGCGAACGCACCAATTCGCCGGTCGTCGCCTCGAAGCTTGGCGCCGACGCTGCCGGCCTTGCCTTTGACGCCTTCGTGAAGGCGAAGGAGGCGGGCTCCGACGTGCTGATCATCGACACCGCCGGGCGCCTGCAGAACAAGGCCGAGCTGATGGCGGAACTGGAAAAGATCGTCCGCGTGCTCAACAAGCACGACCCGGAAGCGCCGCACACGGTGCTGCAGACGGTCGATGCCACCACCGGCCAGAACGCCCTCAACCAGGTCGAGATCTTCCGCAACGTCGCCGGCGTCAACGGTCTGGTCATGACCAAGCTGGACGGCACGGCGCGCGGCGGCATCCTTGTCGCGATTGCAGCCAAGCACAAGCTGCCGGTCTATTTCATCGGTGTCGGCGAACAGGTCGACGACCTCGAACCATTTTCCGCAAGCGATTTCGCCAAGGCGATCGCTGGAGTAGCGTAGGAAGCACGATCCCAAAAAGTTGCAGACTTTTTGGACAAGATCATGCGTAAGAAAGAGCCAATGAACGAACCTGTCTTCGAACGCGACCCCGCCGACCCTCGGAAAAAAGAAGTCAACCCGCTGCTCAAGCTGGCGCTGGAGCTCGGGCCGCTGATGGTCTTCTTCTTCGCCAATGCGCGCGGCGAGTGGCTGGTCGAAAGATTTCCGGTGCTGGGCGATTTCGGCGGGCCGATCTTCGTCGCAACCGGCCTGTTCATGATCGCCACGGCGATCGCGCTGATCGCCTCATGGCTGCTGATGCGCACATTGCCGATCATGCCGCTGGTGTCGGGCGTCGTCGTTTTCATCTTCGGCGGGCTGACGCTCTGGCTCCAGGACGACATCTTCATCAAGATGAAGCCGACCATCATCAACACGCTGTTCGGCGTGACGCTTCTGGGCGGGCTTTTCTTCGGCAAATCGCTGCTCGGCTACGTCTTCGATTCGGCCTTCAGGCTCGACGCCGAGGGCTGGCGGAAGCTGACCTTGCGCTGGGGCCTGTTCTTCCTGTTCCTGGCCGTGGTCAACGAGGTGGTCTGGCGGAATTTCTCCACTGACACATGGGTCGCCTTCAAGGTCTGGGGCATCATGCCGATCACGCTTATCTTCACTTTCAGCCAGATGCCGCTGATCATGCGGCATTCGCTGGACGACCGAATCAGGAAATAGATCTTTTCAAAGGGGGCAAGGGCGTCATGGAGTTCATCGAAACCAGCGAGGATTTGAGAAAACTCTACAAGGCGCCCGGCGACGGCGCGGTGCGCAAGGAATTGCGCGCGCTCGACGGCCATTCCAAGGGTTTTCTCGGCAAGAGCCCCTTCGTGCTGATCGGCTCGTCTGACGGCGAGGGCAATGCCGATGTGACGCCGAAGGGCGACAAGCCCGGCTTCGTCGAAATCCTCGACGACACCACCATCGCCATCCCCGACCGCCCCGGCAACAACCGGCTCGACACGCTGGAAAATGTCGTCCGCAATCCCGCCGTCGGCCTGCTGTTTCTCATTCCCAACATGAACGAGACGCTGCGCATCAACGGCACGGCCAGGATCACCGCCGACAACACGCTGCGCGAGCGGCTGGCCGTCGATGGCAGGCCGCCGATCAGCGTCATGGTCGTCTCGATCAAGGCGGTCTACATGCACTGCGCCAAGGCCTTCATGCGCTCCGAACTGTGGAAGCCCGAAAGCTGGCACGACCGCGCCACCCTGCCGACGCTGGGCCAGATCCTGCGCGACCAGCTCGCGCTCGCCGACAGCGCCGATGCCACCGACAAGTGGCTCGACGAGAGCTACAAGAAGTCCATGTGGTGAGCGGCCGGCCTGATGCGCATCCTCGGCATCTCAGGCAGCCTGCGCGCCGGCTCCGGCAATAGCGCACTGCTGCGAGCGTTGCGCGACAACGCACCGCCGGATTGCCAAATAGCGATTTACGACGGCGTCGGCGCACTGCCTATTTTCAACCCGGACGAGGAAGGCGACAGCACGCCGCCCGAGGCAAGGCGCCTGATCGAGGCGGTCGCCGGCGCCGACGGCATCATCGTTGCCTGCCCGGAATATGCCCATGGCGTTCCCGGCGGCCTGAAGAACGCGCTCGACTGGCTGGTTTCCGGCGAGGCCGCTGTCGGCAAGCCGGCCATGCTCGCCCACGCCTCGCCGCGCTCGCTGTTTGCGCGGGCGGCCTTGCGCGAAATCATGAAGACCATGTCCTTCGATCTGTTCGACGGCGCCGAGCTGGAAGTCGCCCTGCTGGGCAGGAAGCCGGAAGAGTTCGACCCCATGCTGCAACGACCGGAAACGCGCGCCACAATGCGCACCACCCTCGCAGAATTCCAGGCTTTCATTCGCCGCAACGGTGAAAAGTAAAATCTGCCGTCACAGGGCTTTCAACCGGCAAGCACCTGTTAACCAGGCATGCAACCATTGCATTGGTGCGATGCAACACTGAATGTTGCAATGCAACATATTCGTGCCAATCTATAGTCCATCAGGGAGGAACAACCTAACGCCGCTGAACGCGGCAGTCCGAAAGGGGACCACTCCATGATCACCTCATTCATCAACAATGCCAAGTCCAGAATCGCCAAGCGTCGCCGCTACAACAGCCTCGTCGCCGAAATCCAGAGCCTGACGCCGCGCGACCTCGCCGACATCAGCGCCAACCGCAGCGAAATGCTTCATCACGCCTATCAGGAAGTCTACGGCTGAACCGTCTCACGCCGACCGTCAAGGCAACCTGAAAAACCCCGTTGCGCCATATGGCCGGCGGGGTTTTTCAGTTCCACGCGATCCAGCGGCCATGATAATCGCAGTGCGCAAGATGCCTCGTCTCGCCGCCCGGCCATAACGTCAGGCTCAGCGTCGCATATTTGTCGGCCGTACTCACAGGCTCCATGCGCAGCCACGCGATTGGTGCATCAGGTGTGGCGGCGTTGCCCGCTGCGGCAAGCTCCGCGACGATCGCCGCCTTCGTCGCGTCGGGCATGTATTGCCACATGATCGAGTGAAACAGTACGAAGGTTTCTCCCGACCGCCTTGATGCCAGTCTGGCTTTCACGAAATCGGCCGCATCGGCCTTTTCCAGCGAAAACGGCGTTGTTCCGGCAACCGAAATCGCCGCATCGATCCGCTCCAGCCGTGCCGTCTGGTCGGCCCAGATATAGGAGCGCAGGCGCAGCCGGTCGGCATCGATGCCGATATCGACGGGCGCGATGTCGCTGCCATTGCGCGACACGACCTTCAGCGCCCCATCAAGCGGCACCGGCTTTCCGCGCATGTCCGGCGCGAGCCGCACCGGCGAGGCCGGATCGCCCCACTCGACATCGCCATAGCGATAGTGGAACCGGTCGAACAGGAGATTGAGCGCAGCACTCGATCCTATCTCATGAAGCGCCAGCGGCAGGCCGATTTCGCGGGCGATCGTCAGGAACCCCGGCAAAAGCAGGCCGGAGCGCGCGATCTCATTGGTCTG
Organism: Mesorhizobium sp. YR577; assembly: GCF_900116595.1. Classification (NCBI taxonomy): domain Bacteria; kingdom Pseudomonadati; phylum Pseudomonadota; class Alphaproteobacteria; order Hyphomicrobiales; family Phyllobacteriaceae; genus Mesorhizobium; species Mesorhizobium sp. YR577. The sequence goes on along the minus strand of NZ_FPBI01000001.1, from coordinate 6,797 downwards.
CGGTGCACTTGCCAGTGCCGCCAGCAGCCGGTCGTCATTGCGAAAAATCGCTTCCGGCAGCGCAGCCGCAATTGCCGCCTCGTCGACATCGTTGGGCGGATAGATTGCAGCGAGCCGGCCATCCGCCCCCGACAGCACCAGCGCATGCAGCCCGCCGCATAGCCGCAACGCCAGCGCGTCTTCTCGCGTATGACCGGGCCAGTCGAGCACGCGCGCGCCGGTCTTGGTGCCGCGATCGAGGCTCGCCGCCAGCGCGCGGCAGAGCCTTGCCGTGAAGGGCGAGCCGAGCGCATCGCAGGCGGCGGCCTGGTGGACGAAATGCTCCCGGATCGCCGCTTCCTTCATGTCCGCCTTTCAGCCGGCGGTCGTCACCGGCACTGCATGCTTGCGCTTCAGCCAGGCACCGAAGATGGCAGCGGTTATGAAGGCGATCAAGCCGTAGATGGCGGCCGGAATGGCCATGGTCGCATTGTTGAGCAGCACTGGACTAAGCGCGATGGCGATCGCCAGCGTGCCGTTGTGAATGCCGATCTCCATGCCGATCGCGGTTGCCTGACGCCTGTCGATGCCCGCCAGGCGCGGCCCGAAATAGCCGACGGCGAGGCTGATCAGGTTGAAGGCGAGCGTCGCCAGCCCGACCACCGGCGCCCAGGTCACCAGCGTGTCCCATTCCTGGATAAGCGCGACCAGCACGACCGCGAACAGGAACACCGCCGACAGGATTTTCACCGGCTTTTCCAGCCGGGCGGCAAGGCCCGGAAATCTGCGGCGCAGCCACATGCCGATCAGCACCGGCCCGAGCACGATGACGAACACCTGCATGACCTTGGAGAATTGCAGCGGAATGACCTTGCCCTCGCCAAAAAACTGGATCAGCGAAAAGTTGACGATGAGCGGCAGGGTGAACAGCGCCAGCGCCGAATTGATCGCCGTCAGCGTGATATTGAGCGCAACGTCGCCGCCGGCCAGATGGCTGTAGAGATTGGCCGAAGTGCCGCCCGGGCTTGCCGCCAAGAGCATCATGCCGACGGCCAGTGCCGGCGACAGGCCGAACGCATAGATCAGGCCGAGACAGGCAATCGGCAGGATCACGATCTGGCACAGCAACGCCACCAGCACCGCCTTGGGATGCTTCAGAACATTGCGGAAATCGGCGACCGTCAGCGACAGCCCAAGGCCAAGCATGATGACGCCAAGCGCCAGCGGCAGAAAGATTGCGAGCGCGGAACTGTCCTGCATTTTGACTCCCCCCTTGTTGCGAGCCGTTGGCCGGCCCTGTTGCAGGGGAGGTTAAGACATCAATGGCTTATGTCAAACGCTATGGTTGTGGTGAGTTCGTCAACTTCACCCTCGCCAAGACCCCTCTCCGTCTCGGCTTCGCCGGGGCGAAGAGGGGGAATCTTCGGTTCTACCGAACCGGCGCCGCCAGCGCCTTCTCGATTTCCGGCAAAAGCACCGTCTGCGCCGATTGCACCGTGATCGGACCGGTATGCTTGAAGGCGATCTTGCCGTCCTTGCCGATGACGAAGGTTTCGGGAACGCCATAGACACCCCAGTCGATAGCCGTGCGGCCGGCGTCATCGGTGCCGATGGCGCTGTAGGGGTTGCCGAGATCGCCGAGAAAGCGACGGGCGTTTTCAGACTTGTCCTTGTAGTTCAGTCCGGCGATGGAAAAGCGCTTGTCCTGAGACAGCGCCATCAGCACCGGATGCTCTTCCCGGCACGGTGCGCACCAGGAGGCGAAGACATTCACCAGCGTGACCTTGCCGGCAAAGGCGCTCGATTCGAGACCCGGTAGCGAAACGCCTTCCAACGGGGGCAGTTTCGTTTCGGGCGCCGTCTCGCCGATCAGGGCCGAAGGCACCACCGCAACGTCGCGCCCCGACAGAAGCTGCATCAGGAAGATGCCGGCGAGCAGCAGGAAAATCACCAGCGGCAGAAGCGCCAGCAGCTTGCGGCGCGGCTTTTGCGGTTCGGCTTGCAGCGTCATTTCGCTTTACCGGCGCGGTCGGAGCGCCGCCTTGCGCCGCTCGCCTCGAGCTCGGCCATCTCGCGCTGACGCGCGCGCTGGTCGGCAATGATCCAGAACACGAGCCCGGCGATCACCAGCGCCGAGATGCCGTAGGCCGCCGAAACATACATGTCATGCACGCTCATGACCGCCTCCGATGCCGGAGGGCAGCCGGGCGCATGGGCAATATCGCGAAAACATATGGGCGCTGCTGGCTCATCGCCGTTACATAGCCGCGCTGCCGCTTTGCCGCAATCGACCTAAAGTGCGACGAATGCGCGATGACCGGATCGTGATGGGGTTCAATCCGCGCCCCAGCGCAGCGCCAGCGCCGCCGCGACCGGGCCGATGACGGCCAGAAACAGCGTCAGCGCGCATAGGATCAAAAATGGCGGCAGGAACGGGTCCGGCTCGGCGACCGCGCCATAGCTCGCCGAAACACCGAAGATCAGCACGGGAATGACCAGCGGCAGCACCAGCACCGAGACGAGCAGCCCGCCGCGCGGCAGCGCCACGGCAACGGCGGCACCGGCAGCACCAATGAAGGTGATGGCCGGCGTGCCGACGAGCAGCGTCAACGCCGCCGCGCCTATCCCCAGCGGCTCCATGTTCATGAACAAGCCGAGCAGCGGGGCGGCGATCACCAGCGGCAGCACGCTGGCGGTCCAGTGCGCCAGGCATTTGACGAAGACGGTGAAGGCCAGCAGATGCCGGTCGTTGGCGAGGATCAGCAGGTCGAGCGAACCATCCTCGCGGTCGGCCTGGAACAGCCGGTCGAGGCCGAGCAGCGAGGCAAGGAGCGCTCCGATCCACAGGATCGCCGGGCCAATGCGGGCCAGCAAATTAAGATCCGGCCCGACGCCGAAGGGGATCGTCGCGATGACGGCCAGAAAGAACAGCACCCCCGTCAGCGCCCCGCCGCCGGCGCGGACGCCCAGCCTGACATCGCGGAGGTAGAGGGCCAGCATCAGGTGGCGTCCCCCATCCTCAACGCCTGCACCCCCTCAAGCCCCAGCGGCAAATGCGTCGCCGCCACAATCATCCCGCCGTCTTCCAGATGAACTCTCATCAGTTCCGAAAACTGCACTTCCGAGGCCTTGTCCAACCCCGCCGTCGGCTCATCCAGCAACCACACCGGGCGATGGCTGACCAGCAGCTTGGCGATCGCCACACGCCGGCGCTGGCCGGTCGACAGATAGCCGAAGGGCAGGTGGCCGATGGTTTCCAGCCCGACCATTTCCAGCGCTTCCATCGGCGACAGATGCGCCCGCCCGAAAAAATCCTGCCAGAAGACGAGATTCTCCGTCACCGTCAGCGCCGTCTTCATCGCATTCTCATGGCCGAGATAATGGCAGGCCGAGCCGACCGACGGGAATTCCTCGCCGCCGCCGTCGAGCCTGACCGCGCCCTCCGACACCGGCAACAGGCCTGCGACAACGCGCAGCAGCGTCGACTTGCCGGCGCCGTTCGGACCGGTCACGACCAGGCCTTCGCCCTCACCGAGCGCAAAAGCCACGCCCGAAAAGACCGTTTCGCCGCCGCGTTGCCCGCTCAGATTTTCGGCAATCAGCCGCATTGCTCCCCCGTGGTCGGAATATTCCTAGCGGCCAATGTGCGTCGCAGCAAATTTGCCCAAAACCGGTCTAGAACTATTCCAGAAAATTCTCTATATGCCACCCAACCACACCAGCGGTCGGTGCGGTAAAATGAATTTGCGCCGAACCAGCGCACGCGCCGCCTTGAACGGCTCGGGTTGCTTGGGACCGGACAGCGGAAATGGCCGTACCCGCACCTTTGCGCGTGATTGCATGCCCATCGGAGTCCGTTCCCTTTCAGGCTGAACAGACAAGGATGGATCGCACGTGTCCAAATCACTAGACAGTTTCAATTGCCGCCGCACCCTGACCGCAGGTGGTGCCGAATATGTATATTACAGCCTGCCCGAGGCCGAGAAGAACGGCCTGACCGGCATTTCCCAGCTGCCCTATTCGATGAAAGTGCTGCTGGAAAACCTGCTGCGCAATGAGGACGGCCGCTCCGTCACCAAGGAATCGATCCAGGCGGTTGCCGGCTGGCTGGTCGACAAGGGCACGGCCGGCGTCGAGATCGCCTACCGCCCGGCCCGCGTGCTGATGCAGGATTTCACCGGCGTTCCCGCCGTCGTCGACCTCGCAGCGATGCGCGATGCCATGGCCAATCTCGGCGGCGACCCGCAGAAGATCAATCCGCTGGTTCCGGTCGATCTGGTCATCGACCACTCCGTCATCGTCGACGAATTCGGCACCCCGCTCGCCTTCGCGCGCAATGTCGAGCTCGAATATGAGCGCAACCAGGAGCGCTACAAGTTCCTGAAGTGGGGCCAGCAGGCGTTCCGCAACTTCCGCGTCGTTCCGCCCGGCACCGGCATCTGCCATCAGGTCAATCTCGAATATCTCGGCCAGGTCGTCTGGACCAACGCCGAGGATGGCGAAACGACCGCCTATCCCGACACCTGCGTCGGCACTGATTCGCACACCACCATGATCAACGGCCTCGGCGTTCTCGGCTGGGGCGTCGGCGGCATCGAGGCCGAGGCTGCCATGCTCGGCCAGCCGGTTTCCATGCTCCTGCCGGAAGTCATCGGCTTCCGCCTCACCGGCAAGCTCAAGGAGGGCGTCACCGCCACCGACCTCGTGCTCACCGTCACCCAGATGCTGCGCAAGAAGGGCGTCGTTGGCAAGTTCGTCGAGTTCTTCGGCCCCGGCCTATCCAACATGACGCTGGCCGACCGCGCCACCATCGGCAACATGGCGCCGGAATATGGCGCGACCTGCGGCTTCTTCCCGGTCGACGCCGAGACGATCCGCTACCTCAACACGTCCGGCCGCACCGAAAACCGTATCGCGCTGGTCGAGGAATATTCCAAGGCGCAGGGCATGTGGCGCGACAACGGCTCGGCCGATCCGGTCTTCACCGACCTGCTCGAGCTCGACCTGGGTGAAGTCGTCCCGTCCATGGCCGGCCCGAAGCGTCCCGAGGGCCGCATCCCACTCGAAGGCATCGCCGCCGGCTTCGCCAAGTCGCTCGAGACCGAGTACAAGAAGACCGTCGACCAGAACAAGCGCTACGCCGTCGAAGGCACCGACTATGATCTCGGCCATGGCGATGTCGTCATCGCGGCGATCACGTCCTGCACCAACACCTCGAACCCGAGCGTGCTGATCGGCGCCGGCCTTCTGGCCCGCAACGCCAACCGCCTCGGCCTCAAGCAGAAGCCGTGGGTCAAGACCTCGCTCGCGCCCGGTTCGCAGGTTGTCGCCGAATATCTCGAAAAGTCGGGCCTGCAGAAAGAACTCGACCAGATCGGCTTCAACCTTGTCGGCTTCGGCTGCACCACCTGCATCGGCAATTCCGGCCCGCTGCCGGCGCCGATCTCCAAGACCATCAACGACAAGGGCCTGATCGGCGCTGCCGTTCTGTCCGGCAACCGCAACTTCGAAGGCCGCGTCTCGCCGGACGTGCAGGCGAACTACCTCGCCTCGCCACCGCTGGTCGTTGCCCATGCGCTGGCCGGCACCGTCACCAAGGACCTCACCACCGAGCCGATCGGCGAGGACCGCGACGGCAACCCGGTGTTCCTGAGGGATATCTGGCCGAGCTCGGCCGAGATCCAGGAGTTCATCGAGAAGAACGTCACCCGCGAGCTGTTCGCCCGCAAATATGCCGACGTCTTCAAGGGCGACGAGAACTGGCAGAAGGTGCAGGCACCGAGCGGCCAGACCTACACCTGGGACGACGGCTCGACCTATGTGCAGAACCCGCCTTACTTCGTCGGCATGGGTGCTCGCCCGAAAGCCATCGGCAAGATCGAGGGCGCCCGCGTGCTCGGCCTGTTCGGCGACAAGATCACCACCGACCACATCTCGCCGGCCGGTTCGATCAAGGCGGCCTCGCCCGCCGGCAAGTACCTTACTGACCACGGCGTCGGCGTTGCCGACTTCAACCAGTACGGCACGCGCCGCGGCAACCATGAGGTGATGATGCGCGGCACCTTCGCCAACATCCGCATCCGCAACCACATGCTCGGCGAAAACGGACGCGAAGGCGGCTACACCATCCACTACCCGTCCAAGGAAGAGCTGCCGATCTACGACGCGGCGATGGAGTACCGTCAGGAAGGCGTGCCGCTGGTGATCTTCGCCGGCATCGAATACGGCAACGGCTCCTCGCGCGACTGGGCGGCCAAGGGCACCAACCTGCTCGGCGTGCGCGCCGTGATTGCCCAGTCCTTCGAGCGCATCCACCGCTCGAACCTGGTCGGCATGGGCGTCATCCCCTTCGTCTTCGAGGAAGGCACCTCCTGGGCCTCGCTCGGCCTCAAGGGCGACGAAACGGTGACCATCGATGGTCTTGAAGACATTAAGCCGCGCCAGAAGATGATCGCCAAGGTCACTTACGGCGACGGAACGGTCAAGAACGTGCCGATCCTCTGCCGCATCGATACGCTGGACGAGCTCGACTACTTCAAGAACGGCGGCATCCTGCAATACGTTCTGCGCGATCTGGCTGCCTGACGGCACGGTTCGACGCAACCATCGAAATGAAGAAGGCCCGCGATCACGTCGCGGGCCTTTTTCATGGGTCGCGGTGCCTGTTGTGAGCAGGGCACTCGCATATGGTGCAGCAGACCCCCACTCCGTCGCGCTACGCGCGCCACCTCTTGGATGTTTGAGTTGCGGTATAGACTGGATTGCCGGGTGGGTAGCAGCCCACCTGGCATCCGGTTGTCGGATCGTCCATCTCGAAG